>CACVAX010000060.1 GCA_902727935.1 uncultured Sulfurovum sp. | reverse complement strand
CTCCATTCCGAACCCAGAAGTCAAGCCTCCCATCGCCGATAATACTTATCCTGTCTGGATTGGGAATGTAGGTCGCTGCCTCTTTGATTTCTTCTCTTTTTTTACTTACTCCCTTCTATTTTTATTCATACTTTCTCTAGAAATTACAAACAAACTAGTTATAATATCCCATGATAAATATATTAATGATAGAAGATGATATTGAATATGCATCGCTTTTAAGTGACTTTTTAGCCAAATATAATTTAAAAGTAACCAATTATGAAGATCCTTATTTGGGGTTGAGTGCTGGTATAGAAAAATATGACCTTTTAATATTAGATCTCACTTTACCGAATATGGATGGACTTGAAGTTTGTCGTGAAGTGGTGGGTAAATATGATATTCCTATTATTATCTCTTCAGCACGTTCTGATCTTTCTGATAAAGTATTAGGTTTGCAATTGGGTGCAGACGATTATCTTCCAAAACCTTATGATCCTCAAGAAATGTATGCACGAATTGTCTCGTTACTTCGTCGTTATAAAAAGACACAAAATACCCAAGAGCCTGTATTTCCATTGGTTTTAAATGAAACACAAGAGGAAGTAACTTTAAATGGATTATCCTTGGATTTAACTCCTGCTGAATTTGTGGTAATACGTTTGCTTCTTAAAAACCGAAATAGTACCGTTTCAAAAGAACAAATACTTTATGATTCAGAAGTTTTTGAGTATGGAACAGATGGCTCTTTAGCTGTAATTATTAATCGATTACGAAAAAAATTAGGTGATGAAGTAAATATAAAAACTGTTCGTGGTATTGGATATCGGTTACTTTCATGACACTTTATAATAAAATCCGTATCATTTTTTTAGTGGCTGTTTTACTTTTAACAGCTTTTTTTACGGCATATATGTATATCGAAAAGAGTCAAAAAATAAATGCCATGGAAAAGCGTTATATGCAAACGGCTAGAATTGTTATGAAACATTTTAGAGAAGCTAAAAGAAATCATAATGAAGTTGATTTTAATGAGCCAGAGTTCTTGAAGATTGTACAAAATAATGCATTTGAATTTGTACCAACTTTAAATATAGAAAGTATCGTTAAGAGTTCAGAAGAAGTTTTAAAGCGTTCTATGGCGAGAACACATATTAAGATTATACGGAAACAAAGTAGTTTTTATTTATGGGTTAAGCATCGTGATTTTGAACTTTTTTTAAAAGATAAATCATCTAAAAAGATTCCTTTTGAACTTTTTGTCGTATATTTTTTAGCATTGTCATTTTTGGTATTATTTTATTTTTGGTTAACACGTAGCTTGGGTTCTTTAAAAGTTTTACATAAAAAGATATTAAGCGTGGAAAAAGGTGACTTGTCAGTTTCTTTTAAGAGTGTAAATCAAGATGAAATAGCTCAAGTATCGAATGCTTTTGATGATGCTTTACGAAAAATAGAATCACTTATGAATTCACGACAACTTTTTTTACGTACCATTATGCATGAGTTAAAAACCCCCATAGGTAAAGGTAGATTGCTTAATGAGTTTTTAGAAGATGAAAAGAAAAAAGAACAGTATTCCATGGTCTTTGAACGCTTAGAATTACTCATAGAGGAATTTTCTAAAATAGAAAAGATGTTAAGCTCTAGTTATGAGTTAAAACTTAATAACTATAATGTTCAAGAGATGATAGACCAAGCTTTAGAGTTAATGATAATGGAAGAGGAGGAGATAGAAGAGAAAGTTGATATCGTAGTAGTTGAACCTCTTATCTTAAATACTGACTTTGAACTCTTTTCTTTGGCATTGAAAAATTTGATAGACAATGCGTTAAAGTATTCGAATAATAAAAAAGTTAGCATTAGAATTTATGCTGATAAAATAAAAATAGAAAATAAAGGTAAGCCTTTTATGGAGAAGTTAGAAGAGTTTTCTCAACCTTTTAATTCTAAAGGAAATGGGCTTGGTTTAGGACTTTATATTGTTCAAAATATTATGAAAATGTTATCACTTAATTTAAACTATGAATATATTAATGAAAAGCACTCTTTTACGATTTTTAAGACAAACATCTAATATGCTATAATTGCACTATGAAAAACCAAGCAGATATAGTCATATTAGGAGCTGGTGCAAGTGGACTTATGCTTGCTTCACTCCTTAAAAATAGAGATTTTTTAATCATTGATAACAATTCTAAAGTAGGTGCTAAGATTTTAGTCTCTGGTGGGGGAAGATGTAATATTACCAATGCTAATGTAAAACCTAAAAACTTTGTGGGTGAGCAACGTTTTGTGCGTAATGTTATTAAACGTTTTGATCAACATGCACTTTTGTCTTGGTTGGGTGAACGAGGGCTTCAGCCGATAGTTCGTAAAAGTCACCAATATTTTTGTGAAAAATCAGCCAAAGAGATGACAGATATTTTTGCTAAAGAGATTAGTCGTAAAAATATTCAACTAAACACACAGATAGAGAAAGTAGAAAAAGTAACTGATGGCTTTGAAGTGTTTACATCTAAAGGAAAAATAAAAGCTAAACAGATTGTGGTAGCAACTGGTGGGCTTTCCTTTCCTAAGTTAGGTGCTACAAGTATAGGTTATGACATAGCTAAAAGCTTTGGACATGAAGTCGCTACACTTTCTGCTGGATTGGTTGGGTTTACAGTTCAGCCTGAACAGTTTTTTTTTAAATCTTTAAGTGGAATTGCAACACAAGTAAAAATAATAGTGGGTGAAAAAGAGATAAATGGTTCATTGCTTTTTGCACATAAAGGAATATCTGGTCCAGCTATATTGGATGCTTCTCTTTATTGGCAAAAAGGTAAAATTGAGATTGATTTTATGCCTACTTTAAATATAAACTCTTTAAAATCATCTAAGAAAAATATTTCTAATGTATTAGGTTTGGCTTCAAGAGTGGCGAAAACTTTTTTAGAAGAACTTAGCATAGAAGATAAGCCTTGTAATAAATTGACTACAGATGAATGGTTCAAAATAGAAGGTTTTAAAACTTACTCTTTTGCTCCTGCTGGTACTTTTGGGTACTCTAAAGCAGAAGTGACTAAAGGAGGTGTAATTTTAGATGACATAGACGCTTCTTCTATGATGAGTCGTAAAGTTGAAGGATTGTACTTTTTAGGTGAAGTGTTGGATGTGACAGGTGAACTGGGTGGTTATAATTTTCAATGGGCATTTTCATCTGCCTATGTTTGTGCTAAAGGCTTAGAATGAAGTATGGTTTAACTGTTTTACTGAATATATTTATGCTTGTGGGTTGTGCTACTGTAGCACCTAAAGTTACTTTGCCTAAAGATAGTAAAGAATTCACAGAGTTGAATCAAACAGTGCTTATTGTAGAGAATAACGTGAGTATCATTGAAAAAGATGTTTTAGAAGATGTGAATATTATTTTAAATGTTTTTTCGGATGAACTCTATTTTGAAAAAGATAAGGTAGGGGGAGACAAAACAAAAATAGTCATTAAGCATTTGGATGCTTTTGAGTGGGAAAAAAAAGCTTTACAAAAAGCTTATGCTAAAGACAAACAACTTTGGTCAAAAGAACAATCTGAAGATTTAAAGAAGATTATTGAAGAAGATAAGTACTTAGCACTCTGTTCTGATCAACGTTATTGGGATAATTTACAGTTTGAGGAGAGTGAACCCGAGCGTGATATTTTGCATTCTATTTTATTGATTAAATATCTCAATAATTTATCTTATGGTTGTGTGCAATGGGCTGAATCAAAAGTTAAGGATGAAAATTTTAAAGAGCATATCAACACTAAACATCTGCTTTCCCTTTTACCTCATGGCGTGATTGTTGGCAAGGTGTTTGCTTTATATGTACCACATACTAAAAAGTTTAAGCATTTATTAAAAGAGCATCATTTATCATTGAGTAGAGATAGCAAAGAAGAGGTACTTAGACTAGAACGTTTAGAATTAGAAAACTACAAACGTGCTAAAAGTAATCCTGAATATAACATAAAAAGAAAGTAGAATGAATGGCAGTAAAAGAGATAATCTATAAAGAACAACCTTTTAAATTAAGTTATGAAATGGTCAATCCTCGTGCAAAAGATACGATTTTAGTTTTACATGGTTGGGGAAGTAATAAAGAGATTATGAAACAAGCTTTTTCTAAAGAGCTATTGGACTATAAACATATTTATTTGGATATGCCCGGCTTTGGTGCAAGTACAAATGAAATGATTTTAACCACTAAAGATTATGCACAAATAGTCATGTTGTTTTTAGAAACTTTAAACATTGAACCTCTTGTAGCCATGGGACATTCTTTTGGTGGTAAAGTAGCAACCTTACTCAATACAGAGTACTTAGTTTTACTCTCTTCAGCAGGTATTGTAACAGAAAAATCATGGTCTATCAAGGTTAAAATCGCGACTTTTAAGTTACTTCGACCTTTAGGGTTTAAGCGAATTCGAGAACTTTTTGTAGCACCTGATGTGCAAGGAATGTCCCATGAAATGTATGAAACATTTAAAAATGTGGTCGATGAAGACTTTGAAGAAGAGTTTGCCAAATCAAAAAGTAAAGCCTTATGTTTTTGGGGCATTGACGATACAGCAACCCCTCTTTATACAGGAAAACGAATCTCTAAGCTTATTGAAGATTCAAAGTTTTATCCTCTTGAAGGTGACCATTTCTTTTTCTTGAAACATGCTATCTTTATTACCCATGAATTGGAAAAAGTATTAAAAAAAGGTTGAGTACTTTTGAACTTACACACTTTATGGTATGATTATTAGAACTAAAGTTATTGGAGTAACTGGAATGAATTTTGCAAATATTTTTTCTAATATGATGAGCAGTACAGATACAAAAGATGAACAAAGCAATTGGATTAAATGTCCAAAATGTTTGGCACTTATGTATTATAAAGAAATTGATAGTAAGTGTAGTGTTTGTCCAAAGTGTAATCATCATTTTAGAATTAATGCTCAAAAACGACAAGATTTTTTATGTGATGAAGACTCTTTTGTAGAATTTGATGCTTCTCTTGCTCCCATTGACCCATTGAAGTTTACAGATAAGAAGTCTTATCGAAAACGTTTGGATGAAGCCAAAGCACAAACAGGTAAAACTTCTTCAGTTATTTCTGGTTCTTGTAAAATTAATGGGATGGAAACGGAACTTGTTATTTTTGACTTCTCTTTTATGGGAGGAAGTTTAGGTTCGGTAGAGGGTGAGAAGATAGTACGTTCGATTAATCGTGCCATTGAAAAGAAATGTGGCTTTATTATTGTTTCGGCTTCTGGTGGAGCAAGAATGCAAGAGAGTACTTATTCATTACTTCAAATGTCTAAAACCTCTGCAGCATTAAATAGATTACATCTTCAAGGTTTACCTTTTATCTCTTTATTAACTGATCCTACTATGGGTGGTGTTTCGGCTTCATTTGCAATGTTGGGAGACATTATTATTGCTGAACCAGGGGCGTTAATTGGTTTTGCTGGGCAGAGAGTTATTAAACAGACGGTTGGGGTGGATTTACCAGAAGGCTTTCAACGTTCAGAGTTTTTGCTTGAACATGGACTCATTGACATGATTGTGGATAGAAATGATATGAAAGACACCATTGCTGGACTCATGAAATTGTTTTTAGAGGATAACCCTAGAGTTGTTTAACTTCTATGAAAATTAATATCTATATTATTGATAAAAAATCAAAAGATAAACTTTATGCTCCTTTAATCGAACACTACCTTAAAATAGTCAAAACGTTTGCTAAAGTAGAGGTATTTGAAATCTATACTAAAGAGATCAATAAAGCACATGATATTTCTGTTGACGCTTCACAAAAATCGTATACATTTGCTTTTGAACCTTCTTTGAGTACAGGGTATAATATTGCACTTGACCCTTCTAGTAAAGAGCTTGATAGTATTGGCTTTTCAAATTTACTTAAGGATAGAGGGGTTGTGAACTTCTTTATTGGTGGAGCTTATGGGCTTGAGAGCGATTTTTTAACACAATGTAATAATTCTATTTCTTTGGGTAAAATTACGATGTCACATAAGTTGGCGAAAATAGTATTATTAGAGCAGGTTTTTAGAGGATTAAGCATCTTAAATAATCACCCATATCACAAATAATACATACGTAATATAAGGAAATAAATAATATGTTAAACACAACAGAAATAAACTTTTTTAAAGAAGCATTAGAAGAACGAAAAGTAAAAATAGAAACAAATTTAAACACTACTTCAGGTGAGATGAATGCCATGAGACATAATGAGCTAAAAGATGAAGGTGACCATGCTGCTATGTCACTGGAAACAGCCGTTGACAATGCTATTTTAGGTCAACAATCTAAAGAATTAGCAGAAATTGAACTAGCATTAGATAGAATTAATGACAAAACTTATGGTGAATGTGACATGTGTGGTGATGACATTAACATCGAAAGATTAAAGGTTAAAACTTTTGCACGTTATTGTATTACCTGTAGAGAAGTGATAGAAAAAGAGTAAGGAGTATTTATGCGTTTAGGTTTGTATCTTATTGCCTCAATTGCTTTAATGGCTATTGTGGGTATTTTTGTTTATACAATTAACCCAAATAACTATGGTATTAATAAATTTGGTTTGTCGATAACCATACCCATAGCTGTGTGGATAGTATTACCAATGTTACTTTTAATGGTTGCATCGGCTATTCATATGCTATTTTATGGTACAAAAAACTTTTTTAAATTTAAAAAGTGGGAAAAAGATACCTCAACTTTAGATGATGCCCTATATTGGTCTTTATTGAATGAACCTAAAGCACATAAATTTAATTTGCCTCTTTTAAAACAGACGGTCTCATTACTCTCTGTATCTTGTGTCAAAGTTGATGGAGCTGTGGATGATATCTCTGATAAATTGCGTGGTGCATTAACCCTTGTAACAGAGATTAATCGTGGTGAGTATGTTGATTTAGCAGCACGTAAACTAGATAAAGTACTCTCTCCTAGCAATCCTTTGGTGGTACAAAACTTAATTAATCGTCTTGAAAAAGAGAGTAGTTTTGCTGAAGAAGTAGTTCAATCCAGAGAGTTATACAGTCCTGAACTTTTTGCAAAAGCTTTAAAAATATTTTCTGCTGAAACAACCTTTCTTAAAGCAAGAAAATATGTCAATGTTTATGATAAAGAGAGCTTTTTTATCTTAATTTCACGTATTGGAAAAGAAGAAGTTTTAGGTTTAACAAAAGATATTTTAGATGATTTTATTGTGGCATTAGAGTCACAGTTAAAATGTGCTGACTATCTTAAAATAGCAACTTTAATGGTACATGAACTCTCTCCTGATGAAAACCTGCAAGTTTGGCGTGAATATGAAAGAAAATATTCAGAAGCACAGATTGCTTATCTTTATTTACTTTTTGATTATGAGATGATAGAACAAGCTGGTGAATATCTCAAAGAGCATGGTGAAAATGATTTTAAACGTTTTAGAGCACTTTTTGATTTAAAACAGCAACATAAAAAATATAAAATTACAGACTTAATGAATATTCGTCATATTTGTCAATCTGTTGATCGATAGGTACATTTTTTAGTGCCTACTTTAGACTTTTCAAAACCTCTGTATGCTCTTGCCCCTTTGGCAGGATTTACAGACCTTCCCTTTCGTTCTGTTGTTAAAAAATTTGGAGCAGACTTTACCGTATCAGAGATGATAAGCTCTAATGCTTTGGCATTTAAAAGTAAAAAGACTTTTAAAATGCTAGAGAAAAATGTTTTAGAAAATCCTTATAGTATTCAAATAGCTGGTTCAGACTTGGAGGTTATTCGTCAAGCTGTTGAACTAATTAATGAACGTGATGGGGTCGATATTATTGATTTAAATTGTGGTTGTCCTGCACCTAAAGTAGTCAATAATCTACAAGGCTCTTCTTTGTTGACCGATTTACCTCGTATGTCCCAAACCATTAATACCATTAAAAAATACTCTAATAAAGAGTACACTTCGGTCAAGATGCGTTTGGGTTTTGACAGTAAAAACCATGTTGAGATAGCCAAACTTTGTGAAGATAGTGGAGCTGATTATATAGCTGTTCATGGAAGAACCAAAGCTGGAAAATATAAAGCTGCTGTGGATTATGATGCAATAAAAGAGATAGTAGAAGCCGTTAAAATACCTGTTCTTGCCAATGGAGACATAGACAGTCCCCAAAAAGCCAAATGGGTTTTAGAACATACAGGTGCTGCTGGAATTATGGTAGGACGTGCTGCAGTAGGGCGACCTTGGATGTTTCAGTTAATGAAGAATTATATGAACGGTATTGGGTCTGCTGAAGTTTCATCAGCCTTAGTGCAAGAAGTTGTTTTGGAACATTTTGACCAAATGATTGCTCATTATGGTGATCATGGGGCGATTATTTTTAGAAAACATCTTCATACCTATTCCAAAGCAGGTTATGAAGGTGCTTCAAAATTTAGAGATTTGGTGAATCGTATTGAAAATGTATCTGAAATGAGGGCTGTAACAGAAGTATTTTTTGGACAAGAATATGCCTATTAATTTGATTTTTGTTTAAAAGTAAAAGCACTTTTTATGATGCCAATCAATAAGAGAATAGCGATGGTTTCATAGCCAATTGTCCAGGAAAGCATAAATAAATCAAAATCAAATGTTGTGTATTTTTGAAGTTGCTCATAGCCCATAATAATAAATACAGCCATCACCCCAACCATATAGGGAATGATTATAAAAGCAGCAAATAAAATTATTGTTTCAAGACCTTCTGGTAATGCGATGTAATCATTCACTATAATATTTTTTGAAAAAAACCCTTTTTTTTCTGCTTGAATTTCTTCACTTTTCTTTTTACGTATAATTATTTGTTTTTCTGTAAGACTTCTTCTTGCCGTGTCTAGGTAAGGGTCATGGACATTAGGCATGTTGAAAATTCCTTAAAAAATATTTAATTTATTATTATACATTTTTAATATTAAATTAAGATAAGAAATTAAAGAGTGAATATTCTCAATAAGCTTGTAACAGAGAATTAGATAAAATCCTTTTATAAAATTATTAGGCTTCCTATTTTGAAAACATTAACAATTATTGATACTTTTGGCTTTTTCTTCCGTTCTTATTTTGCACTTCCTCCTCTTAAAAACTCCGATGGTTTTCCCACAGGTTTATTGACAGGTTTTGTAAATCTTATTGACTCTTTACATCGTGAACATAGTACTGACTATATTGTTTTTGCATTAGACTCTAAAGGCCCTACTTTTAGAAATGAGATTTATAGTGACTATAAAGCCAATAGAGATGCTCCTCCTGAAGATTTAATAAAACAGCTTCCTGTAGCGATTGAGTGGATAAGAGAGATGGGTTTTGCAAATTTAGCCAAAGAGGGTTTTGAAGCTGATGATATTATTGCTACTTTAGCCAAGTACGGAAAAGAGCAGGGTTTAAAAGTTCGTATTGTCTCGCATGACAAAGACTTGTATCAAATGATAGAAAATGGTCATGTGGTGATGTACGATTCGGTTAAAAGAAAAGAGATTACCGAAGAAGAGTGTTTTGAAAAGTTTGGGGTAATGCCTAAAGACTTCATAAATTTTCAGGCCATTCTAGGAGACAGTTCGGACAATGTCCCAGGGGTAAAAGGCATAGGAAAAGTAGGAGCTTCTAAATTGATTAACCAATATCATACTTTAGAAAACATCTATGATAACCTTGAAAATGCAGGAACAGCAAACATTCAAAAAAAGCTTTTAGAGAGTAAAGAGAATGCTTTTATGTCCAGAAAACTGGTGACGATGAATCAAGATGTTTTTAAAGATTTTGACTTAGAGAGTTTTCTTTTTGAAGACAAAAATTATTTGAGTTGTCTCATTGATGATTTTGAACGCTATGAGATGAAAAGAGCCATTGAAAAAGCCAAAGTAGGCATTGGCTTTTGTGAGATAGAAGATGATGAAGAGGAAGAAGATACTTTTGAAGCCATTTGTCTTGATAGTAAAGAGAAGCTTTTTGAAGTGGTTTCTACAATAGATAAAGAAACATTGGTAGCCTTTGATACCGAAACAACAGGGCTTGATACCAAAAAAGACAAAATGGTAGGATTCTCTTTTGCCATGAGTGAAGAGAAAGCCTATTATGTCCCCATTGCCCATTTTTATTTAGGGGTCACAGACCAAGTAAGCATAGAGGATGCACTCGAAGCCATAAAGCTTATACTCAAAGCCAAAGTGATAGGACAAAATCTAAAATTTGACTTCTCTCTACTCTATCATCAATATAACATAGAAGAGCTTACACCCTTTGCAGATACCATGTTAATGGCGTGGCTACTTAATCCGAGTGCAAAAGTTGGTTTGGATTTTTTAGCAAAGAAGTTTTTTAATTATGAGATGAAATCGTTTAAAAGCATGGTCAAAAAGGGTGAAACTTTTGCCAATGTTGACATAGAGTCAGCCACTTTTTATGCAGCCGAAGATGCTTGGATGACTTTTCTGCTCTATGAAGTATTAGACAAAGCGATGGACTTAGCCTCTATTAGCCACTTAAAAGAGGAAGCTAAAAATATTGAATATCCTTTTATCAACACACTTATCGCCATGGAAAATAGGGGTATAAAACTTGACATTGAAAAGCTAGAAGTGCTTAAGGAAAGTCTAACCACAACACTTCAAACTTTGACCCAAGAGATTTACACATTATCTGAAACAGAGTTTAACATTAAGTCCACACAACAACTGGGCAATGTACTCTTTCAACATTTAGGCTTACAAGGAGGAAAGAAAACCAAAACAGGCTACAGTACCAATGAAGCAGTTTTACTTTCACTTAAAGAGGAGCATGAAGTTATTCCAAAAATTTTAGAATATCGAACAGCACAAAAGATTCTCTCAACCTATGCAGAACCCCTTTTAAAACTGGCAAAACTGGATAACAATAACCGTGTTTACACTTCGTTTTTACAAACAGGAACAGCTACAGGAAGACTCAGTTCAAAAGAACCTAACCTTCAAAACATTCCCGTGCGTTCGCCTTTGGGGCGTTTGGTACGTGATGCTTTTGTGGCTAAAGAGGGGTACAAACTTCTAAGTATTGACTACTCGCAAATAGAACTACGACTATTAGCCCATTTTTCAAAAGACACAGCACTTTTAGAAGCTTTTAATGAGGGGTTAGATATTCACTTAGCAACAGCCATTAAACTTTTTGGAGAAGAAGAAGCCCAAGCGAAAAGGTCATATGCTAAATCGGTTAACTTTGGTATTTTATATGGAATGGGTCAAAAGAAACTTTCGGTTGAATTGGGAATAAGCAGTAAAGAAGCCAAAGAGATTATTGTCAATTATTTTGAAGCGTTTCCTACCATTCAAGACTTTTTATCTAAAATCCAAGAAGATGTTAAAAGCATTGGCTATGTTGAGACCATTTTAGAACGCCGAAGAATGTTCGACTATGACAATGCCACAGGAATGCAAAAAGCTGCGTTTATGCGTGAGTCGGTCAATGCTGTTTTTCAAGGAAGTGCAGCCGATTTAATCAAGCTTTCCATGTTAGAGATAGAATCTTTTATAAAAGAAGAACAGCTAGAAGCCCAAATGCTTTTACAAATTCACGATGAGCTTATTTTTGAAGTCAAAGAAGAGATTGTTGAAGAGATAGGAGAGAAGTTTAAACATATTATGAAAAATATTATGAAACTTGATGTACCATTAGAGTGTTCGGTCAGCATTGGGGACTCTTGGGGAGAGTTGAAGTAATAGGCTATTTATCAAGTTTATTTTAAATAATTCTTGTATAATAAAAATAAAACTATTTGTATGTTTTTAATTAAGAAATAAAAACATGCAAAAAATTAATTGATAGGATTAAAAATGAAAAAAATAACCATACTCCCTTCTTTACTACTTAGCACTCTTTTGTTGTCTACAAATGTTATGGCTGATGACATTAGTGATACGCTCGAAGAAGCATTGGCTTCTTATAAACAAGGAGATGTTTCTCAAACCAAAGAAGACGTTATCTATGTTTTAGAGTTATTAAAACAACAAAGTGGAAACACGTTAAAAAGTTATCTTCCTGAAGCTTTAGAAGGTTGGAAAGCAGAAGAAGCCAAATCAGAAACAGCTGGTGCTGGTATGCTTGGTGGGGGTACAACACTAAGCCGTATTTACAAAAAAGATAAAGCAAAAGTAGTGATAGAGATTGTAACAGATTCGCCTCTTTTAGAGAGTCTAGGTGCTGTATTTGCAAATCCCATGTTTGCCTCTGGTGGTGAAATAAAGCGTATCAACCGAGAAAAAGCAATGATAAAATACAACAAACAACGAGAGTCAGGAGATATTTCATTGATGATTGATAAGCGTTTTATGATTAACATTAAAGGTTCAAAAGTAAGTAAAGAAGAATTAATCTCTTATGCTGAAGCCATAGATTTTAAAGCACTTAAAAAGATATAAGTCAAACACTTCAAAGACAAGTTTAGATGCTTGTCTTTTTATAAAGCACCTTAGCCAAAAATCGCCTTATGCTCTACCATAGCACAATAGTTTTGTACCACATCAATTCCAGCTTCTTTTACTTTTTGGGCAGCTGCATTGTTGACCAGACCTAATTGTGTCCAGTAGACTTTAACATCTCCACGAGCAATAACAGCATCGGCAATGGCCGTTAGAGCAGCTGGTTTTCTAAACACCACCACCATGTCTACAGGTTCATCAATATGAGACAAGGAACGGTAGGCTTTTTGACCTAAAATAGTCTCACCTTTAGGATAAATTGGAATCATCTTATATCCAACATCTCTTAAATATTCAGCCACGTGATTACTGGCTTTGGTATCGTCTGGTGAGCAACCTACTACGGCGATTGTTTTACATTTTTCAAAATATTTTTTTTGTTCGTCAATGTTGGAGTTTACACTGGGTATTTCACATTCCACATTTAATCCTTTTGGTTATAATTCGACCTATACTATAGCTTAGGAAAAATTAATGTTAGATTTAAAATCTATAAAAGAAGCCCAAGAACGATTAAGTGGTGTAGCACACCATACACCATTTTCTTATGCTCCTATACTTTCTGAAATGAGTGGTTATGAAGTCTACTTAAAAAAAGAAAACCTACAACAAACAGGAGCGTTTAAACTGCGTGGTGCATTTAATAAAATATCAACACTCATAGAGCATGGAAAGCAAGGGGGTGTGGTGGCTGCAAGTGCAGGTAACCATGCTCAAGGTGTTGCTTTTTCAGCGAAACATTTTGGAATTAATGCGACGATTGTCATGCCTGATTCTACCCCAATGAACAAAATTCAAGGGGTTGAACGATTTGGTGCAAAGGTTATTTTAAAAGGAACAAATTATGATGAAGCTTATGCCTATGCAACACAATATAGCCAAGAACAAGCATTAGAGTTTGTCCACCCTTTTGCTGATGATGAGGTGATGTCAGGGCAAGGAACAGTGGCTGTTGAGATGTTAGCCCAACAAACCGATTTAGATGCGATTGTTGTACCTGTAGGAGGTGGAGGGCTTATTGCTGGTATGGCTGTGGGCAGTAAAGCGTTAAGCCCTAGTACCAAAGTTATCGGTATTGCTGCTGCTGGTGCACCTGCCATGAAACAGTCTTATGACAGTCGAAGTGCTTTTTGTTCTTTGAGTGTCAAGACCATTGCTGATGGGATTGCTGTGCGTGATGCTTCACCCATTACATTAGAACACATTTTGAAGCATGTTGATAGCTTTGAACTGGTTTGTGAAGATGAGATTGCTTCGGCTATTTTATTTTTATTAGAGAAACAAAAAGTTTTAGTAGAAGGTGCTGGTTCTGTGGGTGTGGCTGCTTTGATGCATGATAAAATTGAATTGCCAAAAGGTTCAAAAGTAGGGGTGGTACTTAGTGGTGGAAACATTGATGTGACGATGCTATCGCTTATTATCGAAAAGGGTTTAGTGAAAAGTTCACGTAAAATGAAACTGGCTGTGGTGATGGTAGATAAACCCGGCTCATTAATGCATTTTACAGAGTTGTTGACCAATGTAGAAGCAAACATAGTGCATATTGCCTATGATAGAACATCTGTAGATTTAGAGTTTGGCGATGCAACGGTTTCTGTTTTTTTAGAGACAAAAGGAGTAGAGCATCAAGAGGAAATACGCCAAACATTAAAGAACAACGAGTTTAAATTTGAGGAGATAAACTAATGAAACAGCCAGAGATAGAAGCAGAAGAGAAGTTAGGGAAAGGCCCTTTTATTATTGCGTGGATGTCATTCATTCCTGTGCTTGGTGTTTTTTTTGCACTTATTGCCATTATGATTATGCTTTCAACGGAGAAAGAGGGTAAAAAAAGATTGAGTGTTATTACCTTGGTTGGATTTATTTACAGTGTTATTGTGTTTTCAATTTTTGCTTATTATGAACTTCAGAGGTATACTGTACCCATAACTTAAAAATTTTAGAAGTTTAAGAACAAGAAATTATCTTGTTCTTTTTGCTGATTACTCTTCAATGATTCTTTTGTGCGTTGCTTGAACAGGTCGGTTGTTTCCATGACCATAGAGTTTAAAGAAGGTTTCTATCTGTGCTTTTGAAATAGTAAGGGGTGTTTTGAAAACATGCCATTTTACTTCTTCGCTACAAGGGGGTGTGGTTAGTGAACCCATAAACTTGTAATAGTCTTTGTCTGTAGGCATGAGTGCTTTTACTTCTTTGGCACTTAGACCACAGCTTACAGCTTTTCCTACTTCAAGTGTTGGAAGTTTTTTCCAAACTTTGGTTAATATTGGATTGGCATCACCTTCTTTAAACATAACAGCAACTACGGCGAGTTTTCCATCGTCTGTGGCATGAACAAAATGAGCTTCAAGTGGGAACGATGCACCATTGATATTGTTTTCACTTGGGGTGTGAAAGTGAAACTGTTTGAGTTTATAAGCCATACCTTCAATGTTGAAAACACTCCCATCTTCTATATTGACTTGTACGGTATGACCATTGTTAATAACACTTTTTGAACCTGTGGTATAGTTAAGGTCGAGTGCTGGTAAGTCAATGTCTGATGTGGGTAAGATATTAATAGGTGATTGGGTATTTCCCTCTGAACACATACGAAACTTTGTATTCAGCTTACCCCAATGGCTAGGTCCCACATCTGCTGTATAACCCCAATGTTTTATGGCATGGGCTGTGGGTTCTTTTACCTGAGTTTCAGCAAAACTAGACGTAGAGAGCAAAAGCATACTGCTCAAAGCAATGCTTGTGTAAGAGATGATTTTTTTCATGTTTATCCTTTTTGATTGTTAGATATCTTGCAAAACTAGGAAACGATGGCTTTAGCCTCGTCTTATTCGGGACTAAAGTCTCCGATTCCAAAGAGTTTTGCAAGAAGTTTGTTAAGTTATTAGTCTATCAGAAAAATTGATTGAATACTCTTTTTAGGAATTTTTTTCTATAAAGTCCTTTTAAAACAGAACTTATTCCATAAAAAGAAAAGAATTTCTTTTAAGCTAATTGGTTTTACTGATGAGATTGATATGTTGGGTTGATTTAAGTAAAAACTAGTTTATAATGCTAAAAATATAAGGGAGAACCTCTATGTCAAATCAAACCAGCATCACCTGTCCAAATTGTTACACTCAAATAGACGTAAATAAAATACAATATCATGAACTCGAAGAACGTTTAAAAAGAGAACATCAGCTTGAACTTGAAAGTAAACGTAAAGAGTATAAAGTGCATTTGGACAAGTTGGATGCTCGTGAAGCATCGATGAAAGAGCAAGAAGAGAAGTTTGCTGAACAACTGCAAAAGGCAACCAGAGAACAAGTACGTTTGGAAAAGCAAAAACTTCAAACCCAACTGCGTAAAGAGCTTGAAGCAGAGCAGGGTGAGTCCATGGCTGCATTGCAAAAAGAGTTGTTGATAAAGTCGGAACAAGTCAAAGAGTTAAACAATTCTAAGATAGAAATAGAAAAGTTAAAACGTGAGAAAGATGAGGTGGCATCAGTAGCTAAGATGGAGGCTCAAAAGGCATTGAGTGAAGAGTTAAAGTTAGAAAAAGAGAAGTTAGAAAAACTAGCAAATGAAGCAAAGGTTCAGGCTCAAAAAGAGTTGGAAGAAGCCAATGAACTGAAAATGAAAGCCAAAGATGAACAGTTAGAACAGATAAAACGTGAGCTGGATAACGCACGACGAAAAGCAGAGCAGGGTTCTATGCAAATTCAAGGAGAAGCCTTGGAACTTGCCATAGAGTCTTGGCTATGTTCACAGTTTCCTTTTGACAGTGTGGAAGAGGTGAAAAAAGGAGCGTTTGGGGCTGACTGTGTGCAACATGTGCATACGCGTGAGATTCAGAACTGTGGGGTGATTTGCTATGAGTCTAAAAATACCAAAACATGGTCGGAGAGCTGGATAACGAAACTCAAACAAGACATGTTAAAAGTCAATGCTGATATTGGTGTGTTGGTGACTTCGGTTTATCCTAAAGAGATGAGCCGTATGGGTTTTGTAGATGGCATTTGGATTTGTTCATTAAATGAGTTTAAGGGTTCAGTTTCTTTACTACGTGAGTCCCTTATTCGTTTGCAACAGGTGTCGATGAAAGAGGAGAATAAAGCTGATAAAATGACACTACTCTACAACTACATGACAGGAAATGAGTTTTCCATGCAGATGAAAGCCATAGTGGATGGATTTATGAGTATGCAGATCGAACTTGATAAAGAGAGACGTTCGCTCATGGCAACATGGAAGCGTCGGCAGAAGACCATTGACGGTGTATTAGCAAATACCACGGAGATGTATGGAGCATTGCAGGGGATTGCTGGTTCGGCTGCTATTGTCCACATTGATGCATTGGAATTGCCTGATGGGGTGGATGAAAAAGCATAAATCTCCAAAGAGTTTTAGACTTTGAAGATTCATTGATACCAGAGGTTTATTTAGTAAATAGACCTTTGATTTTGCTAAATACCATCACAACGGCAACAGCAATAATACCGACAATTAAACCTAAACCTAAAGCAGAAATCATCTCTGGAAGGTCGTGTAATCTTTCGTGAAGTACATGAACATTGTGCAGGAATATTTCGCCAGCCACTAATAACATAGCGAGTGTCCCCACTACAGTTAAGGTTTTAATAACTTTTGGGAGAGAAGCCACTAGTATTTTACCAATGCTTGTTACTATGCCTTTTGCTCCATTGTTAATAGCAATTAGTTTATAACCAAAGTCATCCATACGAACGATGAGGGCAACAATTCCATAAACACCTACCGTGGCAATGATAGCAATAAAAGTAACCACGGGTATTTGTATGCTTAACGATTTGTCAGCTACGGTACTTAAGGCAATAATAATAATTTCAACAGAAAGGATAAAGTCGGTAAAAATAGCAGATTTTATTTTATCTTTTTCATCTTCTAGTATCTGCTCTGGCGTTTTGCTTTCCATACTGCTTAAATGTTTTTTTTCTGTTTTATGAAAAAAATACTCATAGATTTTTTCAGCTCCTTCATAAGCTAAATAAACGCCACCCAACATCAAGATAGGAATAATAAGCCAAGGCATAAATGCACTCATTAAAAATACAAAAGGTAAGATAATAATTTTATTAATAAATGAGCCTTTAGTAATTGCCCAAAGTACAGGGAGTTCTCTTGAAGAGGTAAATCCTGCAGCCTTGTTAGCACTTACAGCTAAGTCATCACCGAGTATTCCAGCTGTCTTTTTAGTAGCGACCTTACTCATAACGGCTACGTCATCCATAAGTATTGCGATGTCATCAAATAGTGCAAAAAAACCTGTTGCCAAATTTTCTCCTTTTTCGTTAATAAATAATTTTTTAGAAGTATAGCATTTTTAGCTTTTCCCAATCAAAGCACCTTTTCGATATAATCGCGCCAATTATAATATGATGGATTTACATGAGCGAAACTACAAAAAAGAACGTATATAACCCAAAAGAGATAGAAGAGAGTTACTATAAACTTTGGGAAGAGAGAAATTATTTTGAGATAGATGGAAATAAGTCTATTCAGAAATCTGACAAGCACTTTACCATTATGATGCCACCACCAAACGTAACGGGTAGATTGCACATTGGTCATGCTTTGACCTTTACACTTCAAGACATTATTGTTCGTTATAAGCGAATGGATGGGTACAAAACATTGTGGCAACCAGGGGTTGACCATGCTGGTATTGCGACTCAAAACGTTGTTGAGAAACAACTGCTTGCAGAGGGAACAACGAAAGAAGCGTTAGGTCGTGAAGGCTTTTTGGAGAGAGCTTGGCAACAAAAAGAGAACTCTCAAGATGCAATTACAGGACAGCTTAGAAAACTGGGTGTTTCTCCAGCGTGGTCTCGTGAGCGTTTTACCATGGATGAAGGTCTTGGTAATGCTGTAAAGAAATCATTTAAACAGATGTATGACAACGGATTTATTGTTCGTGGTAACTACATGATTAACTGGTGTACACACGATGGTGCTTTGTCCGATATTGAAGTTGAGCATGAAGACCATATGGGGAAAATGTACCACATTAACTATCCATTGGCTGATGGTTCGGGGAATATTACCGTTGCGACTACTCGACCTGAAACATATTTTGGAGATACAGCCGTTATGGTTCACCCTGATGATGAGCGTCATAACGGTTTGATTGGTAAGAAGATTGTTTTACCATTGATTGACCGTGAAGTGGAGATTATTGCTGACAGTCACGTGGACATGGAGTTTGGAACAGGGTTTGTAAAAGTTACGCCTGCTCATGACACGAATGACTACGAAGTTGGAAAGCGTCATGATTTAGAGTTTATTACGATTTTTGATGAAAAGGGTATGTTAAACGAATATTGTGGTGAGTTTAAAGGTTTGGAGCGTTTAGCGTCACGTGAAGTGATTGTGGCGAAGTTAGACGAAGCTGGATTTATGGTGAAGATAGAAGACCATGCTCACCAAGTGGGACACTGTTACCGATGTAATAACGTTGTTGAACCGTACATTTCAAAACAGTGGTTTGTTAAAAAAGAGTTTGCAGCCTCTGCGATAGAAAAAGTAAACAATGGTGAAGCAGAGTTCTTTCCCTCTCATTGGATTAACTCTTACAACGCTTGGATGGGTGAACTACGTGACTGGTGTATCTCTCGTCAGTTATGGTGGGGACATCAGATTCCAGTATTTTATTGTAATGATTGTGACCATGAATGGGTAGAAGAGGGTGATGCACCTCACGTTTGTGAGAAGTGTAACTCGACTAATATCTATCAAGATTCTGATGTACTTGATACATGGTTCTCTTCTGGATTATGGCCGTTCTCAACGCTTGGTTGGGGTAATGGTGATGCCTTTAAAGGTGAGCTTTGGAATGAAGAAGACATGAAAAACTTCTATCCGAACAATTTATTGGTTACTGGGTTTGACATTCTTTTCTTCTGGGTAGCACGTATGTTGATGATGGGTGAGAATATTACGGGTGAGTTACCATTTAAAGATATCTATTTACATGCCTTGGTAAAAGATGAAAAAGGTGAGAAAATGTCTAAGTCTAAAGGGAATGTTATTGACCCTTTAGAGACCATTGAAAAATACTCTACGGATGCACTTAGATTTACCTTGGCTGTTCTTGCTGTTCAAGGACGTGACATTAAACTAAGTAACGACAAGTTAGAGCAGAGTCGTAACTTTACCAATAAATTGTTTAATGCAACAAACTTTTTACAGTTAAATCAAGAGCATTTTGATGACTTAAATCCTGAGAACATTAAAACACCTCTTGGTCAATACATGTTGGCACGATTTAACGTGGCTGTTAAAGAGACACGTGGGTTTATGGATGTTTATAGATTTAATGATGCTGCAACCGTACTGTACCGTTTCTTATGGGGTGAGTTCTGTGACTGGGGAATTGAGCTTTCTAAAGCTGACAAAGCTTCTGTAGCTGAACTTGGGTCTATCTTTAAAGCGTCTATGAAGTTGCTTCATCCGTTTATGCCGTTCATTACGGAGAATCTTTACCGAAGACTCTCTGAGGGTGAGTTAGAAGACTCTGAGTCAATCATGGTTCAAGCTTACCCTGAAGTGGGTGAGGCTGATGAAGGTATGATTGAGCAGTTTGACCTTATTATGGAAGCGATTGTTTCGGTTAGACGTTGTAAAACATTAGTAGACAAAGGTAACCAAAAAATAGAAAAAGCTTCACTAAAAGTTCCTGCTGGATCTGATGTAGAGATGATGAAGCCATTTATTGAAAAGCTTGGAAAAGTTGAAGAGCTTACCTTTGTGGACGCTAAGTTAGAAAATTCAGTGACGGATGTTTCAGATAATTTAGAAACATTTATCTCTACGGATGATGTGGACATGTCGGCGATTATTGGAAAGTTGACTAAACAAAAAGAGAAGCTTGAAAAAGAGATTGGAAAACTAAACGGGATGTTAAACAACGAACGTTTTGTTGCTAATGCTCCTGAACAAGTTATTGCTGAAAACAAACAAGCTTTGGCTGATGCTACTGAGAAGATGGCTAAGGTTGAAGGTGAGTTGAAAGGCTTTGCGTAGGATTTAAATCCTACACATTAAATATGATAAACATACGTTAAAAATTTACGTTCAAATTCTTTGGCAGGAATGGGTCGACTACAGAGAAAGCCTTGATAATAGATGCTGTTATCTATTTCCATTATCTCTTCTCTTTGTTGTTCTGTTTCGACACCTTCAATAATTATTTTATAATTAAACTGTTTGCCAATGGCAATAATGCTTTTGACCAGTTCTTGATTGTCTTTATTAGTTAAAATATCTTTTGTAAAGACTTTGTCTATTTTGAGTACTTTAAAGGCAAATTTCTTAAGGTAAGAGAGCGATGAATACCCTGTACCAAATCCATCGATACTGCATTCAGTACCATTGGCTTTTAAACGTTGAATAATATTCTGTGTTTTATCAAAGTTATCTAAAAGTGTTGTTTCTGTTAGCTCTAGTTTTAAGAGTGATGGATTAATACCTCGTCTTTTTATGCATTTATCGAGTTTTTCCACAAAGTTTACCTCATTGAGTTGTCTACTGTTTATATTAACAGAGATATATTCAAAGTTAATAATTTTTGCTTCTTTCCATTGTTGAAGTTGGTTGCAAACTTCTTGGGCAACCCACCAACCAACTTTAGTAATCAGTCCAGATTCTGTAGCCATGGGTAAAAACTTATCAGGCATGACCATACCTTTTCTTGGATGGTTCCACCTAATTAAAGCTTCTATAGCATTTAAGGAGTTATTGGTCATGGAAACAATTGGTTGATAATAGAGTTCGAGTTCATTATTGTCTATGGCATCTTTTAGGTCATGTTGTAAGGAGGTAAGCTCTTGTTGTTTGATATCTAAAGACTGGTCATAGAAACGGATGTTGTTAAGTCCTTCTCGTTTGGTTTGGTACATTGCCATGTCAGCTTGACGGATGATTTGTTCGGTATTATTAGAGTTTGGCTCTACAAGGACAATTCCTATACTCGTTGTCATAAAAAGGTCTAAACCTTCAATATGAAAAGCTTCATTAAATAAGGCTTTGATTTTGAGTGAAATGTCTTTTGCTTTTCCTTTAGCAATGATAGAGTCTCTGGTATAAAAAGGAACAATCATAATAAATTCATCACCACCAATACGTGACAGATACTTTTTCTTGACATTTAAACTTTTAAATCTTTGGGCTACTTCAAGTAGTAGTTTGTCTCCTACAATATGACCAAAGGTATCATTGATTTGTTTGAAACGGTTTAAATCCATGTAAAATAAAAAGGAATAGTAATCCGTATGTTCGACTTTAGCAATTAAGTTTTGCATATATTCTTGATAGCTTCTTCGATTAGGTAGTGCTGTTAAGGGGTCATGTAAGGAAATATAATTGATTTTTTCATAAGCTAAATGTTCGGTACTCTTGTCCTCGATTGTACCAATACCTCCAATAATTTCATTGTGGTCATTTAAGAGAGAAGAACAAGTAAGTTCAACCCAGATAGGCTTCGTGGTAAATGAAAAGTTAAATGAACCAATGGTCTCTTTTTCTGAAGGCGTGTTTATCACATGCTTTAAAACCTTTATTGCTTGATTGTCTTCAATGTTATGAAGGTTGAAAGCTTTAAGGTCTTTTTTTAGACCAAAAAGCTTTTTAAACATAGTATTGTGTCTAAGTATTTGTAGGTTTTTATCATAATAAAAAATACCTATGGGTGCTTGTTCTAGTAAATCGGATAAGCGTTTTTCTTTACTGATAAGTAAATTTTGTGCTTCATGATAACGTTCTTCATTGCTAAAAGTTTCATTAAAAAGTTGATTGAGATGTTTCGTAAGTAGTTTTGAATTGATAATAAAACATACAAAATTGCTGGTCACGATAATAAGAAAGAGTAGGAGTGTTTGCATATATGTGAGTGCATAGCCAAACAAAAGTAATAGAGGGAAAATACTCCACAATGATGCCATAAAAAAAACTGATAGCTTAATAGATGACATTAAATTCTTGGGTATTATATTGTAAGGTACTTTTATTTTTGTGTACAGCTTCTCAGGCTTATTAGGGCTTTCTTTATCTGAATTAGAGTTTGTTAGGTTTTTCATTCACTTATTATAGGATAAATAATATTATATTTTAACTATATTTAACACCTTTTGTTGAAATTAAAAATTAGAGAACAATTATAGCTAAGATACTAAAAAAGTTTGCTAGAATTATGGATTATAATTTCAATATAGATAATTATTTAGATAGAGGAGATGAATTATGAAAGTTTTATTAATAAAAGATGTTAAAAGCTTAGGCAAAAAAGGTGAAATTAAAGAAGTGAAAGACGGTTATGGTCAGAACTTTTTAATTGCTAAAGGTATGGCTAAATTAGCCACTCCTGATGTTGTGGACAACTGGAAAGCAGAACAAGCCAAAATGGAAAAAGACTTAAAAGACACTTTAGCACGCTTAGCTAAAGAAGAAAAAGAGTTAGCTACTAAAAATATTGTGATTAGTAAAAAGTTAGCACCTGCTGGAATTCAAGGTTCAGTAGGAAAAGATGACATTGCTAAAGCGATTAAAGAGCAAATGAACATTGAGATTGACAAAAAAATTGTTGAGCTTAAAAAAGCGTTAAAAACAGTCGGTGAACATAAGGTAGACATTAAGTTGGGTCATGGAATTCATGCGACGGTAACCGTCGAGATTAAAGGAGAAGCGTAGCGTGTTTCATGCAACCACAATACTTGCCTATAAAGGTAAGGAGAATGCCGTTATTGGTGGTGATGGTCAAGTCAGTTTTGGTGACACCATTTTAAAAGGAAATGCAACAAAAATTCGTTCACTTTATAAAGGAGAGATTCTTGCTGGTTTTGCAGGAAGTACAGCAGACGCTTTTAACCTTTTTGATATGTTTGAAGAGATTTTAAATGATAAAAAAGGTGATATTCTTAAGTCTGTTATCGAATTTTCTAAACGATGGCGAAAAGATAAACATCTCCGTCAACTTGAAGCGATGATGTTGGTTTTAAATAAAGAGCATATTTTTATTTTAACAGGAACAGGGGATGTGGTAGAACCCGAAGATGGAAAAATTGCTTCTATTGGTTCGGGTGGAAATTATGCTATTTCTGCAGCAAGAGCTTTAGATAAACATTCTGATTTATCGGCTAGAGAATTGGTAAAAGAGAGCTTAACCATTGCTGGTGAAATCTGTATTTATACCAATACAAACATTAAATTATTGGAGCTTTAATTGATAAATGTGATTCCAACCAATCTTACACCCAAAGAGATTGTTACTTTTTTAGATAAATATGTAATCGGTCAAGGTAATGCTAAAAAGACCATTGCCGTAGCTCTTCGTAACCGTTACAGACGCTTACAACTAGACCCTGAACTGCAACGTGATGTCATGCCTAAAAATATTTTGATGATAGGTAGTACAGGGGTAGGTAAAACAGAGATTGCACGTCGTCTTTCTACCATGATGCGTTTACCTTTTGTAAAAGTAGAAGCGAGTAAATTTACCGAAGTAGGGTTTGTGGGTCGTGATGTTGAGTCGATGATTCGTGATTTAGCAGCCAATGCTTTAAATTTAGTGCGTGAAGAGCAAAATGAGCTAAACCAAGAGAAGATTGAAGCGTATGTTGAAAACAAAATCATTGAAAAACTTTTACCTCCACTTCCTGCAGGTGCAAGTGAAGAGAAAAAGGCTGATTATGAAAACTCTTTTTCTAAAATGCAAGAGAAGTTTGCTAAAGGTCTTTTAGATGATTTAAAGATAGAAGTTAACATGCCAACACCAAGCATTGATGTTATGGGTGGAGGAGGAAACATGCCTCCTGAAATGGCAAATGTTCAAGAGTCTATTATTAAAGTTATAGGTGGAATGAACAAAAAAGAGAAGAAGAAAGAGGTAACGGTTAAACAAGCTAAATCTATTTTAGCAATGGAAGCGAGTGCTGAACTTTTTGATGATGAAAAGTTAAAAGACTTGGCTTTAAAGAAAATAGAAGAGGGTGGAATAGTTTTTATTGATGAAATAGATAAAATTGCTGTTCCTGCTAATTCTTCTTCTCGTCAAGACCCAAGTAAAGAGGGTGTGCAACGAGATTTACTTCCTATTGTAGAGGGTTCTAATGTTCAGACTCGTATAGGACAGGTAAAAACAGATCATATTTTATTTATCTCTGCTGGAGCATTTCATCTTTCTAAACCTTCTGACCTTATTCCAGAACTTCAGGGACGTTTTCCTTTAAGGGTTGAACTTGATTCTTTGGATGCAGAAGCACTTTACCGAATTTTGACCGAACCTAAAAATTCACTTATTAAACAATATATAGCACTTTTAGGTGTGGAAGATGTTGAGCTTGAATTTGAAGAAGAAGCACTTCGAGCCATTGCAAAATACTCTGCGACTGCTAATGAAAAAACGGAAGACATTGGTGCTAGAAGATTGCATACTATTATGGAAAAAATAGTAGAAGACATCTCATTTAATGCCGATGAATTTACTGGTCAAAGCATTACGGTAGATATTAAACTCATTGATGAAAAACTTGAAAAAGTTGTTGATGATGAGGACACTACAAGATACATTCTTTAAGAGCATAATTTTAAAAACGTTAGGAAAAAGTGTGACCGAAGTAGATGAAATAAAACTGATTAAGATAATGGAAGCAATTTTTAGAAGCCATGGTTTTGATGCCAAAGAGGAAGAGGGTTGGGTATTACCTACAGGTACCTATCCTGCTGTGAAAGCTTTTTGGTATCCAGAAGCGACAGAGAGCGTAGGACAATTGACCATTGAAATTTTTATAAATGAAAAAACAACAATCATAGAAAGTTTTGCTGGTATTGGCGAAAAAAAATTTGAGTCTGCATTAGAAAATTTTATTAACAATGCTTTACAGCTTTATTTGTCTGCTTTTTGGGGTTATGACGCTAAAAGCATCTCCATAGATACTTGGGAGTTAAATGGAGAAGCGTATCTCGCATTTATAGGGGACTATGGTGTGATAAATACAAAAGATGACTTTAGCATTCCTGAAGACTATTTAGAAGTTATTTATGATGCCATAGCTTCTGAAAATCTAGGCAATGAATATCACTGGTTTAATTTCTTTTATGTCAATTTTGATGCTCAAAATAGACAAGCAGAAGCCTTAAAAGAGAATGAGATCTGGGAAAGTGGAAAAGAAGCACTTAACTCTTTGGATTGGGCTAAAGTGTATGACTATTATTCGGTGCGTCAATCTATTATTTTGAAAAGAATTTAAAATAAAATTCAAATCCTAAAAATAAAAAAGGTTGATGCAGTAAGTAAATCAGCAAAGAATTTTGACCCATTTTTTTGAGTAATGTATGCATTGGTGTATGTTTTTTAAAAAATGGATGGCTAAAGATTTTTTGATGGTAGTTGGATTGAACTAAGAACATGCCCATAAACAAAGGGGCTAACCATGGGAAAATAGGAACTAGGTCTTGTGAATGAGGTGAGGGTAGTCCTAAAGGTTCTTGAAGTAATTCAAATAGCTGATGCAGGTGTAAAATACCTGTGCTTGACCCCACTAAGATGAAAAGTGCTAAAAATAGCGTAATCTTAGGAAAATTTATTAAGGGTAAAACAAGTAGGGAACTGAATAAAATAAAATGTAAAATCCCAAAGTAGACCCAAGAATCTGGAAAAATCATATAAGTAGCCAAGCTAACCAGCAGGGAAGCCAGTCCAAGTTGTATTATACGTTTGGCTATATTTTTCCAGTTAATGTGGGCTTGATGGGTTAATACTAAACTCATACCAACACTTAGTACAAACATTCCCATGATAGCATAACGTAGTAATAAAAAAAACAAATTTTCATTCATATTGATTGAGACAATAAGGAAATAATTTAAATCAAAGATAAAATGATAAATTATCATTAAGAAGAGTGCCATACCTCTAAAGATATCTAAACCCTGCAAACGTTGCTTATGCATTTAGTTTCCTCTGTTTATTTAATTATAACATAAGAAAACTTTATCATTAAAATTAAACAATAATAATTATTATTTAATTTTAATTTAGCTATAGTTTATTCTTATCAAATAGGATTAGTTTATAAAAAGAGAAGGCACGGAATGAAGTTAAACAACATAATTTATGCTTTAGTAATATTATTGCTACTTCAAGTAAGTTTATTAGGTATATATATGCTTATGGATAATTTTTTTACTGAAACTTCTTCTCTAACTATTCCTATAGCTAAAGATACCTCTAAAACTAAGATACTCTCCGTGAATCCTGGACTTCTTACTGTAGAAGAAACATTAGAAACAGGAGCATCTAAAGAAGCAGTAGCTTTAAAATTAAAGTTAACTAAAGTAGTGTTAAAAGAAATTGTACCTAAGTCTTTAGAAGAAGCATTGATACGTATTACTCCTACTTCTAAGCTGGACATTGTATCAATTAACAATCAATCTGTTAAACCCATACTCTACACTAAAAGTATTAAGCTTTCAGCATTGAGTATTCAACATAAAAAGAAAATGTTTATTGATATGATAATACCTTCGATATTGGTAGCCAAGCATCGAATTTCACAAGATAGAAAAAAGGTAGCCAAGTTTTTAAAGCAAGAAAAGCTTTCTGCTAATGAAACGTTATGGTTGACTAAAAAAAGGCAGATATTTAAGGCTTCAGACATTCATGAACTACATGATAAAATGGAGTTACATCCCACAAGTATTGTGATTGCACAAGCCATTATAGAGAGTGGTTGGGGTACTTCACGGTTTTTTGAAAAAGCCAATAATGTGTTTGGGATATGGTCATTTAATAAATATGAAAAACGTATAGTAGCTGGAGAAAAAAGAGGTGAGAAACATGTTTATCTTAAAAAATACAGCAGTGTTGAGCAGTCTATATCAGATTATTTTTTGCTTTTATCTACTAAAGATGCTTATAAAGAGTTTCGAGAAAAACGCTTAGAGAGTCAAGACCCTTTTGTCTTAGTCGAGCAATTAGGAAAATACTCTGAGTTAGGGGAGCAATACATTGAAAATTTAAAAAATACCATTAAAACAAATCAACTCTTAGCTTATGATTCGTATGTTTTAGACTTTTAATACGTTATAATAGTTAAAAAAGAGCATATATGTCATTAGCGACTTTGGGATTATCATCTGAAATTATTAAAGCTTTAAAAGAGAAAGGTTATGAGACAGCCACACCCATACAAAAGGTCTTAATTCCTATGGTATTCAATGGTCATGATATTATGGCTGGAGCACAAACAGGGACAGGAAAAACAGCTGGTTTTGCGTTACCAATCATCCATGATTTTAGTCAAAAAAGTTCCAATGAAAATCATCATTTACGGGCCATTGTAATCGTACCTACCCGTGAATTGGCACGACAGGTGTATGAGAGTTTTGAGGCATATGCTAAGTATACTTCACTTAAGACAGTGCTGCTTTATGGTGGAGCTAATATGACTGCCCAAGCCAATAGACTCAAAGCTGGTGTGGATATT
The DNA here is from genome assembly GCA_902727935.1 of uncultured Sulfurovum sp. Classification (GTDB taxonomy): domain Bacteria; phylum Campylobacterota; class Campylobacteria; order Campylobacterales; family Sulfurovaceae; genus UBA1140. The sequence continues at coordinate 29,347 of CACVAX010000060.1, read as the reverse complement.
ATTGTCAGTACTTCTGGACGTTTGTTAGAGCATATTGGGCAAAAAAACATTGATTTAAAAGCTGTACGCTATTTGGTATTGGATGAAGCTGATACCATTTTAGATATGGGTTTTGTGCATGAAGTGATGCAAGTGATAGAAAGACTTCCTAAAAAACGTCAAAATATTTTAATTTCAGCAACACTTTCGGGTTCAGTGAAACGTTTAGCAACGAGTATTTTACATAAGCCAAAACTTGTGGAAGTTGACAGTATGGGAACTTCTGCTTCAAAAGTAAAATTAGTGGTTTGTCCTGTGAGTAAAGAGCAGAAAACAGAATTACTTTCTTTTTTAATTGGTTCGAGAAATTATCAAAAAGTATTGGTATTTGTACGTAAAAAGGAAGAGGCTGATGAGGTAGCTGAAGCATTGAATTTAAGTGGTTTAAAAACTTCAACCATTCATGGAGATAAAAATTCAGGACAAAGAAAAAGAGCTTTAGAATCTTTTAAAGAAGGAAAAATAAGAGTACTTGTGGCTACGGACATTGCTGCTCGTGGTTTAGATATTCCTGATTTAGGCATTGTTATGAATTATGATATTCCTCACGTAACAGGTGATTTTGTGCATCGAATTGGGCGTACAGGTAGAGCTGGAAAATCTGGACTGGCCATTACTTTACTTAGCCCTAAAGAAGAGATAGCACTTAAGGATGTTGAGCGTTTGATAGGAAAAGCAATTAATCGTGAAGAGATTGAGGGTTATGTACCTAAAGTGGAAAAAGAGCAAAGAGGTGCAAGAAAAAAAGTAGCTACAAAAAGTAAGACAGATGGGGCTTTTGGAAGAAAGAAACTTAGTACCGTAAAAACAAAAAAACGTAAAACGACAAAAAGAGATGGGTTTATTGGCAAACCCAAAAAAGAAAAATCTAATTCAAAAAAAAGAGGGCGTTAACCCATTTGTGAGTCGCGTATGGCATCAAATAATTTCTCTTCAGTTACTGGCTTTAAGAGAAAGGCATCTGCCCCTAAATTAAGTATCTCTTTAATGCGTAAATCATTTGAAGAGATAGCTAAGATAGGAATCTTTGGTAAGGACTTGTCTTTAATGTATTGTTTTAGAAATTCAGCTCCATCCATGATGGGCATTTCAATATCAAGTAAAATAAGTTGAATATCTAAATTTTGATGACAAACTTCTAATGCATTTTTCCCATCTATTGCCTCTATAATTTCAACTTGGTAGAGTTCTTTTTTTAAAAGAGAGATGAGCAGTCGACGGTTGATATAGTCGTCATCAGCTATTAGAATTTTGAAAATCATTTTTATCCCCTATATTTTTTAATGAGTTGTTCAATTTTATCACGTTTAATAATGCCTACATGAACTTCTTTAATTAGTTTCGTATTATAGTATTCATTACCAGGTTTTGCAAGTGAAAGCATAATTACATTCATATCTTTGTGTTGTTTCTCTAAAATCTTTTCATTGAACTGTTCAATCTCTTTATCGATTAATAAAATATCATATTTTTCTTTTTGAATGAACTGTTCTAATTTATTAACTTGGCTAAGAATTTCAATATCATAGTTTAAGTTTGAAATTACTTTTGAAAGTATTTGTGCCTCGAGGGGATTCTTTTTGAGAATAAGAATCTTTTTTTCTGTATTTAAAACTGTTTCCTCTACAGCTTCTTCATTAAACTCTTCCAGTACCAAAGGTAAGGAATCGAGGTTCTCTAGCTTAATGGTATTGGGTTCTTCTTCTGCAATAAGGGTAATTAAGCCATCTTCTTGATGTTTGTTCGTCTTGCTTATTTCAGAGACTTCATCTACCTCTTTTACGCTACTCATATTTTCGACTATTTCATCTTCTTCACTTTTAACTGTTAAAAACTTTTTTAAGATGTATAAAAGTTCATTGGTCTCAATGGGTTTAGGAATGTATTCATCTAGTCCTTCAGAAATAAAGCGTTCTCTATCTCCATTAAGTGCATTGGCTGTTAAGGCCACAATGGGAATATGGTCTAGGTGTTCTTCGACTTCATAGTTGATAATTTCATGCGTTGCTTCTACCCCATCCATAACAGGCATTTGGATATCCATAAAAATTAGGTCATAAGTCTCTTTTTTACGTTTTTCAAACGCTTCTAAACCATTGTTAGCGAGTTCAACTTTAACGCCATAGCGTAAGAGTACTTGCTTAATTAGTTTTTGGTTGATAAAGTTATCTTCTGCAACTAAGATATTACCTTTAAATTGTATGTTTTGGAAAGGTGAAGAACTGTTTGTAGGGATTTCTTCCTCCTCAATTTCATCTTGATTGGTAGCATTAATACCTTGGAGTATTTTGCTTGGCGTTAGAGGTTTATAAAGAATCTTTGCAACATGGAGACCCAATTTTTCTAAACGGTCTCTGTTGGAAAAACTCGAAAGTAAAATAACTTTTTTAGGGTTAAGTTTGTTCAGACTTTTTAAAAGACCATCCTCACTGTTATCAACATCAATCCAAATACCATTGATTTGTTCATTGCTATTGGCTTTTTTAAGGTCTGCCATGGTTTGATATGATTTTGTTTGTACATCATAGTATTTTAAATATTGATTAATATAAATGTCTTGTTGTACAGGAAGTTCATAGGCAAATTTACAAATGGTATGGGCTTCAAGATTGGATACCATTGAAAGTTCTGTACCTTCTAGTACTTCCTCAAAGACAACATTAAAATAAAATCGTGTGCCTTTCTCTTTTTGGCTTTCAAGTTTTAGTTCAGAACCCATAAGTTCTAAGAATTTGGTTGAAATGGTTAATCCTAAACCTGTTCCTCCATATTTACGTGTAATTGAAACATCGGCTTGGGTAAAGGCAGCAAATACATTAAGTTGTTGTTCTTTTGTCATGCCCACACCATTGTCTTCGATCGAAAAGGCAAGTTCTGTTTGATTTTCTATGGTAGAAACTTTTTTAATTTCTACTTTGATTTTACCCCCTAAATCGGTAAATTTAATGGCATTGGAAAGTAAGTTAATGAGTATCTCTTTGAGTTTAACCGAGTCACCAAGTAGTTTTTTATTGATGCTTGGATCAAGAAAAAAGTCCAGCTCAATATTTTTCTCTGAAGCACGAATTCCATATGTTTCAACGGCATTTTCAAATTCAATAATTGGATCAAAAATAATAATGTCCAGTTCGGTTTTATTACTCTCTATTTTTGATAAATCTAATATATTATTGATAATATTTAAAAGATTTTCAGAACTTTTTTCGACAATATTCACAAATTCTTTTTGTTCTTCGTCTAAGTTGGTACTTTTTAATAGGTCTGTAAACCCAACAATACCATTGAGTGGGGTACGAATTTCATGAGACATATTTGCTAAAAATAGTGATTTAGAAGCATTGGCTTCCAGTGCTTCAAGTCGGTCTACTTTAGCATTTTCAATCAAGGTTTCAATGAGTTTATAGGCATTTTTAACACCTTTTTTTGTTTTTAAATCAATGTTTCGATCAAGACTTAAACCACTTTCATCATAAACTTCTTCGTTGTCGAGCATTGAGTTTTCGAGTACTTCCTGAAAGTTGAGTGAATTGTTATTGAATTCTGTTCCAGCCATATAGGTAAAAATGCTTAGAATAAAAACAATACCTAAAAGGGCTAAGGACGTATAAAATAGTATAGATTGCTCGGATATACTAAGATTAGGCAGATAGTTATGATAGCCAACATTCAAACTAATTACTAAGAGTAGTACCAATGGTACTATGGTAATGAATTTTATTTTATTATTAAGTTGCACCTGATATCCTTATACTCTTTTGAGCTGTTTCATATAGTTCTCTAATGAAAGAAAATGACCCCAATATTTAATAAATAGTCCTTCTAATTGTGAATAATCAGCGCAAAACTGAATCTCTTCTAAAATATCTGAAAGCTCATTGATTCTTAGATTACTTGCAGCCCCTTTAAGTTTGTGTCCTAACTCATGAATGTTATCAAGGTCCTGTTGGTAGTATGAAGTTAAAAGATGGTCTTTGTCTTGTCGTGCTTGTTCAATAAAATCATCAACAAATTCTTCAATAAGGACAACAGGAAGATTAAGTTCATCAGCAGCTGTTTGTGGGTTGTAAGATATTGGTAACTCTTCAACATTTTCCAATGAAATTTGCTTAACTTTTGAATTGCTACTTATCTGCTCTTCAATTGCTTCATGATTGGGAACTAAGTCTGGGCTTTCAGGGATAACAGGAGCTTCAAATGTATCTGTAAGTTTTTCTTTTTCGTCTACATTTTTAAGAAGGTCTGAAAATCTCGCATTGAGCACTTCTTCTTTATCTTCTTGACTGCTTTTATCTTCTTCAAAAATATTGTCAACTTCATCCTCTTGATAATCTTCTGGTTTTTCAAGTGTTAAAAGTGCAAGTTTGGTATAGTATTGGTCAATTAAAGGCATACGTTCACGATGAGAAAGTTTTTGAATTTTTAAAAGTAAGATATTAATATGAGGTATCTTTAATGTGAGAGCTAGATTAGAAAGATTTTTGACAACTTTGTCATTGCCTTCAAGTAGGCGTTTTTCATCTATAATTGACTGATCAATAAAACTATCAAGATAGAGTTTATAGTCATTGACTGAAAGTCCAATTTCTTCAGAAATTTTTTCAACATCTAAATAAATTGCTTGATAATTGGTGTTTAAATGCTTAGCTGTTGTGGAGAAAGCAGGTGTTTTTTCTATTTGAATATTTTGCAGTTCCACTAAATAACACTCTTCATTGATACAGTATATTTCATGGTGTGAAAAATCTGAATGAATGGTTTGGTAATCTTGTTTAATCACTATTTGCTTGTTTTCAAACTTTAGATTATCCATGATATTTGATGTGCTTAATTCTTTAAATGAGTGAAAGCCTAAAAGTTCTATGAAGGCTTCATCAGCTAGTATGAGTTCTCTATCATCATTGTATCCGTAATACATGTTTGCCTCGCTATTCTATATTATATTGAGCATATCGCTCTTTTTCTTCTTCGATATTTAAGTCAGATGTTGGTTTATGAACAATTAGAAATCCAGCTTCTTCATTATTATCATATTTAATTGTGCAGTGAATGTCTGACCAAAAATACATGCCATCACGACGCATGTTTTTTAGAACGGAAAACCACTGTTTTAAACGCTTTTTTGTTGACCATAGGTTGTTATACAAGTCATCTGGTACATCTGGATGTTTAAAAATAGAATGGTTTTTACCAATGAGTTCTTCTCTTCTAAAACCTGTTACTTCACAAAAACTTTGATTGGCATAGGTGATAACACCTAATGAATTGGTTTCATATATTAAATTATTGGTAAATTTGTATTCAACATCTAATGCTACTGGATGATGCACTCGATTTCCTTTGATTAAATTATAGTTTTTAACTAATAAACAACTTTATGATAATAAAACTAAGATTAAAATTAAAGTATTATTATTTTGTAAAATTACATTATATTAATAAGCTATAAATTACACTATACAATAAGATATGTTTTATTGTATAGATTTATATTAATATTAAACACGCTATGTTTTAAGAATTTTAGCAATTTTTTCAGAAGATGCGACTGAAATTTCTTTGAAGTTAGCGTCTTCAATGGCTTGAAAAGTACCAAAGTAATTCAAGAGTTTTTTAATCGTGGCTGGACCAATACCCTTCTTTTGGAGTAGTGAGTTTTGGCTGTCTTCTTTACGTTTTTTATTTTGATGGTAGGCAATGGCAAAACAATGTGCTTCATCACGTTGTCGTTGTACCCAATGCAGTCGTTTATCCGTGGTTTTGAGTTCAAATACTGATTGTTGGGTATAGATAATGTCTCTAGCAGCCCCTTTTGCCCTGTGTACTTTGGCATCCAGTTTTTCTTTGGCAATGGCGATAACCTCTAAATTTACATGAGCCTTTTCTAAGAGTGAAACAGCCAATTTTCTTAGGGTCTCTCCTCCATCAAGTATCCATAAGTCAGGTGGAGAGCTTTTTCCAAAACTTTCAATCCGACGACCAAGCGTCTCTTTCATTTGTGCATATTCATCTTTGGCTTCGAGTGCGTAACGTCGGTAATCAGACTTAGACCATTGCCCTTCAGACCAGACAACCATTGCCCCCACTGTTGCTACACCCATCATGTGAGAATTATCAAAACACTCAATTCGATAAGGTACTTTAGAAAGTTCAAAGAGTTCAGCTATCTTAACTTCTATGTTAAGGGATTCTTGGTCAATTTGTCTATCTTTCTTGAGTATCTCTTCGGCATTTTTAAGAGCCAGTGCAATCAGTTTAGATTTTGCACCACGTAAGGGATGTAGTATGTCTATTTTTCTTTCAAAGCGTTTAGAGATTAGGGTGGCTATTTTTTCTTGGTCTTCAAAAGCATGAGCTACTAAAATGGTTTTTGATATTTGCAAAGATTCCAGATGATAAAATTCTAAAAGAGCTTGTTTATAGGCTTCATTTTCATTATACATACCAGAGGCTCTAAAGGTCGAAAAAGAGGAAGAGATAACGCGTCCAGAACGCATGAAAAGTTTAACAATAACGCCTCGTGTTTCGGTATTGATAATGGCAAAAATATCGAGGTTTTCATTATTAGCTAAGTCAATATTTGAGCTAATGGTCAGTGCTTCTATGGTTTTGATATTATCACGTAGTGTTGCAGCTTCTTCATAACGCTCATTCATAGCAAGTTCTAGCATTTTACGCTTAAGTTGTTCAATCAAAATGGAACGCTTTGAAATGGCTTTTTTGACTGTATTGATAATATTATGATAGGCAGTGGGGCTAACTTTTCCTTCACAGGGGGCTAAACATTTGTCTATTTGATGAAAAAGACAGGCTTTTCCCTCACGTAAACAAGATTTCTTTTGAACCAAAGGAAAAAGTTCATAAAGGGTATCGAGTAAAACTTTTCCCCCATTGGGAAAAGGTCCATAATAAGAGATATTTTTTCCCTTAACCACTTTACGTGTTAGTTCAAAGCGAGGATAATCTTCAGTTTCATTAATATAAATATACGGATAGGTTTTGTCATCACGTAGTAAAATATTATATTTTGGATTCAGTTGTTTTATGAGAGAGTTTTCTAAAATTAAGGCATCATCTTCATTTTCTACCACAATGTACTCAACTTTTACAGCCTGTTCTAACATGCGTAGAATACGTAGACTTTGTTTTGGGTTGGCATGTAGCTTTGGTGTAAAACGCCAATAGGATTTCACACGGTTTTTTAAGTTTTTGGCTTTTCCCACATAGAGTAATTTATTGTCTTTATCAAAGTATTGATAGACACCTGACTCTGTAGGCAAATTTTGAATGGTTGTTATCATAGAGTTATTGTAGCTTAATATTGAGCGATTATAATGTGTAGTTTTAAAAACTTTAGTTTAAAAAATGAACTAAAGTTGCTTTTAATTCATCTAAATCCATGGGTTTTGGAAGATAATCATCCATGCCTATTGCCATGTATTTTTCTTTGTCACCTTCTAAGGCATTGGCTGTTAAAGCAACAATGGGAACATGTGATTTATTGAACTCTTTTTCAAAGGCTAGAATATGCTTAGTTGCTTCAATACCACCCATGATAGGCATTTGTATGTCCATAAAAATAATTTGATATTGGTTCTTTTTTCTTAAGGTTAGTGCTTCTTTGCCATTAGAAACCACTTTAACGGTTAGACCCAGTCTTTCTAGTACACTTTTGATAAGTTTTTGATTGATAAAATTATCTTCTGCAACCAGTGCATGGACATTTTGGAATTTTGTATTGCTTTCTTTTGTTTGTTCCGTAGAGACTTCGGTTTTTTCGATGAGTATTTCTAAAGATTTTAGCGTTCTGCTAAAGTTAACAGGTTTATGTAAAATTTTGTCCAGTTTATCTCGTATTTTTAGCAGTTCTTTTTCTCGGTTACTCGCAACAATAAGGACTATTTTCAAGGGTAAATCAAGAAAGTATTCTATGTCCCCTGTATTATCAAAACATTTATAATCAATAAATAAAAGGTCTGGAAGCTTAGATTCTTCCAAATTTAAAAGGGTTCTTTGTGTGTAAGTTAAAAATTTTCCATTTTGATATTCGATGTAGGTCTGTAAGTTTTTATCAATATTTCGGTTATCAAGAGGAGGAATATAGCCAATGGTATAAGGACTAAGGTCATTTTTATAACGTGCAGTTAATTTTTTTGCTTTTTCAAGTTGAATTGAAAAGAAAAATTTAGCTCCTTTTCCCACTTCGCTTTCTATGTCGAGTTTTCCCCCCATATGTTTAATGAATTGACTCGCGATACTAAGTCCTAATCCTGTTCCTCCATATTTTCTGCTTGTACTAGCATCTGCTTGTGAAAAGGCATCAAAAATTTCTTTTTTTTCTTTATTACTCACTCCGATACCTGAGTCTTTAACAAAGAAGAAGAGTTCAACTTTAGTATCTTTATTATTCTTTTCATGATGCATAATCTGGCTAATATTAATCTCAATGCTTCCTTTTTTAGGGGTAAATTTTACAGCATTTGAAATTAAGTTTGTAAGAATTTGTGTGATTTTAGTTGGATCTCCAAAGAGTTTGAGAGGAATATTTGGATCAATGTAAATTTTTAGTTCAATCTCTTTTTCCCAAGCTTTAGCAACATAACTGTCAATGGCAGCTTCAAATTTTTCAATGGGGTCAAATAAGATATTTTCTAAGATGATTTTACCAGCTTTAATTTTAGAAAAATCTAAAATATCATTAACGATATGCATAAGATTCCCCGAACTCTCTTCGATTATGTCAATAATTTCTCTTTGTTCCTCGGAAAGTTTTGTCATTTTTAATTCTTTGGTAAAACCAATAATACCATTGAGTGGAGTACGAATTTCATGAGACATATTTGCTAAAAATAAATCTTTGGCTCGGCTGGGTTCTTTAATCTCTTTGGCAAGAAATTCATAAACTTCGCTACTAGAATTATGGGTAAGTATCTCTTTGATTTCTCTTTTTTTCTTTTCATCTAAATCTACTTCAATCTCTTTGACCGTATTTTTAAGCATACGTTGGTCTTGATTAATTTTTTGTAAAATACGTAAAATAGAGAGGAGTAGACCTAAAAGAATAAAAATAAGAAGAGAAATGATAATGTAACGATCCATTTCTCCTTTATGTTCATAAAGTTTATTTTTGAGATGGTTACTGTTTATGTTGCTAAGTAGTTTTTGTAGATGATTAATTTGTTTTTTCTGTTGAATGGTTTTTTTGTACCACTGCTCAAAAGTTAAAGGGTACACAGCTGTTTTCGCAGCGATAAAGATTTCAACACGTTCTTTTTCAGTTAATTCTGTAAAGTGTTTATTGGCATTTATATTTTTAAGACTGTCAAGAAAAGTTTCATCTTTTATGGCAGTAAAAGTAGGCATTTGGCGAAGATTTAGAATCTTTTCCCAAAATAAAATATCAGAATTTTGCATGCTAATTTTATTTTTAAGTATAAATGCTAAAAAACTATTTTCCATGTTAATATTACTTCTTAATTTAATCAGTTGAAGCTCACTGTTTTCTTTTTCAAAGAGTTTTAATTTTTCCATTTTGTTATAAATAGGAGTGATAACATGCAGGTGAAAAGCATCATAAATAAATAATTGATAATTGAGAGAAAGTGAATCAATGTCTTTTCGTAGGCTTATTAGTTTTTGTATCTCCTGATTGAGTTCAAGGTCATGGTTATTTTTAATCTCATTATTGACTTCTTTTCGTTGCTGATTGAGTTTATTTAAGTTATTTTGGTTGGGTGTTATAAGATAGAGCGTAGATTCCAACCTTTCGTGTTCTAAACATTCTAAAAGTTTATTGGCATGATTGAAAACTTCTCGTTTATGTAATATTTTTTGTAGTTCTTGGTGTGTTAGATACTTTAAAAAAGCAAAATAGATTGAAATGGATAATAAAATAATGGTAGTGACTATGAGTAAGAGAGAGATGCTCCATTTGGAAAATAATTTCATATAACCTTCTATTTATAAATTTTGTTTGTGATGATTTGCCAATTCAATGAGTAATGTTTTGATATAGGTATTTGAAGTTAATAAAAGATTTGGAAAGCTTGTCTCTTCGAGATTTATAAAAAAAGTTTGATTGTAATTCCAAATATTTTTTATCTTAGTCAGCTTTTTTTTGAGTTTAGGAGGATAATCATAATGTGAAATACTTTCTAAAGTTTTATTAATCTCTTCAATGGCTCGATGCATTTCAATATTATTCATTCTATTTTTAAGACCAATTTGAAATGCCATATAGTACTTGCTTGTACTCTCTATTAAATACTTTAACTCCTTACATTGTACCAACATGGCTTCCTCTTTAGAGGATTCATAATGGTGTTGTCCTGCTATGGATCTTGCACCTTCAAGGAAATATTCACTGGCTTCCAAGATAAGCTTGGCATGTTTCTTTTGAGGATTTTCAAGAGGTAATGCCTGGATATATTCTAATCGATAACGATAAAAATTAAGAATATTCATGGTCACAGTATTTTGTGTCGTATGGGCAATGTTTTCAATGTTTTGTTCAAGTTGTTTAATATTGTCTTTGAATTTATTTTGTAAGATTAAATCATTGGGTCTTTTATAGAGTAAAAAATAATCTGTTGTAATCTTTTGACCTAAATATTGAATATTTTCTCTTGCTTCAATAATTTTAACATCTCCTCTGCTTAGACCAAAAGAGATTTGCGTTAAAATTAATACAATAAAAATTAGATAAAGACTTTTTTTCATCTTGTTTCCTAGTATTTACTTGGACATTTTACTGTATAGCGTACGTAGTTCTTGCATTTTAATACTAATGTCATCCATGGTTGTTACAATCATGACAGAATGCTTTTTAGTTTGAGATAGTTTATGGGCTATTTGCCATATCTTATCAACTTTACTTAACTTTTCATCAATAAGCTTGGTGTTGTTTTTATACTCAATAAGTTTGAGATGATTTTGATTAAAGTGCTGAATACTATTTTGCATTTTTTCTTTTTTCTTAGGATTATCTTGGTCGGCTTCAAAAGCCACATAATCATTTGAAATTTTTTTAGCAAGATATTGTTGTTCTTTAACCATGTTAACCAATTCAGAATTTATTGTATTGGAGGTACTCGCGTTACTGAAAAGAGTAGAAGTAAAAAATAATATGGCAATACTTTTATAGAATTTATGCATTTTTGGCTCCTCGGCTCAGTTATGATGAGCTTGTTTATAATATAGGTTACTGGATGAAGTATTGAGACACGGTTAGGTAATAATCTCGCCTTCTCCTTTTAGATTATAACACTTTTTTTAATTTTTTACAACATATAGTGTTATAAAATGTAACTTTTAGTTATTATAATTTCTTATATAAAACTACAAATTAAATTATTTTTTAAGAAAAAAAGGAAGTCTGGATGAAAAGGGGGAGTAAAGCATTACTTTAAGTTAATATTCTCTTAATCAGAATTTTTAGAATTAAGAATGGCATTCTTCACATTATTAAAGGCATTAATTAGTTCGGCATCTTCACTTTGAATGCTAAATTCTCCAAGTGCCATCTCTTCATAGTAAGGGATTGAATTATAAGTAGATACTTTCTTTACAAATTGATGATTTTTGGCATTAAAAAGAACAACTTTTGAAACATGCATATTTTGACACTTTTTATCTTGTTGACTTAAGAGTGTTACCAGGCTCTTTAATAAATCTTTATTATAATTAAGCTCCATTTTAAAACCAGGGTGTGAAAGTGCCACAAAAAGTGTGTCATCTCTTATGAAAATAAAGGCAATGGCTTTTTGAAACTTTGGGCTTAAAATTGAAATAAACTTTTGATAACAATAGTGACGCTTAAGTAATTTAAATTGAGGAAGATTTTGAATATGAGAAAGAATCGTATTGGCTTGTTTCATAAGATGATTATATCATCTGTTTGCTGTATATTATTGATGGGCTGTGGGTATAAAGCTCCTCCTTATTGGGAGGAAGAGCCTAAAGAAGTGAATAAGTAGTGTTTAGACAGTTTTCTTAATCTTCTTCTATGGTAGCTTCAATAACTTCTTGTTTCTTTTGGGCTACTTTTTTGGTTGGTTCGGTGTACATTGCCATAGACCCAATAACGCGTCCACCTTCATCTGTTTTGATGTTTTTGACAGAGATTTCACCATTGACTAAACCATTTGAACCAACTTCTAAGAGTTCAGAGGCGATTACCCTTCCTTCAACTGTTCCATTGACGGTGACCCGTTTAGAGCTTAAGGAAGTTGTTTGAACTTTTCCTGTTGGGGTAACATTGATTGAAGTTTCAGTTAATATTTCTCCTAATATTTCACCACTTAATATTAAGATGTTTGAATGAATTTTATTACTTACAAAACCTGTTTGAGAAATATTTAAATCATTACAGGTGATGTCCCCTTCAACACGACCAGCATTTGAAACTTTTTGTGCTCTAATAGAGCCTTTTACCAGTCCATTTTTGCCAATGGTAACATTGTTGACTTCAATATTTCCAATGAGTGTTCCTTCAATTTTAATACTGTCTGTCCCTGAAATATTACCTTCAATCGTAATGTTTTTTGAAATTTCAGTTGCAGCAGAAGTTTTTACAGTTGTTTTTTTAGGTTCTTCTTTTATCGTCACCTCTGGGGCGTTGTCTATTTCTTTCTCTTTTGAAAAAAATGCCATTTCGATTCTCCATTTTTATTGTTTTATGGTACATGTTAACCAAATGATGCTTATAGATTTAATGGGTATTCCTATTACTGTTTCGGATTTATCTCATTCTTATCTTCAAGAAGCAATTCGCTTTTATATTCTGTTATATGTTGTTTTAAATATTGTACTTCCTAGAGAAGCTAAAGAGTCTCTCTTAATTTTAAATAAAACTAAATATAATTGACTTATGAAAAAATATGATGTATTAATAATTGGTGCAGGTATCGCTGGACTTTATGCTGCGATGAACCTTCCAAAAGAGAAAAAAGTTTTGGTAGTCTGTAAAGATATTCCTTGGGAATGCAATACGTTTTATGCTCAAGGTGGGATGGTAACAGCCCTCAATGAATCAGATATCCCATCACATGTTGAAGATACCATGGCAGCTGGTTCCTATCATAACGATGAAAAAGCTGTAGAAATACTTTCTAAAATGTCACTTGAAACAACAGCTGACATTTTAAAACGTGGTATGGAGTTCGATGTTGATGAAGAGGGTGAACTGCTTTACACCAAAGAAGCAGCACATTCAACTGAACGTATTATTCACGCAGGTGGGGATGCAACAGGACGATACATGCATTATTTTATGATGGTTCAAAATGAGCATCAATTACAAAGAAACACCTTAGTTTATGATTTACTCATTCAAAACGGAAAATGTTTTGGGGTTAAAGCTTTGGTCAATTATCGTGCTGAAACCATTTATGCTGATGATGTGATTATTGCATCAGGCGGGGTAGGGTCACTGTATGAATACAACACCAATTCACGTACCGTTTCAGCTGATATTCATGGTATTTGTGTGGAAAAAGGGATTGAGCTTTGTGATATGGAGATGATGCAATTTCACCCCACTGTTTTTGTCAAAACTCCTTTTGCACGAAAACTACTTTTAACAGAAGCTTTAAGAGGTGAGGGAGCACATATTGTGTCAGAAGATGGAAAACGTTTTTTATTTGATTATGATGAACGTGGAGAATTAGCTTCAAGAGACATTGTAAGTCGTGCTATTTTTGATTACAAGCGTAAAACAGGTGAAGAGGTTTATTTAGATTTTTCGATGTTTGAAGAGGCATGGTTTTTAAAACGTTTTCCTAATATTAGCAGAACATTTGAAGCCATTGGCTATAAATTTCCACAAGATAGAGTGCCTATTTCTCCAGCGTTTCACTATGCCGTTGGAGGTATTAAGTGTGATGTAGATGGATGTGTAGAGGGAATTGATGGTTTGTATGTGGTGGGAGAAGCCTCTTCCACAGGGGTACATGGAGCAAATCGTTTGGCATCAAATTCTTTATTAGAAGGGGTTGTTTTTGCCAAGCGTGTTGCTCAGCACATTTTGACTAAAGAATCCATAGAGATATCCATTCCTAAATTTGATAAAGATTATAAAAATATTGTGCATCATGAAAATGACGAAGTCTATAAAAAACGTTTAAGAAAAATTATGTGGGATGATATGGGGGTCATTCGTACAAAGAAAGGTCTTCTTGAAGCAAAAAATGAAATTTTTGATATGAAAAATCGAGACATAGGACGACTTTTAGAGCTAAGACTCAATACAGCTTCAGCCATTGTTGAAGCTGCCTTAAAAAGAAAAGAGAGTTTGGGGGCACATTACATAGAGTAGTGAGTTTTTTAATTGAAAAAGATTTAATTAAAAAAGATAATTCATCTCTAAACGTACAGCATTATAGCTAGGGTCTTTTTTGAAAGAACCATCTAAATTGGCAACTTTATGGTCTTGGGTTACAAATCCCGTACGCAATTTCACCATAAAATTTGGATGCTCTTTAAAACGTTTGACCACATCAAAGGTGAGTATGTTTAAGTCTGATGTTGTGCCTGGTTTATGGTCATCAAAGTCTTGTATGGCATAACGAGACATTACTCGTAAACCTTCTACTAAACCAGCTTTTGATAAATCGTAATCGGCTCGAAACATGGTGGTCTTTGTATTGGCAAACCAGTTCATACGTGACATGGCTCTGCTATATCCTGCTGTAGGTTGTGCATGCCATGGAGCAACAATATCCCCACCATCTTTAACATCGGAATAACCAATACGTAGTGATCCTGAACCATAAATAAAGTCAAGTCTTGAAGCAATAAGTGCATTATCTAAACTGTTAGGGTCATCATAACCTATGGTATTTGTTTTTAAGTTTGCACCTCCAATTGCACCAGCACCATTGTCAAACTGTTGCATGTAGAGCAGGGCAGGTTTTATTCTAAGTCCATTTTCCAGTTTGTATTTATAGCTTCCTTCGAGTACAATCGAAGAAATAAGGTCTGGTACAGCCGTATAGCCAACTTTTAAGGTGGTGTTATCAATACTATTATTTTTAGTCTCAAATACAATAATACGATCATTAATGCCTTTATTGTTTAACTCCGAAGAGGTGAGTCCTCGATGCATTGCTCCATCATCATTACCTGTCCATTTTGAATAAGGACTGCTTGTGTCATCATTGTAAGCCAATACATTATGAAAGTTTTCATGGTCGCGTAGTTTTTGTTTCGTAATGTAGGCGAGTTGGATTTGTGTGTTGGGAAGGGTACGAATACGCAACTCAGCACCTTCGAAGGCATTTGGAATCATTTTAGTATCATGCGATTTTAATAAATAGCTTTCAAGTAAAAAACGTCCAACTTTTAATTCTGTTCGGTTTTTTTTAAAAGAGACATAGTTCTGTGCCAGTGCCATCATCTCATCTCGATCGCTTACTGCCACAGCATAACGTGAAAAAGTATCTTTACCATAACGATAGTCACCAATATGTTCTTCATTCACATTATGTAAGTTTTTGGACCCATAGAGACCAGTGGTAAAAGCAAAACCTTTGTATCTAGCACTTTTATAGATTAAGCTTCCACCCAGTCCAATAGCATAATGGCTAACATCATCGGGTCCACCATCAAATAAAAAATTATTGTTTCTAACCCGTCCATAAAAAATACCTTCAGAGAGAACTTTAGTGAAATCGTCAACTTTAGGAGGTCGTTTTTTGTATTTTATCATCATGTTACATTGGATAGATTGTTTGCTGACAACTTTTTTGATGTTTTTCTTTTGTGCTATTTTAGGTATTTCTGTTTTTGCATGAGAAAAGCTTGTACCAAAGAGCAGGAGTGTAAAAGAGAGTAGAAGCTTCATTATTTTGTGATTTCCTTAGAGGTATGATTCTAATGTTAAATTATATTAGATTGTATCTTTCAGACCGTTATAAATTGTGTATTATTTGTTTTAGGGTCAAAATATTTGCCAATTGTTGACTCCTGTAACAGTTCTTAAAGCCTCTAATAACAATAAATATTAGAGTTATAAAGAAAAAACTAATGCTTGTTAAAACTTAACCGAGCTTCAAAGTTCGGTTCTGTTATAATCCAAAACTTCGCTATTAAGGCAGATAATGCAATCAAATTTTACAGCATTAGATTGGATGATATTTTTCTCTTATTTTTTAGTTTTAATCGTTACCACGGTATTTCTTAGCCAGACAAAAGTAAAAACATCCAGAGAGTATTTCACAGCAGGAAATGCCATGCCCATGTTTGCTGTGGCTATTTCTGTGTTGGCCACGTCACAGTCGGCAGCCACTTTTCTAGGTGGACCAGAATATTCATATAAACATGACTTAACCTTTTTGGGTTTTTATGTCTCTGCTTTTTTAGCCGTTCTGTTTGTCTCCAAAGTGTTAGTGCCAAGATTTTATGCCATTAATGCCATTACGGTTTATGAATATTTAGAACATCGTTATGGAGAGACTTCAAAACGTTATGCAGGAGTAATGTTTTTGGTAGGTCGGCTTTTTGCTTCAGGTGCTAGACTTTATATAGGTGCTTTGGCAATTTCAATGATACTCTTTTCAGATATCTTAGCTGGACACATTGCCATTTCGATTATTATTCTGATGATAGGGGCGTTGGGTTATACCTATTTTGGAGGGGTAAAGTCGGTCATTTTTTCAGATATTATTCAAGCCATTACTTATGTAGGAGCAGGAGTAGCTGTTTTAGCTTATTTGTATTATTCTTTAAACAGTGATTTCTCTACCATAGTGAATACACTAGCAGTTAATGACAAATTAAAATTAGTCGATTTTTCTTTTTCAGGTGGATTCACCATTTGGACACTGCTTACAGGTTGGTTTTTACTCAACATCGCAGCCTATGGACTAGACCAAGACATGACCCAAAGAGTGTTGACATGTAAAAACAAACAAGAAGGGGCGAAGTCACTTATCTATTCAATTATTTTTACCCTTCCTGTAGCCTTTCTTTTTTTAGCCATTGGACTTTTACTTTACTTGTTTTATCAGCATCCAGAGCTTACTTCTGTAAAGTCAGCTTGTATCGACCAAAATGTGGATGGACAATCGGTAAAAATATTTATGCTTTACATACTCAATGAAATGCCAGAGGGTTTAAGAGGATTGGTCACGGTTGGAGCGATTGCTGCAGCACTCTCTTCGACCAACTCCGTACTCTCTGCCATGTCTTCTGTGGCGATTGAAGATATTTATAGACCTTGGATTTCTAAAAATTCTCGGGATGAAAAGCACTATTTAACTGCCAGTCGTTTTATGGTACTTGTTTTTGCTGTGTTGCTCTCACTCATGGCAATGGTCTCATTTTATTGGCAACAATATTCAGAGCTTCCATTATTAAATTTTGCCTTAGGGGTTATGGCTTTTGCTTATGCTTCGCTTTTAGGAGTTTATGGGGCTGCTATTTTTACCAATCGAGGAAATGAACAAACGGTGCTTTTTGCGTTAATAGGAGGATTTTTAACGGTACTATTTTTACAGCCTTACATTATAGGAAATCTAATAAGTGGTCTGAAAGTAGATTTTTCAGTGATGATGATTGTAGGAACAATGGTTTCCTTTGTTATCATGATGTTTGGTAAACATACTAACCTAAAGGAAATAAAAAATGAACAATAAAAAAGTATACATTGTTAGTGGTGCAGGGTTATCAGCCGAATCAGGCATACGAACTTTTAGAGACAGTAATGGACTGTGGGAAGAGTATAGGGTTGAAGATGTCTGTTCGGTTGGTGGTTTTCAACGTGACCGTCAACTGGTACTTGACTTTTATGATGCAAGACGTGCAGATATAGAGCATAAAGAACCAAACTATGCCCATAAAAAATTGGCAGAACTTAAAAATACTTATCCAAAGAACATTGTCATGCTAACACAAAACGTGGATGATATGTTAGAGAGAGCAGGATGTAATGACCTTGTTCATTTACATGGAACATTAACAGATTTACGGTGTGAAGTGTGTGGAACAGTGTTTCCCATAGGCTATAAAACGCAAAAGGGAGCTGTCTGTCCTGCTTGTGACGCTTCGAATATTCGTCATAATGTGGTTATGTTTGGAGAAGCTGCTCCTGAGTATGAACATCTAGGGAAGTTGTATTCAGAAGCTGACATGGTGGTGGTGATTGGAACTTCAGGACAAGTGATTGATACAGGATCGATGGCACAACGTATTCAAAATTCAATTTTAAATAATTTAGATGTGGATGAGTTTCATGATAGAGCATTTAAGCATAAGTTTTATGTACCAGCCACAGAGGCAGCTGATGAGGTTTGTAATTTAATTGAAGAATTTTTGAAAAATTAAGATTTTTAGGTGAGTCGTCTGCCCCATTGAAAGTAACGCTTGTATTCTTTAAGTTTTGAAATAACGATTCGTTTATGAAAAGAACTGGCATGAATAAAACGTCCTTTTCCAAGGTAGATACCCACATGGTTAACACGTTTTTGTTTTCTGGAATTAAAAAAGATAAGGTCACCTTTTTTGAGATTTTTACGGCTTACCTTTTTTCCAACTTTGGCTTGTTTCCAAGAAGCTCTGGGAATTTTTATACCATTTCGAGCAAAAACTTTTTTAGTGAAGCCTGAGCAATCGTAACCTCGTTTGCCATCTCCTCCCCAACGATACTTCTTACCAAGTTGGGCTTTGGCTACTTTTTCGATATAGACTCGCTTGGTATAGCCAGAATCTTTAGCATTTAGCATTAAAGAAAAGGTGATTGTGGCTAGTAAAATTAAAAAAATCTTTCTAAATAACATTAATATTCCTTTTGAAAAAAATTCAAGAATTATACAATTAAAAACTTTAAATAAGATTATTTTAGGATTAAATAAAAAGTTATTGTAATAAGTGTAGAGTAATTACTTTTATTATTAAAAATTATAATATATTATTATATTTTTATATATATTTTAGAAATAGCCATACTTAACGCTAATTGTGTATAATGGCAAAAAATATAGTATGGGTAGAAAAGATGACATTAGTAGAAAAAGTACAAAAAAGAATAAGGCTTACGCAAGAAGAGGGTGAAGCACTTTATGAGTTAGATTTGTTTACCTTGGGTGAACTTGCTGATGAAATACGCCAAGAAAAATTTGGCAAAAAATCTTACTTTAATATCAATCGGCACATTAATCCCACCAACGTCTGTGCAGATGTTTGTAAGTTTTGTGCCTACTCTGCGACCAGAAAAAACCCCAATCAATACACCATGAGTCATAAGCAAATTTTGGAGATAGTAGACAACTCGGTATCTCTTGATGCCAAAGAGGTACACATTGTTTCTGCCCATAATCCTAATGATGGAGTCGAGTGGTACATGGGGGCATTTAGAAAGATAAAAGCTAAATATCCTAATCTACATATAAAAGCCATGACAGCAGCAGAAGTAGACTTTTTAACGCGTGAATATGGTATCTCTTATGATGAAGTACTTGACCTTATGATTGAAAATGGTGTTGACTCTATGCCAGGTGGGGGAGCAGAGATATTTGATGAAAAAGTACGTGAATATTTATGTAAGGGAAAAGTGACTTCAGCACAATGGCTTGACATCCACGAAAAATGGCACAATAAAGGACGACAAAGTAATGCCACCATGCTTTTTGGGCATGTGGAAAACAGAAGTCATCGAATAGACCACATGATACGACTGCGTGATGTTCAAGATAGAACAAATGGCTTTAATGCTTTTATTCCTTTGGTCTATCAACGTGAAAACAACTACATGAAAAATTGTGACTTTCCTTCAGGACAAGAGATTTTAAAGACGTATGCCATTGCTAGAATTATGCTTGATAATATTCCTCATATTAAAGCTTATTGGGTCACAGCTTCAGTTAATTTAGCCTTGATTGCCCAAGAGTTTGGTTGTGATGATTTGGATGGAACAATTGAAAAAGAGTCCATTCAAGCAGCAGCAGGTGCAAAAAGTTCTAAGGGTATGCAACTCGATGAGTTTATAGAGCTTATTAAAAGTGCTGGATTTACGCCTGTTGAGCGTGACTCTTTGTATAATGAACTGGTGGTACACAAAAAATAAATTTAAAAAAAAGGTATAAAATTTGAAACGAATAGTTTTTAAAGTAGGAAGCTCTGTCTTAACGGAGACAACAAAGATTGCTAAAGAGCGAATGATGAACTTGGTGACCCTTATTGCTGAGACAAGAAAAAAATATGAAGTGGTATTGGTATCTTCAGGAGCTGTGGCTGCTGGATACACAGCATTAAAATTAGACAGAAACAGGGCTACGAGTAAAAAAGTATTGGCTTCCGTGGGTCAGCCCATTTTGATGCACTCTTATAAAAATAAATTTGATATTTACAATGTTGATATTTCGCAAATTTTGTTAACCGAAGAAGATTTTGATTCTAGAACACATACGAGAATTTTTCAAAATATCATTGACCGTACTTTAGCGAATGACATTTTACCCATTGTCAACGAAAATGACATCTCGACTACCCCTGAACAACTCTTTGGAGACAATGACCAACTTTCAGCTCATGTAGCACACTATATTCAAGCTGATATGTTGGTGATTTTAAGTGATATTGAGGGCTATTATGATGCCAATCCTAGTAAAAATCCCAATGCAAAGATACGTAAAACGGTGAGTGTCTTAAAAGAAGAAGAGTTAAATCAAAGCCATACCCCTAATTCTCAGTTTGCCACAGGAGGTATTGTTACGAAATTAAAAGCAGCTGAATACATGATGAGTCATGGGAAAAGTATGTTTTTATGTAGTGGCTATGATTTAACTACAGCAAGAGAATTTTTACTAGAAGGCATTCAAAATAAAGGGACACTTTTTACAAGAGGTGAAAAAAAGTGAAATTAACATTTATAGGTAACGGTAATATGGCTAAGGCTTTAATAGAAGGCTTAGTAAGTTCTTATGAGATAGAGGTCTTTGGACGAAATGAAACAGCACTAAAGGCTTTGAAAAAGGATGTTCCTCAAATTAGGATTAAAGTTTTAGCTGACCTAGAAGAGATATCAGGAAAAAACATTGTGCTTTGTGTGAAACCCTACTCTCTACCTGCATTAGCACCAAAATTAGAGGGTGAAGCAAATGCTCTCTATTCTGTGTTGGCTGGGACATCTATTGAGAGCTTAAGTTCTCATATCAAAGCTAAAAAATACATAAGAACCATGCCCAATTTAGGTGCAAGTCATCTAAAGTCAATGACTACTATTACTGGAGATGAAGCGTTAAAAGAACAAGCTATGGATATCTTTAATCAGATAGGACGAAGTTTGTGGCTTAGTTCTGAAAATGAATTAGACATTGCCACAGGTGTTGCAGGTTCTGGACCTGCATATTTGGCACTCATTGCAGAAGCCATGGCAGATGGTGCTGTACAACAAGGGCTAAAACGGACAGATGCACAGACATTAGTAACAGGTCTTTTTGAAGGTTTTGCTCCACTATTGGCAAATGATAATCCAGCAGATATTAAAGATGGGGTAATGAGTCCAGGTGGAACAACAGCTGCTGGTTATGCTGCTATGGAGCGAGGTTCTGTAAGAAATGCTATGATGGAAGCCATTGCTGAAGCTTATGCTAAAGCTAAAGAGTTAAAGATTAAAAATTAGAGTTGGGACTAGAATTTCATGGAAAAGTTTTACTACCCTTATGAAGAGTTTTGTAAAGATTTAAAAATACTTACTGTTCAAATAGACCAATCTTTTGATATTTTACTTCCCATTTCAAGAGGTGGCTTAAGTATGGGTCAAATGTTGGGTGAGTTTTATGAAATTCGTGAAGTCTATGCCATTAATACTATTGGTTATAATGAAACTCAAAAGCTAGACGAGGTCAAAGTTTTTAACATTCCTATTTTAAAAGCTAAACAACGTGTGCTTATACTTGATGATATTGTAGACTCTGGAGATACTTTGGTCGAAGTTTTAAAAGTATTAAAAGAAAAATATCCTCAAACTATTTTTGAGTCAGCTTCCATTTTTTATAAACCAACAGCTATAATAGAACCAACATGGTGGGTTAAAGAAGCCAAAGGCTGGATAGAATTTTTTTGGTCAGAGGATTTGAAAGGTTAAGTAAATGCAAGTTTTAAAATTTTTATTGGGCATTGTTTTGGTGCAACTCGTGACGGCTGTTTTGATTTATATTTCTCCTATAAATTTAGAAGATGGAGGTTCACTGCTTCGTTTAATTCTTCCTCTTTTTTTTATGGCACTTATGGTTGCTTTTTGGTTCTCTTCTCTCTCTGCTCATTTTAAAAAAGATTCTCAACATAAGATGGAAAGTGAATTTGCTAAAGAACGAGAAGCTCTCAAAGTAAAGGCTGAAAAGGCAAAAACAAGGGTAGTCAAAGAGGCTCAAAAAGACATTGCTAGAGAAGCAAAAGTAACCCATGCTAAGGCAAATTTTAAAGTTGGGGCTTCTTTTGCTGGTGTTTTAGGGGTAGGGGCTTTGTTTATCTTTGCCCAACTAATCACAGCAGGACTACTGACTATGACAGCAGCTGGTGGGGTTATTGGGGGTTACTATTGGCGTGGTAAGCGTATCGAAAAAGAGAAAAACAGTGTTCCTCAGTTAGAAGTTATTGATACTAAGGTGATTGGGCAGTAGTTAGTATTGTGCTAAAAGGGCATCCCGTATCTGCATATAAGCAATCAAAAATTCAAAAAGCATTCTCCAAAAAAGTTGCATAAAAAAGAATGCTATGAGAAATAAGAGTGTTAAAATCACTTTTTGTTTTGTGTTCATAATATTGTTTGGAGATAAGTGATATTTTTTGCTGAACCTTCTTAGAGCAAACCATATTATGATAGGCATGATAATTGCCCCTAGATAATAAAATATGATTAAGACCTCGATACTAATAAAGCTTTTAAACGTGAAGAAGTCCATAACTTAGTGTTCCTTTATTGGGTTCATCCTTCAAGTATATCAAAATAAAATTATTGCTAAGTGTTATAGACAAAAAGTAGGGTTCTACCATTCACTTCAGTTTTTTCGTTTGAAAAGTTATTTTTTTCCAGTACACGAATGGATGCAATATTGTGGGGTTCTACTCCAGCAAAAATGGTTGAGATATTATTTTCTCTACACCAATGGGTAAAGCCTTCCATAAGCTCGGTAGCAAAGCCTTTACTCCACATGACTTTAGAAACGAAGTAGCCTACGCGTAACTTTATCCCCTTACTTCTGTCTCCTACTTTAAAAAAGTTGATGACACCTATGGCATCTTTGGTCGTTTTGTCTATGGCAAGAAGTGTTTTGGATTCAGTATCGCGTTCTTTAATCCATGATTCGGTTCTTTCTCTATCATAATTACCTCGCCACATCATGGAAAAAGTAACGGTAATATCTGGTTCTAGCATATCATTTATGATATCAATTAGGTCAGGTTGATTGAGTTCTGTTGGATTAAAAGAGTGCCATTGCTTAACGATTAGTTTTTGGGTAGTAAACTCATAATTCATACTTGTATTCCTTGTAATACATTAGACTTCTTGGATTTTTCAAGTAGCCTGTTATTTCATATGTAAAATTATAAATTTTTTTACTGAAAAAAAATTTATAATTTTAGAAAAAAAGAGTTATGTTTATCAAAAAAATGAAAGTGTGAAATAGAGTAAAGGTCATAGAGGAGTTGAGTATTTGTTAGGAGTAAAGAAAAAAAGAAGAAGAGTTTTATCTCTTCTTCTTCTTTTTTTTCTTTTTTCTTTTTTGTTTATAGAGTACTTTCACCTTAAGCTTAGCGACGCCTTTGTTGATATAGCCTAATTTTTTGGCAGCTAAGTAAGAGAGGTCTATAATACGACCTCTCACATAAGGTCCTCGGTCATTGATACGGACGATAATAGAACGTTTATTGCGTAGATTTGTTACCCGTACCATGGTGTTAAAAGGTAAGGTTTTATGGGCAGCTGTGTAGGCATACATGTTGTATCGTTCACCATTGGCTGTTTTTCGTCCATGAAATTTTTTACCATACCAACTTCCTTTTCCTATTTGTACTTTTTTATTTTTAGCATGGATAGGGCTTGTAAAAGCAAAGAGGAGGAGGACAATTAGATATTTTATTAATAATTTATTCATGTTAAAGTATAACCAAACCTTTTACTTACAGGCTGTTTTACTTCTTGTGACTTAAAATTTATAATTAAAAGTGTAAATTCTACTGTAGTTCAAGCTTTAGTTTGGCAACACCATCATTAATATAGTCCAATTCTTTAGCAGCCATGTAGGATAGGTCAATAATACGACCTCCTACAAAAGGACCTCTGTCATTAATGCGTACAATTACAGAACGATTGTTTTTTAAGTTGGTAACTTTAACCATTGTACCAAAAGCTAAGGTTTTATGGGCAGCTGTGTAGGCATACATGTTGTAGGGTTCACCACTGGCCGTTTGTCGCCCATGATATTTTTTTCCATACCAACTTCCATTCCCTAGAAGTTGGTTAGAGCGTTGGCTACAGGCTGTAGTGAAAAGAGCAAAAAGTAAAGTAAGAATTAGATATTTATTAAGATTATTTGTCATACCTTAATTATAACTAAACTTTGTAAGCACCTGAAAACTTTTTGGATTTTAAAAGTTTGTTTGCTTCCCAAGGGGTGCATTTTACAATAATTTTGTAAGCTGTTTTTTTATGATTTTTAATATATTGCTTGACAATGATAGCATTTTTTAAGTTGTGTTTCTTTTTAAAGCTATGTGCGTTTTCCTTGTCAAAAAAAGAGGCTACTTGAACTTTTTGATTTCTAATAATTTTTTTTGATTTTTGTCCTTTTGAAGATAAAACTTCAATTTTAATTTTTTCAATGCCTTTTTTTACAAAGCCGAGTTTTTTTGCCACACCATAAGAGAGGTCAATTTTTCGAGAAGAGTAGAAGGGACCTCTGTCATTAACCCTCACAATAACAGAACGCCAATTTTTTAAACTGGTTACTTTTAACACCGTTCCTAAAGCATAAGTACGGTGTGCAGCTGTCATGGCGTACATGTTGTAGCGTTCGCCGTTGGCTGTTAAACGTCCATGAAAAGGTTTCCCATACCAAGAGGCTTTTCCATATTTAATCGTTCCTTTTTTAGGATAAAAGGGGTAATACTTAATGCCTCTATCTTTATAGGTTCTTATGTTGTGGTCTTTTGAAAATGCAGAAGTGGTGAATGTAAATATTACAAAAAGCATAACTAACATATTTTTGATTGTTATGTTCATTTTAATGTTTTCCTTTCAATATATAGGTGGAATTATAGTTTAAAGTAATTAATAATGAATTAGTTTCAATTATGAATTGACATATTTAGGGTTCTAAAGAAACAAAAATAATGTTATTTTTCATAATAATTATTTTATATAAAAAGGTACTAATGATGAAAATCAGAAAAATATTTATTCTACTAGTTATATTAAAAGGAACACTGATGGCAATAGAAGAACCAAAATATACAGTCATCCAAACAAATGATACATTTGAGCTAAGAGAATATACTCCCTTCATAGTAGCACAAACGGAAGTAACAGGTAATTTTGATGAGATGGGTAAAAAACTTCCTTTGCCAATAGATAAACATAGTGGTTTTTGCGTAGAAATGACTTTATGATTGACGTGAAGAAATAGTAGCTTTTTTGATGATACTATTTATCATATTATTGAATACAAAGTAATGAATAGGAATTAATGCATACCAATAGAGTCTTCCTAGCAATCCTTTAGGATAAAAATAGGCAGATTGTATTAGTTTATTATCTTCTATTTTAAACTCTAACCAAGCATTACCAGGAACTTTCATCTGAGCATAGAGTAAAAGTCTTTCATCTTCTTGTACATCAAGAACTTTCCAAAAGTCCAGGCTTTCTCCAACTCTTAATGTGTTTTGATCTCTTCGTCCTCTTTTTAATCCCACTCCACCAATCATTTTATCCATAAAACCTCTTATTTCCCATAGAAAATCATAGGTAAACCAACCATTGTCTCCACCTATAGAGGTAAAGGCTTGATAAATATTACTCTTTGATAAATTATTTATATCTTTTTCTTTTCTATCAAAAAATATTGCATCTGCAATTTCTTTTGTATGATTTTTTTCCCAAATCCCCCCTGATGTATCTGACCATCTACTTATTACTTGATTTGTTTTTATTTCTTGAACAGCCTTTTTAACAGCATGTAGAAAGGGTATTGGTTCTATTTCAGGAAAATATTTTTTTGCATTATCATTTTGTATGACAACTTCTGATTTAAGTCCTTCTATTAAAGCTTTTGCAACAGTAAAAGGAACGGGGGTAAAAAGATTTAACCAATAGGATGAGATATTAATTGATAAAAAAGGGAGAGGAATAATAATTCTTTTTAAGTCTAAAGCTTGAGCTGTTTGAAGCATCATTTGTTTATAGGTTAATTGTTCACATCCTATGTCGATTGTTAAATTTTTTGTTTCTTTTATGTATAAAGATTGAACCAAATAGCTTATAACATCATGAACAGCTATTGGTTGAGCTTTGGTATCTACCCATTTTGGTGTGGTCATAATGGGGAGTTTTTCTGTCAGATTTCTAATTATCTCAAAACTTGTACTTCCTGAACCAATTATAACCCCAGCTCTAATCCAAATATTTTGTACATTTCTATTTGAACTTAAAACTTCACCTGTCTCTAATCGGCTTAAAAGATGTTCACTGGTATTTTGATTTTTAACGCCCAATCCACCTAAGTAAATTACTCTTTTAACACCACACTCATTTGCAATATCAATAAAGTTTTGTGCAGAAACTTTATCCAACTCTTTATAATCTTTATTACTTAAAGAGTGGACTAAATAATAGGCAACATCAATATCTTTTAAAGCTTCTTTTAACTGGTTTTTATTAAAAGTATCACCTTCTACAATTTCTACATGGTTTTGTATTTTTGAAGATAAAGCTTTTTTATTTCTAGCAAATAATCTTAAATCTACATCAGGTTTTTCTAAAAGTTTCTCTTTTAATCTTCTTCCAATATATCCTGTTGAGCCTGTTAATAAAACTTTCATAGTTATGCCTTTTTAAATTCATACAACTACTTTAGCACTTTATTATAACGCTTTGTAGATGAATTATATATCTTTAATACTTTTTTTAAGCGTTTGCATTACTCTGTCCTTTTAATGCACGTTGATGTTTAAACCGTAAGATGAATTCAAAGAGCAATGCAATGAGAATCATGGCTAGGAGATAATAGAGAATATTGGGTGATTTACTGAAGTTTTCTACCATCATTAATCCTGCAATACCCAGTGTAAAGAGTACACTTAGTGCTATCCATAGAGGATTGGCTTGGGTCTGTTTAATACGGCGTAAATGTCCAATATGGGTAATGCCTTGAACCAAGAGGACAATTAAAGCAGCAATGGTGGTGATTTGGGTTAAATCGAAAAAAAGAATCATTGGAATAATTAATAACGTACTAATAATCAGACCTTCATAGGAATGAATAATCCGAAAGTCATATTGTTTAGGTAACTCACCCCGTTTTGCCATGGTGTAGCTGATTTCAGTAGCTGCATAGAGTGTGGCATTGATGGCTGAAGCCGTGGCAAGAAGTGCTGTTACAGCGATGATTTTAAAACCCCATTCACCAAAGAGAGGTTTGGCAGCTTCGGCTAGGGCGTAATCTTTGGCTTGGGTAATGGCGTCTAGTGATAAATTGCCAAAGACGACAATACTAATGCTAACATAAAGCACCATGACACTAACGATGGCAATAACCATTGCTTTTAACATGGTTTGTTTAGGGTTTTCCATGTCTTCAACGGTATTGGTAATAACGCTAAAGCCTTGATAGGCAAAAAAGGTAAGTCCTATAGCAAAGGTCAGAGAAGTGAGGTGTAGATTAGAAGCAATGGCTAAACGATGTGGGTCAATGTAGAAGAGTGAGACACTTACAAAAAGTACTAAAATAGTGACTTTGATACCCACAATGAGGTTTTCAAATTTGGCAATCATGCTTGAACCTATTAAATGAATTGCCATAAAAAAGAGAACAATAAGAACAGCAAAGAGCGAACTATAGAGTGCTGTACTTTGCAGTCCCATTAAGGTTGCACTGTAAATCCCAAATGATTTTGCCACAGCAGCAATGGCGACGAGTTGTGAGAAGTAAAAAAGAATACTTGCCACTCCTGTAAAAAGTGTATCACCAAAACTTTGCACCAAGTATTCGCTAATGCCCCCTCGTGAAGGGTAACGTAGAGCCAGTTTGGCAAGAGAGTAACCACTTAACAAGGCGATAAGACCTCCTAAAATAAAAGCAAACCAGACCAAGTTTCCTGTAACAGCTCCAGCTTGACCAATGACAATAAAGACACCAGCTCCTACCATAGAACCAATCCCTAAAAGAACAGCACCTAAGGTATTAAAGGCTTTGGTTGATGAGGTTGGTTTCATGCTTTCTCCTGATGTTTTAAATGTTTTAGTTTAAAGAATACATACGTTCCTACTAAAAGAACTAAAGCTAAGGCAATAATGACAATTATCCATAGATAAGACTCTACATACATTGAGAGCAATAAAATAGCTAAAAATAGGAGACCAACAAGATAGAGCTTCCATGAGACCAGCATCGCATCAATAAATGTGACAAGGGCAAGTAACAGCAGTATTAAAAACCCTGTTGTTTCATAATTGAGTCGTCCTGTTGAGAGGAGCAGATAGAGCGTAGCCAAGCCAACAATACCTGCCCCCCATAAGATGAGTTGACGATAAAGTATTTGACTCTCTTCATAGAGACCCAATTTAGTGTATCGCCAACTGCTCCAAAGTGTAGTTCCAACTGCCATACCAATAAAAATGAAACTCCAATAAGATTTTGAATGTATGCCTTCGACATCGGTTAATCCGATACCAATGAGTGTAATAATAATTAATACAGTAAAAATGAGGCTATCGACTATCAAGATATGTTTTAGGGTTGAAGGGTTTGGGCTAGATGTTTGTTTCATGGGTATCTCCTTGGGTATTTAAAAAGGTTTTCTAGTCCTAAAGGTACTCTTTAAAGAGTTAAAATTTTATTAAATAGGCAATTTTTTTGCTATTTATATCATTTTTCTTACTCCACGACAGAAAATCATTCGTTCTTAAGAAAAGCACGTTTGAGTAAGCCAATCAGAATATGAAATTCTTGTTTTTTAAGAGAAACATTGACTAAGACATTTTTTAACCATTCTAATCCATACTTAAAAATGCTCTTAATTCGATAAGGTTCTTTTTTTTAATACAATAGGTTTATCAAGTTCTCTATAGTCACCAGCTAAAATAGACCAAACAAAAGCA
>CACVAX010000059.1 GCA_902727935.1 uncultured Sulfurovum sp. | reverse complement strand
TATCGTGTGACTTCCATACCTATACTCCATACTTTCCTCACTTTTCTTTATATTATAGCTCTTTTATAGTGAGATAAATCTGTCCGTCTTCAAGACGGAGGTTTTAACCTTTTAGGAGACTAATAAAATTTTTATTGTAACTTCTCAGCCACCAACTCATTAACAACCTTAGGATTCCCCTTACCCTGAGTAGCCTTCAAAACCTGCCCAACAAAGAAACCAAGTAGCTTATTATTCCCTGCCCTAAACTTCTCAACATTATCAGGGTTTTTAGCAATCACCTCATCAATAATCGGTGAAATAACAGCTGGGTCAGATATCTGCACTAATCCTTTAGCTTCAACTATCTCTTTTGGATTCTCTCCAAATTTAACCATTGCTTCAAATACTTGTTTTGCAATCTTATTTGAAATGGTCTCATCATCTACCATTTTCATAAGCTCTGCTATCTGTTTTGCAGAAAATTTAAGCTCACCTACTTCTTTATCTTTTAACTCTCTAGCCACATCATTTGCCACAATGTTTGCGATATTTACAGGGCTATACAGTTCATTTAAAGCCTCTTGGTAAAAAGAAGAGAGTTTTACATCACGAGCTAATGTATTGGCGACTTCGCTGTTTAGTTTTAATTCATTAGTATATTTATCAAACAGTGCTTGTTCAGCCTCTGTCATAGCGACTACTTCACCATCTATTTGAACTTTTTTCTCTACTACCTTAGGTGTAAATTTAACTTCTTTTGTCTTTTTGCCCCAAGAGTCTTTAAGCCCTACAATTTTATTGAACACAGGTTTTTCATCGGTATAGTCAACTGGGTCAGCATAAAAATACCCTTGTCTTTCAAACTGGAATCGCTCATCAGGTTTTTCAGTAATCACAGCAGGTTCTATCAGTGCATTTTTAATAACTTGAAGTGAGTTTGGATTTATATCTTCTAATCCCTCAGGAGCTTCATCTTTAAAGAGTCGGTCATACAATCTCACTTCAACGGTTTTTGCTTTGTGTGCATCTACCCATTGAATCGCACTTTTTACTTTGATACCACTCGTGTCTTCTCCACTTTTAGAATCAGCATGATACTCAGCTTTTATCTCTACTACCCTACCTTCAACATCTTTTATAACTTCTTTACAAGTAATAATATATGCATGTCTAAGTCTTACTGACTGCTCTGGTGTGAGACGAAAGTAATCTTTTGGAGGGTTTTCCATAAAATCATCACGTTCTATGTAAATCTCTTTTGAAAAAGGAATCTTACGCGAACCCTCTTTAGGTACATCATGAGGATAATAAGGTGCATCAATCTCCTCAGCACCCTCATAGTTGGTAATGGTCACTTTTAAGGGGTCAAGTACAGCCAAAACTCTTGGGACTTTGGTGTTTAAATCATCTCTTATCGAAAATTCAAGTTGTGCCATATCAACCGTGGAGTTTGCTTTGGCAATACCAATATCATCACAAAAATTTAAAATAGATTCAGGGGTATAACCTCTTCGTTTGTACCCTGCGATGGTGGGTAGACGTGGGTCATCCCAACCATTTACTTTTCCTTCATTGACCAATTCTAAAAGTTTTCGTTTACTCATAACGGTATGGTTAATCCCAAGTCGTGCAAACTCATACTGATAAGGTCTTTTTGCTGTTAGTCCAAGGGTATCGAGTACCCAATCATAAATGGCACGGTTGTTTTCAAATTCAAGAGTACAGATAGAGTGGGTAATCCCTTCAAGATAATCAGAGAGACAATGAGCAAAATCATACATTGGGTAGATATGCCATACATCACCTGTACGATAATGGTGAACATTTCGTATACGATACAAAAGAGGGTCACGCATTTGCATGTTGGGTGCAGACATATCAATCTTGGCTCTAAGAATATGCTCACCATCTTTGAACTCACCCTTTTTCATTCGCTCAAAAAGGTCTAAGTTCTCTTCAACAGAACGCTCGGCATAGAGACTGCGTTTTCCAGCTTCCATGACTGTTCCACGGTTTTGGCGAATCTCTTCTTCACTGGCACTGTCCACATACGCTTTACCCATTTTAATGAGTTCAATAGCATAATTATAAAGTTCAGGAAAATAGTCCGAGGTATAATGCACATTTCCCTCCCAATTAAACCCAAGCCACTCAACAGCATCTTTAAGTGCCTCTACATATCTTGTGTCTTCTGTTGTGGGATTGGTATCATCCATTCTAAGATTACAGTGACCCTTATAGTCATTGGCAATACCAAAATTGATACAGATGGATTTAGCATGTCCAATATGTGGAAACCCATTAGGCTCTGGAGGAAATCGTGTATGAATCTCTGTATACTTTCCTGCTTTTAAATCCTCTTCAACTATGGTGCGTAAAAAATCTTTGCTCTGACTCATCTATTAAACCTTTTGATATTGAAAATTATATGAAGTGTGTATTTTATCGAATGTCGGCTTATTGTGGGTTAGAGAAAAGATTAGATTAACTATAATTTAATATTATTGACTTATTTAAATTTATATAATACAATCAAGATATCTCTATCAAAGGAAAAGTTATGTTAAGAATTAATATGATTGTTTGGAGTGCTTTAATTGTCATCTTACAGAGTGGGTGTATCGGAAATAAACCTCCAATACCTAAACCCGATACAAACCTTGCAGAAGAAAGTAACCAAAAGGTAGGAATAGGACTTGAAAAAATTAATACGGAAAAATATTCTAGCTTTATCCAAGGACTCTATTATTATGGTCAAGTACTGATAGAACCTCAATTAAGTATGGAAGCATTAAAAGGGCCAGAAGCGCAAACTTTTTTAAATCATATTTCTAATTTATTAGGAGAAAAAAAAAGAAACTTTGGATTAAGTGTTACGCCTATTATAGATGGGCAAACACAACCTGATATTGTACTTTTTAATTACGCCTATGATAGTAAAACTAAAGAGTGGACAAGCTATTTAAACGAAGCACCTAGAACCAGAATGGTACTACTCAAAGCAAATACCTCTTTGTCTTTTGAACTAAAATATATCTCTATTGATGGCAAGACGTTTAAGAGCATCAAAAATATTACCAAAGACCTCTATGGAGCAACCGTTTTAGTCTCAGGGATTCAACTTCCTTACCTCGACCTCATCACTGATAAAGTAAGTCATATGTTAAGCTCTACAATCAGTTCGACAACGGTTCTCTATTTTAATCCTATTAGCAATCCTAAGAAATCTGTTGAATACAGCATCAAAACAAAGACAAATAAAAAATTAGCAAATGTTAAATTTACACTCCTTTTACGAGACTCCATTATTTCAGGGGCTGTTGTTAACAATGAACTGAACAAAATTCCTCAGGTGAATAATTTTACAAATCCTTTAAATGCTGTCTACTCGAGTTATAATAATCCTTTTACCCTTCATGACAAACTACAAAAAGATGAGTCTATTGTGACTTTTTCACAAATTAATGACCCCCTGCAATTTAGAGATAAATGTCAAAATATCATTAACAGACTCGAAACCTATGGTTTAAATCTATTTGATCGATACAATGCCTTTTCTCAAATCTTAGAAAGTACTAACTTTTTACAAAAAGAAAACCTCTATCACAGTGGGTGTCTATCAGCAAGAAAATTGGCTCTTTTGGCACAAATGGGTATTCCTTTAAAAGCTCCCAAAGCCCAATACCAACATATTGAAATTAGCGATTTAGACCTTACAAATCTTGGACGATACATGCTCAATCCCATTGCAAACCGTGGGTTTAAAAATGATTTACTAAAACTATTTTCTGAAACCTTAATTGTACAAAGTGATGAACTCGTTAATTTTGAAACATTCCGTTCAGAAGATGGTGAAGCCCTAATGTCTCCTGAAAACTTTATAAAAATGATTGGAGAAATTGGTGTGGCACGTTTTGGATTATACAACCAGCAACGAAAAGAGTTTGCCAGTTTTTTCTTTCGACCACTGCACAGCACAAGCATCTATCGTATCAAATTAAACCGAGAAAGAAAATGGGGTAAAATCCGTACTGTACTTATTGAACCTTGGGCAGATGAGGAGATATCTCCTAAAAAACAAGCCCAACTAAGAACCCTAGCAGAAGAAACTGTACTTGGTTATCAAAATGATATTATGCGACAAAACAATGAAGTGGTGATTGCTTTAAATAATTGAGTACTCAAATCTCTACACAATCAACCCACAAATTAACCCTATACTGTTCTTATGAGAGAGATATTTTTTCCCTTCCTATTTTTAGTATCTCTCTTCATAATAACTACTTTAACTTCTATTTCATAAGTTTTTCTCCTAATGCTATTAAGCAACAATAGAAGTTATTTTTCTTACTTTCTTCTGTAAGATTATAATTTTAAGATTTCTTTATAAAAATAATGACTAAACTACATAAATAAGGCTCATCATGATTACAAGACGAAAGTTCATACAAACCTCTGCTGTTTTAAGCACAGGACTTATATTAGGTTGTTCAAGTAGCGATACAACAGAAAACCCTACAGCTTCCAAAACATGGTTTATGCCTGATGAAGGAGAACTTCATGAACGAACATGGATGGCATTTGTTTCCAACGATTATATTTGGGAGGCACAACAAATACCAGTGGTCAAGGCAGATTTAGTACGCATTGCACAAACCATTGCCAAATATGAACCTGTAAGCATGTTGGTTGCACCAACAGACATGATCGAAGCCAAAAACCTAATAGGAAGTAATCATAACTATCCCATAGACCTAATAGAACTTGAAACTGATGACTTATGGATGCGAGATACAGCCCCTACCTTTGTTGTCAATGAAGCCAAAGAAAAAGCTTGTATCAACTTCAATTTTAATGGTTGGGGAAATGACCAAGAGCATACCCTTGACCAACATGTCGCTAAATTTGTGGCAAAAGAAGCAAAGGTTGATATTATTGCTACGGACTTAGTGTTAGAAGGTGGCTGTTTTGAAATAGATGGTGAAGGTAATGCAATCATGACTGAAAGTTGTATTGTCAATGACAACCGTAACCCTAACAAGACAAAAGAACAAATAGAAGCAGAAATGAAAACCCTTTTGGGATTAGAGAAAGTGACATGGCTTAAAGGAATTAAAGGTAAAGACATTACCGATGGACATACTGACTTTTATGCACGTTTTGCCTCTTCAAAATCTTTAGTAGTAAGTCAAGACAATTACCAATCATCCCATGACTATGCTGTAACCAGAGAAAATATCGATGTTCTTTCAAAAGCTTTAAATGCTAAAAATGAGTCTTTTGAACTACATATTTTAGAAACACCTACGGACATTAACCCCATCGGTAATGAAGATTCATTTGCAGCAGGTTACATTGGATATTATCTATGTAATGGTGCTGTTATATTACAAAAATTTGGTGATGCTACTGCTGACAAAAAAGCTTATGATACTTTAGTAAAACTCTTTCCAAACCGTGTGATAGAACAAATTTCTATCGATGGTATTGCAAGTGGTGGTGGAAGCATCCATTGTGCTACCCAGCAAGAGCCAAGGGTTTAAAAGCATTTTCATCCCATACATAAAATTTATGGGCTACACAATCAACTCACAAATTCATCCTATACTGTTCTTATGAGAGAGATATTTTTTCCCTTCCTATTTTTAATATCTCTCTTCATAAACTTTTTTAATTTTTACTTCATATTTTCTTTTCCCACTTGCCAAAAGGCACGGTAAAAATTAAATCTTTATTCTCATGAACTTCTTGCTTTATTTCGGCTTCGACTTCTATTTCGACTGTTTGAACGTTTCTTTTCTCCAGTCGTCGCATCAGAATTTTTCTTGGTGCCATTCCCATTGTTACGATTCCCTGAAGATTTCTGACCTCCACCACTACGGCGACCTCTTCCTCCACCTTGATTAATGGGTTCAGCTTTAATACTTGGGTCAACTTCAAACCCTTTAACAACAACTTTTTTAATTTTTTGAGAAATCAAACGTTCAATTCCTCTTAAATAATCATTTTCATCCACACAAACCAAAGAAACAGCTTCACCTTCACGCCCTGCTCTTCCTGTTCGTCCGATTCTATGAACGTAATCTTCAGGAACATTTGGAAGCTCAAAATTGACAACATGGGGTAACATATCAATATCAATCCCCCGTGCTGCAATGTCAGTGGCTACCAACACACGAATTTCATTGGCTTTAAAGTTTGCCAGTGCTTTGGTTCTTGCTCCTTGGCTCTTGTTTCCATGAATGGCTGCTGAGTTTATGCCTTGTTGTTCAAGATATTCACAAAGTTTGTTTGCCCCGTGCTTGGTTCGGGTAAATACCAAAACTTGATGCCATTCTCCTTCACTGATGAGTTTGTAGAGTAACTCTTTCTTTTTATTTTTATCAACAGGGTGAACCAACTGAGCTATACTGTCTGCTGTTTTGTTTTGAGCAGCTACTTCTACTAAAGAGGGATTGGTTTGAAAACCAGAAGCTAGGGCTTTAATCTCTTTTGAAAAAGTGGCTGAAAAAAGTAAAGTTTGTCTATTTTTAGGAATAAGTTTGACCACTTTTTTCATGTCATGAATAAAACCCATGTCCAGCATACGGTCTGCTTCATCCAGTACCAGTATTTCTACTTTAGAGAGGTCAACCATCTTTTGACTCGCCAAATCAAGTAACCTACCAGCCGTTGCAATAAGAATATCGACCCCTTGTTTTAAAGTGGTAATCTGTCGGTTAATGTTGACCCCACCAAAAATTACAGCTGATTTATAAGGCAAATATTTTGCGTACATATCAACATTTTCAGCTATTTGTGCTGCCAGTTCACGTGTTGGGGTTAAAATTAAGGCTCTTATATGGCGTTTAGGTTGTCCTTTGTTGACGGTAGTAGCTTTTTGTGCTTGTACCATACGCTCCAAAAGAGGCAAAGTAAATCCAGCCGTTTTTCCTGTACCAGTTTGGGCTGCTGCTAAGACATCTTTACCCTCTAATACAAGAGGAATGGCTTTTGATTGAATGGGGGTAGGTTTGGTATAACCTGTCTCCGTAATGGCTTTTAAAATTGGGTCTGAAAGCCCAAGTGAAGTAAATAACATAGATTTGTGTACCTTGATGAATTAGAATAGTTAGAAAATTAAGCTTGTAGCATCTTTTAATAAGGTGTATTATAGCCACTTATTATTTCGATAATATACTTAAACTGGTAACTTACTGAATTGAGTAAGCTTAAGTAGTATACATATCAATTATTCATATTTTTTAATAAAAAAGAGCCAAGAAAATATTAAACCACTTAAACTCTTCTAACTTTCACTGTGTATTAACTATTTTTTCTTTAAGATAAATTTTATTTTTTATATTTATGCTAAACTTAAATATAGAAAATTAACATAGGGGCAATAAATAAATGATTAATGTACAAAAAAATTATTTAAACTACTTAAAAAAAATTAACAATGAACTTTCCATAGTTAATATAGAGCATAAAAAAACTAAAAATTTTGAACCTGCTATTAAAAATATTGAATTGTTAATTCCAATTATAGGTGCTTTTAGTGCAGGAAAAAGTTCTCTAATTAACTCGTTTCTAGGAAAGAACTATTTACCTGTTAAAATTACACCTGAAACAGCATTAGCTACAGAATTACGATACTCAGAACAAGAATATATTGAAGCAGTAAATTCTGATAATACAATTACAAAGTTTGCTATTAATGAGATAGAACAAATTACTAAAGTGGCACATCAGTTTAAGTTCTTAAGAATGTTTATTACTAATAAAAAACTCAAAGATATTGAACCACTCATACTCGTAGATATGCCAGGGTTTGAATCCCCATTAGACTTACATAATCAAGCTATTATGGAATACATTAACAAAGGTGTTCATTACATCGTTTTGACAAGTGTAGAAGATGGAACAATTACCCGTTCTATGGTTCGACAATTAACAGATATTCAAGAGTATGGTAGAGACTTTTCTTTCTTTTTAAGTAAAACAAATTTACGGGCAAACTCAGAGAGCCAAGATGTCGCCGAAAACTTAGAAGAACAAATAGAAGAATATTTTGACATTGAAAAAGAAGTTGTGCTGATTGATGATAACGGAGGAGAAAGCCTCAATAAAATACTATTAGAAATCAATCCAGAGACACTTTTTCAAAACTTATTTTTAACTGCTTTAAAAGATAACTACTACGATATCAGTGAAATACTAAATATAACTATTAGCTCTCTAAGCAAGGATAAAAAAAGAAACAGTGAAGTCATCGCTGAACTAAATGAGTCTTATTTAAAAGTTCAAGATGAGAGAGAAAAATTAATTGACAAAGCCAATGAACGATACTCTAATGCTAATGTTAACAAAATTGTTGAGGCTGTAGGAAGAGAGTTATCAAATAATTTAGAGGAACTAATTAATTCAGCAATCAATAATGGACAAGATGGGATGTCACATCTTATTTCTGAAATTACTAGACATGTCCTCATCACAAATATCAAAGACTCTATGAGTGACATCAGCGATGAAATCGTAAATAACCTTTCCAATAACTTAACAAACCTAAACTCTTCTATGTCTGAGTTTACCATGTCAGATAACTGGTTAGAAAAAATAACCGATACAACTAAGAATATGCTAGGAAATGCAAAAGGTAATTTGGACAATATTATTAATGAACGTAACAAGTCCGAGAACAATGACAAAATGTATAAAGTTATAACGACTATTTTAGCCACTACTACCACGGTATTAGCTCCCATAGTAGAATTAATCATTATCTTTTTACCTCAACTTTTGGGTGGACTTTTTGAAAACCATCAAAAGAAAAAACAAGAAGAACAACTACGTAATACGATACTTACACAAGTTATTCCCTCATTAAAAAGAGAACTCCGTTCTAAACTCCCTAAAGTATTTAATGAACAAGTTCAAGAAATGATTAAAAATATTAGCAATCAATTTGAGACTGTGATTCTAGAGAAAAAACAAACGATTGAAGCAACCCAACAAGAAATTGACAATAAAAATATTGATATAGAAAAACAAATCAACATTTACAAAGAAGTCAATACTAACATCACTACATTAACCAATAACACATTATATAAATAGGAGAAGCAATGAGTATCGTAAATATGCAAAGAGAACTTGAAGAAATTATTTCGAGACATCAGGATTTAATAGGCTCTGAAGCACAAAATCTACAACTTGAGTATGCTATAGGTACAGCTAACAAAACGGAAGAAGCTCTTGAAAAGATTAATTCAGAAAATAGACTTCTTCAAATAGGTATTTTAGGTCGAGTAAAAGCAGGAAAGTCATCTCTAATGAATGCTCTTCTATTTAATGGAAAATCTATTTTACCAAATGCAGCTACACCAATGACAGCTGCCTTAACCATTATCTCTTATGGAGAAGAGTTATCAGCAGAAGTTGAATTTTTTAAACAAGAAGACATTGAAAATATAAAAAGAGAGGCAAAAGAATTTGAACTTGAATTTACAAAGCTAAAAAATAATGCCCTAAAAGAACTAAAAGATAGAAGAAAGAAAAAACAAAATTTTTTAGATAAAGCAAAAGAGGTGCTAGAGTTTAAAGAACTCAATAGAAAAGCTGAAAAAAGAGCCCGAAGAGAAATTAAAAGTAATATGACTCTTACCTCTTCTTATGACCAGTGGCAAAGAATAAAAGCTTCAAAAGTAGATTATACACAACTTCCAGTGTTTGAAACAGTAAAAAGTAACTCTTTAGAAAACCTTAGTACTGAACTTTTAGCCTATGTTGGTGCAGATGGGCAATACATGCCATTTACAAAAAGTGTGCATATTAAAATTCCCCAAAACAACCTAAAGGGTATACAAATTGTGGATACCCCAGGAGTTAACGACCCTGTACAATCAAGAGAAGAGAGAACACGTGAACTGCTAAAGTACTGTGACGTTGTCTTTATTGTCAGTCCTTCAGGTCAATTCATGAGCAGTGAAGATTTAGATCTAATGGATAGAATAACCTCAAAAGAAGGGATTAGAGAACTCTATGTTCTTGCTAGTCAAGCAGACTTACAACTATTTGGCAGTGTAAAAGAAGAAAGTGATGGAGAACTGCAACAAGCCTTCAACAACATTACAACTGGATTAGCAAAACATCTTCATAATACACTATCTAAATTAAAAGAAAACAATCCAGAAGTAGGTAGTGCCTATGACTCACTAATAGAAGAAAGTTCTAAAAAAATCATTCACTCTTCAGGTATCTGTTTAACCATTAAAGAAACTTTTAACCAAAGAGAGCTTTGGAATGAAGGCATAAAAACTGCATGGAAGAACTTAACAACACACTACCCAGATAACTTTTCCGACTCTGATGAAAAACTATCAATCTCTAACCTAGACCTACTGGCTAATATCTCTACAATCAATTCCATAATTGACAATGTCAAGGATCAAAAAGAGACTATACTAAAAGCTCGACAAGAAGAATTTATCCAAGCCAAAACAAATGCTCTTATAAAATATAAAAAATCTTTATTATCTTATATTAATGAACAAGTTGAAGAACTAAATAATACGAGTATTGATGCATTAAAAACTGAACAAAAAAAGCTAAAAAAAATTAAAGAGAATGTTTCGGATATTATAGATGAAGAATATTATGAAATTGTAGATAGTTTAGAAATCAATATTAAAAACGATTTAAATGATAAATTAAAAAGTTATTTTCGAGAAGCTAAAGACAATATTAATGATGCAGAAGAGACTAGAACAGAATCTTATGAAAAGTATGTAGGTAGAGGAGGACTTCTATGGCTTTCAAAGAAATATGAAACACGATATAGAGATATTACAACAGTTAGAACAGGGGCTATTAAAACTTCCTTAGAAAACCTAACATGGGAAATAGAGGAGTCTATTGATACAACAGCCAAATCATTTATTTTAGATTGGAAAAAACAATTAAGTCGTGACCTTATTAAACTTTTAAGAGATAATGTCAACGATGAAGATTTAAATGTCAGCCAAATAAAAAAAGTAATTAGAAATGTTTTAAACACCATTGTGTATCCAGAACTCAGTTACACAGGTCAACTTCCATCAACGCTTTCAGCTAATGGTACATTAGAAGATAGTCGTGCAGAAGAATATATGTCAGAAGCACAAAGCTATGTCTCTTCTCTAAATGGTAGAGTAAAAAAAGACATAAAAAGCTTTTTAAGTACACTACTTACAGCACTAAAAGCTATAGAAATGTCCAAATCTATCTTTGGTAACTATGATGAATTATTACAAACACTTGAAGAACAAATTAATAATAAAGAAATCACCTTTGATAAATTTAATAAAATAAAAAATGAACTAGAAAAGGTAGCATAAAATGAAAAATAATCATGTTAATGATATTTATCCAAAACTTGATGAAATTGGACAGTTTATAAAGTTTGGTAGAACCCAACTTATAGACGATATAAAAAAGTCTTGCAATAACTTTCAAGATAACTTTGACAATCTAAACCAAAAGTATGAGGTGCAACAACAAGAATCCATCAGCGTAAAACAAACCCTTGAAACAGTAAATAAGCAACTTGATACTGTGCAAAATAAATATGATTTAGTTAGTCGTTTTTTAGATGCTAAACCGTCACAGAGCGATTCGTTACAACAATTTAAATCTTTAGTTGCTACTGATTTTATTGAATTTGCAAACCATGAGTCAGCATTAGCAGAAGAAGCACAAGCACTTTTACTCTTACAAGATGTCGAAAAAAGACTAGAAGAGATTACAAGTTTTCCATCTATTTACAATAAAAATATTGTAGCAGTCGGTGGAGGATTTAGTGCAGGAAAATCCGAATTTCTAAATAGTTTCTTTATCGATAAAGAGTTAAAACTTCCGGTTGGTATTAATCCTGTTACAGCAATCCCTACTTACATAACAATAGGAGACAATAATAGTATAAAAGGATACTCCTATAAAGGTGGTATTGTTGACATTTCAACGATACTTTATAAACAACTTTCTCATGACTTTATCAAGTCCTTAGGTTTTAATTTAAAAGATATTGCTCCTGTCATGACCATCGAAACATCAATGGAGTCATATAGTAATATCTGCTTTATTGATACTCCTGGATATAATCCTTCTAACACTGGATATACTGATAATGATGGTGACACTTCAAAAGAATACTTGGAACATGCTAATATTCTTTTATGGACAATCGGTATAGATACAAATGGAACAATCCCTGCCTCTGATTTAGAATTTTTAGAGAATATTGCTTTAGAAGATAAAAAAATTTATATTATCGCAAACAAATCTGACTTACGAAGTAATGACGATATTGAAGATATTTTAGATATATTTGAAGAAATATTAGATGAATACGATATTGAATACCAAGGTATTAGTGCCTTTAGTTCAATAAATAAAGAAGAAATAACTTATAGAAAAAAATCCTTATTTGAGTTTTTAGAGGAAGTTAATAGCCCTGTTGAAGTACAAGAAAGTATTTTATCTGAACTAACAATAGTTTTCAATATGTATCGAGATGCTATCAAAGAACAAATACTTTGGACAAGTAATATTCAATCTCATTTCAAATCATTAGAATTGGATTTACTTGAATCAGGTATTAATATTAATGAAAGTGAAAAAGTAGATAAAAGATTAGAAAAAATGAGAGATATATTTAAAACATCTCACTTACAAAAACAACTTAAAGATCTTGAAAATTTAAAAGATAATATAATGAATTCAGTTGAAGGTGTTTTTCAATCTTTAAAATAACTTCATGAGCCAAACTAGTAAATTTTGGTTCACCTTCATAATTTCTCGCTACCATACAAAAATAATTAAACAATAAAAGAGAAAATATGAGCGAAAATACAAATCAACCTTTAGCCATCCATCTAAAAGACTATCAAGAACCAAACTTCACAATAAACAGCGTTGAACTTACTTTTGAACTGTTTGAAGCGTACAGCATTGTTAAAAGTAACATGAAAATTACTAAACTCAACAAAAACGCTACTACCTTAGAACTCAACAGCATTGATTTGGAGTTAGAAA
Source organism: uncultured Sulfurovum sp. (assembly GCA_902727935.1). Lineage (GTDB taxonomy): Bacteria > Campylobacterota > Campylobacteria > Campylobacterales > Sulfurovaceae > UBA1140. Next base: position 160,175 of record CACVAX010000059.1, on the reverse strand, counting down.
GACTTTCTATTGATGATATTGAAGTAGATACATCGAACTATACCTATGAAAATGAAATGCTAAGTATTGTAAATATACCCCATGAATTTACTCTAAAGATTCAAAATAAAATCTACCCAGCACAAAATACCGAGCTTGAAGGACTTTACCTTTCGTCGGGTATTTATTGTACCCAAAATGAACCTGAAGGATTTAGACGTATTACCCCTTACCTAGATAAACCAGACACTCTTTCGGTGTTTACCACGACCATTATTGCCGATGCTACCAAATACCCTCTCTTGCTTAGTAATGGAAACAAAGCTTCCAAACTTATTAAACTTGCAGATAATAGACACAGCATGACATGGCATGACCCACATCCTAAACCTTCTTATCTTTTTGCGTTGGTAGCAGGAAAGTTAGGGGTTGTTTCAGATGCATTTACTACCCTGTCAGGCAATGAAATAGAACTCAATATTTACTGCGACTTAGGCAATGAGTCAAAATGTCACCATGCCATGAAATCGCTCAAAGAAGCGATGGTTTGGGATGAAGAGAAGTATGGTTGTGAATATGACTTAGACATCTATAACATAGTAGCTGTTGATTCTTTTAACATGGGAGCAATGGAGAACAAAGGACTCAATATCTTTAATACCTCTGCTGTTCTAGCCGATGCCGATGTGGCAACCGATGAGAACTTTATGCGTATTCAAAGCATTATTGCCCATGAGTATTTTCATAACTGGACAGGAAACAGAGTCACCTGTAAAAACTGGTTTCAACTTACCCTTAAAGAGGGTCTAACCGTTTTTCGTGACCAATGTTTCTCAGCCGATTTAAACTCATCCGATGTACAAAGAATTGATGAGGTAAAAGGGTTAAGAGCCTCTCAATTTGTAGAAGATGCTTCGCCAACAGCTCACCCTATTCAACCCAAATCTTATATTTCTATAAACAATTTTTACACGGCCACCGTTTATGAAAAAGGGGCTGAGGTTATTCGTATGGTGCATACCCTTTTAGGAGAAGAAGCTTACCGAAAAGCAACCGACTTATATTTTAAAACTTTTGATGGACAAGCTGTTACCACCAAAGACTTTTTATGGAGTATGCAGGAGGCTTCAGGTCATGACTTGAGTCATTTTGAACTTTGGTATGACCAATCAGGTACGCCCACGGTTGAAGTAACAGATAGTTATGAAAAAGGAAACTACACCATTACGTTTAAACAGGTTATTCCCAATGCAGTAGATGGCACAGTACAAAAACCCTACTACTTTCCTTTTAAAATAGGACTCATAGATGCCCAAGGAGAAGAGATTTTAGAAAAAGTATTGATACTCTCAAAAGAAGAAGAGAGATTCAGCTTTGACAATCTCAACGAAAAACCTCATCTCTCTTTGAACCGTGATTTCTCTGCTCCTGTTATTGTTGTCTATAAAAATGCTAACCATACTTTTTCGATGGAACATGACCAAAATAGTTTTGCCCGTTATGATACGACACAAAAGTTTGGAATTGAGACCATAGAAAAGCTTATGCAAGGAGAAGAACTAGACCAAAATTTTGTAGATGCTTATGGAAAAGTACTCGAACTCAACATTGACCTCTCTTACAAAGCCCTACTCTTAGAACTTCCTTCGGTTACAACACTTACACAACGTCAAACTCCTGTGGATTTTGAGCTTATAGAAGAGGCAAAAGAAAAACTGAGCATTGCCATTGCAAAAGCACACAAAGAGAAACTTTTGGCACTTTACCATGAACATCACCATCCAAAATCGGGTATAGAAGCCGATGACATTGCAGAGCGAAAGATAAAAAATATCTGTTTAACCCGTCTTGCTGCTTTAGATGAAAAAAAGATAATTGAATTGGCACAAACACAATATGTAGATTCGCTTTCAATGTCCGATAGAATAGTCGCTTTAAATATCGTTGAGAACTCTACTAAACATTATGAAGAATATGAACTTCAACATTTTTATATCAAGTATCAAGAAAATACTTTAGTGATGAACAAATATTTAGCTATCAAAGCTACTTCATCACGAGAAGGCGTGTTACAAAGAGTAATGGAACTTCAAAATGATACTGTCTATGATATTAAAGTACCAAATCTTGTACGTTCACTTATTGGAGCATTTGCAGGAAACTACCAATACTTCCACGCTAAAGATGGGTCAGGTTATAAATTTATGGCTGATAAAATCATAGAGATTGACAAGATTAATGCTCAAATAGCGTCTAGATTAGCTGGTGCATTTAAACTTTATAAAAAAATGAATAGCGTAAATCAAGCACTTATGAAAGTTGAACTTGAACGCGTTATCAACACAGAAGGACTTTCTAAAAATAGTTTTGAGATTTTAGACAAAATTTTGAAAGGATAATTTGTATAGATTATAAACAAGTTTAAATAAATACTATACATATTGTCATATTTTAATATTATTTTAAGTATAATTTGAATATTTTACAATTCTGAAAAAATTATAATGTATGTTACTAATATGTAATAATTATTCACTATAATAATATATTAAAACCAAAGGAAACAATATGACACCTAAAAAACCAAAAATATTTATTGGACTTACTGCACTTGTAACAATTACAGTAAGTCTTCTTGCTAACAATCCTAACAATGAAATACCTCTTAAAGATTTAAGAACAATATGTTGTATGAAAATGAGTACAGCTGAACTTCAAGAAGAAGTAGAAAAACTCTCTCAAATAGGAAAACTACCTTTTGAAATGGGTATTGAACTTATTAAAAGATGGCAAGAAGAAGATAAAAAACAAATCTAGCTTTAAAAAACATAATACTTTCACAAATAGAAAGTAACTCCAGAGGAGGAAATCCTCCTCTAAAACGCCTTATATTTTAAACTTCATTCAATCTTTCTCTTCTAAAGAAAATTATTCCAGCGATTGTTCCCAATATAATAACAAGAAGAATACTCCAAGTATTATCAAGAGGTACGCTACTCTCCTCATAAGGGTCACAATCTTCTACGGTATCTGAAGTTTCAGCCACAACACTTTGATTAAGAATAATCATCGCATCTGTCTCTAAACGTTCACCTTTCACATCGGCTACTGAATAAGAGATTGGTGTTGGATCAACTATTTCTGTTCCAGCTTCTACTCTATAACTAATGCTTCCATCATTGTTAACCGTCCAAACACCTTGACCAGGCACGACTAAGTTCTTTTTATCATCTGAAAGAGTAGCCAAAGGATTCGTTTCCATAAATCCAATTGGTAATTCTATCTCTACAGTTGCACTGTCCAAGTCTCCATTATCATTGGTAAGTACGTCTATCATTACAGGTTCAGCCAAATTGGTCACCCGTGTATCTGGTCTTACTATGGCTACATAATTCACATTTACCGTTGCCGTATCAACTCTCTCTCCACTATTATTTTCTAATGAATAACTTATCTCTGTTGGGTCTTTCACAAAGCCTTCTTCTGGGGTAAAGACAATCTGATTCTCACCACTAATACTCCACGTACCTTCACCTTCAACCACCAGTGCTTCACCTGCATTTTGCGTTCCTGTAATCTGCAAGGTTTCTCTGTTATATCCAGACAACTCATCATTTTGTAAAACATCTATGCTTACAGTAGTACCAGCTTCTACTTGTGAGACGACATCAGCTAAGAGTTGGGCATTAAACTCTCTATAATTAGGTGTACCATTTTCATCATTATCAGGTAAATTAGTCGCATCAATTAATCTATCTTGGGTATCTACCAAACCATTGTTATCACTATCTTCTTCCCCTGCTTCAATAATATCTGTTTTACCATCATTATCCGAATCTAACTCTCGGTAATCTGCCAATCCATCATTATCAGAGTCCAGTGGTTCATTAACAGCTACGATGGTACTTGGAATTCCATTTGTATCTACATCTCCATCAATCATTCCATCGTTATCTTCATCGTTGCTTACTGGCACACCAGCTTCAACTAAATCAGATAGACCATCATTATCCGAATCCACATCTTGGAAATCAGCTTTACCATCATTATCCGTATCAGGAATAAGAAGTAGCGTTGCTAATCTTCCAGTGTTTTCATCAATTGGATTATTGGCAATGGTTACCGAAGCATCTACCACATCAGCCAATCCATCTTTATCGCTATCGCTTGTCTTATCTACTTTTCCATCATTATTACTATCAATACCTCCAGCTTCTACTATGTCTAAAATTCCATCATTATCAGAATCTAAATCTAATATATCCACAATACCATCACCATCGGTATCTCTATTTAGATTACCTTTAGCTTCAACCATATCAGGAATACCATCATTATCATCATCAATATCAAAGTCATCCACAATTCCGTCTTTATCAGAATCTAATGCCACCCCTGTACCAAAAATAGTGTCTCTTGCATCGATTACATCAGCAATACCATCGTTATCGCTATCACTATTATCATCAATAACGCCATTATTATCAATATCTAAAATAACTGGTAAATCATCATTATTAGGTTCTAACACATCTGGAGTATTGTCACCATTACTATCAGGTATTGAACTACCATCGACTAAACTATCTTCAATATCAACCAATCCATCTTTATCTTCATCTAATCCACCAACTTCATCGGTATCATTCAATCCATCATTATCGGAGTCTAAGTCTCTATAGTCAGGTACATTATCACTGTCTGTATCTACAGGTGTTGTTATGGGGCTTACAACAGTTGGTATACCATTTTCATCTATAGCACCATCAATCATTCCATCACTATCACCATCATTACTTGCAGGAGTACCTGCCTCAACTAAATCACTCAATCCATCATTGTCTGAATCTACATCTTGGAAATCTCTTTTACCATCACCATCGGTATCTACTGGGGTCACGGTTCCTAGTGAATTGGCATCAGCATCATCAACATCAGCTGTATCCATAAGACCATCATTATCACTATCTGTTGTTGAATCAAGTAGCCCATCATTATTGCTATCAACGGTTGCTACATCTTGTCCACTCTCTAATAAATCTAAAATTCCATCATTATCAGAATCCAAGTCCAATCTATCTGGTACTCCATCACTATCGGTATCTAAATCTGTTACACCATTCTCTTCTACAACATCCATGATTCCATCATTGTCATCATCAAGGTCATAGCTATCTGGTATCCCATCTAAATCACTGTCCAAAGAAGGTGTGGTTGCAAAGTTTTTTGGCATTCCATCAGTAATATTTGGAATTCCATCACCATCTGTATCAGTACCATCATCAATAATACCATCACCATTAGCGTCTACATCCGTTGGTAGTTTACTATTATTTGGTTCTAGTGGGTCCAAAATACCATCACTGTCTTCATCTGATATCATTGAAGGCTCTACAAAGCTTTCATTAGGGGTATCATCAAGTCCATCACCATTTGTATCTACTCCACCTGCTTCTTCTACATCATTCAATCCATCATTATCTGAATCTAAATCTTTATAATCAGGTACACCATCACTATCTGTATCGACTGGATTACGAATAGGAGTCACTGTCGTTGGAATACCATTTTCATCCACAGCATCATCTATCATTCCATCATTATCAGAATCATTTTCTGCTGGAATTCCTACCTCTGTTAAGTCTGTCATTCCATCATTGTCTGAATCTACATCTTGGAAATCTCTTATTCCATCTGTATCAGTATCTACAGGTGTTACGGCTCCTTCTGAAAGTGGGTCATTGTCGTCTAAGTCAGCTACATCCATTACACCATCTTGATCTACATCTATTATTGAATCAAGTACACCGTCATTATTCGTATCAAGTGTTCCTGCATCTTGTCCACTCTCTAATAAATCTAAAATACCATCATTATCAGAATCTAAATCCAATCTATCTGGAATGCCATCGCTATCAGTATCTAAATCTGTTATACCACGCTCTTCAACGGTATCTAAAATACCATCGTTATCATCATCAAGGTCATCAATGTCTAAGATACCATCTTTATCACTATCAAGGAAAACCGTTACTGAAATAGTTGCTTCATCACAATTGGCTGGATTTAGCACTTCACAAAGCGTGTACGTCTCAACATAAGTTCCAGCCATGGTATTAGCAGGTACGCTTACACTCCCTGTTGCTAAGTCTACAACCAGAGGTGTATCATTGCTAACCATTGTTAAGTTAACATCAGCTCCTAACGTTACAGCAACGCCATTTAAAGTATCATTGACCGTAATATTCGTTAATACTAAAGCACCCAATGAACCATTGACTGAATTGTTACTATCATCATTTGCCAAAATCGTTCCAGCTTCCACCGTTACGCTTATCTCTTGCGTTATACAATTGCTAGGATTTAAGTTTTCACACACCGTATAGGTCGCTCTATGCACTCCAGAAACTGTTCCTATAGGTACTGTTACTTCTCCTGTATTCACATCTATTAGCAACGGTGAACTGTTCACAATATTAGTAATATTAGCATCTGTTCCCAAGGTAAAGGTTGTACCATTTAATCTATCATTACTGGTCACATTGGCAATGGCTACACCACCTAAACTACCACTCACAGAGAGATTTTCATCATCTTCTCCTTTCATTTCTGCTACTAGTACCTCAACTGAAATATTTGCTGTATCACAATTTATTGGATTCAAATTCTCACAAATCGTATACTGCTCAACATACGTTCCTGCAACTGTATTGGCTGGTATCGTGACTACTCCTGTTGTTTTATCTATTTCTAAAGGCGTTGTATCTGTTATCATCGTAATGTTAACATCTCTTCCTAAACTAATGCTCTCTCCATCTAATTTATCATTTAACTCAACCTTCAACTCAGCACCTTCTATTCCATTAACCGTTAAAGCATCATTTACAGCATCAATTAACGAAGCATCTACCCCAATGGTAACATTGGCATCACTACAACTAAGAGGATTCAAGTTTTCACAAATGGTATAGGTCTCAACATACGTTCCTGATGGCGTATTGCTTGGAACGGTTACTTTCCCTGTACTTTTATCAATCACTAAAGGCGTGTTATTGCTAACCGTCGTAATATTTACCTCTACACCTAAGGTCACGTTCTTATTATTTAAAGTATCGTTACTCACTAGATTTGTAATAACCATCCCACCATCAATTCCATTAATCGATCCATTAGAATCGTCAACTGCATTAATCACTGCTGGGACTACTTTAATCGTCGCATTGGCTTCATCACAGTTGTTAGTATTATTCAAGACTTCACAAATCTTATACCCTACATAATAACTTCCTGCTGGGGTATTCGCTGGAATGCTTAAACTTCCATTATCTTCTAGGGTTGCTGTGGTACTTAGGTTACTCTCACTTGTTAAGCTAATCGTAATTAAATTATCAAGCACATCGAGCCCATTAAGCGTATCGTTATTGGTTGAGGTTACATCACCAACAACCCCACCAAATAGTCCATTGATTGGACTATTTGTAAAGTCATCATCCATCGCATCTATTGGTGCTGGGTCTACGGTTACGGTAATGTCTTTGGTCACACAGTTGCTAGGGTTTAATATCTCACATAGTTCATACGTTCCTGTATACTCTCCTGCTGGGGTATTCGCTGGTATGCTTACAGCTCCTGTTTTAGGATCAATAACTAAAGTAGTTCCTGTTACATTCGTAATATTGACATCAACATTTAGTTTTACCGTTTCACCATTTAATGTATCATTACTCGTAACATTTGGAATCGCTGTTCCTCCATTACTTCCATTCACCGAATCATTAGAATCATTTGTTCCAAATATCGTTGCTGCTTTTACCACAACCGTCGCATTCGCTTCATCACAATTGCTTGGGTTCAATACTTCACAGATCTTATACTCAACATAATACTCACCTGCTGGTGTATTCGCTGGAACACTTAATGTTCCATTTTCATCTATACTTGGACTTGTACTTAAGTTACTATCTCCTGTTAATGTTGTATTTATATCATTATCATCTATAACAGTTCCATTGAGTCTATCATTACCCGTAATGTCTCCAAGTTCACCTCCAACTAACCCATTCACACTTCCTATAAAACTATCATCAATTGCATCGATTGGAGCTGCTTCCACAACTACCGTTACATTTGACTCATCACAGTTGCTTGGATTAAGTATTTCACAAACCGTGTAAGAAAGCGTATAACTTCCCTCAACCGTATCAGTTGGTACAGTTACAGACCCTATTGTTGTATTTACTTCTAAAGGAGTACTATTATTAACCTCTGTAATATTTACATCAACATCAATATCTATATTCGTACCACTCAATGTATCATTGTCAGTCACATCTATAATAGCTATCCCACCATCAATACCGTTTACTGAATTGTTAACATCATCAACAGCAATAATTTCTGCTACATCAACTTTAATCGTCGCATTGGCTTCATCACAGTTAGTATTATTCAAGACTTCACAAATCTTATATCCTACATAATACTCACCTGCTGGAGTATTGGCTGGAATACTTAGGCTTCCATTATCTTCTAGGGTTGGTGTTGTGCTTAGATTACTGTCACCTGTTAAGCTAATCGTAATATCGTTATCTGCTACATCTACGCCATTTAAGCTATCATTTCCACTACTTGTAACATCTCCAACCATACCACCTTCTAGTCCATTAATACTATTTAAACTAAAGTCATCATCTATCGCATCAATTGGTGCTGGGTCTACGGTTACATTTATATCTTTGGTTACACAGTTACTTGGATTTAGTATCTCACATAAGGTATACGTTCCCGAATAATCCCCAGCTGCTGTTCCTGCTGGTACCGTTACAGACCCTGTTGTGGTATTTATTTCTAACACTCCGTCACTTATAGCTGTCATGTTTACATCGGTTCCAAGGACTACTTGCACACCATTTAATGTATCACCAAGGGTAATATCATCAATCGCTGTTCCACCGTTACTTCCGTTTACTGAATCGTTATTGTCATCCGTTCCAAATATCGTTGCTGAACTTACAGAAACACTTACATTCGCTTCATCACAATTTGTAGGATTTAAAACCTCACATATCTTATACTCAACATAATACTCACCTGCTGGTGTATTCGCTGGAACACTTAATGTTCCATTCTCATCTATACTTGGACTTGTACTTAAGTTGCTATCTCCTGTTAATGTTGTATTTATATCATTATCATCCACTGGATTACCATTTAATGTGTCATTACAAACATAGTTTAATGTAACATTATCAATCTTTGCAAAACCAGTACTAAAAGAACCTTTTCCTTCAAAATAAATACGTACATAGTGCGTACCATTTGGTGCTACTGCTGTAATACTTTTAGGTCCTTCTAAAGTTTTTATAGCAGGGTCATATAGACTTGTAATTTCTGAAGAACCACTTTGTATAATTATGCTTTTACTTGCATCTAAGAAGTTCATACGTACTGACCCTTCAACACCTGCTTCTTCATGTAATGATTCATAGTAAGAGAGAAGATATCTTCCTCCTCCATGACTAGAAACATCAATATCTTGCCAAGTTTCTGAATCAGCACCTAACATCAACACAGCGTTATCGTTAGCTATCTCATTACCTCTATAATAAAACCCTGTTCCAGTGGAACGTGTTTGACTTGTCCAACCTGTAGGAACATTTGGATAAGTCCCACTCTCGAAATCTGCATTAGTTATGCTAAATCCTATTGAACTACATCCACTCGTAGCCGTGGTTACATCACCAACAACCCCACCTACTAGTCCATTAATTGGACTGTTTGTAAAGTCATCATCAATTGCATCGATTGGAGCTGCTTCCACAACTACCGTTACATTTGACTCATCACAGTTGCTTGGATTAAGTATTTCACAAACCGTGTAAGAAAGCGTATAACTTCCCTCAACCGTATCAGTTGGTACAGTTACAGACCCTATTGTTGTATTTACTTCTAAAGGAGTACTATTATTAACCTCTGTAATATTTACATCAACATCAATATCTATATTCGTACCACTCAATGTATCATTGTCAGTCACATCTATAATAGCTATCCCACCATCAATACCGTTTACTGAATTGTTAACATCATCAACAGCAATAATTTCTGCTACATCAACTTTAATCGTCGCATTGGCTTCATCACAGTTAGTATTATTCAAGACTTCACAAATCTTATATCCTACATAATACTCACCTGCTGGAGTATTGGCTGGAATACTTAGGCTTCCATTATCTTCTAGGGTTGGTGTTGTGCTTAGATTACTGTCACCTGTTAAGCTAATCGTAATATCGTTATCTGCTACATCTACGCCATTTAAGCTATCATTTCCACTACTTGTAACATCTCCAACCATACCACCTTCTAGTCCATTAATACTATTTAAACTAAAGTCATCATCTATCGCATCAATTGGTGCTGGGTCTACGGTTACATTTATATCTTTGGTTACACAGTTACTTGGATTTAGTATCTCACATAAGGTATACGTTCCCGAATAATCCCCAGCTGCTGTTCCTGCTGGTACGATTACTGCTCCTGTTGTGGTATTTATTTCTAACACTCCGTCACTTATAGCTGTCATGTTTACATCGGTTCCAAGGACTACTTGCACACCATTTAATGTATCACCAAAGGTAATATCATCAATCGCTGTTCCTCCATTACTTCCGTTTACTGAATCGTTATTGTCATCAGTTCCTTCAAGACTTCCCACTGCTATTTCAAATGTAAGATTCGCTTCGTCACAGTTACTTGGGTTAAGTTTCTCACAAATACTATACTCTATGTAATATTCACCTGCTGATGTATTCGTTAAAATTGACAACATACCATTACTGTCATCCAATGCTGGTGTTGTACTTAAGTTTGTATTACCTGTAAGCGTAATATTTATATCATCAATATTCACACTCAACATGGTATTATCAAAGCTATCATTGTTAATTACATTCTCTATATAACTATAATTACTAAAGTTATTTGTAGTTAACGTTAATGGTGTTGTTTTATTGTCATCAATAGCATCAATTGGTTTGGCTGTTAATGTTATGGTAACATTCGCATCATCACAATTGCTAGAATTGGCTATTTCACATAAGGTGTACGTTTCGGTATAAACACCTGCTGGTACGCCACTTGGTAAAAATGCCATTCCTGACTCTACATCAATAGCAATAGGTGTATCATTAGTTACTGCTGTAATATTTACATCTGTTCCTAAAGTTACAGCAGTACCATCTAAGTTATCATTATCTACAATATTTGAGATAACCACGCCACCTACGCCTGATACAGAAGTATTAATATCATCCATCGCAACAAGTGCTGTCACTGTAATATTAATAGCCGTAGGTTCTGTAGGATTACCATTCACATCTTCTACTACATATTCTACTGGTGTTGGTGTTCCTGTAAATCCTGCTTCTGGTGTAAAGCTTACTTCTCCTGTTGTTCCATTAACATCCCAAACACCTTCTCCTACTACTGTTAACTTAATTACTTCTGCACCGTTATCCAATAACTGAACTGTTGTAACATTTAAATCTCCATAGGTATGAACATCATTGTCTAATACATCTATAATCGCTACATTTCCTGCTACTACCGTGACATTATCTTCTGTTCCTACTGGTGGTGGTACTTCATCATCTCTATAATCAAGGTCTTTAGTCGTTGGACTTGCATCACTTCCGTTTGCAGCTGTATCATTATCACTATCATTTAAAATAAAGTTTGTACCATCATGAGCTTTTCCATTTACATCACTATAGTCATCTGTAGTTTCTGCTGGGTTCGCTAAACCATTGATTCCTACTGGATTAGTGGTTGAACCATTCACATCTGCATTTAGTCCTTGTCCTGACTCTGCAATATCAAATGTTCCATCATTATCAGAATCTGTATCTAATGTATCTGTAACATTATCATCATCTGTATCTACTGGTGTAAGTCCACCTAGATATGCAGAGTTTACTCCATTGTTTGTTGTATAGGTTGCATTGTCATCTGCATTTGGTACAATGTAGCCTTGTGTTGTTTGTGCCTCTACATTATCTGGTATTCCGTCGTTATCTGTATCTAGGTCTAATGAATTTTGAATTCCATCATTATCAGAATCACAAGGTATTTTAATAGCAAAAGCTATTGCCTGATAAGTCCCTTGACCAACTGTAGGATGAAGATATCCCAATTCTACATTCAATTTTAAATTGGTTCCTTTTGTAACAAAAGAAGCATTTTCAATTGGGCTATGTGTATCAATATATGTTAATGTATCCGTTCCATTACCTGTAACAATACTACTTAATGTTGCAGATGAGGGGAACGTCTCAATATGTGTAAATAGTGACCCATTCGTTTTTATTATTAATTCTTCTCTCTTTATAGGAGAACTATTTGCACTAAGTTGACCATCTAATACTAAAACCTCTACAGGGTAACTAACCCCTCCTTTTTCAGCAGTAAAAGTCAGTGTAAACTTAGGTGACTCAAAACCTGCCCTTAAATACGATCCTATTGCTTCTTTTCCTGGCAAATCATATAAACCAGTAAACCAATTTGATTCATGATCTCCAACACCTGATTCACCTGTAGGTGCATAATCAAGTGATCCACTTACCTCAGACACTACAACTGTATAGTTTACTCCATTATGAGTAATCACTTGTGAGTCAGTCGCTCCATTATCGACTCTGAAGTCAGTGAAATCAAAAAATAATAATTCATCTTTTAATAAACCTGCACCAGTTATAGTTTGTGGAGCAGGACTTGAATCACAAGATTCATCTTCATCCAAAATCCCATCATTATCATCATCAAGGTCAGTAGCATCAGGTACACCATCATTATCAGTATCGATTGCTGGTGTCACTGTAATATTAATAGCCGTAGGTTCTGTAGGATTACCATTCACATCTTCTACTACATATTCTACTGGTGTTGGTGTTCCTGTAAATCCTGCTTCTGGGGTAAAGCTTACTTCTCCCGTTGTTGCATTAACATCCCAAACACCTTCTCCTACTACTGTTAAGGTACTTACTTCTGTACCATTATCCAATAACTGAACTGTTGTAACATTTAAATCTCCATAGGTATGAACATCATTGTCTAATACATCTATAATCGCTACATTTCCTGCAACTACAGTAACATTATCTTCTGTTCCTACTGGTGGGGGTACTTCATCATCTCTATAATCAAGGTCTTTAGTCGTTGGACTTGCATCTGAACCATTGGCTGCTGTGTCATTATCACTATCATCTAAAGTAAAAATTTCACTAATATTTTCATAAGCATAACCATTGGTATCATTATAATCATCAGCACTCTCTGCCCATGAAGCCAAACCATTTATACCTACCATGGCATTCGTTACGGGGCAAGTTGAAATAGCATCATTGTTTTCTAAACAATCACTTACTGTATCATTATCAGAATCTGTATCTAACATATCCGTTACATTATCTTCATCCGTATCAATTGGAGTTAATCCACCAAGACCATATACTAACCATGTTCCATTAACATCTAATCCACTAGGAACAATATAGTTTTGTGTTGTTTGTGCTTCTACGTTATCTGGGATTCCATCGTTGTCACTGTCTAGGTCTAAATAATCAGGGATACTATCACTATCTGTATCTATTGCAGTACAAGTTCCAAAGTTAAAGTCATCATAAATTACCTCGGCATTCACATTGTCTGCCCCATATAAATAAACTCTAAATTTATAAGAAGTATTTGCCTCTAAAACAGAACTTTCAGCTGTTGCTAAAGGCTGTGGAGAAGCATTTTGACTGACAAGGAAATTATGTACTAAAATCTTAGATGTCTGAAAATTATTATCAGACATAAGTACACTCACTTTATAAGCATCAAAAGGATGTGTAAGCCATAAAGCAAATCTATCAACTACTGTATGTGCTTCTAGTGTAGTAGAGGTTGTAAACTCATACTCCATATAATCTTTAGCACTTATTGCAGCTGTTAAATCTATTTCATTCACATCAGCAATTTTATAATATGGCTGATGATAGGTAATATTTAAACCAGCACCAATGATTGTGGGACTAGCAGACTGAACAATATTGGTATCATTTGCTGAACCATCTAAGATGTACGAAGGTATTGTAATATCTGTTAAATAACCATCTTGATTGACTGTTCCATCTGGAACATTACTAAACCAACCTGCTGCATAATTATTTTGTGAACAAGATTTTTCATTGCTATCCACAACCCCATCATTATCATCATCTAAATCAACTCTATTTGGAATACCATCACCATCTGTATCAAGTAAATCTACTGAACGATAATCCACCTCACTAAGGTCATTGTCTATAGCATTTTCAAGGTCTGCTAAAGGTGCATTTACTTTTCCATTAACATCTGAATAATCATCAACGGTATCTACCGTATTATCAAGACCATTATTCCCTACATTTCCATCAGTTCTTCCATCATTATTAGCATCACTTAAACCTTCACCAGATTCAATGATATCAAATATTCCATCATTATCTGAATCGGTATCAATGTAATCATCACTATCATTACCATCGGTATTCACAGGCACAATTCCAGCAAAACCATAAATAGCTGACCATGTACCATTAGCATCTACTACACCACTTGGGGCTACATAACCGTGAGTTGTTTGTCCTTCCACATTATCTGGAATTCCGTCATTATCACTGTCTAAATCTAAATGATCTTTGATTCCATCATTATCGGTATCTCTATACGCTCCACATACCGAAGTAATTCTAAATCCAATATTATCAGCTGTCGCATCTGCTCGTTGAGCAATAATAATCTCATCAATAGGTTTATCAATTAAAAATCTAAATGACGCTTCTGGAGACGAATCTGCTCCTTGTGCATCACCTGTTATAGGATTATATGATGCTCCTGTAACTACGCCTCCATTTTGGTCATAAATAGTGGCATCGAAAACTACTTGTACTCCATTTTTATAAAAGGTAATATTTTGACTTTCATCATAACCACCCAAATCAACCACACTTCTCACATTAAACTCATCCATGGTTACAGGCTCAGAGAAAATGATAATACTCTGTTCTCCTGATGTAGGACTTGCACCTCTTGACTGAATGTCAATTTGGATATTTCCATCTACATATGTTGGTTTTCCAGCAAATGTTCCACCTGTTCCTAAGGTAGTAGTTACGGTTCCTGTAATTCCAGAGTTACTTGTAAATCCTCTGATTAGGTCTCCATTACTACCTGCATCCCATGCCAAAGGAATCCCTGCTTCACATTGAGTAAACTCATGAATATCTAAAATACCATCATTATCATCATCAAGGTCAATGGAGTCAATAATCCCATCACCATCATTATCCGAAACAATTGTAATATTGACATTCGCAGAAACCGTCTCGGTTCCATCTGTCGCTTCATACGCAAAACTACTTGGACCTGTGTAACCATTATCAGGAACAAAAGTAACATTCCCATCTGTGCCTACTTCTACTCTACCATTAGGTACGGTAATGTTTTGTTCACTTCCTGTAAGTGCTTCTCCATTAATGCTTGTAATAGAAAGTGTATCTCCAGTATCAGTATCAGAAACCAAGCTCAATAAATCAATTACTGTTGTATCTCCTGTATCAATCGTACGATTTACATCAGTAGCTACTGGTGGATTATTAAAAAACACATCATCTCTATAATCCAAATCCGTTGTTGTTGCATTTGCATCTGAACCATCTGCTAAAGTATCATTATCTGTGTCATTTAAAGTAAACACCGATCCCTCATAAGCTAAACCATTCGTATCATTATAGTCATCTGCACTCTCAGTTGAATTTGAATTAGCTAAACCATTCACACCAACTGGGTCAGTGGTTGAACCATTAACATCTGCATTCAACCCTTGTCCTGACTCTACAATATCAAATATTCCATCATTATCTGAATCAGTATCTAAAAAGTCTGTTGTATTATCTTCATCTGTATCAACTGGTGTTAATCCATCAATTCCGTAAATCGCTGACCACGTACCATTTGCATCTACACTTCCACTTGGTGGCGTATAGCCATTCGTTCTTTGTGCTTCTACGTTGTCTGGGACTCCATCGTTGTCGCTGTCTAAATCGAAGGAGTTCTTTATACCATCATTATCTATATCACAGTTAGCTATACTGCTTGTAGAAAAGTTTGCATACAATCTATCATTCTTCAACTCTGTATTAATTAATTTAACTGCTGTTGTTCCCATAGGAACAAGAGCCGAAAAGCCACCTTCATGTGAAACTGAAGCATCTATCACAGTAAATGTACTTGTACCTATACCTGTTCCATTTACTAAGGTATCAATCGTTCCATTATTAATAGTATAATTATAATCAAGTCCTGAAACATGAATATACAGTGGCTCAACTAATGCTTGACTAAATGTGAAAACTGTTTCTTCAAAAGCTCCACTGCTCTGTCCAGAGTGTACAATTTCTATTCTCTCTGAAGTTGAAAAGCCTGTAGCAAAGCTATTAAGCCCAGCATCACCTACTATATTAAATTCATCTGATTTAATTTGTAAAGGTAGAGCGTGTGGACTTGTTGTTGTTACTGTTATATCTGTTCCATTTAATGTTCCTCTTATCATCGTAGGTGTTTGAGTACTATTATCCCAATTAGGGAAAACACTATTACACTCTTCTGTATCTAAAATCCCATCATTATCATCATCAAGGTCAATGGCATCAATAACTCCATCACCATCGGTATCAGAAGTAATTGTAATGTTTACATTAGCCACCACTGTTTCACTACCATCAGTACCCACATATTCAAATGAAGTATTTCCTGTAAAGCCTACCGTTGGAACAAATGTTATCACATCACTAGCATCAATACGTATTTCACCATTTGGTACAACTATCGTTTGTACACCACCTGTTAAATTAACATCATTAATAGAAAGTACCGAAAGCCCACCCGGTCCATCAGGATCTGTGATTAATGTTAATAAGTCTAATACTTGTGTACTTCCTGTGTCTATTGTATGATTTGAATCTACGGCTGTTGGTGGATTATTGGTCACACAAGCTGAACTATCACTATTATCTAGTAAAGCTAATGTACTAGCTTGTCCAGCACCTGCAACAGTTGGAATACCATTTGCATCAACACCACCTATTAAACTACCATTTGCATCTAAATCACCTGCTGTAAATGCACTTGCACCCTCAATAGCATCTTGACAACTATCATTATCTGAATCGGTATCAAGGTTATCAAATATTTTATCATTATCCGTATCTTGATTACAAATTTGATTTGAAGTTGCTGGTTTTAAAATATATGATTGACTCATTGGTCTTCTACAAGAAGGTTCACTTGGATTCACAATATCTACAGTACAAGTTTGTGTACTATTTCCACTTGCCACAAATAAAGCTCCACCCACATTTGCATTTTCATCACCAGCATCAGCAATTTCACTACCACATGTTGCATTAAAAGTAAACTGATCTGTACTATTGTTCTCACCAAGCCCTGTAGTTGCAAAAGAAAATAAATAATCTCCAGTTACAACTGACATACTTGGAAAAGTATAGTTATTACTTACACAACTTGTACTAGTTTCATTAACAGCTGTTACTGTTAAAAGAGCTGATTGGTCAATATTACTTAAAAAAGTTGCATAAACAGTAAATGCATTATTTTCACCATTAGCATCAGTAACAGTAATCGTAGCATCTGCCCCTAACCCAGCTATTTGAGTTTCATTTAGATAATACGTATGTAAAGAATTTAAGCCTCTTTCAGCTGCTGTTGTTAAAAGAGATAAGTTAGTCCCTCCATAACTTACAGTTAATATTGGTGAAGCTGCTGCTTCTACGCCAATTTCTACAATCAATACTCGATTTAAACCATTTGGTATGCTTAACGTATCAGTTGTAATAGTAGATGCACCACTTAAAGGAGTATGTGCTGTTACCACCGTACTACCAAACGGTGAAGAACCACAACCCTCATCAGTATCTAAAACTCCATCATTATCATCATCAAGGTCAATATCATTTGGAATACCATCATTATCACTATCTAATGGTATCTCAACTTTTACAGTAGCCACAGCCGTATCACAAATACTAGGATTACCTTCTAAACAAATTTGATAAGTAATTGCATAAGTCCCTTCTGTAGAATTAGCAGGAACAGTTAATGTTCCATTACTATCGATAGAAACATTCGTCAATCCTCCATTATTTATAATCGTAACATTATCATCAATATTAGCATCTGTTGCAGCTAAAGTATCAGCTAAGTCTGAACCATATCCATTATCTATGAAAATACTGTTTGTTGTTCCACCTGTCAAAGCATTGATAGGTGAATTTGTTAAATTATCATCTAAAGCATTAATAGTACAAATGGTTGTAGGGTCAACCATTACAAAAATCTTAGAGTCTCCACCATCACCAGTTTGATTATAAATTAATCGTAGACCATAAATATCAGTACCTCGAGTAGCCACAGTAGTTAATGGGAAAATAGCTACAGATAATTCTTGTTGAGAACCATAGTAAGGGTGTGTTGTCACCATGGTACCTGTTGGTATGTACGTTGATGAATTAGCAACTATATCTGCTGTTCCAGCACCTGCTATAGGATTACCATTTATATCTAAAGCTATTACTTGTAAATGATTGTTTCCACCTCTTTCAGTAACCACAAAGTATCGATTTCCAGCAGCTTTAATAGGGGTGTTATATTTAAAATCAACATAGTCTCCCGTAGTTATATCAACATCATTCGGATCTGCAGAAAAGAAATGGTTTAGATCTCTACTATTCATAACATTAAGTAGTGCTGGATCAAAAATAGAAGCTCCATCCATAATATTCTCAGCAGCCACACCATGGTCATTTATATATTGAGAATTTGCAGCCTCATTTGCAAAATTGTAAGAAACAATATCTGGTCCAACCAATTCAGAAAATGGATTTGCTTCTCCACTAATACTAATCGAATTCAAAATGGCATTTCCAAACTCACCTCCTGAACCACTAATATCAAAACTAACATCTCCTCCTACTAATGCAGCTGTTGGATTACCTGCTGGAATTAAATTACAAACATCAGTAATCGTAATATTCACATTCGCCCCAGCTGTTTCTGAACCATCACTCAACTCATAAGCAAAAGTAACATCGCCAACATACCCAGCATCAGGTACAAATGTCATACTTCCATTGGTTTCTACATTCACTACACCATTTGGTACGGTAATATTTTGTTCTGTTCCTAAGGTAATGGCTGTACCATTCACTGACGTAATGTTTAAAGTATCTCCATCAGGATCATTTGAACCTGTTAACAGTGCTAAATTAATAGATGTCCCTACGGTTACTGTGTGGTTTGAATCTACGGCTGTAGGTGCTGTGTTCCAAGCAGGTACAACTATGCTGTCAATATTATTATTATAATTACACTCCGTAATACCATCTTGTCCTAAATCATCCACAATAAGAGGTAAAGCTGCTGTACCATCCTCATTCACAACTAAATATAGGTCAGCTAAGGTAGCTGGAGCATTCGAAATATTTATATCTTGTGAAAAAGTCACATTGCTATCTTTTGGGATAAGTGCTGTCGTAGTCAGAGTATCTAAGAAAGTTACTCCTGCTAGTTCAGGGTTTTTATCATACGCACTTAACGATAAATTTGAAAGAATATCAGCATCACTACTGTTATTTATCACCGTATAATTTACCGTTACTACTGAAGAGACAGCCGTTTGAGTAATGGAGTTAACCTTAACTTTCGCATCCGATGCTGCTTGTTTTAACTGCAATTTTGCAGGTAACTGTGCCATATAAGAATTTAATAAATGATTTATTGTACCTTGTGGATAATTGATAATAGTAGATTGCTCTTTTTTAGGTACGGTTAAATTATCATTAATATTCGTATAATGATAATTTCTTTGATTCCAAATGGCACGTGCATCTACCCATTTTGTTCCACCACCTGCACTAAACACATATAACTTATTATTCGTTACAGCAATACCAGATTCTATGGCTGTTTCTTGATTGGCAGAAGTAATAATTTCTGCTTCACCATCATTATCTACATCTGCAATAGCTACCCCTTCTACCCAAGTACCAGTTACATAAGGTAATTCAGTATAAATTGTTGGAGGATTAACATTACCATTCATAATACGTAAACTTCTTGTATCTCGGTAAACCATCTCCGATAAACCATCTCCATTAAAATCAAAAGCATTTAAAGTAGTTGCACCAGATACATCCGTAGTAGGCTGTTCCCACAACATATTTGACGTGTCATTTAAGTTTACAGCAAATAAGAGTCCTGAAGTTGCATCTTTAGAACTCGTAAAAATAGCTTCAGGATAATCAGTTTTACCATCTTGTGTATCATCATACACATTTGAAATAAATGCAGTACCACTTCTTAATCCTGCACCACTTGGTTTTGTGTATTTTGCCAATACAATTCCATTAACTGGATCCCAAATAATTAATTGCCCTGTAGGTACCCCATTACCTGCTGTATAAGAAGATGAATATATTATATCCATAACACCATCTAGGTTCATGTCTGCTACACTTGTTGGTCCATCATCATAAAGAGGTATTGAAGGGTCTATTGTATGCAAATCTACCTCTAATGTTCTTGACCCTGCAACTAAATCAATTGAATATACTTTTGATCCAGCTACAAACTCTTTACCTGGTAGTGCAGGTAAAACATCCATTACTACGGGATCTCGATCCCAAAGGGTTTGGTGAAAATTACCTTGAGCAATAGCTTTAGAATTTATAACAATATTAAGCGTGGTTGCAGCATTAAAGTTAGCATCTGAAAATTTTAAAATCGCATTCCCTGAAACGATTTCTGGAATACCATCTTCATCTATATCTACTACTTTGGGAGAACCACCACCTTGTCTAAGCAAAGCGATATCAGATTTCCATAAATAAGTATTGGCTGTAACACTCCCACCAGTACTAGGAAATACATAAACATATCTATTATTTCCAGAAGAATCACCACTTAAGGTAATTATTTCAGCTTGACCATCTCCATCTAAATCAGCAATAGCAGGTTGAACCATGGGTTGCCCACTATGCGTATATAATGGAATTTCTATGTCAAGTGTAGCATCAGCAAAATCAGAACCATTTCCTTCAAATATATAATACCCTTGTGGACTAGCTGTACCCTCTTTTGGCACAATAATTTCTGGCATACCATCTCCATCAATATCACCAATAGTTGGTGTAGCTGCAATAGAAACATCTACCGTTGTAGCAATTGGATCTCCCATAATAAAAGATGGTGTATTGGTACGTGGTACAGTACAAGTTAATTCAGAAATACTATTACAGTCATTATCAAAATAATCTATATATCCATCAGCATCATCATCAATTCCATTGTTACATATTTCTGCTACTACTGCCAATGAACGATAATCAACATCAACATTATTTCCATCTAATTGAGCCAAGTCAGCACTTGGCGTATTAACTTTACCATTTACATCACTATAATCATCTGTTGTATCTATATTATTATCAAGCCCATTTGAGCCTACATTTCCAAGTAATGTTAATCCATTCTCATTACTGTCTAAATGTCCATCATCATCTGAATCTAAATCTAAATAATCAGCACTTCCATTATTATCTGTGTTTACTGGTGTTAATCCACCCACATACGCTGTGTCTGTTCCATTGGCATCAAAAGTTCCATTTGGAGCTACATATCCACTCGTTGTTTGTGCTTCTACGTTGTCTGGGATTCCATCATTGTCGCTGTCTAGGTCTAAATGATTAAAAATACCATCATTATCTGAATCAAGTTGAATTTGAAACCCTATATTAAAGTCATCAAAAAGAATTTCAGTTGTACTTGTTGATGCACCATAAATATAAACCCTAAGCTTATAGCTAGTTGAAGGAGCTAAGCCTTGTGATGCTTGTACATTATCAAAAGCAAAAAATGCTGGACGATTTAAACTAGCATCAATAACTAGGTCTTGTACTAAAAGTTGCGAAGTTATAAAGTTATCAGATGAAAATTCAATAGATACTTTATAAGCTCCTTTTTCATCTGAATCTGCCATTGCAAATTTATCTAAAATAGTTCCATTAGGAAAATTAGCTGATGTTTGAAAAGAAAATTCTAAATAATCATTAGCATTTTTTGCATTTTGAAGATTTATCTCTTCAGCATTGATTAAACCACGTATAGAACCAGGATCATTAGCATCAATCAATCCATTACCTATTGTATATGGGCTTGTCGAACCTAATAAATTAGTATCATAGGCACTTCCATCAATAATATGTGTATCCGTTGAAACATCTTGAACATATCCATCTTGATTAAATGTTCCACTTGGATTATTATTGTACCAACCAGCTGAATAATTATTAGAATTCACAGGATTTTCAACTGTGTCTAAAATACCATCGTTATCATCGTCTAGGTCTATATTGTCAGCAATACCATCGTTATCGGTATCAATAACATCATCACACACAGCGTCAAGCATCACTTTATCAATCTTGGCAAAACCAGTAGCAAATGAACCCTTACCTTCAAAAAAGATTCGGATAAATTCTGTGCCAGTGGGTGCAACAGCTATCACACTTTTAGGTCCATCTAACATTTTTACATTAGGGTCATACAAACTTGTAATAGATGGCGAACTACTTTCAGAAATCAGTGTTTTACTTGCATTTAAAAATTGCATACGTACTGAACCTTCAACCCCCACGTTGTCATGTAATGATTCATAGAAAGAGAGTCGATAAGTTCCTTCTCCTTGACTAGAGACATCAATATCTTGCCAAGTTTCAGCATCAGCTCCCAACATAAGAACACCCTCATTGTTTGCTATCTCTACACCTCTATAATGAAACCCTGTTCCACTAGAACGTGTTTGCGTTGTCCAACCTGTAGGAACATTTAGAGAAATTCCATCTTCAAAGTCCCAGTTTGTTATGCTAAACTGTTTTGAAGTACATCCACTCTGCTTCGTATAGTTACGAACATAAGCATTGGCTCTACTACAAAGACTCGCATTAGACTCCAAACAAATTTCATACATCACATCATAAGTACCATCCGTTACATTAGAGGGTATGTTTAACGTACCATCATTATTGATGCTTACCCCTGTTAATCCACCATCATTCACAATCGAAAGGGTATCAGCAATATTTGCATCGGTAGCTGTTTCACCACTCGCCTCATCAACTCCATTTCCATTGTCTAAAAAAAGTGTTCTACTGGTCTCTCCTGCAAAAACAGAAAGATTATCCTCATTTGCCGTAACACACGTTTGAGTTAATGGGTCAAATAGTATAAAGACTTTACCATCTCCCCCATCACCACTAACATTTCCTGCATCTGACTGAGTTACACGTATTCCATGTACCTCATTACCAGCTGACACTAAAGCTGTTAGAGGATAAATCGTAAAGAAAATATGATCACTATAGGTAGTATCTACTCCAGTATCTATAAAAGTTGGACTTGGCTCAGATACACCAATAACGGCTGCACTATTTCCTATAACATTACCATTAGCATCAAGAGCATTAATCGTCATATTATTATTTCCTCTTCTCTCTGAAACCATAATATATCTATTTTCTCCAGATACAAAAGGAGTATCATAATAAAAATCAACATAATCTGATGATGTAATGCCACTATCTAATGACAAATAATGACGTAAATTTCTATCAACATTAGCATTTAAAAGTGCTGTATCAAATACAACTGAACTATCTGTTATATCAGCTGTTGTTAGCATATTTTCTTGAATAAATTGTCTTGATGCACCAGGGTTTGCAAACTGATAAGAAACTCTGTCTGGCATCAATAAATCTGTAAAAGGGTTTGCTTGTCCTGTTACGGTAACAGAATTTAATATTGCATCCACATTTTCATCTGCTAAGTCACCTGTAATATTCCAAGTTACTTCTGCACTTGTAAGTGCTGTAGTTCTATTTCCAATGGGTATATTGTCTGCACAATTTGTATCAGCTTTTAAAACATTTGTACTAATGGTCATAACCATTAGTACAAACATTAAGTAAAAAAAGTTCTTTATCTGCTTAGAACCTTTGTGATTTTCTCTATATATCATCATATTTCCTACTATATATTTTAGTTAAAAAATTTTTAATTTAAAAATTAAAACAGCTCTTAAAATCTTAAAACAACAATATTCAAAAAGTAGTGAAAACACTCACTATTGGTAGCTTAGCTCTCTTTTTTAATTAAAAAAAGAGCCATAGCTTTCTGCCCCCACTGCACAAGGGGTTTAGCTTTTTCAATATTTTAATTCTATACTAAAATATTAGCAAAGGGATATTCCCAATAAACTTAAAAATACATAAACTAAATAAACTATATAAACAACTTATATTTAATTAAATAATAGATATGAAATAATAATATTATCCCATTTTAGAGAATATCTTTTAATAAAAAAAAATATTCTCTAAAACTGTAAGAAGAGTAAAGAAGAGAGAAAAAGTTTATTTAAACTTACTGAAGTTCAGTAGCCTAAGCTACTGATATGGATTTAGCAATGTATCGAAGCCAAAAATAACCAAATAACCCTGCAAAAAGAGAGGCTACTAAAATACCTACTTTAGCTTGAAAAATCAATTCAGCATTCCCTACAAAAGCTAATTCTGCCACAAAAATTGACATAGTAAAACCAATACCCCCAAGAAATGAAACCCCAAAAATCTGACTCATACTGCTTCCTTCTGGTAGTACAGCAATCTTCAGTTTAATAGCCAACCATGCAACACCAAAAACACCAAGTACTTTTCCAAATATCAACCCAGCTATGATGCCCATAGAAACAGGGGTAACAGCCGTGCTAAAGATAGAATTAAAATCAATGCTAATCCCTGCATTGGCTAAAGCAAAAAGAGGAATAACGATGAGTGCCACAGGAAGATGTAAATCATGCTCTAAACGAGCAGACGGTGTACCCACTGCATTAATTCTGTCTTTAATATTTGAAAGAATCCCTTTTTGTTTAGCATGTAAAGTGTGGTCGGTCGCTACAGGATAAGTATCGTACCTATCTAGTTTTTTTCTAATTTCTTGTGTAAAATCAACAGGAGCACGTTTAGGTCTAGAGGGTATTGCCATGGCTGCAATGACCCCTGCAATGGTTGCATGAACCCCTGACTCTAGCATAAAAAACCACATCAATAATCCAACAATAAAGTAAGGTAAAATCATATGAATACCAAAACGATTAAAAGTAAGCATCACCAAAAAAGCACCTCCAGCTAACATTAGAGGAAGCGTTTGAATTTGTTCTGTATAAAAAATAGCAATAACCAGTACAGCACCCAAGTCATCCACAATGGCAAGTGCTACCAAAAAAGCAACCAAAGCACGTGGTACTCTATTACCCAAAAGTACTAAAGCAGAAATGGCAAATGCAATGTCCGTCGCCATAGGAATTCCCCATCCTCCAGCACCTTCTGTACCAGCATTGATACTTGCATAAATAAGAGCAGGAACAACCATTCCCCCAATAGCAGCTAAAATAGGTAACATCGCCACCTTAAGATTTGACAACTCACCAAACACAACTTCTCTTTTGATTTCAAGCCCAATAATAAAGAAAAAAATCGCCATCAAACCATCGTTAATCCAATGATGAAGCGTATGTGAAAGTTGCCATGAACCCACATTTAGATCTATCTTCATATGAAAAAAGTGTTTATAAGCTTCTGCTAACGGGGAGTTCGCCAATACCAATGCCACGATGGTCATTAACATCAACACCATACCTGTGGTAGTTTGTGCATGTAAAAAATGTTCAAATGGTGTGGCTACTTTCTTAAAAGCTTTTTCCCATGGAGCGTAAAGTCTCATTAATTTCCTTTGATATCTTGATTTAATTTGAAGCGTATTATACAAATGTAGTGTTTATAGCTTGTTAGAGTTTTTGAACGCTTTGCTAAAGATTTATTTTATATTCGATATGATTACAAATGTACCCAAAAAACAATAACATAAAAAAAATCCTAAAACCTCTTAAAAAAAAATTCAAAATAAAAACAAACTTTTTATAAGCATTCGCCGTGTCTACAATCACCTTTCTGAACTCTCTAATCAAGAGATCTTAGACTACTACCATGTAACTTCTCTCAAAGAGCTTCATAGCCACATAGAACACCTCAAAGAAATACTCAAAAAACAAACAGAAAACTACGAAGAAGAATTAGAAGAGATGAATCACTGCTTCTGTATGGATTCACGAGGTGATTTCAAGTATCTTTACTCTTCTAAAAAAGAAGCCCAAGAACAAGTGCTGTTTTCATTAAAAACAAAACGAGTAAAATTAAAACTTTACCCTTGTCCTTTTCATTGTGGGTGGCATTTAGCCAAAATATAATTTAAACTTTTATAGCATATCTCTCATCGCTTCTTCTGTTAAAGTCTCAACGCCCAATTTTACAGCCTTATCATATTTTGACCCAGCCTCTTCACCATAAATTAAAAAGTCTGTTTTTTTAGAAACAGACCCAGATACTTTAGCTCCAAGTTTTTCGAGCATCTCTTTGATGACTCCACGTCCAACGCTCATGCTTCCTGTAAGAACAATAACTTTATCTTTAAAAGGGTTTTCAACAGCTTCAACTTTTTTTTCGATTGTAGGTTCTACCACCTCAAACATCTTTAAAACAAAGGCTCGGTTAACACGCATAAACTCTACAAAAGAAGTTGCCATCTCAACCCCTATGCCATCTATCTCAACCAATTGCTCTTGGGTTACCTCAACCACTCCCAAACCAAATGCTAATGCAATGGATTTTCCAGCAACAGCCCCAATGTGTTCAATGCCCATCGCAGAAAGTAATTTGGCTAAAGTTGTGCCTTTGGTATTGGCTATTGCTTCTAAAAGTTTATTAATTCGCTTCTCTTTAAAGCCTTCCATTCCCTCTATGTCTTCAAACTTTAAAGCGTAGAGGTCTAAAATATCTTTTATTTTTCCCTCTTCCACCAACATTTCCACAATACGTGACCCCAGCCCATCAATGTTCATGCTTCCTTTTTTAGCAAAGTGAATAATGGAATTTACCACACGTGAGGGACAATCCATATTTTGACACTTTATCAATGTTCCTTCATCTAGCACTTCAGAGTTACAAGTAGGACAAGCCGTTGGTCGGACTATCTCTACCTCATCTCCACTTCGTCTGTCTGCTAATACTTTGGTAATCTTAGGAATCACATCTCCTGAGCGAATAATAATGACCGAATCGCCTATCTTAAGACCTTTACGTTCTATCTCATCATAATTATGTAAAGTGGCACGGGAAATCAATGCTCCTTCTAAATCTACAGGTTCAACCTCTGCCACGGGTGTTAACACCCCTGTTCTTCCTACTTGAATGGTAATGGCATTTACTTTGGTTACTTTTTCAAGTGCTGGAAATTTATAAGCACACATCCATTTAGGCACTTTTACGGTATAACCTAGCTGTTCTTGTTTTAGGGTATCATCTACTTTAATTACCATGCCATCCATCATCATGGGAATTTCATCACGATTTTTTATTAGAAAATGGTAAAAATTTTCTATCTCTTCTAAGCTATTACAAGCTTTCACAAAAGGGGGTTTTAAAAAACCTAAGCTGTATATAAAATCCATTTTTTCAGAAAGATTTGAGGCTGTTAAAGCGTTTTCTCCTAATCCCCAAGGGTAAAAGACCAAACGTCGTTTAGCTGTAATGCTAGAGTCTAGCTGACGCAAACTTCCTGCTGCTGCATTTCGTGGATTGGCAAAGCTGTTTTCACCCTCTTCTTTTCGCTCTTTGTTAATGATTTCAAAATCATCTTTACGAATGACCACTTCACCACGAATCTCTATTTGACCTTGATAGTCTATACTTAAAGGTACAGAACGAATGGTACGAACATTGTCCGTAACTTCTTCACCCACTACTCCGTCTCCTCTGGTAATGGCACGTACGAGTTTCCCCTCTTCATAAAGAAGATTCATGCTTGCTCCATCAAATTTTGGCTCACAAAAATAGGGAGTTACCCCTACATTTTTAACCGTTCGGTCTAACCACTCTTGTACTTCTTGGGTTTTAAACACATCTTCCATACTCCACATACGTTTAATATGAGTACCTTTCGAGAATTCATCACGAATCACACCCCCTACTCTTTTGGTAGGAGAATCTTGAGCAACTTCTTTTGGATGTGCTACCTCATAATCTAAGACTTCATGGTATAACACATCATACTCTTCATCAGTTGCGATGGGCTTGTCATTCACATAATAAGCATAGGCCCATTTTTTTAAAATTTCCAGTTTTTCTAAATACACTTTTTGGGTCATTATTTCTCTTTATATAGTTAATGGGTATATTTTATCATTTAATGGCTATGATATTCCATGGAAAAAATAAAAGATAAAATTGAAACACTGCTCTATGAAAATGCCCCTGACTTTGAAATATCAAAGCTCTTAAAAGCTGATATCAAAACCTATTTTGGCACACTGGATGAAACTTTTAGAAAAAGTTCAGGCAAAGGTTTTTTACTAAAACACACCTACAAAATAGATACCCTTTTAGATTTGGTTTATAAAACAGCCATGCGTTCTATGTTTGGGACCTACATGCCTTTAACCAATACCCTTCCCATAACCCTACTGGCACTGGGTTCTTATGGACGTCAACAACTCTGTGTGCATTCCGATATTGACCTAATGATTGTCTACAAAGAGCTACCTGGGTACAACACCCAAGAGATGATTGAAAAAATACTCTACATCCTTTGGGATGCTGGATTAAAATTAGGTCATAGGGTTCACGAAGTTTCAACACTCTTTGAAGTATCACAAAGTGATATCACCATTAAAAGTGCCATGTTAGAATCTCGTTATGTTGTGGGTTCTAAACAACTTTGGGGACAAATTCAAAATGAACTCACTCGTATGCGTAAAGATAATCCTCAAATATTTATTCGTGCAAAAATTGAAGAGATGAATGATAAACATAAAAAATATCCGATGACCATGGAACCGAATATTAAAGAGGGTGTTGGAGGCTTTAGAAATGCCAATCTTGTCTACTGGATAGGTAATATCCTTCACAACATAACACGCATTGAAGATTTAGATGAGTCAATTGTCTCAGCTCAAGCCTATAAAGAGTTTTTAAAAGCCTTAGAATTTCTCTTTAAAGTACGTTCAGCCCTACACCTTGTTACAAAAAAGAAAGAAGACCAACTACGGCTTGAACTGATTCCTGAGGTATCACAATGTTTAGGCTATGAAGACACGCAACAAGGACAAATGAGATTTTCAAGAAATGTTATCTCTTCGCTTAAAATTATTAAACTCCATACCACCATTTGGATTGAGGAGTTGAGTCATTATTATGATAAAGAACAAATGCTCTTACCTCAAAGTCACAGTTACTTAGAACTTTTAAAGCAGATGAGCAAAAGTGATTCAACACAATTTCCTGTGCATCCAAACTTTTTAAAAGCACTCTACAACAGTCCTCGTCCTGCACAAGCCAGTCAACGTATTTATCCAATTTTAACAGAAATTTTTAAACATCCTCAATCTCATTTAATTTTAACCACTCTTGTTGAAACACGACTACTAGGCTATACCATCTCTTATCTTAAAAAAATTATTAATCTGCCACAGTTTGATGGCTATCACAAATATGCTGTGGGCATTCATACCATTAAATGCATCGAAGCTTTAGAAAACATTGAAGATAAAAACGTTAAAAAACTCTATGAAGCATTAAGTCAAAAAGAACAAACTTTTATGAAAGTGGTGACCCTCTTGCATGACGCTGGTAAAGGACGTAAGAAATCTCACTCTGAAGTTGGTATGGTACTACTTAAAGGACTAGGAGAAAAACTAAAGTTTAGTAAAGAAGAGATTAAAATTGGTAGAAACCTTATTTTACATCATCTACTTATGAGTACCACGGCACAAAGAGAAGATTTACACTCTGAACAAACTATTTTAAAGTTTTCTTCTCATTTTAAAACACAAAAAGAGTTAGACTTTATCTATATTTTAACCTATGCTGACATGAATGGGGTAGGAAGTAATATTTACACAGAATTTACGGCTAGACTCATCCATGAACTCTACCTTCAAGCATCTTTAACGATTCAAAATGTATCTCTTTTAGAACAAACCTCCAAACGTATTAAAAAAGAGAAACAACTCAAAAAACTTCTTGCTTTTCAAACCTTACCCAAAACACTTCAAAATAAGACCTTGAAAATTAATTCTGACATGTTTTTTGTCAAAAACAAGCCAGAATCCATTATCAATATTATTACTAAAGCACACGCCTTAAAAGAGTTTGATTTTTTAATTTCAAATAAAAAATTCTTAACCATCGAAATTTTACGAAAAGACAATCTTGATCTTAGCTTTTTTCTTTATAAACTGTCTCATCTAAATGTTGTTCATATGGATATCTATAAACTTTTTAATGGCATAAAATATTTTAGAATTGATTTTTCTGAAATTATTCCAGAAAATGACTATCTTAGCCTTCATCAACTCATCGATAAAGCACTTAAGCGAGTGCATACGCTCAGCATCACCAAACCCAAAATTTTAAAACAAGACATTTTTATTGATTGTAATCACTCTAAAGAAAATGCCATACTCAAACTTAACTGTAGTGACCAAAAAGGCTTACTTTCCTATATTATTAATCTTTTTGATCTCTTTAACATTGATATTAATTCAGCAAAAATTCACACAAAAAGTAACAGAACCAATGACCTTTTTTTAATCGAGAAGAATGGAAACTTTTGTAATAATACTAATCTAATTATTGAAGAACTTACGGAGAGTGAATAATGTGTGGAATTGTAGGCTATATTGGCAAAAATGAAAAAAAAGAAATTTTATTAGATGGATTACAAGAGTTAGAGTATCGAGGTTATGATTCAGCTGGTATTGCCATTATTGAAAATAAACAACTTAAAAATTTTAAAGCCGTTGGAAGACTCAAAAATTTAAGAGATAAAACTAAAGACTATCTAAGCAAAGGATTTGGAGTCTCAATCGGGCATACGCGTTGGGCAACCCATGGTAAACCAACCGAACTTAATGCTCATCCTCATATGGGTGCTTACTCTTTTGTGGTACACAATGGGATTATAGAAAACTATCAAGAACTGAAAAAAGAACTCCAAGCTGATGGTGTAAAATTTTTAAGTCAAACTGACACCGAAACCATTGTGCATCTTTTTGAAAAAAATCATAATTTACACAACAATCCATGGGAATCATTTCAACATGCCATTAGCAGACTCGAAGGAGCTTATGCCACCTTACTTATCACGGAAGCTGATGAAGAGACCATCTATTTTGCTAAAAATGGCTCACCTATGCTGATTGGATTTAATAAGGATGATGTTTATTTTGCTTCATCAGATAC
The DNA here is from genome assembly GCA_902727935.1 of uncultured Sulfurovum sp. Classification (GTDB taxonomy): domain Bacteria; phylum Campylobacterota; class Campylobacteria; order Campylobacterales; family Sulfurovaceae; genus UBA1140. Next base: position 128,691 of record CACVAX010000059.1, on the reverse strand, counting down.
GCCAATCATCGGAAAAGCTACTGAAGTCTATTATCTTGAAGATGGTGAGTTTGGTTATGCTAAAGATGGAGAAGTACACCTTTTTAACTCACATGGAGAAAAAACATTTTCCAAACAAGCTTTAGCCACCGACAAAGCCATGGCACAAAAAGATGGCTACCGTTTTTTTATGGAAAAAGAGATTTATGAACAAAGCCAAGTAATGAATGATACCATGATGGGTAGGGTACTTGAAGATAGAATCGATTTTGAAGAGTTAGACCCAAATCTTTTTAATACTATATCTAACATAAAAATATGTGCTTGTGGAACATCCTATCATTCAGCACTTACAGCATCTTATCTTTTTGAACGCATTGCTAAAATTCCCTGTCAAGTAGAAATTGCCTCTGAATTTAGATATAAAGAGCCTCTTCTTCGTGAAGATACCCTTTTTGTAACCATCTCTCAAAGTGGGGAAACAGCAGATACCCTTGAAGCACTTAAAATGGCAAAAAAAGCTGGATTAAAAAGCTTAAGTATTTGTAATGTAGATAACTCTTCCATTGTAAGAGAATCCGATGCTGCTGTGTTAACACGTGCAGGTATCGAAAAAGGAGTGGCGAGTACCAAAGCATTTGCAACCCAAACCATGGTACTTTGGATGTTAGCCATTTATGTTGCACAAGCTAAAAAAACCATCAACACTGAACTTTTAACACAAGAGCTAGATGCTATGAGACACACCCCAAAAGCACTTTTAGTCTCTGATGAACTGCACCCCAAAATGACCCGTCTTTCAAAACGTTATTTACATGGTCATGGATTTTTCTTTATTGGAAGAGATATCTTTTTTCCACTGGCATTGGAAGGGGCATTAAAACTCAAAGAAATCTCTTATTTACATGCTGAAGGTTATCCTTCTGGTGAAATGAAGCATGGACCCATTGCCTTGGCTGATGCAGAACTCTTTACCGTAGCACTCATGCCTAAGTCATTACACTATGAAAAAATCAAATCCAATGTAGAAGAGTTATGTGCTAGAGATGCAACTGTTTTAGCCATTTCACCTGAATCTTTCGAGTTGGCTGATGATTTTGTTAAAACACAATACAATTCACATCCAATGCTAGAATTTTTTGAAATGATGGTCGTTACCCAACTTCTGGCTCTTGAAATATCAGTAAGACTAGGAAATGATGTGGATATGCCAAGAAATTTGGCGAAATCTGTAACCGTCGAATAATAAGTTGTTTGGGCGAAGAAGCCCAAACCTTAAGAACCCACTACTGATAAGTGATTTTTAATAAGTAACTTTCAGTCCAGCATAAAACCCTGTGTCAAATAAACTACCAGGTATTCCTTTATAACTTGTATGAATATTTCTATATCCAGCATATACTTTGACGTTATCTATCATTTCAATATCTCCAGAAATTCTAAATTCACTGTACTCTTCAGAATCACCAAAACTTAAAGAACTAGGTGCATATAAACCTCTGGCTTCAACAGAAACAGGAGGAACATTAAACATTAATGGAGGAAAAGTATAACGTATTTGTGCCATCAAGGGTAATGAAGTAAAATCATCATCTCTGCCAACTTCAGCCCAAATAAATTTAGCACCAAAAGTAAGCTCAACTCCTTCAACACCTTGAAGCTTATTCGTTGCACCAATTCCTGCCCCTAAAAGCTTATCATTGTCAGCATTTAAGTAATTGAAGTCTGCTTGATAAATGGTACTACTTGTCTGTAAAGCCTCTAGGTTTCTTGAATCTAATATGGCTTCTACTTCTAAATCATTCTCATTAATATTCAGTCCAACTCCACTTTCTGCAAAAAGAATGGCTGATGTTACAAGCGTTGATATAACAATGTTTTTCAACATTTAAATCTCCTATGTTATAATTTATTTTCAACATTATAACATAGCTTTATCAATTCACGATTTCACTACAAAATTCTATTATAGTTAGGTATTTGCTATTGATACTATTTGAATGAACGAAAAAAAGGATAACGATGAAAAAAACACTACTATTTGGGCTAACAACCTTAGCACTCTTAGCTAATAATGAAGAACTCTATAAAAATTGTGCTGGATGTCATGGGGAGCATGGAGAAATAGCTGCACTTGGTCAATCAAAAATAATTACAGGACAAGATATTAACTTAACCATTAAACAACTTACAGCCTACAAAGATGGAGAACTGAATAAATATGGTTTGGGTAATATTATGCAATTACAATTAAGTACACTTAATAAAGAAGAAATTGAAATATTAGCCACATATATTAAAAATATGAAAAAGATGAAAAATTTACCCCCAGAAGAATCTCTCACTCAATAAAGCCCTATCCATTCATATATTTACTTAACACTATTAATCCTATATTAAGTTTTATATGATATTTTGCGTTAAATTAGCTAGACAAGGAATAAAGATGACTGAACAAGAAGCGTTTGCAAAAATGACCCTAGTGGAAAAAATAAATACCATCGATAAAGTAATTGAAGAGAACATAAGAGGCTTTTTACAAAAAGACAATGGAGATGTAGAACTGGTTAATGTGGTCGAAAGATATGAATATCTTATGGTTTACGTAGAGTATCAAGGAGCCTGTGTCTCTTGTGAGTCTTCAGGAAATACACTGGCATCCATGGAAAATATTTTACAAAGAATGCTTGCCAATAATATTAGAGTAATCACCGTATAACTCCATCATTTACAAGGTAGATACTACATATCTCTATCTACCTACCCATATAAGGCTTTAAAACTTCAGGAATCTCAATAGTACCATCTTCATTTTGGTAATTTTCCATAATTGCCACCAATGTACGCCCCACAGCCAATGCTGAACCATTTAGCGTATTTACCAATACATTTTTCTTTCCCTCTTTATAACGAATCTTTGCTCTTCGGGCTTGAAAATCACGTGTATTTGAAATAGATGAAATCTCTCTGTACTTATTTTGCCCTGGAAGCCAAACTTCAAGATCAATGGTTGTAGCAGCTGAAAAGCCAAGGTCTCCACCACAAAGCTGAACTACTCTGTGTGGAAGTTCAAGTTGGGTTAAAATGTCTGAAGCATTGTCTACCATCATCTTAAACATTTCTTCACTTTGCTCTGGTGTGGTAATGGCAACCATCTCGACTTTATCAAACTGATGCTGACGTATCATTCCACGTGTATCACGCCCTGCTGAACCAGCTTCTTTTCTAAAACATGGCGTATAAGCTGTCAATAAAATAGGTAACTCTTTAACTGTTAAAATTTCATCATTATAAAGATTGGTTAAAGGTACTTCTGCTGTGGGAATTAAGTATAAATCTTCACCCTCTATCTTAAATAAATCATCTTCAAACTTTGGTAACTGTCCTGTACCTTCGAGCATGGTAGCATTATTAATAAAAGGTACATAAACCTCTTCAAAACCTTTTTGACGATTCATATCTAAAAAGAAATTGATTAAAGCACGTTCCATTCGAGCTGCATCTCCACGCAGTACAGCAAAACGACTTTTAGCCAATTTTACCCCTCGATCAAACTCTATCCAACCATTTATTTCAGCTAATGCCCAATGCTCTTTAGGTTCGAAAGTAAAAGTTTTAGGTTCTAATACTTTTTTGAGTTCTACATTGTCTTCTTCATCAGCTCCTTCAGGAACAGAATCATCAGGCAGGTTAGGCATGGCTAAAGCAACATTTTCTAAAGCCATTTGTGCTTCTCTTGCATTCTCTTGTAAACCTACTATCTCATCTTTTTTAGCATCAACTTTTGCCTTTAGCTCAGTCACATCTTTTTTTTCACGCATGTACGCACCAAAAAGTTTAGACATTTTATTTTGCTCTGCTTTAGCCTCTTCAAGGATGGCATTTTTCTCTTTCAATGTTCCAAAAAGCTCTTTTAAGTTTTTAAGTGTCTCTGTGTCAACACCTTTTTTAATGAATTTAGCACTGGCTTCATCAAAGTTTTTTTGTAAATATTTTAAATCAATCATCTGTATAGGCCTATTTATGGTAAAAATTATTGCTAAAAGTATAGTGAAAAGTTAAGAAAAAGAGGGTTAAAGAACAAAAAAATGTTCTTTAAGAAAGAGATGTTTAATAAATGTAGTTTACACCCAATACAAAAGAGCCAAAATTATCTACCATCTCCATATCTGTCACGGTATATTTATAAGCTAAGTCAAAATCTACTTCTTTGAGTACATTTAGAGCCAAGCCCACCTGACCACCATAAGCAAAACCATTGTCACTTAAAGAGATATCATCTGTATACCTTAACCAACCAGCATGTCCCCCTAAATAAGGTTTAAAGACAACTTGATCCGTTTCATACAAACTCTCCCATACAAAATGGTCAAAATCTAACATAATCTTCTGATAGTCTCTACCACCAGATTTCATAAAACGTGCTGAAAGGGTTGTTCTCCAATCATCATTTTGTGCACCAATTCTTACACCCACTTCAGCGTCACGTTCTGTTCTTTGTGTACCATCTCCATTAGTAACGGTAGTTGTGTAACCTACTTCAATTCCAAGTAACCTTTCTGATGAAAAATCTTCTGCAGCATAAAGTGTGGACATCGACATAAAAGCCAGTATGAATATTTTTTTATACATTTAAGTTTCCTTTACTATAATATATTAAAGTTTATGCGTAAGTATATTGTAAGTTATGTTAAAAATTGGTTACTATTGTCACTATTTTGCAAATCAATACCTCTAATAAACTTATTTAGAAAGGTGCTATAATTCGCCATAAATTACAAAAGGTAACCCATGATAGAACGATTCACCGTACAAAAAGATGACAAACTTCTAAATTTTTTATTTTCCGTACTTCATACTTGGTCAAAAAAGAAAGTCAAAGAACGTCTTAAAAATAATTCTATCGCTGTTAATGGTAAAAGTACCACTAAGTTTGATTTTCCTCTAAATATTAATGATATTGTAGAAGTGGGTGTGGTTCAAAAAAAATCATTAGCACCTCTCAATAGTTTAGAAATCATCTATCAAGACAATGAACTCATAGCCATTAACAAACCAGCTGGTCTGCTTTCTGTTGGAAATAAACAGGAAAATAAAGAACATGCTTTGGCTATTTTACGAAAACAACTCACTAAAAACAGAAAAAGTCCAGACCTCATCCCCGTACATCGTCTTGACCGTGAAACTTCTGGTATTTTACTTTTTGCTACCTCGCGAGAACTTCGAGAAAGTACCATGGGTAAATGGAGTGATGCAGAAAAAATTTATCTAGCCATTGTCAAGGGAACACCTAAAGAAGAAAAAGGAAGCATCAATCAACCTTTACGCTTAGATGACAAAGAATATAAAATGCATGTGGGAAAAGACCCAAAAGCAAAACCTGCACTCACGCACTATCAGCTAAAAGAGTCTAAAAATAATAAATCATTACTTGAAGTTCACATTGAAACAGGTAGACAACATCAAATTAGAGCCCACATGAGCTGGATGGGTAACTATATTTTAGGTGATGAACGTTATGGAAAAAATTACAAAAAAGGTGACAGAATGGGATTACACGCCACAAAACTAACCATTTTTCACCCAACAAAGAAAAAAAATATTACGTTTGAAGTAGATGCTCCTAAAGATTTTTATGACTTACTAAACTAACAAAATCTCCAATTTGTAGTTTTTCTGTTTCTTCTTTAGAAAAAGCTACTTCTATGAGTTGCTGTCCTACTAATACAGTAGCCACATTATCCTCTCGCAATTCTAAAAGTTCTCCTTCTAAAAGATTTTTTTTTCCCATCATCACCTCTTTTGCTGTTCCATCATCAACTATCTTTCCATTTTCAAGAACTAGCACACGAGAAGCCAAACGATAAATTTCACTGGCATCATGACTCACCATAATTGTGGTTGTTCCAAACTCTTTATGTAATTGCAATATCTCATCTTGTAATTTATAACGCATCGCAGAATCAAGTGCTGAAAGGGGTTCATCTAACAATAAAAGTTGTGGTCGATTCATCATGGCTCTACAAAGTGCAACACGTTGTTTTTGACCACCAGAAAGGCTTTTTGGTAATTTTGTTTTTAACTTACTAAGCTCTGTCACCTCCAAAAGATAGTTTGCTAATTTTTTATCCTCTTTTACAAATAGTAAATTCTCTTCTACCGTCATGTTTTCAAACAAAGCATAGTCTTGAAAAACAAATCCTATGTTTCTTTTTTGTGGAGCTAAAGCTTTCTTACCCTTCAACCAAACTTCTTCACTAATATTCATAGTTCCTTCTGCTTCTTCAAGCCCTGCTAATATGCGTAAAAAAGTTGTCTTCCCTGAACCACTTTTCCCAGAGATAGCTACAAACTCTCCTTCTTTAATAGAACAATTAATATTTAAATTCATTACCCCATTTGAACCATGAAGTTGTTTCTTTATGTCAATACGTAGCATTAGTTAAACCCACCTATACGTTTTTGTGTATGGTTAAAAAAATAAACAGAAACAAGCACCACAAAACTTATGAGTAGCATAATAGCTGAGTAAATATGTGCTGTACTATAGTCCATAATCTCCACCATTTCATAAATAGCAATAGAGGCTACCTTTGTTTCATTTGGGATACTCCCACCTATCATCAATATCACCCCAAACTCTCCTACCGTATGAGCAAACGTAATAATAAGTGCCGTAAGTAATGCTGGTTTACTATTGGGTAAAGCCACTCTAAAAAGTGTGATTATTTTACTTTTACCTGCTATGTACGAAGCTTCCAACATATTTTTATTCAAACTCTCAAACCCACCTTGTAAAGGCTGTACCATAAAAGGCAAAGAGTAAAAACAAGAAGCAATCACCAAGCCTGTAAATGTAAAGTTTAAATCTACCTCTGCAAAAACCACTAATATATAAAAACCTAAAACAGAAGGTGGTAACACAATCGGTAAAGCTGTTATGGCTTCAATAAATGGTTTTACTTTTGACTTTGTTTGAGATAAGTACCATGCTAGTGGTAAACTTAGAAGAAATAGGATGATAGTTGTTATTCCTGCTAGTTTGAAAGATAGTAAGAATGGAGTTAGGTCTAGGGTTTTTAGGGTTTCTAACATGTTATCTATCTTTCTCTAACTCTAAAATAATATTAATTAAATGGTACATATCTTACTAGCTCCAATAATTTTACAAAAAAACCATTTAAAAAACTTGGTACATAATTATATTCCAAAATTTTAAAAAAACTATTAACATATATAAATGCACATATAAGGTATAAATTTAATAACAAATTCTTTATGTTATTAAGATAAATAATTGTTTTTACATTAATATCTTTTTTAAGAGGTTTATTATTTAAAGTATAAGGCTTTTTAATCCAGTCTGAATATAAATACAACACCACTATTAAAAGGGATAACACTAAATGAATAATTTTCCAATTTTCAAGTGCTGAATAATCAATATAAAATAATAAGAGAAAAGGTTTAATAGGAGAACTTTCAATAGGAAGCCACTCAAAAACCTTTAAATTCTTAAAAATAAACATACTTAAAGACCCTATTGAGACTAATAGTCCTATCTTTGCAAGTACAGTTTCATATTGTCGTGATAAAAACACTCCTATATCTTGACTGGTTGTTAAATTTGGCTTTTTAATAACTAAAATTAATGGATAGTAAAACCAAAATGTTGACTTAATACTTATGCGATAAACTAAAGTAATGAAATAAATTCCTATTAATTGAATAATAGAAGAAATTTTAAATGCCCACATCATCTTAATATCATATTCTTTTAAACTTTCATAGTACACTTCTTTTTTTACTACTATATAATGCCATGTTTTAGATACTTTAAAAGTTCTACTCTCAGATTTTGTATCATTTTCTATACCTGTAATAATTTCTGGTACGGAAACCATATCCATAAGAAATGTCCGTCTAAACCAATTTGATGTAATATTCATATATCCATAACGTAAGTTTAAAATAGTTCCTACTACTTTTGCTCTAATAGAATCAAGAAGATCTAGAATTATTTTAATAAAAGAATAATATAAACTACTCATCGTCGAAGCAAGTTCTATTCTACTTTCTATTTTTAAATTTGATAGCCCAAAAACTAATATAGCAAAAATTAAAATTATATAAAAACACACAATAATAATTGAAAAAATCCATAATAATATATAGTCTAATTTAAAATAAAAAATATTACCTAAAGAGAATAATGGTAAAAGTATAAATAAACTAAAAAATAGTGTTTTATTAGAAGCGAGGCTATAACTGTGAAATTTATCTAATGAAAGTTCAATTGATTGTTTTGATTGTAATAAAAGAAAAGGAACAATGGATATACTTAATATAATATGCCAATATATATTATAATAAATAGCAATTCCCCAATAAACTCCAACTGCAAAAATAACCTCAATAATAGCTAAGAGTGAAATTTCCTCATTTTTTAATGACCTAGATGTAGAAAATAAAACCATTTACGTTTAATATCCTAAAAATTTCAAGTTATAAAATATCAATCTCTATCTCACAGATATCAATAAACTTCTTAAACCCTTTATCAAAAGTAAAAATTTTTTGACATTGATTATGTTTAGCAAATGCTACATGATACAGATCAAAAGAGTTCTTATAAGCATAATCATTATTTAACATTTTCATCAAGTCGAGATTAAACCCTTTTGTTTCATCCTGAACAAAAGTTTGGAACAGTTCTAAAGCATTTTCAATTTTATTACTATCTTCTTGAGCCTTGTTCATAACAAAAGTGTATTCTAATAAATTCAAATTTGAAAGTAATAGTTCATCATTATCTATCAACTCTTTTAATATCTCAATAGCTTTCTCTTGTTGACTTGCTGTATCAACACTAGACAGTGTTGCATAAATCAAAACATTAGTATCAAGATATATCATTACTCAACTCATCATGAGGATTCAAAATAGTCTGTTCACTTATCTTAACAGTATTCTTACTTTTAGCATTAACAAGTTTTTCAAACTGTTTTAATTTAGAAATATTTGTATCAGTCTTTTTACTTTGTCTTTGAATGGTCATTATTTGAACACCATCATTTTTAAAACGATTTAAAAACCACAATATTTTTTCAAACAATTGTTCATTTGGAACATCAAGTGTAATTCTCATAGTGAAATCCTTATATTTTATATTAATTGTAGCATATCTTTATTATTTAATTAGATTGAGCAGGAACACTATAGCCAAAATCTTCAAAAACCTCTTTAGCCCTCTTAGACATAATAAACGCATAAAAAGCAGAAGCTCCCAATGATTTTTCTCCATGTTTCAAAAGTACAATCCCTTGGTCAATAGGTGTATAAAATTTAGCATCTACTTCTTTCCAATGAACATCTTTTTTGAAATGAGCCATCTTAGGGCTGTAAAGTGCAGACTTTGCTATTAGTCCAATATCTGTGGCTTTTGTGGCATAAATAACCGTTTGAGAAATAGACTCACCATAGACAAATTTAGACTTTGTGGCATCATATACTTTGGCATTTTTTAACGCTTTAACACTGGCCACACCATAAGGTGCTGTTTTAGGATTGGCAATGGCTATTTTTTTAACTTTGTCACTTAAAAGAAGTTCCATACCTTTTGAAAGGTCTAGGTTTTTAGTTGAAAGATACGCTAACGAACCTTGTGCATACACCAAAGGTCTGGTTACTGCATCTCCACTTTCGTAGAGTTTTTTAGGATACATCATATTGGCAGCCATGAGTATATGGTAAGGTGCTTTGTGTTTTATTTGTGCCACAAGCTTACCTGTTCCACCCAGTATCACTTGTACGTTTATGTTCGGATAGAGTTTATTGAACTCTTTTTTTAAATCGTTAATGGCATACGAAACATTGGCAGCCACAGCCACGGTAATGGTCTCAGCCATTATAAAACTTGAAAGAAGTGTTAAAAGGAGTAATTTAAATTTCATGACTAATTATACCAAATATCCCTAAGCGTAATTTCCAAAGCCATATTTTTTTAGGATAATCTCTAAAACAGCCTTTTTATAAGCACCTTCATGTCTGAAAACTTCATTTCCCTTTGCATCAAAAAAAAGTTGCACTGGCATGAGTTTGAGCTTATATTTGTCTCGTAATATTAAACGTTCTTTTTGACCATCTACCGAATATATTTGATACTCAGGATGTTCTTTTAAAACTTCTGCAAACAATTTTGACATAGCCAAACAAGAATAACAATGACTCATTCCAAAAGCAATAATCGTAGGATTTCCATTACCTATATGCTCTTGTACATCGGCATAACGCTGTACTTCTAAAGGTGTATTCTCTTTCATCTAAACTCCTCATTTATTTTAAAATGTTGTTTCAATTTGGATTCTACCTTAACTCTTTAAAAAATAACTTTTCTCTTTACACTATTTCTACACCAAGAAAACTTATAGTAAAATATAGTCATTAACCCAAAAGGAGAACTTAATTCATGAATCGTATTTTACTTATGTTACTAACATTCTTGGCACTCATCTTTAGTACAGGATGTTCTATTAGTCCAAAATACCAAGTAAGCATAGATGCTGTTACAGCACCCAATATTTCTCTAAACCCTAGTACTTACGACATAAAACCATTGAACAATAGACTCAACAGTGGAGATTTACTTTTTCAACATCACACAACACAACTTGCTCAAATTTTACATCAAAAAGGTTATTTAAGAAGTAGTCAAGGTGAAAGTGTAAAACAACATATCTATTTTGACTATGGCTTAGACCAAGTAGACCAACAAACAGAAACCTATAGAGAACCCGATATATCCTTTCATGTGGGATGGGGAGGCTATCCTTATGCTAGATATTATCAGCCATTTTTTTATCCTTATTATGGAGGAGGCTACACCACCTACCGTAAAACACGTAACTACTATAACCGTTATGTAACCCTCTTAGCTAAAGACCAATTTAACAAAGAACTATGGCGTGTCGATGTTTCAAGTGTTGGTGAATCCAAGAACTTAAAAAAGATTATTCCTCTACTTATTGATGCTGCTAAACCTTACTTAGGCACAAACACAAGCGAACCAATACAGATAGTCATAAAAGAAAAAACAAAAAATAAGTAAGCTAAACTTCTTTTTATTTTCTATTTGATAGAATTTCATTGTTAATAAAAATTATTATTTAAGGAATTACCATGATCGTAACAAATAAAGCACCAGACTTCACAGCAGCAGCCGTATTAGCAGACGGACAAATCGTTGAGGATTTCAACCTAATGGAAAACTTAGGTGAAAAAGGTGCTGTTCTTTTCTTCTATCCACTAGACTTTACTTTTGTATGTCCTTCAGAAATTATTGCATTTTCTCACAGAGCAGCTGCTTTTAGAGAAAAAGGTGTTAATGTTATTGGTGTATCTGTAGATAGCCAATTTTCACACTTTGCATGGAGAGAAACAGCTGTTGAAAATGGTGGTATTGGTAGAGTTGATATGCCTTTAGTAGCTGACCTTTCTAAGCAAATTGCGAGAGATTACGATGTTCTTCTTAACGATGCTGTTGCACTTAGAGGTTCTTTCCTTATTGATGCTGATGGTACAGTAAGACATGCAGTAGTTAATGACCTTCCATTAGGAAGAAACATTGATGAAATGCTAAGAATGGTAGACACCATGCTTTACACTAACGAGTTTGGTGAAGTTTGTCCTGCTGGTTGGGTTCAAGGTGATGAAGGTATGAAAGCAGACACAGCTGGTGTTGCAGATTATCTTGGTAAACACGCTGAAGAGCTGTAGTAAACCAATCTATAATGTGGGTATTTTTACCCATGTTATACAAATACATATTTAAGTATTCTTTACTATAATATTTACATAAGTATTTATAAAGAAATAAAATAATATAAGGTAAAATCATGACAAACTACATCACCTTACTTAAAGACAATGATTTAAAGGCCACCATACAACGAACATCAATCTTACAATCCATAGATAAAGCTGGTCATATAAATGTTGATGATATTTATGAAGATGTCAAAAAACAATACCCCACATTATCTTTGGCAACCATTTACAAAAATATTATTGTAATGCAAGAGAATAATGTTATTGTAGAAGTACCAATGAATGGTGAGAAATCAAAGTATGAACTCAAAAAAGAGGAACACATGCATCTTATTTGTGAAAACTGTGGTTATATTATGGACACAGAAATTACCTCTAAGACAAAAGAAACACTTATTATTGAAAATTTTCAACTACAATCTTCTCAAATTAACCTCTTTGGACTCTGCCAAAAATGCCAATAGAGGGCATAATTCCCCAAATTAAAGAAAATGCACTCTTTATCGCCGATGCTCATTACCCTCACCATGGTGAGGAATTTTTAGTCCTGCTTCAAAAAATCCAAAATCAAACCCTAAAAACTTCTCAACTCTTTCTCATGGGTGATATATTTGATTTACTCTTTGGCTACAACAACTACATTCAAACTTTCTCTAAAGATGCCATAATATTATTACAAGAACTATCAAGAACACTAGAAATTATCTACCTAGAAGGGAATCATGACTTTTGTTTAAAAGAAATTTTTCCACATATCAAAGTCTACACAAGAGAAACACAACCCCTGCACTACCAACTGGGTCAGAAAAATATTTACCTGAGTCATGGCGACAAATACGCAACCAATTTTGGCTATGACTTCTATTCTAAAATTCTTAGAAATAAAATAACCCTAAACCTTCTAAAACCTTTTGAAAAACAAATTATTAACCATCGAATGAAAAAATTAAAAACAAAAAAAATATGTGGAGACTTTAAAGGCTATGCAAAACGTTTTGATGCCATTAGAAATCATTACCCTCAAGACTCCCTCATCATTGAAGGACACTTTCATCAAGGTTTAATACATAAAAACTATGTTTCATTGCCATCACTGGCTTGTCATAAAAAAGTTGGAATTGTTGAAAATGGGAAAATAGTTTTTAAAAAGATTTAACTCAATAGTTAGTTGATGAAAATTTATTATGAGTTGTACTTAGATTTAAGTGTTTGGGTAAAAGAGCTTACGTTAGTAAGTGACTGCACCCATCACTTAAAGATGAGTGCAAACCATAATGAAGATTCAACGACTAAGAGAACATTTCTCTGATTGAACCATTATACCACTCGTGAAGTGCTTTACCAACACCTTGTGATCTAAATTTACCATTTCCATCTTTAGGCTTTGGAACAGCACCTTTACCTTTAAGTTTTCCAGATGGATCAGCATGGAACTCATGGGTTACCATAATTGCTTCTTCAGGTGCACCATTTACCATTGAGTAACATACGTTTGCTGCTTTTTCTGGAAGACCTGCAACTGGATCATTTTTCTTACCATTAAGCTGTGCAACTACTTGACCTGCTGCTCTTTTAGCACCCCAAATAGCTGTTTGACCCGATGGTGGAATTGCATGCCCTACTGCATCACCAATAACATAAACATTTTTGTCAGATGCTGAACGGAATGTATATCCTTCCATTGCTGCAAAACCTGCTGCATTTGTTTTAATTCCAGCCATTGTTGTAATTGGAGAACATTTATTGATTGGCATTAATGAACATACTTGATAAGACTCTGTATGTGATTTATCTTCAGCATCTGTGTACGTAATTGTTTTGGCTACGGTATCAACATCTGTAACTGTACTCGAACCTCTATAATCAATAATATCTGCAAAGGCATCTTTCCAAGATTCTTTAAAAGCTGCTGCTTTTGCAAACTTTCCTGGTCTGGTATCAAGCACGATAACTTTACCTTGAATCCCTTCTTTTTTCATGTAGTTCGCTACCATTGCCGTTCTTTCATAAGGTGCTGGAGGACATCTAAACTTTCCTGTTGCAGGAGGCACAATAATCACGTTACCATCATCCATATTATCAAGTTGTCTTTTAAGTGCAAGGTGTTCACTTCCTGGCATTAACGCTGCTGGACAAGCGTGTGCTACTTGTGAGATTTTAGCTGCATCCCAAGTTGGAAACTGCTTTTCATAATCATAAGCAATACCTGGAGAGAGTACCAAAATATCATAAGATAATGCTCCAGAGGTTGTGTTGATATATTTTGAGGCTCTATTAATCTCTGTGACTTCACCTTGTATAAAGGTATAACCATGTGCTTTAGCTGGGGCATAGAAATCATGTGTAAGTTGAGCAAGACTCATGCTCTCTAAACCACCAAGGTAAAGGTTAGATACAGGACAAGACATAAAAATATCTTTTTTCTCAACCACTGTTACATCAATACTTTTGTCTTGTTTTCTAAGCTCTTTTGCCATGGTCAGTCCACCCCAACCACCACCAATGATAACCACTGATTTACCAGATGCTTTTTTAACAAACGATGCTGGTGCTGCTGCTGAATTTGAAGCACAACCTGTCACTGATGGTACTACGGCTACAGCTGCTGCCACACCTGCTAACTTAAATAAATCTCTTCTTTCCATACTCATAATTTCTTCCTTTGATAATTTTAAGATACTTAATGGTAACTTAGCTTTAAAAAAAAAATAAATAAATATCGACTCTTATTCTACTTTTTTATTATTTTATACAAAAGGTAACAATTAGTTTTTATTATGCTATAAAAGCATAAACACTTATTATTAAATAAAAATATTATAAAATAATTTAAGGGTTTTGCTCTGCTTTACAAGGAATTTGTACAATAATTGGCTCTTGGGTATCTAATCTAGCTACCGTTAATGCTCCTCCCCATAAACATCCTGTATCTAAAGCTAAGACATTAGAATCTTGATAATACCCTAATGTTGACCAATGACCAAAGACCACTTTTAAAGTAGTCGAACGTCGTGTAGGACAAGCAAACCAAGGTTTGAGACCTTTTCCTAATACTTTATATTCTGTAGGTGTCCCTTTTTGCTTAAAATCTAAACGTCCATCATCTTCACAAAAACGCATGGCTGTAAAAGAACTCAAAATATATTTATCGATGTCCATAGAAGAAGCTTTAGCCGAAAATTTATTTGCATTGATTCTAAACATGTGTTTTAACCAAGCTTTATAATTTTGACCTTGAAGCTTTTTTTCTATGCGTAAGGCATAAGTTGTTGCCATCCCAAAATCAAATTCGGGAGAAATCCCTGCATGAGCCATACAATAACCCAATTTAAAATTCCAATGAAAAAAAGGTTGATGCCGTAACCAATGAATAAGTATATCAGCGTTAGGTGCATCTAAAATAGGCTGAATGGTTTCATTCGATTTTTTCACTTCTGCATAGGCTGCGATAAGTGCGATGTCATGATTGCCTAAAACAATTTGTACGGAATCTTTAATAGAATACAAATAATTGAGCGTCTCTAAAGACTTACTACCCCTATTCACCAAATCTCCAGCCACCCATAACTCATCCTCTTTAGGATTAAAGTCAATCTTTTTTAGTAATGCTTGTAAAGAATCAAAGCATCCTTGTATGTCTCCTACTGCCCAAACTGCCATTAAACTACCAATAACCTTTTATAATTTTCCAGTTTTATCTCAAAACTCATCTTTGCATAAGCTGCTGATGGAGAAGGAAGATAAACGGTTTCTATCTCTAAATATCCAAAATGCATTTTAAAGAGTTTTTCAGATAATCTTCCTGTAAATGCTACTTTTTTAATGCTTGGATGTTCTTCTAAAAATGAAGCCAAATCATTCACCTCTATCTCTTCTAATGAACTATCTAAAGAGTTTTCTCGTGTACAACTTTTAACCATATCCCAAAGGGCTATTTTAGACTCTTTTAATAACCATATTTTTTGGTCTCTATTATTAATAGGAGATGCCGTCAATGCTGAAAGCAATTTCCAAAACTGATTTCGTGGATGTGCATAATAAAATGATTTCTCAAAAGACTCCAAAGAAGGGAAAGAACCTAAAATTAAAATTTCAGAATTCTTAAATATAATGGGCTGAAAACTCTCTTCTTCTCTAGTCATTAAATTGAATAGGCCCTTCACCACTACCATTAAGTAATTGTTTTACATAAGGATTTGTTGTATTTTTAAAATCTTCATTTTCAGCCCATTCAATAATTTCTCCCTCAAAAAGAAAAGCTAAATAGTCTGCTGATTTAAAACTCTCTTTCATATCATGGGTAATCAACACCGAAGTTACGCCTAGCTCTTTTTGTAGTTTTAAAATAAGTTGTGTAATCAAATCCGAGGTAATCGGATCAAGCCCAGAAGTAGGTTCATCATACAAAATAATGGTAGGTTCCATAATAATAGCCCTTGCCAAACCAGCCCGTTTACGCATTCCTCCACTTAACTCATTGGGAAAAAGTTCTGCCACACGTTTAGCATCGAGTCCTGTCATATGTAACATTTTCATGACTTTATCATGGATTTCATCTTTTGAAAGTTTAAAATGCTCTCGCAAAGGAAATGCCACATTATCAAAAATATTCATACTATCAAACATTGCTCCATCTTGAAAAAGATAGCCAATATTTTGACGTACCTCACGTAAGGTTTTTTCCGAACAACTCGATACCTCTACCCCATCCACCATTATTTTGCCAGATGTTGGCTTCATCAGCCCTACAATATGTTTAATAATCGTTGACTTCCCTCCTCCTGATAGACCTAATATGACGGTAGTAGAGCCTTTTGGAAAAATAAGGTTTACATCTTTTAGTACTTCTTTTGTTCCAAATACTTTTTGTAAATGCTCTATTTTAATAAGGGGGTTTTGAGTATCAAATGTTTTTTTCATTAAAAAGAAAAGTACCTTTAATTAAATTTTACTAATTCTATCTCATTTTTATTAAAAAATTAAAAACAATGAACTTAGACCAATGCTTCAATTAAGTTCAAACACAACCGTATGGGGTTTTTGTAAAACATAAAAGTAAAAAAGATAAACAAACAAACCCACAATATAAAGCCCTAAACCTATCATTATCAATCCCATTGAGAGTATCTTTCTTTTGGCAACAACCCTTTTCAAGGTAACTTCTGTCACTTCATATCCATTTTGCTCTAACATTTGTTCAAATTTTACAATCTTTTGAGCATCGGTTAAATTTTGATTGTTCACTATTTTTTGTTGATAGTCATCAAAAACTTTTTGATACGCTATTTGGTCTTTTTTCTCTACCCAAAAATAGACATAAAGCCCCATAGGAAGCATCAATATCATTAATACAGTGGTCATAAATATCCTCTACTTTTTTCGTCTATAAACAAACCAAAACACCAAACCAAATAAAAGCAAAATAAGAGTGCCAATTTGTACCCAAGCTGATATTTTTATGCTTTTATTTAAAATTTCATTATGTTTCTCTCTGTCTATCTCAACTCCTGCCATGTTTGCCATATGATTCATGGCTGAAATCGCCAAGTCACCCTTTGGAATACTCTGATGACAAGCCAAACAAGCCCCTTGACGGTCAAGTTTAGCCCGTTGTTCAGCAGAAAGAGGATTTGCTAACGTCCAATGATTATCTACCGTTTGAACTTGTGTTCCATTTTCATCCACCATCACCGAGTAGTCATGCTTTAGATTTGGAATGGCTGGAATCTGCTCATCAACTCTTTTAGGAAGCACTTTACCCTCAGCCGTCATCAGGTCAACAATAGTACTTTTACTCTGGTCAGCAAAATACTTTCCCCCCTCTATGCCCATACCCAAAGCTTTTTTAGAAGTATGACAAGACTCACAACTCCGTGCTTCTTTGCTAATGGTATGGGGGTTTACTTGTGCCATGGTAATGCTATTTTGCCCCTCTGCACCAGCCCCTTCGACATTGGGTATTGTAACAATGTGGTTTTGAAGTAACGTATTTCCTTCTTGACCTATGACCGTAATGGTTGTTTGACATCCAGGAATGGTTGGAGAAACACGCCCTTCGCCGTTCACTGAAAGTGCTGGGTCTTCCCAACGTAAGTAACTTCGGGTCTCGGTTACTTTCCCATCTACTAAAAAGTCTTTTAAGGTATCTTCTCCTGAATTTCCATGAATGTCATGAGCATGTGACGCAGCCAAATAATCAGGGTTTTGTTTTCCTTTTGAATAATCTATCTTCACATGACATCCATAACATTGAGGTGCCCATGTGGCATGACAAGTATAACACTCCAGTTTATCGGTATGAGCCTCTATCTTATCCATGGCTACCAATGCTTTTTTAGAAAGCTTATCTTGCTCTTTTAAATACTTTAGAGGTTTAAGTTCTATCTCTTTTCCAGAAGCCAAATGCATCATTACTTTGTTGCCATGTCGTACGGCTTTGGTCAGAGGATTTCCACGGGCTGAAAGTAAAAAACCTTCTCCTTGATTTTTAGGAATAGCCCCTTTTTTTAAATATTCAGCCAAAGTATGGGTTGTTCCTCTGGGACTACCTGTTTTAGGACTTAACGCAAACTCATCTGAATAACCAAGGGGTAACTCCCAAGGGTATTTTTTGGTTGTACCATGACAATCTTGACACTCAATTTCCACAGCCCCAAGGTTTGCCCCCGTCATAAACCCATCTCCATGCATGTCATTGGAAGTATGACAATCTTGACAAAGCATTCCTTTTGAATAGTGAATGTCTTCGGTGAGGTGCAGATAACGCTTAGTATGAAGCTTAGGCTGACCATTGCCCTCATGGTCAAACGTCCCTTGATATTCTGTCTCCATTAATCCTTGGTACGAAACCCCTATACGCTTTCCACGGTTATGACACGTGGTACAAGTCTCAACGGGAACACCTGAATAATTAATATCATGTACGCTCACATGAACTTTACGTGAAGATTGAATCTGATGCGTCAGCATGTGTCCAGCTTTATCTTTAGAAATACTTTTA
The DNA here is from genome assembly GCA_902727935.1 of uncultured Sulfurovum sp. Lineage (GTDB taxonomy): Bacteria > Campylobacterota > Campylobacteria > Campylobacterales > Sulfurovaceae > UBA1140. The sequence goes on along the minus strand of CACVAX010000059.1, from coordinate 109,886 downwards.
TCATTTCCTTCATAAAACCCTTCATTTGAGTAAGGAATATGACAAGAGGCACAGCCCATTCCTCTAAAATCACCACGACGTTGACGCCCTTTTCCTCCTGTGTGACAACGTAGACACTCTTGTCTTAAATAAGTATAAACGGAGAGTAAAGGGTCTTTTTCAATCTCTTGGGCTGTTGGGGCTTTGGGAATTTTTTTTGATTCTTTTGGAAAAGCTTGTGGTTCTAGCTTAGAGAGCTGTTCCATGTATTCTTGATAAGTTTTTGTTCCCAAGCGTTCGTGAGTATTATTCGCATCATAATTTGACTCGGTATGGTTATAGCCATCTGCTTTTCCAAATGACCACAATGCCCCATGAATCTTTCCTGCTTCGGTGTTCATTAGAGAGTTCCATTGAGATTTTACTTGTTCAGGATGACACATACCACAAGTGTTAATGTTTATCCATTGACTCGTTGGACTAGGATAAAACGCTTTAGGCCCTTGGTTCTCTAAAAAATATTTTAGCGTTCCCGAATGCGATGCATTTTTATCATTGGTATTGGGGTTACCTCCATGACATACCACACAATCATTCCCTTTAGCCCCTGCTTTGTCAGCCACCTCTAAAATCTCTTGCATCATTTTTGAGGAGTGGTCGCGAATATGTTCTATGCCATCATGACACGCTATACAAGAATTTTTAGCCAAGACTAAAGTAGAAAAAAATAATAAGAAGTAAAGTAGTTTTTTAATAAGACATCCTTTAAGCATATTTTATCTAAAGAACGTAAGAGTTAAATGCTCATCTTTTTTGTTTATTTTTTGCTTGTTTTTTTTTGATGGGCTTTTTTGGAGTTTTTTTGGCTAAAACTTTCATAAAACTTTTATGTGAAAATTTATTAGGTCTAAAGTTACAGTCACTTATTTTATAAAATACCAATATCATAGAAGCAATAAAATAGAGTAATACAACCTCCACTGTCCATCCACCAAAAGCCATTAATATTTCTAAAGAAGTTCGATAAGCCAAAAAACTTAAAACCACCATGTATAAAACTATAATAAATGCTGTAATACGAACATATCTACCAAATATCAAAAAAATCGGAGCAATTACTTCTGGTAAATAAACCCCATAACTTAAAAATTTGATGTATTGTAAATAGGTAACAAACTCTTTACCCACAAACATTTTGCCCATAAACATTGTTCCTGGCATAAAAGGAGCAAACCACATACCAAAAGGCACTTGTTTCTCAACAGGAGGAACATACATGTCTAAAATTAATTTTTCTATATGTCCAGTACCATAGACCATTTTATGAAGTCCATGAAACAACAATAACACCCCCAAAGAAAATGCTAAAAAGCGTATTCCTTTACTGTCCACAATACTTTCCTAAACTATTTCAACTTAGGAGGAGTATTCAGAAAAAAAAGTGTTATCGCCACTACCAAATAGAGCATTGGGGTTTCGATGCTCCATGCACCATGGTCATTGAGTGTCATAATACTTGTGCCATGTGCTAACACAATGGCAACGACCATATTAATCGCTATTAATATTAAGGCAATGCGTAAATAATGATTAAAAATAATAAGAAGAGGTGCAAAAACTTCACCAACATAAACAGCATAAGCTACATACTGTGCATAGGGAACATCCATTTTATTCAACATGTTCACAATATTTCCTACACCATTCACAATCTTGTCTACACCATGAAACAAAAGTAGTACTGCTAAACAAATAGCTAAAAAATTTATAGCCTTCTTTTCCATTTTAAATCCTTTGAGTAGGGCTATTATTACTCTTTTTAATTAAGAAAATGCTTAGAAAAGTCAATCAACCATCATTCCATAAGGGCGAGATAGCTGCTCTTCAAGCTGATGCATGTTTATCGTACGATTTTCACGAACAAATTCTTTACCATCTAAGAAAACTAAAATGGTCGGTAAAGAAAAAACTTGATACTCAACGGCGATACTAGCATACGCTTGTGCATCAAGAAAAATTTGTTTTATCTCTGGGAACTTAGTATCAAACAGTGTTTTAAACTTTGGACGTAGAGCATGACAAACATTACAGTGTTCACCTGAAAAATAGAGTAGCACACCTAGTTCTGATTGAATGGTTAATTCTAGTTCTTCCAAAGTCATAAACATCCTTTTTATTTAGTCAAATAAAGAGTATTCTTCTTTAATTTTAGGGAGCATGGTTCGGTCAAGTGCATACACAAACGCATAATTAAAATAGGCATTCTTCAAAATATCTCGTGCCTCGTCAATGTCGACATACCAATTGGGACGGTCTACCCCATCTACTTTTGTTTTGGGTGGGGTAAGCACAATGGTCTTAACCCATGCACCGTTATAACGTACATATTCACGTGCTTTATACACATCTTGCAGATTATCTACAAAAATGGCTACTTTGTCACTTTTACTAGGTACCATAATATTTAAAAATCCATCAATAAATACAGGTACAAAATGTTTTGTGTACTTCACTCTGTCCAACTCATATGGCAAGTGGTGTAAATCACAAAACTCAACCACACGTTGCAAAATGTCCACATGAAAAGGAGCAATATCTTTTTCTTGATAAATATAGGCATTGATTTTAAAGGTTGTCTTAAACAGTGTATCTGTGATAATCTCACAACTCGCTTCTTTATTCAAAATACTCACATCTGGCTTAATTGTTTTCATCAATTTTTCATCTGTACAGATAAACATCTTGGCATCTGAATTAAGAATTTTTTCAAACATTTTACGCCAATCATTTGGTAATACTTCGATGTTTGATTTTTGCGTAACAATCATTTTCATAAAGGAGAGTTCATGTTCAGTAAAAAGATAGAAGCTCGATTCTCTTGAAATAAGAACATATCTTATCAATTTAAAAGCTGCTTTTTCAATGTCTTTAACTTGAATCCATGCTACTTCTGCATCGGTAATATCTAATACGGTATCCGAAAAAATAATGGCATAAGCACCATTTTGAATTGCTTTAGAAATCTCTTCTGCATCATTAGAAATAAACAAGTCACCTTGCTCAACTTTTGAGGGATAAACCGTCACAGAGTTAATGGCTGTAATGGTTGGTTCTGAAACCACCTCACCCCCTGTTAAATTTAATAAATCTTCTATTTTCATTTTGACCAAGTCCTAACCTATTGGCGTACCATTAGTTTTTGGTTTTTCTGGACGTACCATACATAAACCATTTTCATCTTTTGCTGCTAACAGCATACCTTGACTAAGCATTCCCATTAATTTTGCAGGTTTTAAGTTCGCAACCACACAAACTTGTGTGTTGAGCATCTCCTCTGCTGAATACCACTCTTTTATTCCTGCAACCACTTGTCGGGTCTCTGCTTCACCCACATCAACTTGTAGTAAAAGAAGCTTTTTACTTTTTGGAACTTCTTCAGCTTTCACCACCGTTCCTACTTTAAGAGAAGTTGCAAAAAACTGGTCAATTCCAATAAGTGCTATGCCCTCAGTGGCTTCACTATTTGGGGTATTATTTTTATTGGCTTTCTTAGCTTTTTTCTCAGCCTCTTTTTTAGCCTCTTCCTCTTCTTGCTCTTTTTTTAAAGCTTCTAATCTCTCATCTACTAAAAGCTCTTCTTCTATTCTTGGGAAAAGTGGTTCACGTTTTGCTGTGGTAAATGGCTCTAAAATGCCACCATTTCTAATAATATTTTCAAAACTTTGAGGCGTAATCTCAAAACCTAAGGCATTACAAATAATGGTAGTCGTTTGAGGCATAACAGCATGTAGCATCAGTGAAACCTTAGCCAAAATGGTCGTAATAAGCCCGTTAAGTGCCATGGTCTCTTCTGTTTTTCCCTCTTTTATCATCGTCCACGGTTGATACTTGTCAATAGCACGATTGGCTACGGTTAACGGTCTCCAAAGCTCTTCTAAGAAACGGTGCAGTTGCAATTCAAACAACATAGGCTCTAATTTCACCAACGAAGCTTCCATTTCATCCAACTCTGCTTGGTAGTATTTGGAAACCAAGTCACATTCCACTCTGCCTTCAAAATATTTACCACTCATACCAATTAAACGGTTCAGCAAGTTTCCAAGGTCATTACCAAGGTCAGAGTTAATTCGGTCAATTAATGCTCTTTGAGAAAAATCACCATCACCACCAAAAGGTACTTCACGAAGCATAAAATAACGGAAATTTTCTAAGCCATAAGCATCAGCCACCTCTTTAGGATTGACCACATTTCCTTTGGACTTTGACATCTTTTCACCATTACGCGTCCACCAACCATGCGCCCCAATGTGTCTAGGCAGAGGCAACTCCAAACTCATCAAAAAGGCTGGCCAGTAAATGGCATGAAAACGTAAAATATCTTTACCAATTAAATGTACACGTGCTGGCCAGTTTTCCATATTGGCATCATCTGTGCCATAACCCAATGCCGTTACGTAGTTCATAAGGGCATCCAACCACACATACATCACATGTTTTGGGTCATTGAACTCTGCTGGAAGCTTGACACCCCAGTCAAAAGAAGTTCGTGTAATAGAGAGGTCATTTAGCCCCCCTTCTACAAAACGAATTACTTCATTTCTTTTGCTTTTAGGTAAAATACAGTCTGGATTATTTTCATACCAAGCAAGAAGCTTGTCTTCATAAGCAGAAAGTTTAAAAAAATAACTCTCCTCTTCAACAATGGAAGTACTTTTTCCACAATCTGGACAAAATTCATCATCTACCAATTGACTCTCAGGAAAAAAAGTTTCACAAGGAATACAATAATGCCCTGAATAGGTATCTTTATAGATATCACCATTTTTATGCATGGTAGTGAATGCTTTTTGAACCCCTAATTTATGGTCTGCATCCGTGGTACGAATGAACTTATCGTAAGAGATATCAAAGTCATCCCAAAGGTCTCTGAATGTTTTTGAAATTTCATCTGCATAGGCTTGGGTCTCTTTGCCTCTTTTTTTAGCAGCCTCTTCAATTTTCTGACCATGCTCATCTGTTCCTGTTAAGAAAAAAGTATCTTCGCCAATAAGACGGGCATAACGTGCTAAAGTATCAGCAATAATGGTAGTATAAGCATGACCAATATGGGCAACATCATTAACATAATAAATGGGAGTAGTAATATAGGATTTGTGACAAGACATAAGTAGTATTTCCTTAAACAAATGAGTTTATTTTTCAGTATTCTAGCTAAATTCTACTTTTATGAGAATAATCCAAAGAGACTACTTCAAATTATCCTTAGGATTATATAAGTCCCAATAAGTATCAATGGCTTCATCTAATTGGCTATCGCTTAGTTTTGTTGGGTTCTTAACTGAAAAATTTTTAATAAAAGTATTGCCGATTAAAGATTTTTCTTCTGTAGGATTTTTTAAAAACTCTTTAAGAGAAACCTTAAAACTTAGTTTAACACTGTGTGTTTTTAAGTAGAGCATAAACATCTTTTCAAGTGTGGCTGGTTGATATTGATGACACTCTATACAAACGTCTTTATAAACATTTGCTTTGGCTTCCACACCCAAAGTCAATAAAACCAATAGATATATTTTCACGAATACTATTTTATGCATTAGCATACTATTCTCCATCTAATGTTCCTTTTAAAAAATCAACTCTAATGGTTGTTCCTTGGTCTAAGATTGATTCCACATTAATTTTTAAATCATACTCAATAATGATACTTTTAACGATATTTAAACCAATCCCAAAACCACCTTCTGAAGCATTGAAACGGGTGTAACGTTCAAAAATCTCATTAACTTGTTTGGACTCAATGCCTATGCCTGTGTCACGAACCAAAAGATACTGTTTTCGTAGCACAATATAAATAGTACCATGACGTTTATTATACTTAATCGCATTGGAAATTAAATTGTCTAAAACTCGAGCAATTTTAACAGCATCAATAAAGAGTGCTGACTCTTTTAAATCCAATTCGAAAGTAATTTTTTTAGACCCTGCTAAAATATTAAAATACTCCACTCGATCTTGAATTAATTGTTTTAAATCTATCCATTCATCTTTTGATTTTCTATGATGACTTAAGGTCAAATAAGTTAAATCTTGATAAAGATGCGAAACTGTTTTGGCTGCAATGTTGATACGTGCGAGTTTTCTTTGATTTTTTTGACCCATCACACTTTTATCCATCATTTCAACATTGGCTAAAATGGCTGAAATAGGGGTATTGAGTTCATGGGTTGTGTCTTTAATGAAATCATCTAATAAAGTAATGGAATCTCTCATGGGACGTAAAAAGATACTTAAAAAAAAGAAGCCAAAAATCGCCAAAACCAAAAGGGTTAATGTTCCATAAATCATAATATCTTGAATGACATTATCTTTCCAAGTAAAATCTTCATCTACTTCTATAAAAAGATATTTAGCTCCTAAATAGTAGTTTTCATCCAAAGATTTTAAAAAATGAATGGAGTCTTCAATACGGTAAATATCTCTACCAAAATGTCGAGGTTTATGTTTCATAAGAGAGAAAACTTCTATACCAGAAAGATCATGGATGGCTGAACGAAAATGACTACTTCTTGGATAGGTACGTTCTTCGGGATAATATTCTTTATGCAGTTCTTGAATGGCTTTGTATTGGTCATTGGCATAACTGGCTAAAAGGGTTCGTTGATTAGAAAACATTAACTCCTCTTGGCTTTTATAGTGTAACATTCCTAAGAGCAATAGCAAAAGCATTACGAGTGTAATATAAAGCGCTAAAAATCGGACAAGAGAACTGCGTTCACTTCTGCGATGTAAACTTGTACCCTTGTTTTTTAATACTAACAATTCTATCCTTACCTATGATTTTACGAATATTTTTAATGTAGGTACGCAGTGCTGTGTCACTTGGGTCTTCATCGTAGTCCCATAACTCTTTGTAGATTCTATCATGTGAAAGCACCTCATCTTGTTGTTTCATAAAGAGTTTAAAGAGTGCTGACTCTTTATTCCCCAGTGTTTCAGCTTTGCCATCTACCACCAGTTCATTGGATTTGGTATTGTATTCGATGTTATCACCAAGCTTAATCATCTCTTTTGCTTCATGAAAAAAACCTCTACGCAATAAAGTTTCCACACGAATACCCAACTCTTTAAGTACAAAAGGTTTTCGAATATAATCATCACAGCCCGACTGAAAACCTTTTTCTAAATCATCCACGCCATTTAAAGAGGTAATAAAAATAGAAGGTGCAACCACCCCATTATCTCTGGCTTCACTCAACAGGGTAAACCCATCAATACCGGGAGTATTTACATCCAAAAGCAATAAATCAAACTTCGATTCATACAGTGCATCTTGTGCTTCATAACCATCATAAGTAGAAATCACATCATAGCCCTCTTCTTCAAGGAACTCACTTACTGTTTCATTGAGATTTGCATCATCTTCAAGCAGTAATATTTTTGCACTTGCCATACGCTACTCCTTAAGTAAACCGTTTTGCCCATCGAATAAGCTCTTCTTTAGACAAAGCACCTGTATTTGTTCCTATCTCTTCACCATCTTTAAACATCAGTAATGTTGGAATACTTTCAATCCCATACAAAGCACCCAATCCTTGATTATCTTCTGTGTTTACCTTTAAACATTGTACTTTTAAAGAGAGTTCTCTACTGACTTCTTCAAAAGCTGGTGCCATTTGAAGACAAGGACCACACCAAGGTGCCCAAAAATCAACAAGGACTGGTATTTCACTGTTGACTAATACATGTAACATCTCTTGTCTCGTAACGTCTATGGGTTTTTGATTTAACATAGATTCTTTACAATGTCCACAATTGGCTTTAGTGTAACTGTCTTTTTGAGGTATATTATTTACTTTTCCACAATGTGGGCAAACCACTTTTACATTCATATAAGCTTCCTTAATTACATAATCAAGCACTATTATATCCCATTTAGATTAATGAATTGTCAATGGAGTGTGATAATTTTAACAACTTTATATTACCATTCTTCTATGAAAAAATTATTCAAATCTCTTTTTTACTTACTCTTTTTAATGTTATTAACTGTTATTATTTATTTTCTAACAGTTTATACTTTTTCTCTATTTCCCAAAAAAGTACCTAAAAATGAAGTAGCTAAAAATCAAACCATTTATCTGCTTTACGATGACATGCACAGCGAGATTATTTTGAACATTCAAGAGCTAAACCGTTCTTTATTTCCAGAATTTTCAAACAAACACAAAGGTTATTTGGCTTTTGGCTGGGGAGATAAAGAGAGCTATCTCAATACCCCTACATGGAATGACCTAAGCATTAGCACCAGTATAAAAGCACTGTTTAGCAATACCCCAACACTCATGCATGTTAGTTATATTTCAAATCTTCAACGCTTTCCTAATCTTAAAACCATTCAGCTCTCAAAAGTAGAAAAAAAACATCTACAAACATCCATTTTGAAAAGTTTTGATTTTAATAAAAAACGTTATCAAGGTTATGGAAAAGAAGATTTTTTCTACACAGCCAAAGGAAGCTACAACCTAATTAATACTTGTAACACATGGACAGGAGACCAACTACGAGAAGTGAATATTAGCATGAGTTATTGGACGCCTTTAAGTGCCAATGTTACGGCAACGCTTCCATAAACTTTAAAATCTCTATAATAACCTTTTTGGGAGCTTCTTCATTGGGCATGTGTCCCACTTTAAGAAAGACTTTCAGTTTACTATTTTTTAAATCACGATGTAGCTTATAGGCTGTTCGTACCCGAATAGACACATCTTCTTTTCCCCACAAAATAAGCGTGGGTAAGTCTATTTCTTTATAGCGTTTTTGCATCTTTTCTATGTCATCAGGAATAAGCTGTTCTACACTCTGCAAATAGACATACTTTGCATTGTCTAAGGAGAGATTTGAAGAAGAATAATCTAAACTCTTTTTAGGAATTAACGCATTATTATAAAAAGCATACTTATAACCCTCTTCTGCCATCCAATCATTCGGAATGGTGTGTATGGCAACATAACCAATAAGAGGTTGATTTAAAGTTCGCAACATAGAAGGTAAGTTTTGTTTGTATGCCATTGAATTAATCAAAATTAAATTACTAATCTTTTTCTCTATGAGCCTATCTCTTTGCATCAAGGCTAAAACCAAAGCAACCCCTCCCCCAAAAGAACGCCCCACCAACGTGACATTTTTTAAACTTTTTTCTTTCATAAATTTAGCCACAAAATGTGCTTGATCATACACAGAATACGCTCCATCTTCTGGTTTTGGTGATGCTCCAAAACCTTTTAAATCTAACAATACTAAATGGTATTTTTTAGATAACTTAGGAATTAAAAAACGCCAAGTCTCTTTACTTTCAGCAAACCCATGTAAAAAAAGTAAAGTGTCATTTTTGGGGTTACCATATTCTGTATACACTAAAGATAAATTGTTTTGTTTCTGTTTCACAATGCGTTCTTGCCAAGTCACAGGTATTTTTTGAGAACACGCTGTAAAAAGTAAAAAAATAAGCCAAAATAAGTAAGAAAATTTTTTGTGCATTTTAAATCCTAAAAATCATCATAGCATTATTTAGAAGAAAAAATCAATAGGGATTAATTAAGTTCAACAGAGTACCATTTTCAAAAAACTATATTTGGGGTCGCTATGGGTGAAGAACAAAAGAAAATACTAGAACAACAACTGTGGAACATTGCCAACACACTTAGGGGAAAAATGGATGCTGATGAGTTTCGCGACTACATCTTAGGGTTTATTTTCTACAAATACCTTTCAGAAAAAATGCAAGACTACGCCAATGACTTACTAGAAGAAGACAAGCTTGTTTACCATGACATTGATGAAAAAAGCGAAGAGGGTCAAGAGTATCTTCAAGCCATTAAGGAAGACTCTATTGAACAGCTTGGGTATTTTCTAAAACCTTCTGAACTCTTCTCAGCCGTGGCAGAACGTGGTAATGGTGATACAGACAACTTCATACTAGAAGACCTAACAGAAATACTCAACAGCATTGAGCAAAGTACCATGGGTCATGAAAGTGAAGATGATTTTGAACACCTTTTTGAAGACCTTGATTTAACAAGTACCAAACTTGGACGAACCGAAGAAGCTAAGAACACGCTGATCTCTAAAGTACTCGCTCATTTAGACCAAATAAACTTTGAACTTAAAAACCATGACCGTGATGTTTTGGGGGATGCGTACGAATACCTCATCGGTCAGTTTGCAGCAGGTGCAGGAAAGAAAGCTGGGGAGTTTTACACCCCTCAGGAAGTTTCTAAGATTTTAGCCAAAATTGTCACGACCAATAAATCTAAACTCAAATCGGTCTACGATCCAACGTGTGGTTCAGGCTCATTACTTTTACGTGTTTCCAAAGAAGTTGAAGAGGTAAGCACTTTTTACGGTCAAGAACTCAACCGAACCACCTACAACCTTGCCCGAATGAACATGATAATGCATGACGTTCATTACCGAAAGTTTGACATAAAACAAGAAGACACTTTAGAACATCCTCAACACATTGAAGAACGTTTTGAAGCCATTGTGGCTAACCCTCCTTTTTCGGCTCATTGGTCGGCGAACACGCTACACCTAAGCGATGACCGATTTTCTCAGTACGGTAAACTCGCCCCAAAAAGTAAAGCTGACTTTGCATTTGTGCAACATATGATTCACCATTTAGACGACAATGGAACCATGGCGATTGTCTTACCTCATGGTGTGTTGTTTCGTGGTGCATCCGAAGGGCATATTCGCCGTTATCTCATCGAAGACAGAAACTACTTGGACGCTGTTATTGGTTTACCTGCGAACATCTTTTACGGTACGAGCATTCCTACGTGTATCTTGGTTTTTAAAAAATGCCGAGAAGAAAGTGATTCGGTGTTGTTTGTGGATGCATCGGCTCATTTTGAAAAGGTTAAAAATCAAAATCATCTACGTGCTAAAGACATAGAGAAAATAATTAGCACCTACCAAGAACGAAAAGCTGAAGATAAGTACGCTCATTTAGCCACACTTAAAGAGATAGCTGAAAATGACTATAACCTAAACATCCCACGTTATGTGGATACTTTTGAAGAGGAAGAAGCTGTGGATTTGAATGCTGTTTCGGCTGAGTTGAAAGCTTTGGAAAAAGAGATGAAAGAAACCAATAAAGTCATCGCTGGTTTTTGTGATGAGCTGGGTATAAAGGCTCCGTTTTGATGAATGGCAACCGTAGGTTCGATGAAATCGAACAAAATATGATACAAACACAAAAAAGTAAGATTCAAGTGTTCGATGAAATCGAACCTACGGAGGCTCTTTATGCTTAATGTACCGAAATTGAGGTTTGGGGAGTTTAGTGGGGAGTGGGAAAATAGTGAATTAAACAATTTAATTGAAATATCATCAAAAAAGTTTAATCCAAAAACTAATAATGAAAATATGAAATGTATTGAATTAGAACATATCTCTCAAGGCACAGGTGAATTATTAGGATTTACATATTCAAATAAGCAAGAAAGTACAAAAAATATATTCAAAAAAAATCAAGTGTTATTTGGAAAATTAAGACCTTATTTAAAAAAGTATTCTTTAGTTAATTTTGATGGAGTTTGTTCTAGTGAAATTTGGGTTTTAGATGGTAAAAAAGTTGTAAACAATTATTTATTTCAACTAGTACAAACATATAAATTTAATCAAATAGCTAATATTTCAAGTGGTTCTAAAATGCCAAGAGCTGATTGGAAATATATGTCTGAAATTCCATTTTTTATACCTCAAAAACTCGAACAACAAAAAATAGCCACCTTCCTAACAGCAGTAGACAAAAAAATAGAACAACAAACAAAAAAGAAAACCCTGCTAGAAGCTTATAAAAAAGGAGTGATGCAAAAGATTTTTTCTCAGGAGATTCGGTTTAAGGGTGATGATGGTGGGGAGTATGAGGATTGGGTTGAGAAGAAATTAGAAGAAATTTTTAAAATAGGTAGTGGTAAAGATTATAAACATTTGTCTAGTGGTAACATACCTGTATATGGAACAGGTGGATATATGACTTCGGTAAATGAATATTTATATGATGGTGAAAGTGTGTGTATAGGGAGAAAAGGTACTATTGATAAACCAAGATATATTGTTGGTAAGTTTTGGACAGTAGATACACTTTTTTATACTCATTCATTTAATCAATCTATTCCAAAATTTGTATATTTAATTTTTCAAAGAATTAATTGGAAAAAATATAATGAAGCTTCTGGTGTACCAAGTCTTTCAAAAAGTACTATTGAAAGTATTAAAATAAATTTACCATCCCTAGAAGAACAAATAAAAATAGCCAATTTCCTCTCTTCCATCGACCAAAAAATAGAACAAGCCTCAAAACAAATAGAAGCAAGTAAAGCGTTTAAAAAAGGGTTGTTACAGCAGATGTTTGTGTAAAAGGTTTTCAATGTATATACAATGAAAAAATGATATACTCGTCATTAGTAAATACAAAAGGATCAAGTATGCAAATAAAAGAGCCTAAAATTCAAACTTCTTTACGCATAGACAAAGAGTCGCTGCACGATGCAAAAAAAATTTTAGACCAAATGGGTATGAATTTTTCAGAAGCTGTTAATATTTTTACCAAGATGATTGTCAGTCATAAAGGTTTACCTTTTGAGGTTAAATTACCGAACAATGAGGTGGATGACTTAACTCAAAAGTTGCAACTTGCTTTAGAAGATGTAGCACGGCTAGAACGTGGTGAAAAAAAAGCAACAAAAGCACGAGACTTTTTAAATGAGCTATGAGAAGATAGATATTTATGTGATATGCTATAATCTTTAAAACATCTAGGGGGAGATAAAATGGGAACACAAAGCGAAGCCACACTTGAAGCAAACCTCATAGCACAACTTGAAAATCTAAAGTACCAACAAGTCACCATCAAAGATGACAAAGCCCTCGAAGCCAACCTAAAAACCCAACTTGAAATTCACAACAACACCCAACTAAGCGACACAGAGTTTAAACGCGTACTCAACCACTTAAACAAAGGCTCTGTGTTTGAAAAAGCCAAACAACTAAGAGACAAACTTTCACTTACTGCTGATGATGGAAGCACCAAATACATTGAATTTTTAAACTCTGAACACTGGTGTCAAAACCTTTTTCAAGTGACCAGCCAAGTCACCATAGAAGGAACGTATAAAAACCGATACGACGTAACCCTACTCATAAACGGTTTGCCTTTAGTGCAGATAGAACTCAAACGGCGTGGACTGGAACTAAAAGAGGCGTTTAATCAGATTAACCGTTATCAACGTCACTCTTATGGTTCAAACTCTGCCTTGTTTAATTACGTGCAAATTTTTGTCATCAGTAACGGAGTTAATACTAAATACTACGCCAACAACAAAAAGCAAAGTTTTAAACAGACCTTTTTTTGGGCAGACAAAGAGAACAAAAATATTACGAACCTAGAGCAATTTACCGATGCTTTTTTAGAACGTTGTCATATTGCCAAGATGATAACCAAATACACCGTTTTAGCCGAAGTACCCAAAATACTTATGGTCTTGCGTCCTTATCAATTTCATGCGACTGAAGCCATTATCGACCGTGTGGAGAACAGCGATAAAAATGGGTACATTTGGCATACCACAGGTTCAGGAAAAACACTGACCTCTTTTAAAACAGCTCAAATACTTATGAAACTGCCTCAGGTGCATAAAGTGGTGTTTGTGGTTGACCGAAAAGATTTGGACTTTCAGACCACCAAAGAGTTTAACAGTTTTTCCGATGGTTCGGTTGATGGAACGGATAACACCAAGGCATTGGTTGCACAGTTTAGCGACGATACCAAGCTCATTGTTACCACAATACAAAAACTAAACACAGCCATTAGTAAAAAGCAATACTTAAACCAAATGGAGAAGTTACGTGATGAATCCATTGTTTTTATATTTGATGAGTGTCATCGTTCTCAATTTGGGGAGACGCATTTAGCCATTAACAACTTTTTTACTCAAAACCAAATGATAGGCTTTACAGGCACACCCATCTTTGCCCAAAATGCCGTGGGTAATAAACTTGGGAAACGTACCACTAAAGAACTGTTTGATGATGCTTTACATAAATACGTCATTACCGATGCCATTGCTGATGATAATGTTTTAAAATTTTCAGTGGAATACGTGGGTCGTTATAAAGCCAAAGAAGATTCCAAAACAAACATCGACATAGACGTTGAAGAGATAGATAGCAAAGAGCTACTCGAAAGTCAAGAGAGAGTGAACAAAATAGTAGACTACATCTCTTACACAGCCAATGAAGAAGACAAAGATGCTAATGGCATCATAGACTTTTCGGAATCGGAGAGTTCACTCCCGAACAATACGAGGCTAAAGCCATCGAATCCGAGCAAAAAAGAACTTTTATCTCCTCAAAATTTGCATAGCCGTGATAAGTTAGATGAGTACATTGGTGATTATAATATGATGTTTGGAACGAAATACAATACAAAAGATGCTAAAAGTTTTTACAACTATTACAATGAACTAAGCAAACGGGTTAAAAATAGAGAGATAGACATTTTACTGGTGGTCAACATGTTCTTAACAGGCTTCGATGCCAAGTCACTCAATACCCTTTATGTGGACAAAAACTTAAAATACCACGGACTCATACAAGCCTTTTCACGAACCAACCGAATCCTGAATGAACAAAAGTCACAAGGAAACATTGTCTGTTTTAGAAACCTAAAAAAGAATACAGACGATGCCATAGCGCTCTTTTCAAATGTGGATGCCAAAGAGATTATTTTGATGCAACCTTATGAAGAGTACCTAACAGAGTTTAATGAAGCCTATAAAGAGAAACTTTTAGCCATTGCTCCAAGCGTAGAGAGTGTTGATGAACTGAATGATGAAGAAGATGAATTAGCCTTTGTTCAAGCCTTTAGAGCGTTATTTTGACACTTTTAGGAAAATATAATGATGCCAAAGAAGAAGATAAAAAGGCACAAAAAGAGCAAATTCTCAACATAATCAATGGAGACGCTAGGCTACGAAGCAAACGGGAACTCATAGAAAAGTTTATTAACAAGAATTTACCTCATATTGAAAAAAATGAAAATATAGCAGATGAATTTGAAAATTTTTGGGAAGAGGAACGTGAAAAAGGGTTTAAAACACTTTGTAGTGAAGAGAAACTAAAATGTGATGAAGTACAAAAAGTAGTCGATAGCTATTTATACGATGAGCGAAAGCCTTTGTCTGCGACCATTGTACAAACTTTAGAGAGCAAACCTAAATTACTTGAACGGCGTAAAGTTATCCCACATGTGACGACTAAGATTTTAGATTATGTTGAAAAATTTATGGATGGGGTTGGGGTAGCTAACCGAGATGATTATAATGAAGTATTAATGGTCGCAGAGCCTAAAGAAAAATACCGAATAGAAGCAAAACCAAAAGCCCCACTCTTTTGACATAACACTATTTGTTCTTCTGTCAAAATGCCACCTAAGGCAATAACAGGTATAGAGAGCATAGAAATAAGCTTTTTAAGCTCCTCTACTCCTTTAGGTTCTCCTTTGTTGGGTGAAACAAAAATAGAGCTAAAGGTTAGCATGTCTGCCCCTAATGCTTCTGCTTTTTGTGCTTCTTCTTGTGTATGTGTACTGATAACCACAAATAAACCTAAAGCCTTTGCATTTGCAATGTCAGAAAACTGTGTCGACTTTAGATGCACCCCATCGGCTTTTAGTTCATGGGCTAAAATATAGTCTGTATGTAGAAGAATTTTTTGAAAGTTATGCTTTTTTGATTCTGCTATAAATCTCTTTGCATTTTTAGCATAGTTATGGGTAGACTTATCTCTATACACAAGCATGTCTGCCTTAGTAGAGAAACACTGTATATCAGTTGTTAAAGTTTGAAAGTTTAAAGTTGAAGGATCAGTAATTGCATACGCAATCATAATGATTTAGTCACAAGTTCTTCAAGAAGTTTGGTTTGTTTTCTAAGTTCTGTTAACTGCTCATGCTTTATTAAAAAATACTCAATGAGTAAAACAAAAAAAAGTCCAGGCAATGCACCCAATAGTGCTCCAAAGATTGCATAAAAAATAGCAATTTCTAAAAAAATATAAAAGAAAATAGTTGCACCTGCAAAGGCAAAAGCCCAAGATGCACCCAGTAAAAAGTTTACTAGGAAAGACAAAAGAGGAGAGGAAAGTTTCATCTGCTTTCTACTTTTGTCTTAAAATGATTTAGTGATCTTCATCTACTAATACAGCACCTGCAAGATAAACATAGGTAAGAATCATGAAAATGAATGTTTGTAATACTGCAAAGAATGTTAATAATGCATACGCAGGTAATGGTGCAAAGAATGGAACTAACATAAGTAATACAGCTAAGAAAAGGTCATCTCCTTTAATATTACCAAAAAGTCTGAATGAAAGAGAAACAATTCTTGATAAGTGCGATAAAATTTCAATTGGGAACATTAATGGTGCAAGAAGAGGTACAGGCCCCATGAAATGTGCAAAATAGTTTTTAGCACCTTTTTCTCTAATACCTTCATAGTTATAGTAGATAAAAACAACTAGTGCTAAAGGAAGTGTAATGTTAATGTTTGATGTTGGCGACTCAAATCCTGGAATAATACCAATTAAGTTAGAAACCAATACTACAAGACCAAGCGTTAAAATAAGTGGTAAGTATTTTCTAGCTCTATCTTCACCAATCGTGTCGTTACCCATAGCAATTGTTCCTTGAATAAATGCTTCCAGAGCATTTTGTGCTCCTGTTGGTACTGCTTTCATTGCTGAAACAGCTGCTTTAGCTATAAGTAAAATAATAATTGCCACTAAAAGTAAGTGTACGGCCATTAATGCTGGTCCATGCCCAGTAAAAACGCCTATAAAAGTCCATGGTGCTTCCATTTATCCATCCTCTGTTAGAAAATAATTTTGGTCGGATTATAGCTTAGAAAGGCTTAGTTTTTCGTTATCTTAATTATAATTTTGGATTAAAAATGAAAATTTTCACCAAGATAATATTTAATAACATTTGGATCATTTTTAATCTCTTCACTTGTACCATAAGCCAACATCTCACCCGACTTCATTACATAGGCTCGGTCACAAATACCCAAGGTTTCACGAACATTATGGTCAGTAATGAGAACGCCCATATTGAGCTTGATAAGTTCACGTATAATCCCTTGTATGTCTTCTACAGCAATAGGGTCAACCCCTGCAAAAGGTTCATCTAATAAAAGAAATTTTGGTTCAGCGACCAAAGCTCGTGCAATCTCCACACGTCTGCGTTCGCCTCCTGATAGTTGAATACCAAAACGTTTACGAATGGGTTGAATGTTAAATAAGTTCAAAAGATTCTCAATACGCTTTTGGGCTACTTTTTCATCTACTTTCATCGCTTCTGCTGCCATCCAAAGGTTATCTTCTACCGAGAGGTCTTTAAAAATACTCGACTCTTGAGGTAAATAACCAATACCCAGTTTAGCCCGTTTACTCAACGGCATTTTAGTCACCTCATCAGCATCAATAAATACTGAACCTTTGGTTGCTTCTGTGAGTCCACATATCATGTAAAAAGAAGTGGTTTTACCTGCACCATTCGGACCCAAAAGTCCCACAATTTCACGTGATGAAATCTTGACTGAAACATCATGAACAATGGTTGTTTTTTTAATGGTTTTAGAAAGATTTTTGGCTTCAAGGGTATGTATCTTATTCATTTAATTCTTCTCTATGCTATATTTTCTTTTTTCTTTATAAGGTGTTATTGTAACGCTAAACACATCATATCCTGCATTGAGCAAAAAATGCTTAAGTGCTTCATCACCCCACTCTACAAAATGCCAACCCTCTTTATCAAACTCTTCAAAAAGTCCAAGTTCCATAAACTCTTCATTTTCTATGCGATACAAATCGTAATGAAAAATAGTATCCTCGTAACATTGCTGTAAAGAAAAAGTAGGAGAAGTGACTTCCCCTTGAATCCCTTTTGACTGCACAATATTTTTAGTCAAGGTTGTTTTTCCAGCTGCAAGATTGCCTGTTAAAAAGACAATGGCAGAACTTGGCAGTATCTCATTTAGATACTCAACAATGCCATTTAATTCATCTTCGGCTGCAATAATTTCTTTCATTTAAAATCCTACTTAGTGTTCGATAAAATCGAACCTACGCGTTAAAACTGTTTGAAACTTCAGCAATATACTCTAAATGTTTTGTTGCTTGTCCTGACTCAATACATTCTCTTGTCATAGCTAGAGCTTCTTTCATATCTTTTACAGCACCATCTATAAAAAGTGCAAATGCTGTGTTAAGTAAAACAATGTCTAGCTTTGCATCTTTTTCAATACCAGCAAAAATTTCACGAGTAATCATGGCATTATGTTGGGCTGTTCCACCCATAATTTCACCCTTACTTGCCATACGAAAACCAAAGTCTGTAGGTTTAACCAAACCTGTCGAAATCTGTCCCTCTTCAACATATGCAAAAGGCGTTGTGGTCGCTAAAGCGATCTCATCCATACCGTCATTTGAACTGACCACAAAAGCACGAGTAATGTCCAATTCTAATAGAGCATTTGC
The DNA here is from genome assembly GCA_902727935.1 of uncultured Sulfurovum sp. GTDB lineage: Bacteria > Campylobacterota > Campylobacteria > Campylobacterales > Sulfurovaceae > UBA1140. The sequence goes on along the minus strand of CACVAX010000059.1, from coordinate 91,307 downwards.
CATCCGTTCAATGTACTCAGGGTGAAACACACCCAATAAATACTTCTTCGCTCCAGCAGGATTGGTCAAAGGTCCTAAAAGATTAAAAATGGTTCTATGCTCAATAGAGTGACGAATAGGCATAATATGTTTCATAGCAGGATGGTGATTAACAGCAAAAATAAAACAAAAGCCTGTCTTCTCTAACATATCCACTTGTTGTTCTGGCGTTAAATTAAGATTAATATTTAAGGCTTCAAGTAAATCAGCTGAACCAGAATTCGAAGTAATGCTTCTATTTCCATGTTTAGCAACTGTTTTACCCATCGCTGCTAATAAAAGAGCTACCGTTGTTGAAATGTTAAAACTTCCACTTTTGTCCCCACCTGTTCCAACAACATCTATGGCTTTTTCTCTTAATTCATCTGTCATAGGAAGTTTAATGGAGTGTTCACGCATTACAGACGCTGCAATAGCAATCTCTTGGGCTGTTTCACCTTTTTCATAAAGCTCAATTAAAAAGGCTCTTGCATCTTTGGTGCTTAATTCATTATTAAATAATTTTTCAAATTTTTCTTTTGTTTTATTCATCTTTTTTACTCTTTAATATTTTGTTCGATAAAATCGAACCTACAGCTCTTTGACGTATTCATCTTTTTTACTTTTGGGAATGGTTTTTGTCGTTGGTATTTGTAGAACTTCATAGTTTTTTGCCCCTTTAAGATACTCAATGCTTACCTTATCACCAATCACAACATTTTTAGAAGCTTTTGCTTTCATATTATTAATAAAAACAACCCCCGATTTCACCATATCAGAAGCAACTGTACGTCGTTTTACTACATTTACGGCTGCTAACCATTTATCTACTCGCATATTATCACTTTCATATTTTACTTTTTTATTTAGGATTTTATCAGTTTTTGTTGGTGAGTTTGCTTTTAAATTTATTATTCGATAAACTAGCAAGATGATAAAAACAGAAGATTATTTTAACAGACAAATACAACTATGGGGTGAAGAAACTCAACTTTCACTGGAAAACAAAAAAATTGCCATTATTGGGGCTGGTGGCTTGGGTTCGAGTCTAGCCTTAGCACTTGGTACTTCAGGGATTGGGCAAATAGATATGGTGGACTTTGATACGGTTAGCCTTCATAATATCCATAGACAAATTGCTTTTACTTTAAAAGATGAAGAAAAACTAAAAGCAGAAGTAGTGGTCGCTTTAATGAAATCTAAAAACCCTTTTCTTTTGAGCAATGCTTATACCATGACTTTTGAAGCATTTAGCAAAATGACAAACACTTATGATTTGATTTTAGATGCCACGGATAACCTTGGAACACGCCAAGAAATCGATGCTTATGCACGAAAAATAGATACCCCCTGGATATATGCTTCTGTAGAAGAGTTTAATGGACAAGTTTGTTTTTTTGATGAAGCCTCTTTTCAAGTTTTCAATACTTCTGACCATAAACCAGGAGGAATTACAGCCCCTATTGTGATGCATATTGCCTCCCTTCAAGCCAATATCGCCTTAAGATACTTGGCTGGTCTTACTGTCGTAAAGGACAAACTTTACTACCTTTATTTTAACAATGAAGGTGAATTGATTACACAAAAGTTTTCCATGCCTAAAAACTAGGTTAATACTCTTGTGTTAAAATACTACAATTACTTTTCAAAGGAAAAAAAATGAAATTAAAACTGGCACTTATTACTATTTTTCTACTACTATTCAATGGATGTACCCAAGAGACCCAAAATAAATTAAGCCGTTCTATTCAAAACTGGACAGGAACTGATGGAACACTTGATGTGTATGCTGGTGATAAACTGGTTAAAAGATTTATTAAAATTGATAAACTTTCAACAGCTACAGGAACGGGTGTGAATGTAGAGCGTCCATACCGATTTGGTTATGGCTACAATGATAAAAACTTTAACAACAAAAAAGATGCTGGGGAGAACAAAGTTTATTTTGAGTTTTCAGATTACTCAACTTCTTATATCTTTTACGAAAACAACTAATTTAAGGAAAAAAATGAAATTCATCTCAACAGACAAAGCACCTGCTGCTATTGGTCCATATTCACAAGCTGTGGTGGCAAATGGTATGATTTATACTTCAGGGCAAATTGCAATGGATGAAACAGGTGTCGTGGTTGCTGATGATGTGGTTAATCAAACCCATCAAGTTATCAAAAACCTTTATTATGTGCTAGAGGCTGCTGGTGCTCATTTTAATGATGTCATTAAAACCACTATTTTCTTAGCCGATATGGATGATTTTGCAGCTGTCAATGAAGTTTATGCACATCATTTTGGTCATCATCAACCTGCAAGAAGTACGGTTGCTGTTAAAACATTGCCTAAAAATGTACTGATTGAAATTGAATGTATCGCCTTGGCTAATACAGAATATCATATGTAATGTCTGTAAAACTTTCCCACACACTTTCCAAAATAGTGTTGGGAGTTTTAGCCCTTTATTTTCTCTACCTTTTTAGCCAAGCTATCGATGTTGTCAACCGAAGACATACAGGAACAAATGAAGGTACTTATGTTAACAGTACCACCACAAATGCCAAACTGGACGCATTAGCCCATCAACTTACACAAAATTGCCTAAATGATATCTGTCGTGTTCAAAACATCTTAGACTATATTACCAATATTCCTTATGTTATTAATAACTACACAGCCCACTCCCCACAAGAGACCATTCAAAAAAATTTTGGAGACTGTGATGATAAAAGTAATTTACTCATTTCGCTATTGCATACTTTAAATATTGAAAGTTATTTTGTTTTAGTACCTCAACATATTTTTGTGATTGTTGCTTTAGACAAGATAAAATCTAAAAAAGCCCTTTATCTCAATAATAAGCCTTATTATATCTTGGAAAGTACAGCAAAAAATTCAACTATTGGTTTCCCACTCACTTATAGGCTCAATGAAATCTCAACTGTTATAGAACCCTTTGAAAATCGAAAATTAGATATTGATAACATAGAATATAAATAAATCTTTAGTTATAATCTTCTCAAATAATAGACAAGGATTTTAATAATGAACGAACAAACACTAGCCATTCATGCTGGGTATGAAAAAGATGCCCAAGGAACAATGGCTGTACCAATTTACCAAACAACAGCTTATGAATTTAGAAACACTGAACACGCTGCCAATCTTTTTGCCCTAAAAGAGTTAGGTAACATTTATACACGTCTTATGAATCCTACCACGGATGTATTTGAAAAACGTTTTAATGCACTTGAACAAGGTGGTGGAGCTGTTGGTACAGCTTCTGGAATGGCTGCAATTTTTTATGCCATTGCCAATGTAGCTGAAGCTGGAGACAATATAGTGGTAGCCTCACAAGTATATGGTGGAACAACCACCCTAACAGGTCATACCATTAAAAGATTTGGAATTGAAACCCGTTATTTTAATGTTAATAATCCATCTGAAATCGAAGCCCTAATTGATGCAAAAACAAAAATAATTCTTTTTGAAAGCATCACCAACCCAAGCATTGATGTAGCCGATTTTGAAGCCATTGTCGCCATTGCCAAAAAACATAACATTATGACCTGTGTTGACAATACGGTAGCCACGCCTATTTTATGTAAACCTCTTACTCTTGGTTGTGACATAGTGGTGCATAGTGCTAGTAAATACACCACTGGTCAAGGTTTGGCTATTGGTGGCATTATTGTAGAAAGAGAAGGTTTAGTCGATTTAATTAAAGACAACCCTCGTTATGCTCACTTTAATGAACCAGATGCTTCTTACCATGGTTTGGTTTATTCAGATTTACCATTACCTCCATTTACGCTTAGAGTACGTTTAGCCCTCCTTCGTGATCTTGGTGCTACGCCTAGTCCATTTAACTCATGGCTCTATATTCAAGGGATAGAAACCCTGCCTTTACGTATGCAACAGCATTCAAACTCTGCTTTAGAAATAGCCCAATATTTAGAAACCCATCCAAAAGTAAAATCGGTTAATTATCCTGGTTTAAAATCAAATGCCAATCATGCTTTGGCTAACAAATATTTCACTAAAGGGGCTTCTGGTCTACTTTCATTTGAAGTAGAATCAAAAGAGATAGCACAAGGCATTGCTGACAAAACAGAGATATTTAAAGTGGTGGTCAATATTGGAGATTCTAAATCAATTATTACCCATCCTGCGAGTACTACCCATCAGCAGTTATCAGCACAAGAACTTGTAGATTGTGGTATTGCTGGTGGATTAATTCGCTTATCCGTAGGTTTAGAAGATAGTGAAGACTTAATTGCAGATTTAGAACAAGCACTTTCATAAGAAGTCTCAAAATGCTGGTAGGAGCAGACATCTAAATTCTGCTCCCATAAAATTAATGTAATAAATACTCTTTGTATTTAAAACGTGTTGGATCCCAAATACCATCTATAAATATAGTAGGTGTTCCTGTAACCATTAAACGCTTTTTCATTGCCTTATCAAAGGCTAAGGCACGTTGAATCTCTTGGGTATTTAACTCTTGTTCTGTAAAATAAACCCCTGTTTTATTAGCAATTGCTTTTAAAATAACTTGTGGGTTCGTCTCTTTCTCACTCACTAATAGATGATAACATTGCTTTAACCTTCTGGTCTGCCCTTTTTCCTGAAAAACATGCATTGCTTTGGTGGTTATGTCCGAAGCTGGATGAATACGTAAAAGAGGTAAATGATAATAGTACAAAGCAAAAAGTTTAGGATTTTTCTGAACCGTTTCAATTAATGTTGGCACAATCTCTTGACAAAATGGGCAAAAAGGGTCAGACATGAGTAAAATCTTATGTCTCGCATCGGCGTTACCAGCGAGTAAATGTTTATCATCATACGCACTTGCAGGTACTTTTGGCTTTAAAATTTTGGCATAATCTTTTCCTTGTTTATCTTTTAAAGAAAAAGCTATCTTGCCTCCTTTATTAAAAACCACTTGATTTAATTTTTGAGCTACGATTTTACCACCCATATTAATATCTAAATCTAAGGCTAAAAAATAAACTTTCCAACCATTTGTTCCGTCTATGGGGTAGCTCGATAAAGTCTCTATACTTTGCACTGAAGAGTTCATCTTTTTTTCCATATACTGTTTCACATAAAATTCTATACTTTTTTGACTCACAGCTAAAAGTTGGGCTGTTGCCAATATCATTAATAACAAAATCTTAATTTTCATAATTATAGCTCCTTTGAATTAAAAACTATTCTAGCATACTAGCACTAAATAAAACTATAAATCATATGATTTGTTGATAAGAAAATATTAAATATTTTAAAATACTTATTTTTTAAATGACAAATATGATTATAAAGTACAAATTAGATAAAATTCTACTAATGAAATTAGAAACCCACGTTGCCCATTTTACCAGTCCTCTCTATCTGGAAAGTGGAAGAATCTTAGAACCCTACAAAATTGCCTATGAGACCTATGGAGAACTTAATCCTGATGCTTCCAATGTTATCTTAATTTGTCATGCCCTAAGTGGTTCAGCACATGCAGCAGGAAAACATGAAAATGAAAGTAAAGCTGGTTGGTGGGACAGACTGATTGGTGATGGAAAAGCCATAGATACAAATAAGTACTTTGTTATCTCTACCAATGTATTAGGCTCATGTTTTGGAAGTACTTCTCCCATGGACAATGACTATCCCAAACAACGACCTTTTCGCCTAAAATTTCCTGTTTTAACCATTAAAGACATGATTAAAGCCCAAAAACAACTCCTCTCACAACTGGGCATACATCATCTCTATGCCATTGTTGGAGGGTCTATGGGAGGTATGCAAGCCTTACAGTTCGCTGTTGACTATCCAAACTTTTCAGATAAAATCATCTCATTGGCTGCTACTTATGCCACACAACCTTGGACAATGGGGTTTAATAAAGTTGCTATGGAAGCCATTCGCAGAGACCCAAGATTTGACAATGGAAACTATGAAAAAGATGCCTTTATAGAAGATGGTTTAGATGGCTTGGCCATTGGACGAATAGCAGGTCATATCTCCTATCTATCTCCCGATTCCATGAATAATAAATTTGGTAGAAACTATGTCAATAATGATGGACTTTTTGAACTTTTTGGACGCTATGAAGTAGAACGTTACATGGAGTACAACACCAATAACTTTTCAAGGATTTTTGACCCACTCTCTTACCTCTACATTGTCAAAGCCATTAATACTTATAGCTTAAGTAGAGGCTATGACTCTTTGCATGAAGCGATTTCTAGGATTAAAGCTGATGTCACGCTAATATCTTTTAAAGGTGATTATCTATTTTTTCCAAAAGAGATGGAACATGTACATGTCATGTTACAAAGAAATGCACAACAATCTTCCTATCATGAAATAGACAGTAATTATGGTCATGATGCTTTTCTTGTCGAAATAGACAAGTTTGATACAATTATCAGAGATGAATTAGCAAAAAATTAAGACAAAGGTTAAACTATGCCCACCCAAACATTTGAACAAAAACTAGAAGCGTCAAAAAAGATACTTAATGAATTACTCAATCCAGAGATTACTTTAGAAGAGAGCTTAAAGCTTTATGAAGATGGTCTCACTCAAATTAAAGAGGCTCAAAAAATGATTGAAGAGGCTAAAATAAAAATTGAGACCATTGAAAAAAACAATACTAAGCAAGAGTAATGCCAAATAGTAAAACCTTAACCATTGCAGCTTTACAGCTTCCTACTTTGGGTATGCAAGCAACCAAACTAGAGTTCTATCTTAGAAATGCTTATAGTCGAGGGGTCAAGCTGGTACTTTTAGGAGAATATGTTCTTAATCACTTCTTTAAAGAACTTCCAGATATGCCCATCAATATGGTTCAAGAACAAAGTGATAAACACATTGAGCTGCTTAAAAAATTTGCCATTAAATACCAAATGTTTTTCGTAGCTCCAATTATTATTATTAAAGATAACCAATATATTAAAACCATAGTAAAAATTACAGCTAAATCCGTTGTTTATTATGAACAACAGATTTTAATGCCCTATAAACATTGGAATGAAAAAGAAATGTTTAGTAATCCTATTGCTAAATTAAAAGCTCCTCTTCATTTTAAAATTGATGAATTCAATGTTATGGTCATGGCTGGATTTGAATTACATTTTGACCCTTTTTGGGAAGAAGTCACTAAAAATAAAATTGACTTAGTCCTACTTCCAACAGCCTCTACATTTGAATCACATAATCGTTGGCGTGAAATCATACGTACCAAGGCTTTTCTTCATGGTTGTTATATTTTACGTGCAAATCGTCTAGGAGAATTCAAAGAAAAGGAAGTAAAATGGAAATTCTATGGCGACAGTATGTTGGTAGAACCCACAGGAGAAATATACATGATGCTCGAAGATAAAGAGTCCATGTTAATCGAAACCATTTCTAAAGGTGTCATTGAAGAACACAAAGAAAACTGGGGATTTGAAGAGGAATTAGAACTTCGAAATTCCCTTTAGTATTATTTATGTTTATTTTTGTAAATAATTCTAAAAATGAATAACATGTAACCTATTTTATTAGGTTTTAATCTAACTTAATAGTTAACATGTTACAATCTATTAAAATAAAAAAAGGAATAGGAAAGAACATGAATAATGACTTAATGAAAATTGTAGAAGAGACAAAAAAACTCAAAACGTTGGTATTAGAGGATGAACCAGAAACAAATGAGTTGATGTGTACCACTCTTAAAAACTTTTTCTCAGAAGTTCACTCTGCGACAGATGCAGCTTCTGCCATGCAACTTTTTGAACAACACAGCCCAGACATTATCTTCATTGATATTATTTTACCAGGAAAAAGTGGACTTGAAGTTGCCAAAGAAATTAGAGAAATCAACCCTAAACAAATTATTGTAATTGTTTCAGCTAGTAACGATATGGGAAATATTTCAGAGGCTGTTAAAATTGGTGTTAATAACTTTATTAGAAAACCAATTGATACTGATAAAATGATTGACGTACTTAAAGACATCGTTGCTGACATCAAAAAGCAAAAGAAAAACAGAACAAAAATCTTCTCTATTACACTACCTCTTGACCTTTATGAGCAAGTTGATCAAGATGCAAAAGGTGAGAGTATTTCTAAAAATGCCATGATTATTAGAGCTTTAAAACACTTTTACAACCTCTAAGATTAAAACATAAGAGTTAAGTGTTCAGGCTTAACTCTCACTTTCAAAACTTATCTTACTTTAATCTCATTCTAACTGACTCTTCATGTGCAGTCAAGCCTTCAGTATTTGCCATTAAAGCACAGGCATCACCAATCTCATTTAAGCCTTTTTTTGTCATAGAGATAATGGATGACTTCTTTAAGAAATGTTCTACTGAAAGAGGTGAATAAAACTTAGCTGTCCCTCCTGTAGGTAAAGTATGGTTTGGGCCAGCCACATAATCACCAATAGGCTCTGGCGTATACTCTCCTAAGAAAATAGCCCCAGCATGTTTAATCTGACCTAACAAATCCATAGGATTGGCTGTAAGTACTTCTAAGTGTTCTGGTGCGATTTGATTCATTAAATCAATGGCTTCTTCCATGGTATTCGTTACAATAATTGCACCACGTTCTTCAATCGATTGACGTGCAATTTTTTCACGAGATAATGTTCCTAAAAACTCTTCTACTTTATCGGACACTTTAGACGCTAAAGAAGCATCTGTTGTAATTAAAATAGACGATGCCATCTCATCATGTTCTGCTTGGGAGAGTAAATCCATGGCTATAAAATCTTCTCTGGCTGTTTCATCAGCTAAAATACCAATTTCGCTAGGGCCTGCAATCATATCAATATTTACTTCTCCATAAACCAACTTTTTAGCCGTTGCCACAAAAATATTTCCCGGCCCCGTAATCACATCTACTTTAGGAATAGTCTCTGTACCATAAGCCATCGCACCAATAGCCGATGCCCCACCTACTTTAAATACCTTAGTAACTTTACATAAGTGACAAGCTGCTAAAAGAAGTTCATTGAGTTCATCATCAGGTGCAGGAGTACAAACCACTATCTCCTCTACCCCAGCCACAATAGCAGGTATGGCATTCATCAATAATGAAGAAGGGTAAGCAGCTTTTCCTCCAGGAATATACAATCCAGCAGAATCCACAGCCGTAACTTTCTGCCCTAACATCGTGCCATTTCTTTCATAGTCAAACCACGATTTAGGCATGAGTTTTTGATGATAGTTTTCTATTCTATCATAGGCTAAATGTAATGCATCTCTAAGTTGGGCATCAATATTATGATACGCCTTTTCCATCGACTCCACCGAAACAGCCAACGCTTCATCAGACTTTGGTTCCCATCTATCAAACTTAGTAATATGTCCTCTTAATGCAGCGTTTCCTTCATTTTTAATCTCATCAAGAAGACCTTTGACAATATGCGTTACGCCATCTATGTCCATTGCTCCACGCTTTAACAACTCATCAAATTCATCTTGAAAACTTTCATCTTTTATACTAAATATTTTCATCATATTTCCTTTTATATCTTGCTAACATACTCTCATTACCTATCAAGCCACCTTGATGAATATAAAGTATGGGCTTATCAAAAATCTGTGGATTTTCTAACAAAGTTAGCCATCCATGAGGGTCATAAAGCAAGTCAAACTCTATGCCCATTTTATCTTGTAATTTTAACCAAATATTATAAGACTCTCTGTACAACTTACCAAAGTGCCTTTTTTTAGAAGTGTGCATAATATTTGGATAAAAATTTTCATTCTCTTCTAGCATCTTAAATTGCTCTTTTAAATAATACTCATCACCCACACAAGGAACGGTATAAACACTGTCCTTGGAATTTTTTTGTAAATATAGTGCTGTTGTACCCGTTCCTGCTGGTAAAAAAATATTAATGTTTTCAAAACCCTGTGCTTTTTTCCATGTTTCTATCTCTTGGGCTAGTATCTTCAAACCGTATTCAGCATAGATTTCACGACCACCCTCTTCTATAAACAGCGTCTCTTGATTTTCAATCTTATCTCTTAAAGGTTTATTTTCTTTTACGATTAACCTCATACCATTTTCAAGGGCATATTTAAAGTTACCCTGAGGATTCTGCTCTAAATAGTTGGGAATATGTGTTACATAATAGTCAAACTCCCACCCTTTTAATTTAGCCAAAACCGAAAGAGAATACATCGCATTTGATTGGTTTGAACCATAAGAGACTACTTTTTGAACATCAGTAAAATCATAGTCTAAAAAATAAGCAAACTTACGTGCTTTATTACCAGAAAAATTTTTTGAAAGTAAATCATCTCTTTTTATGTAAATAGTTTGATTTTGAAAAAATACTTTTTCGATGGGAGAATTTAAAAATTTCATGAAGCTTTTTTCATTTATTTCTCTCTTTTGTAGTTTTATTTTCATAAAAATAAGAGAGTCCAAAAAGAATAATTCCTAAGATTAAGAAAAGCACAATTCTATAAAGTGAATTCAAGTTAGCTAAATCAACAAAAAAAGCTTTCAAAATAGCTAAAATAATGAGTCCCGTACCTACTAATTTAACCACTTCAATATCTTTAATAATTCCATAAACAAAAAGAACAATACCAAAAGTAATCCATAATAGGGTAAGGGCAAATTTTATTGCTAAGGGATGGGAGAGTTTAATAAGATGATAAAGCTCAACATTTAAGAAAAGAAACAATAAACCCACTCCAGTAACCAAAATAATAGATTTAATCACTTGATTTTGAACATATTTAAAATCTAAATTACTGTTTTCAAGTAATTTATAAGCCATAAAAAAAGCCCCAATAACAAAAAATGAAGTAAACACTAAAGTTTCGAGATAATAAAAAACATCAAATACAAGATATCTAAATACAGTAATAGCAAACCCAAAAAATGCAAAAATACCATAAGTTCCCTCTTTACTTTTTGTTGCTATCCAAATCAACATTAACGACTCTATTGCCCAAAAAAGAGTTAAATAGTTTCCTTCAAATATAAAGACAGGAGTGATTAAAAGTAATGCCAATGCCTGTGCTAAAACAATGTAAAAAAGATTTTTTAACAACACATTTTTTTTTGTTAAAGTAAAAGCATAAAGTAATAAATAAGCAGCCAATAAAATAGTAATTACTGCATAGTACAAGCTATCTATTTTATAATGAATAAAAAGTCCTGAATAACTCGCCATGGTGACTATAAAGTTCATCCAAAATAAAAAAACAAAGGAAACATTTAAGCTTTGCTCTTTTTCTCGAATCTCATTGACAAAAGGAACAATAGAATAAATAAGAAAAAACGCTGTATATAAAAAAACTAAAATTAAAAAATTATTATTTGTCTCCCACACACTCAATAGAACCGTAAGGGAGGTGATTATAAATGCCATCCATGAAAGTAATGACCATTTTTTATAAATAGAAATAAATAAAATACCAAAATTTAACATGAGCATATATGTTAGAAGCCCCACATAATTATCCAAACCTGTATTCAATAAAAAAGGTGTTGCAAACCCACCTATAAGACCAAAAATAGCTGTTGATTTTGCATTAAATTGCACAGAAATAATACCAGCTAAAATTGTAATAATAATCATGGCAATAAAAGCAGGATACACAGATATAAAGTTAAAACCTTCCAAGGCAAAAGCTGCAAAAACAGAGAGATAAAGAATGGCTATTCCTCCACCAAAAAGAGTTTCAGAAAAAAGTTTATGTCTATTCTGAACCATTTTAATACCTGTTATTAACATTGAAATACCAAGTAGTATACCAATGAATACACGTCCCCAAATAGGAATCCAATCTTTATCTATGGAGTATTTTAAAAAGAAACCAACACCCAAAATAAAAGCAATAATCCCAATCTTCAATAAAATATTGCCAAATAATAATTCTTCAAAAGAGTTCTCTTGAAACTTCTCTTTGTACTTATCAAAAAGAGTTACACTTTGGGATTGATTTTGCTTTAATTCTTCCTTTACTTCATCGATTTCTAAAAGAGAAAGTTTTTTAGGATTTTGAATGCTTTCTTTTTTAATCGTTTCTTTTTTAATATTTTTTTTGGATTCAAGTGCTTTTCTAACCGTATTAATTTGCTTTTCACTCTTCTCAAAAAGTGCTTTTTCTAAGAGCTTCTCCATTACTTTTAAGCGTGTAGAGAGTGAAGAAATTTTCATGATAATTACAATCAGTAATATAAATACTCCTAGTATAACAAAATCCATGATTAACTCCTAAATATTAAATAAGCTGAAAAGTGTTTAAATGAAGAACTTAATTCCCAAGAAAAGGGAATTAATAGAAGAAGGTGTAAAAATAAAAACGAAATCTTAATTTCTATCCAAACAATTCAAATCAGAAAATGCTTGTTCTAAACGTTTAACAATTGAAAGTTCACCTTCTCGTAACCATTTTCTTGGGTCATAAAACTTTTTATTTGGTTTATCATCACCTTCTGGGTTACCAATCTGACCTTGTAAATAGGCATGATATTGCTCTACATAAGCACGTACTCCATCCCAATATGCCCATTGTGTATCGGTATCAATGTTCATTTTAATAACACCATAAGCAATACCTTCACGTATCTCTTCAAGCGTCGAGCCTGAACCACCATGAAAAACAAAGTCTACGGGCTTTTCAGCTGTGTTAAATTTCTCTTGAATGTACTTTTGAGAATTATCTAAAATACTTGGCGTAAGTACCACATTCCCAGGTTTATAGACACCATGAACATTTCCAAATGATGCTGCAATGGTAAACATAGATGAAACTTTTAACAGCTCTTCATAGGCATAAGCTACCTCTTCTGGTTGCGTGTACAAAAGTGCATTATCAATTTCCGTATTATCCACACCATCTTCTTCTCCCCCTGTAACTCCAAGTTCAATTTCAAGCGTAATCCCAATTTTAGCCATACGTTCTAAATAAGTTTTACAGGTTCCGATGTTTTCTTCAATTGGCTCTTCTGAAAGATCAATCATATGGGATGAGAAAAGAGGTTTACCAAAAACTTCAAAATGTTTTTCACTGGCTTCTAGAAGACCATCAATCCATGGTAAAAGCTTACGAGCAGCATGATCTGTATGTAAGATAACAGGTACCCCATAAGCTTCTGCCACGGTGTGTACATGTTCTGCTCCAGCTATCGTTCCAAGCACTGCTTTTTTATCAGAGGGCATCCCTTTTCCAGCATAAAACTCGCCTCCTCCATTGGAAAATTGAATAATAACAGGTGAATTAACGTTTGATGCAGCTTCCAATACAGCATTAACGGAGGATGTTCCCACCACATTCACAGCAGGAATAGCAAAGCCTTCTTTTTTGGCTATTGCAAAAAGTTCTTGAACTTGATTTCCACTTAAAACACCACAAGGTAGGCTATCTAACACTTTTTTACTCATTTTCTTTTACCTTCAAATTTTTTGATTATTCTACAATAATATTGGCTGTTTTTTTCAATTTTTTGCTTAACTTAGCTAATTTCATTTTAAACTTAGAAAGACGTAAAACCTTTACGATATCCTCTTTTACCATTTCATAGGCCATCGAACCTTGTTCTTTTTTATCTTCAAGATAAATAATATGATAACCAAACTGTGTTTTAACAGCTTTTTTCGTAATGCTTCCTACTTTCAATGCAAAAGCAGCTTCTGAGAATTCAGGCACCATTTGCTCATAAACAAACCAATCCAATTCACCACCATTCACAGCACTAGGTCCTGTGGACTTAGCGTGTGCCAGTTCAATAAACTTATTTTTTAATTGGGAACTTTTTGACAACTGGGCTATTAACTTCAGTGCTTCACCATTACTTGGCAGTAAAATATGTCTTACTTTAACAGAGGCCGGTTTTGAAAACTTCTCTGAATTTTTAAAGTAATATTTTTTTGCTTCATCTTCAGAGATAACAATCTCTTCAACTTTTGCCTTCATCCAATAATCAAGCATGAGATTTTCTTGCATTTTTTTTAATGCTTGTTGATATTCAGTATTTTTTTCTATATTACTTCTTTTAGCATCTTCTAAAAAAAGTTTACGATCAATCATCTGATTAAGAACAGCTTTTTTTTGGACACTGGTTAAAGCGTTAAAAGTTGCACCAGGAATACTTTTAACGACAAACTCATTGACATCTTTTTTACTAATACTTTCACCATCAACTCTGGCTAAAACTTCATCTGAAAATAAAGGTGTGAGGGTGAATGTGTAAATTAGTAAAAATAAGTTAAATATTTTTTTCAAATCTATACCTTATGAATATATTATAGATATATTATAACATTAATTGGTAAACGATTGGTAAATCATCCCTAATAATTTATTAAGTATAATGCTAAAAATGTTAGATAAAAGATGATAAATTATGGCAACAAAAAAAATTAAACCTGCAACTAAAAAAGAGATTGAAGCGATAAAGTCTTTATTTCTTCAACATTACCCTGAATCTTTAACCGAACTAAATTATAATAATATTTACGAGCTACTGATCGCTGTGATGCTCTCTGCACAGTGTACTGATAAACGTGTCAACATTATTTCTCCTGCACTTTTTGAAGCCTATCCAAATCCTATAAGCCTTGCCAATGCTGATTTAGATGAAGTTAAATCTTATATTAATAGCTGTTCTTTTTTTAATAATAAAGCTAAAAATTTAATTAAAATGGCACAAGCTGTTATAGAAAATTATAATGGTGAAATTCCAAATAAAAGAGATGAATTAATTAAACTTGCAGGCGTAGGACAAAAAACAGCCAATGTTGTTATGATAGAATACTTTGGAGCTAATTTAATGGCTGTAGATACCCATGTCTTTAGAGTGGCTCATCGTTTAGGCTTAAGTGCTGATACAACAGCCACAAAAACAGAAGCAACCTTAACTAAAAAGTTCAAAACTGATTTACATTTATTACACCAAGCCATGGTACTTTTTGGACGCTATCGATGTAAAGCTGTCAAACCAGAATGTGAAGGATGCTTTATGGAAAAGCATTGTCGAACCTCTGAAACATTTAAAGTTTAAATGTTTCAAAAAGTTAACGATTTAGTCGTTTAGCATTTCACCTATCATAAAGGAAAGCTCTAATGCTTGACTGGCATTGAGTCTTGGGTCACATTGGGTATGGTAACGGTTACTTAAATCTTCAGCAGTAATCGCACAAGAGGCTGAACCTGTACACTCTGTCACATCATTTCCTGTCATCTCTAAATGAATTCCACCTGCAATTGTTCCCATCTCTTTATGAATGTTAAAGAACTGCTCTACTTCTGATAAAATATTTTCAAAATCTCTGGTTTTATAACCCGTTGAACTCTTCTCAACATTACCATGCATTGGGTCACAAGACCAAACAACATGTCTGCCTTCATCTCTAACTCTCTTAAGTAGTTTAGGGAAAAATTCCTGAATTTTATCAGCACCCATACGAACAATAAGGTTTAATCTTCCCTCTTCATTTTCAGGGTTTAACGCATCAATCAGTTCAATCAACTCATCTTCACCCATAGTAGGTCCTACTTTACAACCAATAGGATTGGCAATGCCTCTAAAATATTCAATATGTGCATCGGATAAATCTCTGGTTCTATCACCAATCCATAACATGTGTGCAGAACAATCATAATATTTATTATCTACTTCAGAATCTTTTTTAGTTAAAGCTTCTTCATAATTTAATAACAATGCTTCATGAGAACTAAAAATTGTTGTTTGATGTAATTGAGGCACAACATCAGAAGAGAGACCACAGGCAGCCATAAATTTTACAGCTCGATCAATTTTTTTACTAAGCTCTTCATATTTTTGACCTAATTCATTGTCTTTAATAAAATCTAAATTCCATTGGTGTACTTTGTTTAAATCTGCCAATCCACCTCGGGCAAACGCCCTTAAAAGATTTTGTGTTGCTGCTGACTGGTTATAAGCACGTACCATATTATGAGGATTGGGAATTCTAGCTTCCTCGGTAAATTCAATACCGTTAATAATATCACCACGGTAAGAAGGAAGCTTTACACCCTCTATCTCTTCAAAATCTGAAGATCTTGGTTTGGCAAACTGTCCAGCAATTCTTCCCACTTTAACCACGGGCTTACCTGTTGAATACATCATTACCATGTTCATTTGCAAAATAAGTTTAAAAAGGTTTTTAATATTAGGGGTATTAAAATCAGAAAAACTTTCAGCACAATCTCCACCTTGCAGTAAAAATGCTTCTCCTCTTCCAACTTTTGCCAACTGTGCTTTAAGCGTTCTGGCTTCTCCAGCAAAAATAAGTGGAGGATACGAACTAAGCTCTTCTTCAACACCTTTAAGTGCTTCTTGGTCTAGGTAGGTTGGTTGTTGCTTAATTGGAAATGCTCTCCAAGAACTTGGTGTCCAGTTCATTCTCTTATCCTTATATGTCTACATTTATAACTATCTACAAATGTCAGTTTGAAAATTAGTTCGAAGATTATACCTTTAAAAAATTAAAATTGAGACTTCTCTATTTACCTTACTATTTATTATCAGAAGCTATAATTGTTTTTGAATAATTTTAAAAAAGGAAATTTTATGAAAAAGACACTCCTCGTCTCGTCTTTACTACTTATAGGATTAAGCCATAATGCTTGTGTCAAGAATGACATGAATTTACCAAGTTCTCCTCAGGCTTATGAACAGCCCATAACGGTTACACCAGAACCAATAAACCATCCCACAAGCACCCCTCCCTCTTCGACATTGGGCGAAACACATCAACTCAAAACCGTTCAAGGACCTATAATATCTATTCAAGAAACAAGTAATGGTTTTATTTTTCCTCAATATCAAGATAAAATCGTGCTGTTACAAATTTTTGGAAAAGAGTGTGAATACTGTTTTGAAGAGATGCCTTTTATTCAGGGACTCGCTAGAAAATATGGTGAAAAAGTCAATATAATTTCACTTCAAGCTCAAAAACAAATGACCCCTTCCGTAGCACAAAGTATCATCCAAAGATTTAACCTTAACCATCCCATTATTGATAGAAGAGAGGCCAGTAACCTACTACTTTTTATTAGTAGTTCCTATGGATGGAATGGGGTTCTACCTTATACTTTAATTGTAAAAAATGGGGTAACAGAGTACTCATTCTCTGGTGAATCTGACCATCAAGAGTTTGAAGAAGCCATTCGTGGTTTACTTTAAATTTCAGCCAAAGTTCGGTGAGCTAAACCGAACTTAGACCTTAAATTAATGCTTCAGCTAAAACCTCATCAATAACAGAAACTCCTATAATTTTCATATTATTTTTAACTTCATCTGGAATTTCATCTAAATCACGTTCATAATTTTTATCTGGAATTAAAGCTTTCGTTACCCCAGCCTTATAAGCTGCAATAAGTTTTTCTTTTAAACCCCCAATAGGCAAAACTTTACCTGTCAATGTCAACTCACCTGTCATGGCTACTTTATTGTCTACTTTTTTTCCTGATAAAATAGAAGCAATGGCAACAGCCATGGTAATCCCTGCTGATGGGCCATCTTTGGGTGTTGCTCCTTCAGGAACATGAATGTGTAAATCAAAACGTTTATAAATTTGGCTCACATCAATATCTTGACGCTTTTCATTCTCTGTAGTATTTAAAGGAATGAGTTCTTTATTAATGGCTAACATCCCAGAATCAACTAATATTTTGACCACTGAAAATGCAATATGTGCTGACTCCTTCATCACTTCACCAAGACTACCTGTAAGCTTAATAGCTCCTTTTCCACGTAGTTTGATAACCTCTATCTTTAAAACATCGCCACCCACAGCTGTCCAAGCTAAACCATTGACTACCCCCAAAAGAGGCTTGGTATCAATTGCTGAAATTTCAAATACTTTTTTGTCAGCAAAAGCTGATAAATCTTTAATTTTAATTCTAATTCTTTCCTCATCTTCATTAAGTAGCAGTTTGGTTGCTACTTTTCGCATCACTCCTGCTACTTTACGACGCAATCCACGTACCCCAGGTTCTCGTGTATATTCATCAATCAATAACTTTAAAGCCTTATCCGTAATCTCAAACTCTTCTTTATTCAGAGCATGTTTTTTTAACTCTTGAGGAATAAGATACTGCTTGGCAATTTCTAGTTTTTCATTAGGGGTATAAGAGCTTACTTCAATAAACTCCATACGATCACGCAGTGCTACTGGAATTTGCCCCACATCATTGGCTGTAGCAATAAAAATCGCTTTACTTAAATCAATGTCAAAATTTAAATAATGGTCACGGTACTCTCTGTTTTGTTCAGGATCTAAAATCTCTAATAGTACAGCTGTTGGATCACCACGATGGGTTCTGCCCACTTTGTCTATTTCATCTAAAACAATCACAGGATCCATACTTTTTGCTGTAATTAGTCCTTGAACCAAACGACCTGGCATTGCGCCTACATAAGTTCGTCTATGTCCTCTAAGTTCAGTAACATCTTCCAAACCACCCAAGGCAATCCGAACTAAGGGACGATTCAACGCTTTAGCAATAGAGTTAGCCAAAGAAGTTTTACCTACCCCCGGAGGACCCGAAAAACAAAGAATGGTGCCTGCACTTCCATCGAGTTCTATCTCTCTTTTTTGAGCCAGTTGACGTACCGAAAAAAACTCTACAATACGTTCTTTTGGCTTTTCTAAAGAAAAATGGTCAGCATCCAATGCTTCTTGAACCTCAGTGACTTGAAGCGATTTTGAGGTTAATGCTCCAAAAGGAAGTTCAAAAACCCATTCCAAGTAAGTCTGAATTTGTGCAGCATCAGCAGAGTCTGGATGCATACGTGCAAAACGTTCGACCTGTTTTTCTATCTCTTTAAAGGTCTCTTCTTCAACATGAGATTTAATATGTTCAAGTTTTGTCCTAAACTCTTCAAGTTCTTCTTCTCTTTGAGCATCTACTCCTAGCTCTTTATTGATTTCTTTAATTTGTTCTTTTAAAAAATACTCTTTATTGGTTTGTTCAATTTTCGTATGTACTTTTGAACGAATCTCTTTTTCTACTCTGGCTGACTCCATCTCTGAAGCAATAATATCTATCACCTGTAAAAGACGTTTTTCAATATCAGCATTGGCATAGACTTCATAAGCTTCAGTTTTTGATAACTTTAATAAAGAAGAGACCAAATCAACAATACGATAAGGGTCATCTGTTTCAGAAATTGTTTTGAGTAAATCAACGGGAATACTATTGTTAACTTTTGAAAGCAATTTAATTTTTTCATTTAACACACCAATTAACGCAGAAACTTTTAACTGGTCAAAATTTTTGTTTTCAAGTAAATGTACCATTGCACTTTGAAAAGAGACTTCATCTACATTGACCGTGTCTAAAGTGCCTATAAGTTCACCTCGTGCCATACCTTGAAACAAAATTTTGACACGTCCATCAGGAATATTTACTTTACGCATGATAGAACCAATAACCCCTATCTTATGTACTTCCTCTTCTTCTCTTGAACCTTCAAAACCCTCTTTCGTCGTAATTAATAATATAAGTGAATTTTTCTCCATGGCATAGGTCGCTGCCTCAATGTCTTCTTTTTTGGTTAAAAAAATGGGCGAAATCATAAAAGGATAGAGAAAAAGGTTGTCTTCTATCACAATAGGTACTTGCGTAGGGAATGGTTCGTAGTTACTTAACTGCATTTGTCTCTTTCTGCTTTATTTTAATATAGAATCGACAAAGCCAATTTCAGGTGCTTTGATGTCAGCCATATTGAGTGGGGAGTGTGCATTTTTATTTTCATAAATCTCTGCTGCTTTATCTTTTCCTAGTCTATCATAAAGAGAAGCAACATTTTCATTTAACAAATATTGACTCATATGTAAACGTACTCTAACCGTTGATACCACAGGTAAATAGATAGAGTTTGGATAAGCTTTTACAAATTTATCGACTTCAATTAGGGTATCAAGCATTAGCTTTTGCTCTTTATTAACATCTTTAATGCCTAAAAATGCTGCTTTTATTTTTAAAAACTTGGCTTGTTCCACACGCGAACCTGCTGCGTACTTTTTTAAATACTCATCCAAATAATAATCTGCCATAATATACGCTTGGTCTTCCATGTGAGCATTGGCTAACAACATAGTGGCTGTTGGAAGAAGTGGTGAGCGTGAGTGTTCACTTTTTAAAGAAATATATAAATTATCTGCTTTGTCCAGATTCATACTTGCTAGCTCTTTTACAATATTTTGATACCAATGAAGTGCTGGTTTATCATATTCATTTACAGCATCTTTGTCACTACAAGCACCCAAAAAAACCACAACTGCCATTAATGCAAAGAGCTTTTTTATATCTATCTTTATTCTCATTTTAAACCTTATCTATTAATTAAAAGAAATATAATATCTCAAAATGTATTATACTCTACTATGTTTTAGAGGAATATTCTTTAAATTTTACGCCAAATAATAAATAAAATCTATTAGAGACAAGTTAATATAAAATTAAATATACAATATATAATATATATTAAGAAATTATTAATATAATATCTAAAATCACATTTATTATAAGGCTTAAACATGCATTTAATTTTTAGATACTTCCTCTTTTTATCGTTATTCTTCTTTTCAACATGCTTGTATGCTGATGGCTCAAACATACAAATTAGCATCGCAAATGCTCAAACTGTGCAAGAAGATGCTGGAACAGCCTTATTTACCATTCATATTAGCGAAGAAGCTGAATGGTGTGATGAAGTGATTGTGAACTACAGCACAGCAGATGGCTCTGCACATGTAGGAAGTGATTATAGCAATAAAAGCTCTAGTCTAACTTTTTATGGAGAATGTGACGCTCCTAGCCGAACGGCCTCTGCTATGAGTCAAACCCTTTCAATTCCCATTGTAGATGATGCCAATTTTGAAACTTCAGAGTACTTTTTTGTTAATATTAGCAACACTAAGGTTGGTTATGAAGTGAGTGATGGCAGTGCTTATGTCTATATTAGTGATGATGATGGCATTAAAATTGATATTACAGGCTCTAATGTTCAAGAAGGAGATATTGGTGATAATAACAATATGGAATTTAAAATCTTTTTATCGGAAGATTACCTCTCGACTATACCATTGAGCATTAATTACACAACCCAAGATGGTTCAAACCCTTCAGCCACAGCTGGTTTAGACTATGTTTCAACCATGGGTTCGGTCACTTTTAATCAAGGAGATAGAGAAAAAATTATATCTGTGCCTATTATTGCTGATGATGTTCTCGAACCTGATGAAAAAATTAAAATGGTTATTTCCGGTAGTCCCTATATTATTGATTTTGATTCTGAAGCTAAAATTATTAATGATGATGGAAGCTACCCTCAATTAAGTTTTGATTTAACCTCTTATTCCATAGTTGAAGGTGATGCTGGACAAAAAGATTTAAACTTTAGCTTGCAACTTGACCAAGCAGCCATCGCTGGTGCATCATTTAAATATAAAACTCAAGATGATTCAGCCTTAAGTTCTGATAATGACTATACAACAATTAATACAAAAACGCATACTTTTACAGGAGGAGAACGCACCTTAACCTTAGCTGTTGGCATAGAAGGTGATACAAAAGTAGAAGCCGATGAAGCGTTTAAGCTTGTGATTTTTAATCCTTCTAGTAACTTAAAACTAAGTGCGAGTAGCATCAGCTCAAAAGGTATTATTTTAAATGATGATACGAATCCTTCAAGCATTAAAAATGTAGGAGAGTTTAGATTTGATGACTGTGGTAATGATGAATGGAAAATTGACCATTCTCAGCTTAAAAACCATGCCTTAAGTGCCAGTCCAACGGTCATACAAAATGATGGAAAGTCATATATGTGTTCTTCATTAAATGGCTATACAGGTACCGTTACTATCCCTCATAATACAGCTTATGAACTTAACAATGGAACAATTTCAATGCTACTTTACGACCATCATAATATATGGTCTTCAAACTCATGGATGTTTCAAAAAGGAGCATTTAAAGTAGAAGTTATTCGTGTGGGTGGCGACGCACATCAAGGAAGCCTCAAAGTTTATTTGGATGGCAATGTTATTGATACCCAAGAGGTTTTTTTTACTAACAGTGATGGAGGGGATTTAGATACCCAATGGGTACATGTTGCCCTTACTTTTGGAACACAAGGAATGAAACTATACATCAATGGCATTGAAAAAGGTTCACATGCATATACAGGAGGAATTAAAGCCATTCATAATGACTTCAGTATGACCACACTCTCTGGCTATTATGATGAGTTTTATATTTTTGAAGGTCAAATGAGTGCGATTCAAGTTGCTAATCTTTACCAAAATACAAGCAATGACAAAAACATAGATGGGACAAGCAGAGATTGTGGGTGTTATGTGGATAGTGACCCATTTACTTGTGATAATAGCATGTACATTTCAAGTAGTACCAACCGAAACACAGGAGCAAATGGCAAAATGTGGTTACATAAAATAGATACCACCCAAAATCCTTTTAATTTTGAAGTCGTGGAGACATTAGGAGCAACGGAACTTTACAATGCCACAGCCTATAATCCTGATGACAATTACATTTATGGACTCTATCATAAAGAACTGGTGCAACTTAGTCGAGGAGCAGAAGTTACGCATTTAGGAACAATCCATGGCTTACCTAGTCGCTTTAACAGTAAACAGCTCTATGCTGGGGCTATTGGAGGTGGCTATTATTATGTGACAGGACGAAAAAGCAAACAAAAAGAGCTTTATAAAATAAAGCTTTCGGATAAATCTGTAAGCGAAATAACACTTTCCCAAAAAGTTTCAATTCAAGACTTTTCATTTTACAAAAATGTGAATGATGCTATTGCTGATAATACTTTTTTATACGGTGTCGATAGCAATGGAAAACTAACGAAAATAGACGTAAGAGATGGAACTGTTACCCAAATAGGTTCAGACCATAATGGCTACCAATTTGACTCCTCTTTTTCTGATAAAAATGGTCGTTTTTTTGCCAATGACAGTAAGGGTAATGGCTTTTTTGAATTTAATGTAGCCACAGGCGATAAAAACTTGGTTTCTAATTCACAATCTGCCACCTTTAATGATGGTGCAAACTGTGTCAATGCTGCTTTGGTTTTCAATGATTATGGGGATGCTCCTGCCACTTATGGAACAGCCAAACATAACATCGCCAATGACATTTTTATGGGAGATAACATTGACCATGATGTTTATACTTTCAATACTACCAATGCCGATGGAGATGACCTTGATGGGGTGGATGATGAAGATGGGGTAACTTTAGCCGATGGAAGTGACTTAAATGGAACATATTTAGCCCTTAATAGCATCCATAACCTCAACGTTAAAGTCTCTAAAACGGGCTATCTAAATGTTTGGATTGACTACAATATCGATGGTGACTTTGAAGATGTGGGTGAAAAAATAGTAACAGCCATGGCATTAACAGCTGGAATACATACCATTTCAATTAATGTACCCAATGGTCTAACAAGTAATACTGATACCTATTTACGTTTTAGATACAGTTCAACAGCCAATCTAACTGCCACCCAAGATGCTAATGATGGAGAGGTAGAAGACTACATGGTTCAGTTTGGTTCAGATGCACTAAGAGGAAAATTTAACATTGAGCGTACCAATAGTGGAGGCTTCGCTATTATGTCAGATGAGCGTAATGCTTGGTATACCCAAGTTGTTGGTCGTGACTTTAATTACTCTTTGGTTTTTTATCAAGAAGATTTTTCAGCTGAACAAAATGTGAGTAATGTCACTGTCAAAATTGATTTAATGGACATGGAGAATAATAGCTCTATTTATAACTACAGTTTTCATATTTTAGACACGGTTTCCACTTCTCGTATTGACATTACCCAACCCATCAATGACCTAGCAACGCTTCCTGCTACCAAAGATGCAAGGTTTAGAGTAAGCTATGGTGTTGATGTGGCTGGTAATATTATTCAAGCTGATTGTCTTAATCTACCCAGTGCTTGTAGCCACAGCCGTTTAGATGATGCTCACGATAATTTTGCCATTCGTCCTAAAAGTTTTTATGTCAGTATTGCCGATGGAAATGCTATTCGAAAGGAAAATACCAATGCCCTACCCAACCCTTTACGCCTTGCAGCTGGGTATGATTATAATCTAAGTGTCATTGCAACACAATATCCTAATCATAATCAGACGGCTTCTAAAGGCTATAATGCAAACTTTACAGGTGCATTAACCTTTGCTTCTTCTATGGCATGTGCTGATGATGCCAATGTGAGTATTAACACTAATTTTGTAGAAGGTACATTTAATAACTTAAACTTTCATCACGATAATGTGGGTAAATATCGATTGCACTTTAAAGACAGTACTTGGACAAGCGTCGATAGAAATAAACAGCAATGTGACATGAACAGCTCTGATATTTCAACGCATCCCAACAGCTCTTCTGGTTGTAATATTGAATCCATAAGCGATATCAATTTGTCTTTTTATCCTTATGCATTTGAGCTTGACTTTAGCATGAATAACCTACCAAACAGTGGGCATAATGATTTTATTTACATGTCTGATGTTACAAAAAATGAGCATAATGTCTCATTACAATTTATGGGGTCAATCACAGCTAAAAATGAAAACAATGGCACAACCAATAATTTTACCAAAAGTTGTATGGCTGAAGATTTGGTCTTTATTCCAAATGCAAGTATGCTTACCGATGATGGACTCATTCCCATTAAGACAGCCCAACATCCAACCCGTAATCGTGTTGATGTACCTATCATTCGTATGGCTAATTTTAACCATGAAGAGTTAAATTCTAGTCTCTTTGATACCATAGAGGATATTGCTTCACCTTTAAATATTACGGCGAGTAGATTTCTCAATGAAAATAATGGAACAAGCTTTTTAGAATTACGCTACAACATACAAAAGCACTTATCGTTAGCCATTAATCCTGTGCAAATAAACTTCGATAGCTTAGAAGTCAATTCCATCGCTTCAAACTCTACAGCAGAGGGAAAAATCGCTCCAAACTTTTTTCCAGTGGGAAGCCAAGACTTAGACAATACGCTAAGAAACTTTTATTTTACAAGGGTCTCTCCTGATAAACTGAACTATCCAAAAGTCTATTTTAACAGCAATCCAATCATCAGTACACCTCTAAATATTGATATTTTTTGTAATGCAAAAATTGCATATTGTGAAGAGAGCAATCTAACAAAACATACCGATACAACAGGTATTTCAAGAGTAACAGATGGTTGGTATATCTCCACAAGCCATAATACCAATACCGATGGTATGGTACAGACATTAACATCCAGTAATCCAACAATTCTTAGCGTTTCACCAGATAACAATATTAGCTTTGTATCTGGTCGAAATCAATCGGTTCAAGGAACTTTTAATAGCTGTGCTAGTGTCAATCAAAAAGTTTCTGTATTAATTAGCCCTGATACTTCTTTACTTTATGATGACAATCCTGCAAACATGGGCTACCCAAAATACACTGTTAGCTGTAGTAATCAAGATGCTTCACAGCTCTCAGGTATTGGAAAAACAGGAAACATTATTGACAATCAAGCTAATGGAGAAAAAAACTCTAAAATAGATTGGTAAGTAAATAACTAAGCAATTTATGCTTAGTTATTTAAAATTATTAAAATATATTAAAATATTAATTAAAATAAAAAGTTATATTTATAATTTAAATTTAAATTAAGTTTTTATTGAATATCCTATTATTAATTATAATTTAAAACTAGGATTTAATTATGGCATTAATAAGAATTTTATTATTTATCTTTCTTTCCACACTTGTTTTGTTGGGCTATACTACATCAGATGGAAGGGTGATTAGCTTTTCATCCTCTTCAATAAACAGTTCATCTTCCTTAGATTCTGTAAAAAATGATTCACTTGACCTAGAGTTCTCTTCAAATTCTTTATCTGCACGGTCAACAAGTGTACCTGTGGTAACAGAGCCTACCCCCTTTAACTGTTCTACAAATGCTTATGTTTTTAGTAGTTCAGCCTATAATGCACAAACTGATTCTCATGGATTTGATCTAAGTACAGGAACAAAGACTAGCACACAACTCAACATAAACACTGGTAACATTAATGCCATTGGTTACAATATTACCGATAACTTTATTTGGGGTTATGACAGAAAAAATTATAAAGTGGTAAAAGTAGGAAGTAACTATGAAATAACTTCTTATGATATTAATGGATTACCTAGTTTTTCTCCTGCTGACGATGGAAATCATCCAACTTATCATGTTGGGGATGTCTCACAAGGAGGCATCTTACACTTAGCCACCATTTCTGACCCAAAAACCATCTACCGTGTTGATGTCAATCCTTTATCTGCAAACTATTTAAAAGCCCTTCCAAGTATCAATGTTTCGCAAGACATGTACATATCAGATTTTGCTTTTTCACCTATTGATAACTTGCTTTATGCTGTAGACTTCTATAATAATCTGATTAAAATCGACCAAAATACAGGAACAGTTACAACCCTCAAAAGTTTAAGTCTACCTAATCAGGGTAATGTCGCTTCTGTCTTTTTTGACAAAAATGGTAACCTTTATGCCCACCACTCGAAAAATGGAGACATTCATAAAATAGCTACACCACACTTAGGTGGTGCTATTAATATGACTTATTTCTCAACCATTGGGAATAGTAACCATGGAGATGGTGCAAGATGTTCAGGTGCAGCCGTAGTTCATCCTGATGCTCCTACCATGTCTGTTAGTAATCAATCCATAACAGAAGGAGATTCAGGAACAACTGATTTAGAATTTACAATCATTTTAGATAAGTCCTCTAGCACAGACATTACTTTCGACTACCAAATAGTTGATGGAAACGGTAGTGATATAACAAAAAATGCAATAGCACCAAGTGATTATACAAGTAGTAGTTCTGTAACCTCTGCGACTATCAGTGCAAATAGTACAAGCTATACTATTTCTGTTCCAGTTAAAGGAGACACAGAAGCTGAAGACAATGAGACCTTTAGCCTTGTTCTTTCAAACATAGAAGGAGCAGATATAGACAATGAGTCTGCTATAGGTACTATTATTAATGATGACCAAGAAAGTTCTATCTGTGATGGACGCTCCTATGGTATTAACTACAAGTCAAACAAAAACTACAGTGCCATTTATGAAATAACCAATGTAGGCACAAGTAATGGTAGCATGACAACAACCCATCTTAAAGAAGATGCCTTCCCTTTTAAATCTATCTCGTTAACCAAAGCCTTAGACAATAAACTCTATACCGTTTCTAGTGACACTGTATCTGCTGGGAATCGAACACCTATTTATGTTTATGATCCATCAAACCCTTCAGTACAGGCGATCAATACAGGTATTTCATTACCTTATCCTGGTAAAAACCTATGGTGGATTAGTGGAGGATTAGATCCTGATGGTCATCTTTATTTTATGCTTAAAGATGGTTCGTATTTAGTAAAAGTTGATTTAAAAACTTCTACCGTAAGTACTGTTTGGTCAACTTGGCCGACTACCAGTGTTCAAGCTCTAGGAGGAGAAAACTTTGGTGAGCTGTCTGTTAATATTCCTTCAAACTACACACTTTTTTATGATATAACCTTTGAGAGTAATGGTGATGCGTTAATTACCGATGCAGATGGTCATTATGTTTGGAAAGTTCTCAATGTTAATAGTAACCCAACCGTAGTATATCAAGGGAAATTAAGTGGTATGAGCAGTATCTCTGATCCACAATGGATTAATGATGCAGGAACCATTCGTCTTTATGGTTCAGATGCCAACACTCCTGATGGAACGCATTACATCAATACCTCTACATGGGACACCACTAAAGTAGGTAGTGATTCATTCTACGATATGGCAAGTTGTGACTTTTCTATTTTAACCCCACAACAAGCTACAGGAACTATCAAAGGAACTGTTTACATAGATGCAAATAACAATAGCAGTTATGATTTAGGTGTTGAAGATGGTATTGGCTCAATAACGGTTTCACTTTATAATGCGAATACACTAATAAACAGTACAACTACTGATACCGATGGTTCTTACCGATTTGACAATGTAAATAGTAGTCTAAGCTATAATATAAAAGTAGATAATAGCGACAGCGATTTACCAAATGATTACGACACTGTTGGAACAAGCAATCCCTTAACAAATGTAACGGTTGCTGAAAATGAAATCTTACGAAATCAAGATTTTGGTTTTATTAAATTTACAATGCCTCCGAGTCCACAAACATGTGGACTGGTAGCCACTTCCATTATGCCATCTGGAGACAGATACAATGCAGGGAATGGTGCGTCTGTTGTTGCCTTTGACTACAGTGAAAGAGGAACAACAAATGACCTCCCTGAACCAGTGGAGTTAGCTTCTGCTAAAGAAGTAGGTACAGTATGGGGTAAAGCTTATAATGGATCTACCAAAAAACTTTATACCTCTGCTTTCCTTAGAAGACATGCCGATTTATCACCTGATGGGCTGGGTGCAATTTATGAAATAGATATCAATACAAAAACACCTACACTCTGGATGAACCTTAACTCCAAAACACATTTAGGTTCTTCTGCCACACTGTTTCCTTATGAGACAGCAGCCAATAGAGGATTAAGCTCTCCTTTTGCACCAAGTCATGATGTTTGGGCTTATAACCGTGTGGGTAAACAAGGTCTTGCTGGGCTTGACCTTTCTGATGATTTTAGAACCATGTATGCTATGGATTTAACTAACCGTCAACTTTTAGCCATAGATACAACATCAAAAAGTGTGACCAATAGATACCCTATCACAAATCCTGGTTGTGCTGGTGGAGCTGGAGATGTTCGACCATTTGGTGTGGATTACTTAAAAGGCAATGTCTATATTGGGGTAACTTGTTCAGGTGAAACCAATAGTAATTATCGACAAGTAGATACTTATGTTATGAAGCTAGTGGGAAATAGTTTTCAAACGGTTGTTGACAGTGCTAAAGGCTATCGATGGTCTGACTATTGGAGTAGTGACCCCTACGTTGATCCAAGTAGAAGTTGTAATGACAAACCAAAAATGAATACTTATACCCCTATTATTACAAACATGGAACTTGACGAAAATAACAACATGGTTATTGGTGTTATGGGAATCAATGGATTTAGATTTGCAACTAATAACTATGCACCTGATGCTTCTTGTTCTACCCTAACAGGAGGGCATGAGAGTCGAGGTTGGGTTCTCCATGCAACCCCTTCAGGTAGTAACTGGGTGCTTGATGCCGATGAAGAGTTTGATACAGGTAACCTAAGCCAACAAAAACATTTCTTTAGAAATGGACAGTTCGCCCACTGGGGTTCTGGTTCTACCCATACCTATGTTGGTGGTATGGCAATGGCCAACTGTGGAGAGAAAGAAGTTGTTGCAGCGAATATTATGGATCCTTTAGATTATGAAACAATGGGTACACGATACATGCGAACAGCTGATGGAGAACATGAAACAGCTACAAGCAGTGGAGATATTTCTTACGCAACTTCTAAAACAAGTACCAGAGAACTAATCCGAGGTACTAAAACAAGTTGGGAAAAATCAGCAGGTTTAGGAGATATTGAATTTTTAAATGATGTATCTGTGCCTCCTACAGAATCACGACCCATTGCTGAATACCGTTTTGATGAATGTTCATGGAGTAGTATCGCTGACGAAGTAAAAGATAGCAGTGGAAATGATTTAGATGGAATCAGTAAAAATGGAACAACCACCAATCAAGATGCACAAATAGAGCGAAGTGGTCTCTTTATCAAAAACAATCAAAACTACCTTGATTTTGGAGATAATTTTGATGTCAATGGTAATAGTTTTTCTATCTCCGTATGGTTTAAATCAAAAAGTACCAATGGTGAACAAATTATTTATAATAAAGAAAACCTATATGAACTGGCTGTTAAAGATGGGTATCTTCAATATGCTTTCCAGCCTCATTGGGCTTGGGATGGAGGTCAATCTTTTCGTGTTGAAGAAGATACCTGGTATCATGCTGTTATTACCTATGATGGAACAAAACAACGTGTCTATAAGGATGGAGTCGAAGTTTTCAGTAGAAACCAATCAGGAGACATAGGAACAAATGAGTATCATTTTCTTGTTGGTGCTAGAAACTCCAATACCCCTAAAAGTTTTTTTGATGGGAATATTGATGAACTAAAAATTTATACAAATACCCTTGATGCTACACAAGTCAAAGCGTTATATCATAATGAAAAGAGTAAGAAAAATAGTGATGGCACTGATAGAACGGAGGTTGTCTGTTCAATACCAACTGATGGAACATGTTACGCACTTAGTACCACAGGGAATCTCTACACAACCTATTTAAACCCTAATGGAACGCCCTTACCTGAAGCATCCCAACAAGCACTGGACTTTTCTACAGTTCCCGTAGCCCAAATGAGAGATATTGATGGTCAAGCTGGTGCTTATTATGCGAAAGATGGTCTACTCTATACCTTTGCAAAAACTACCGACAATAAACTTTACTTTTATTCCATTGACCCTAGTAATGGGAAAGTAACTTATATCAAAGAGTTCAATAATTTAAAAAGTGATGTTGGTGGTGCTGCTTTTGGTAAAGAGAACTTTTATGTGGTTGCACGAACATCCAGTGCCTTAAATGATGGAACACTTTATACCATTGACCCTAGCGATTGGTCTATTAGCTCTACAAATGTATTGAATGGTGATATCACAATGTTATCAGCTTTAGCCATTAGTAAAGAAGGTGTCGCTTATGGACTCATTGATAACCATGGAGGATTAAGTAAACTTTATAGCCTTGACTTACACACAGCTAAAGTCAGCCATAAGATTAATTTACCCAATGTTGATGGTCGACATATTGGAGCAGAAGGTCTCTCTTTTGCCGATGATGGAGAACTCTATGTTGAAAATTCAGATGTTGAGCTTTCAGTGGTTGATGATAAGATTTACCAAATCAATGTTGAAACAGGTGCATTAACCCCTGCTGCACAGATGCCAAACTACTTAAACCCTCGTTTAGATATTCAGAGTTTATCTTGTAATGTTGAGGTGATAAAAGAAGAAGTACCTCCTTCTGAATGTGAACCAAAAGAGTTCATCATAACCAACTGGGATTTTGAAAATGGAAGCTACCCTGATGTACCTACAGGTTGGACAAGTCAAACACGTTCTGCTGGACCTGGATTTCACTATAGAGGTGACCAAATAGCCAATAACGAAGGGGTATTAATGTTGGGAGCTGATGCTGAAACATGGCAAGACATTGATGTCTCTAGTCGAGGAGCAGGAACCTATCTACTAACCTACTATGAATCACTTCATGACTATGCAGGAGTTGAGGGTTCAGCACGTATGAAGTTTTTAGATGCAAGTAAAAATATTATTTCGCAAAGTACTGTTGAAACGATTACGAGTAAATACAGTGATGCAACCAAAACCTTAGAAGGTCCAAAAAGCATTACAGCTGTAGCCCCTGAAAACACTCATTATATACGTATCTTCTTTGAAGGCAAAGGCTCTTTTGGCACTGGATTTGCCAAAATTGATAAAGTGACCCTTGATTATATTTGTGAAGAGAGTCAAGAACCATTTACTTGTGATGAGACAACGTATCTTTTCCAAGATGCCCCAACTGACCCTTATGGCTTTGATCTCTCTACAGGAACAATGACAAAAATAGCCGAAGACCCATTTAGCGATACAATTAATGGTATTGGTTATAACACCAAAGATAATTTCATTTGGGGTTCTGCAACAAACCGATTTGGGTATATTGTTAAAATTGATAAAAATATGAACAGTAAAGCTTATGAGGTAGAAAACCTTACAACAAAAGGTTATGCTGGAGATGTTAGCCTTGATGGGAAACTTTATCTTTCTCATAAAGGAAAAGAAGATATTCTTGTTACGGCAATGAATGTTATTGAACTAAATGCTTCAAAAGCAAACTATATGAAAGCAATCAATATACCACTTTCAGAAAATATTAACCCACAGGATTGGGCATTTAGTCCAATTGATTCTCAACTCTATTTTGTGGCTTCCCAAACAAGTCAACTTTATAAGATTGACCCTTCAAACGGAAACGTAACACTTCTAGGTACACTTAATATTGATGATGATACCAACCAAGTTTATGGAGCACAATATTTTGACAAATATGGTAACCTCTATGCTTATGACAACAACTCTGGTAAAACTTATAAAATTAATGTAAGTACTGTTCAAGGTGAATACTTCTCTACAAGTAATATCTCAACACTTAATGATGGGGCAAGATGTCCTAATGCTGAAGTAGAACAACCTAATACTCCTGCTCCCTTAGCCCAATACCGTTTTGATGAGTGTGAATGGGATGGAACAGCAAATGAAGTTAAAGATAGTGTAGGAACACGTCATGGTACAGCAATAAATGGTACCATAACTGATGGTAGCACTAAAAAGGTTGGAAGAAGTGGTCACTTTACAAGTAATGATAGTCACTATGTTAATATAGATGGTTTTGATGATGTATTTGGAAACACCAATTCTGCATTTACCATTACTACTTGGTTAAAGGCAAACAGTTTATCAACAGCTGAGACCAACCATAAGACTAAAAACACTTTTATAGCCAAAGCTTCTGACAGTAAAAATGACAACCTTGAGATAGGGGTTAATCCTGATGGGACAATACATGTTTACATTGATAGCAAGATAAAAAATGTATCTGGAGGTCAAGATACCCATACAGACTTTGGGGTAGCTGGAGACATCACAACAAATAACTGGCACTTTGTTGCTGTAACTTATGACAATGGTACGGTTACTGTAAAAATAGATAATAAAATCTATAGTAACAGTTCAAAATGGGCAGGCTCTACAAATATAGACCAAGCTGTAGGAAGTCCATTAACCATTGGTTCTTCTATACATATAGACAACTATTTTGATGGATATATGGATGAAGTTGCAATATTTGATACGGCATTATCTACTGATGAGTTAAATAGTATTTACAATAATGAGGCTACTGGTAAAAATACTGATGGAACGAGTAGACCTTCTGTGATTTGTGGTGTACCACCAACATTAGCAGCAAGTTGTGAAAGTGGTGTATCAGGTACAGGAAACTATGTAGCTGGATGGTGGCACAATAGTCCTAATGACACTCCTATGTCAAATAGATACTGGGAAAGTTACCCGAATGACATCAAATCAGGAAAAGATGATACTATCATTGATGAAGCATTTGATGAAACGCATGGTTCAGGTCTTCAAGCTACCATAGCAAACAGTTATTTAAATATAAAAGGTGTTAATCAATCTACCTTAGATGGTGCGATTCAAGACAATGATTATGTTGAATACAAATTTACAACAGCTGACTTTACTGGAACTAAATACATTAGTAACTATGTCTTTACCGTAGCAAATGGTCATCAGTCAAGATACTATCCATATAAATTCTCTATTTTAACTTCTGATACTGAAGATTTTTCGAGTCGTCTAAATACCCTAGTAGATGCTCAGCATAAAGGTTATACTCCTGGAGCAGTTGACAATCCAAACACGCCAGGTACACACCAAACCTATGAGTATAACCCTACAGAATTTATGCTCTTAGAACCAAATAAAACCTATTACATCAGAGTTTATGTTTACGATGACCAAAGTGGTGGTTCAGATGGAATTATGATGGATGACTTTAACTTTGGTGTTGACTGTTGTGATGGTTGTAACAAACCGACCAAACTTGTTGCTGAATATCGTTTTGATGAATGTGACTTCAATGGTTTAACAGTAAAAGATAGTAGCGAGAACAACTTAACAGGAACAATCTTCAATGAACGTGGAGAGGTTCTTAGTGAAGGCAGTGAAAAAGTTATTAATCGTTCAGCTAAATTTGAACAAGGTGTTATTTATCGGGATGTACCTAATGGTCTACTTGATTATTCTGAAGGAGCACAAACAACTGTTTCTCTTTGGATGAAATGGGATGGTACTTATGACTCAGGAGAAAACTATGCTTGGGGGGTATCTCCATTTTCTTGGGGTAGCTATTCAGGAAGATATAGTTTATACATACAATCTAATGGAATGTTTGGATTCAATACAGTTCAAGGAGATGTATGGGGAGTTGACTATACAAACTATGCAAATGAATGGCATCATATAGTAGCTGTATTTTATAATGGAGATGTACAAAAATCAAAATTATATATTGATGGAGTATTACAAAGCTCTACACAACATGGAACACCAAACCAGTCTAACTCTTATATACGAAGCAGATTAAGTATTGGGGGGAAAACAGATACTACACCTCGCTATCATTTTAGAGACTATATTGATGAAGTCAAAATATTTACTGGTGAACTAAATGAAAATAAAATTCAAGAAATTTACAACAATGAAAAATCTGGTAAAAACTGGGACAGTACCGATAGAGCTTCCATCATTTGTGCTTCTGAACCTTTTGTCTGTACTGATACGCTCTTTGTCTCAAACCGAAGTGAATTAGGAACAGGAAGTACCGACAGTGGTCAAACCTGGCTACACTCTATTAACCAAAACAAAACACCTTATGACTTTAGTGCCATTGGTACAGGATATACCAGTGTAGATGGTGGATATAATGCCTTGGGTTATAATATTCAAGACAACTTTATGTATGGTCTTTATAAAAATACCTTAGTCAAAATAGATAAGAATGGCGTAGTCCAAGAGTTAGGAGCTGTTTCAGGACTAAATACAGGGCAACTTTATGCAGGAGAGTTTGATAGGAATGGCTTTTATTATGTGAGTGGTGAAGGTGGAGACTCTAGTAAAATTTATAAAATAGATATTAATACTAAAAGTGTTGTCGATACCATCATTCTACATAGTGGTTCTAAACCTAAAGCTGTGCGTTTTTGGGATATGGCAATCGATATCACAGGTCAATATTTTTATGTGATGCTTGTCAAAGATGGCGATTCTGACAGTGATTATAATAATGACCAACTTGCAAAAATAAATATTAGTACAGGAGCTATAACACTTATTGGTGAAGATAAAAGCAATATGTCTTCGTACATCAGTTTAATCTTCTCTGATAAATTTAATAACCTTTACATGATGTCTAATGAAAATGGATTCTATCAAATCAATACCTTAACAGGAGAACATCAACTCATCTCATCTACACAAAACCTTACTTTTTATAATGATGGTACTTCTTGTCCAGATGCTGAAATATTTAAACCAGCAACCATGTATGTTTCAAATGAAGAAGTAACAGAAGGCAATTCAGGTACGAAGAATTTAACATTTACCATCGCTTTAGATAAAGCAGGAGGCGTACCCATCTCTTTTGATTATCAAGTATTTGATGGTAACAGCACTACGCTAAGAGATAATGCAACTTCTCCAGAAGATTATACAGGAATGAATTCAGTAACATCTGTAAACCTTAATGGGACAACACAAACTTATGAAATCAATATTTCTGTTAATGGAGATACAAAAATTGAAAATGATGAAACTTTTACGATAGTATTAAGCAATGTTCAAGGGGCGATTCTTGGAAATATGACAGCTGTAGGGACGATTCTAAATGATGATATCGACCTAGATTCTGATGATGATGGAATTTTAGATATCGATGAAGGTCTAGCACGAACAGTTCCTAATAATGCTGGTTTAGAAGAACCGATTATTCCAAATAAAACCTATAAAGTATTTGATGCAGGTTCAGTTCCTGCTTGGAACACAAGCTCATCTGATAATAAGATTGAAATATGGTCTAGTGGATTTTTAGATGTTCCAGCAGATACTGGAAAACAATTTGCTGAATTAAATGCTCATCAAGTAGGCTCTATTTACCAAGACATAACCACCATACCAGGTACTGTTCTTACATGGAATATTGCACATAGGGGAAGATCTGGTATCGATGTTGCTACTGTTAGTATTGGCTCAACAACCAATCTATCTGTTGTAAAAACAATGAGTGATGGAAACAGTGCATGGGGTCACTATAGTGGTACATATACTGTTCCAGAAGGTCAAACAACGACAAGATTTTCTTTTGATTCAGTAAGTGCTTCAGGTGGTTCTCCTTCTATTGGAAACTTTATTGATAGTTTTACCATCTCATGGGTTAACTTAGACTCTGACAGTGATGGCATTCCAAACTACCTAGACCTAGATTCAGACAATGATGGAATTCCAGATAACATCGAAGCACAAACAACACAAGACTACATTCAACCCAATAAAACTTTTGATGAGAATGGTGTTGATACTGCTTACACAGGTGGGTTAACGCCTGTAGATACAGATGGTGATGGAACAGTGGATGTTCTTGACCTAAACTCTGATAATGATACTCTTTTTGATATTGAAGAGTCAGGACTTGGTAATAATGATGCCAATAATGATGGTCGAACTGATGATGAAGTAGGCTCTAATGGTTTAGATAATGCTAACAGTGAATTTGAAAATAATTATGAA
The DNA here is from genome assembly GCA_902727935.1 of uncultured Sulfurovum sp. GTDB lineage: Bacteria > Campylobacterota > Campylobacteria > Campylobacterales > Sulfurovaceae > UBA1140. The sequence continues at coordinate 54,803 of CACVAX010000059.1, read as the reverse complement.
GATGTGAATGGTTTCATTTATGAAAATGATAAGTTTATGCTTCAAGACAGTGATGAAGACATGCTACAGAATGGTTCAAATGCTGCTCCTATGAGAACAGACTTTGACTATAGAGATAATTATGTAGACCCTCTTAGCATTGAAGTTCATGACTTGGAACAACGTGAAGGTGATGTGGGTGAGACAAAGTTTATTATTCCTGTGAAACTCAATAAACCTGCTCCTAAGGGTGGTATTATTATTGAATATACACCAAGTGGTGAGCAAGTTTATAAAAATGATTTTGCTGACTTACAGGTACAAGAATTCTTTGAAGATGATCCCAATGAAGCAAGTCGTATTTCAAACATTATTGATGGTAATACCGAATCGGATATGGTCACGGTGCCTACTACAGACTATAATCCACGATCGTACGAGGTTCAAATTAATGCCATAGGTCTTCCTGAAATCACGGAAGGAAATGCTGGAGCAACTGCTACTTTATCCTTTAAACTTTCCTTAAATAAAAAAGCCCATTCAGATGGAATAACGGTACAAGTTTCTCCTCAAAATCTTACAGCTACCGAAGGCGAAGACTTTACTCGAAACACAAGTTCTATCTATTTTGCTCCAGGTGAACAAGCTGTTAATATAAATTATATGATTAATGGCGATGATACTTTTGAAGAAGATGAAACTTTTAAGGTACGTATTCATAACCCTATAAATGCAGTACTTCACGGAAGCCGTACATCCGTTATAGGTACTATTTTAAATGATGATGAAGACAGTTCAACAGGTAGCTACACTCAAAACAATACGTCATATAGACGTTATTGGTATTTTTGGACTACTTTTGAAATTTCTTACTGGAAATATTCAAAGTATTTTAGTGATAAATATAGCAGTTATGAAGAATACTATATTGAGGAATTAGGTAGAACACCAAATGAAAAATATCCATTAATTACAGAGAAAACACAAGAAATTTCTAAGAATCAAAAAAATGTTTCAGCAAAACCTTCAATACAAGATGCAGTAGCCACCCAACATAAACTTGATGGGCTTGAACCTCTACTCATGAAAATACCAGAAGGAGAAACCGAAGGAAACATTACTATTTATGTTCAAGGAGATACCTCTTATGAACCCAATGAACCCTTTACCCTAAGTTTAACCACGCCTAATAATGCTAGTTTTATTGACCTAAATACAAGTGGCAGTAAAATTGAATCTAAAACAAATTCGGCTAAACCAGGAGACCCTGCTAAAAAAATTATTATTGTGATTATCAATGATGATAGAAAACCTGTGGTCAATATTGCTGAATACCGTTTTGATTGTTTGAATAGAAATAAATATACCGACTATTCACCACAAGCCAATGATATTAGAACTACCTTGGCTTCTACAAAAAGACCTAACTCTAGTATTTTATGTAATGCTATTGATGCATACCCTGTTTCAGGACTGACCATAAAAGACCATGATGCTTATCATGAAGATAATGGAACACTCTCTTTTTGGATGTATGACAATACCTCTGTTAGCAATACTGAAAAAGCTATCTCCAAAGGCTCATTTTCCATTGGTTTTAAAGCAAATGCAAGTGCTACCATAGGTCAAGTAGAAGTATTGTTAGCTGATGGTACGCAACTACTCTCAAACCGTACCTATGATGCGACCAATCCAGAATGGATATTTGTCACTGTCACTTATGCAAAAGGAGGGAAAGTTCAACTCTATATGGATGGGGTACTTGAAGGAGAAGCTGCTTATGATGATTCATTTGACAATAGCAGTGATATTAATGTTGCTCAATACTCGGGTTACTTAGATGAGTTCTATATGTTTAATCGAGACATGTCCGTAGATGAAATTAATGCTCTTTATACGCAACAAAAACTTAATATCAATCTTGATGGAAATCCAAGAAATTGTGGCTGTGTCGACCTAGAACCAAGCATCACAGCCGATTATCGTTTTGATGCGTGTTATTGGGATGGTTCACCTAATGAAGTCCTTGATAGTAGTGGCAATGGCTTACACCTAAATGCACTAAATGCCGTACAACCTCAACTTGATGGGAAAATTAACAATGCTCCTGTTTTTGATTTTAACCAAACACAAATTGAAGGAGCTGTAAGCATTCCTTTAGACAATGAAGTGAGCATCAATACTTGGATTAAAACCAAACAAAATCAAGCTCCTGGAGGAAATTATGTACGCCTCATCGAAATGTCTAAAGCAGGAAGTTCAAACCACAGTACCACCCTTGCCTACAGTCCTGATGGTAAAACCTTAAGAGGATGGACAACCAACGAAGATAACAATCGTTCAAGCACTGTCTCTTCAGATTTAGAAGCCAATAATATTCATGATGAGAAATGGCACATGATTACTTTGACCTACAACGATGGAACAACAAGTCTCTATATCGATGGAAGCTTAGAAGCAACAAGCATCAAAGATATTGGTGACCTTGCTGATATTAATACCATAAGTATTGGAAGTGGAAGTAATCAACAAAATCATTTTAGTGGTAGTATTGATGAAACACTTATTTTTAATCAAGCATTAACCCCAAGTGAAATTAGCTCAATTTTTACTAACACCAATGGAGCTAAAAACTGGGATGGAAGCGATAGAAATGCAACTTCTTGTGTTTATCCTGATGTAAGAATCAATGATATTAGTGAAAAAGAAGGTGATACGGGCAATACAACCTTTAGGTTTACGGTCACCTTAAGTAGCCAATCAGCAGTGGACACACAAATTGCTTATACCCTAAATGATGGAACAGCAACCATTGCAGATAATGATTATATAGCTGATAGCAACTTCATTAATTTTAGAGCTGGAGAAACAAGTCAAGATATTGAAGTTGAAGTTGTGGGTGACTATCAAATGGAATATGACGAAACATTCACCGTTGATTTAAGCAGCCCTACGACACTCTTAACCATTATTGACAATCAAGGCTTGGGTACAATTATTAATGATGATGTGGTTTCTTTTGCAGTTGAACGAACTGATAGTAAAGATTTTGTAGCACCTCTAAATGCTTATGACTATCAACAAAAAAGAGAGTTTTATACTCAAATAACCAATACTGACTTTGACTATTCGGTGGTGAGTTATGACAAAAACAGAACCAGTCACTATGAAACAGGCATTAAAGATGTGACTTTAAAAGTAGAACTTCTTGACCATAACTCAAGCACAATCAATGATGTTCTTTATACAACTTATGTCTACTTTGATAATACAGAAAAAAGTAGACTCATTCTTGATAGCGATAAAAATGATTTAAAGATTGCTCAAGCCACACGCCATGCAGCCTTTAGAGTCACAGCCTTACTTGATGCAAACGGTTCATTACTCTATGGGCAATATGATAATGAAGCTGATTTTACAAGGTCTAAAAATACCTTAAGTGGAGGCGAAAAAACAGGAGGGAGTGATGCCTTTGCTATTCGTCCTCTTGCCTACAGAGTTAAAATTGAAGAAAGCGATACAGCTTTCCCAAATACCATTTATAAAGTCAATGATGATGATACCACAGCTGTAAATTTGGCTGCTGAATATGACTATAAACTTCATATCGATGCCATAATGGATAGCCTAGACACCGTAGCCAATACCTATAAAACCTTAAGGGCTGAAGAACTTAACGCAACCCTAACTTTTGAAGACAAACTAAGCTGTAATGATACCAGTAGCATCAATAATCTTGCCCAAAGAGACAACTATGGCTTTAGCCTCGGTTCACTAAATGATGAAATAATTTCTCATGATAATGTGGGGAAGTATTCATTCCAAATTACTGATATAAACTGGACAGATACCGACAAAGATTCCAGTGGAGACCCTCAACTAAGTGGTTGTATTTTAAACAGTAGCTCCAATCAACTGATAAACGGTCGCTATGGTTGTAACTTTAGTTCAAATACACCTCACAGTACAAACCATGACCCTATTACTATAGAGTTTGAAGCTTATGAATTTAACCTAACCAATACGCGTTTAGAAAACCTAAATAATAATGGAGAGAAACATATCTATATGGGAGACCTTAGCTTAAGCCAACACATGGGGATTAACTTATTTACAGATATTATTGCACAAGGTAAAAATCATACGCCTTTAACAAACTTTACAAGCTCATGTGTGGCAAAACCAGTCAACTTAAACCTCAATTATCTCATAAGCACCCAAAGCACTGATAACAATACAAGCTATCCACCTTTAATGACCAAAAACAACACAGCACAATCATTTAAACGTATGATTTCAGTCAACGGTGGTCTTCCATCTATGTCAGAAACAACGCATTTAGATGATGGTTATTCTCTTCTAGCCTCTGACTTCTTAGATACAAATGAAGGAAACTCTTCGATTAATATTTTATATAATATTAGTAAAGAACTCAATGAGACCATGAACCCTGTGCATCTAAACTTATTGAATATTGAGGCAAATGCAACGCAAAGTATCTTTAAACTTAAAGGAGAAGATAGCGTGGCAAACCAAGCAGATAATACGGGAGAAGTGGCTAATGGTGAACGCTACTTTTACTATAGTAGAGTAGCACCCGACATGGAGAACTACCCTGAAAGTCCTAACTTTTCTCAATTAACTCCTTTGGGTGTGGAACTTTACTGTGATTTAACCGTAGCATGGTGTTCAAATATTTTACCTAGTGAACTTGGATTAAACTCGAAACATACCAAATATGGATGGTACACAGCTAGAAAACACAATTCGTTAACAGATGGTACTATTAATGCCTTAGTACCTGATAATCCTGATGTGAGCATAAGCCCATCAGATACAAATTTAAGCAGTATAAAAGGTCGATATGACAATGTGTTTACCAACTATGAGGGTAATGCACTCGATGATGATACTACGCCACGAATTGGTGTCGAAGTTATTGTCAATGTTGACCCTTGGTTAAGATATCATGAAGATATTTTACGTGCTGGTCATCCTTTCTACCGAGTTAATTTTAAAAATCCTAATCTTGGGATTATTTCAGGCATTGGAGCAACGGGAAACACCTTGAATATGAAAGCAAATGACAAAGCAGCAAATCGCTTGTCATGGTAAAGAAGAGAGGCTAAAATGACCACTAAAAAAATTAAACGAGGAATTGCCATGATAGAGCTTATTTTTGCTTTGGTTATCATGGGGATTGTCCTCCTTTCAGCACCCATGCTTATTCAACAATCTATCAGAAGTTCAAATATTGCTTTACAACAAGAAGCCATAGCAGCCATTGCCTCACACACAGGAATATTACTTTCAAAACATTGGGATGAAGGAGATACCAACCTTTCTGTTGGTGTTGCACCTATCATTAGCCTTAACAACCCTGTAGATAATACTTTTTTTCAATTGGCTGGTATCAGGTTTGACAACAATGTCTCTGGAAGAACCTCTACCGTTGCAGAACAAAATATTACGGCTTCAGTCATAGGTCAAGATGCTGGAGACTTTGACGACATAGACGATTATCATGCATCAGACATTAACTTAAGTGTCTTCAATAGTGAAGAATCAACAACCAAAAGCTTAGGAGATTATGTGGACACCAAGATTCGTATTAGAACAGAAGTGACTTACGCCAATGACCGACCCACAGGAATACTCACTCCCACTACCAATGCTGCTAATAATCTATTCACAACGCCTTCTTTAGCTGGTGGTAGAGACAGTAATATCAAATTTGTAAAAACCACCTTAACCACAGATAGTACCGTTGAAGAACTCAATAAAACCATTGTCTTACGTGCTTTTTCCTGTAACTTAGGTACCTACTCTTTAGGAGGGAAACAATACTAATGAAAAAAGCATTCTCATTATTAGAAGTCATTTTTGTCTTGGTTATTTTAGGCATTGTCGCGTCTCTTTCTTCACAAATTATTATACAAGTTTATGAAAACTACCTTATGCAACGTGCTGTTTACAATGTGAGTACCAAAACCGAATTGGTTGCCAACCAAATCGTCAATCGACTCACTTATAGAATTCAAGGAAGTACCATTTCAAAAAAACATCAAGATTTTTTAGATGGAAATGCCACGGCTACCTCTTGGTTACCCCTAAGAGATATTCCCACAGGAGAAAGTTTTACTAGCATAGAGTGGATAGGCTATGACAATGACAGCTTTTCAGCCACTAAAAACCCTAGTTGGAATGGTATTGCTAATTACGAAAACCATGCTTCTATTTTAGAATTTACAACACCTGATTCAAATCTTAGTATTACAGCAAATATTATGAATAACTTATCCAATGGAAAAGTAAATTTAACCAGTGCCAATCCAGCTGCTGTTTTATTTGCTCAAGATGATAACTATTATACGGACACCATTGAGTATAATCCCCTTTGTATGGGTCTCATTCCAGAAGTATTAGCAAGTACCAGTTGTATTTTTCCAGTAATGAGAAACGGAACAGAAAAATTAACTTTTACAAGAACACAAGACCCTAACAATGCCATACTTCTTCCTAAAATTATTACTGAACGTTATAAATTGGCATGGTCAGCTTATGCTCTTGCTCCAGAATTTGATGCAACAACCAATCAATATAATCTCTTTTTATACTCCAACTACCAACCATGGAACGGTGAAAGTTATATGAGTCAAGATGTCGAAAAAAACATTCTTTTACCCAATATTACGGTATTCAAATTTTCAGAAAATGGAGGTGTCATTAACTTTAAACTTTGTGCCTCTGAAAATATTGGGGAAGACTTCAATGTAACAACTTGTAAACAAAAGGTGGTCATTAGATGATAACGCACTCTAAAAAAGCATTTTCCATGGTTACAGCCATTTTTGTGATTGTTATTATGGCAACAGTCACAGCACTTATTATGAATGTAACGGGTAAAACCATTAAAGAAACCACCCAACAATATCAAAAAGAACAAGCAGCCCTATTGGCACGTTCTTATACCGAACAAGCCATACTTTATGCCTTACACTATGATAGAACTGCCAATGGAAACTGTATTAACCAAATCAATGCAACTTTTGGTGATGGCATTACTTCTCAGGTTTTTAATATTACTACCAATATTCAATATGCCAGTAATGAGGCTCAATTAGATGCCAGTAACTGTGAAAATATTGCACGATGGGCAGATAATGGAACAGCAGGGTTTAATTCAAGCCTATCACTTCTTATTGATGTTTATGTTAGCTACAAAGATTTTGATGACCCCAGTGCAGCTGCTGGAGTGGAAGATAGGAATATCACTTTTCATCGTAGAACTTTACAAAAACTTTAAATATTATAATTAATTTTAATATTTACTCTAAGTAAATTATTTTTCTATTTTTTTACATGAGGTTTACCATCTGTTAACCATTCAAGAGTAGAATATAAAGTACTTAAAGAGACTTACTTTTACAGAGTTTTCACTTTAAACTAAAAAAAACAAAAGGATAAATTATGAGTAAAAATATAGTGGGAAGACATTATGATCTATCAGATTCTATTAGAGAACACATCTCAGAAAGTATTGATGGATTAAACAAATACAACTTAAATATCATTTCAAGCAATACCATTATTACAGCTGACAGTAAAAGTAAAAAAAATGTTTCAGTTGAACTGGTCTTAAATCTAAAAGACAAAAATACCATTGTTATTACCCAAAGTGACAAAGATGTTTATGCAGCAGCTGACAACGCTTTTTCAAGAGCACAAAAAGCACTTAGACGACATGCTGATAAAATCAAAAGCCATAAAGTCATGTCATTTAAAGATTTAGGAGATGAAGCAGAAGCTGTTCTTGAACTACATACTGAAGAGATTGAACTTGTACCCATGGATTTAGAACTCCATAAACCACTAGATTTTGAAGAAGCCATTACAGCCTTAAAAGCTGAAAATAAACGACAATTTATCGTGTTTAATGACCATGATGGTCTAATGAGAGTAATGTACAAAAGAGCCGATGGTAAATTTGGTCTCTATTAATCAAAAAAGCATAAGAACAACTGTTCTTATGCCCATAAACATAAGAAACAATTAAATGAAACGAACCATAAAATACATTTGGTTGCTCCTTGGTTTCATAACTCTTGGTTTGGCTATATTAGGTGTTCTTTTACCTTTATTACCTACCGTACCCTTTCTTTTACTCGCTTCCTTCTTTTTTGCCAAATCTTCAGAAAAACTGCATACTTGGTTACTCAATCATGAACTCTTTGGTACTATGATTTCCGATTGGCATGAACGAGGAGCTATTAGTAAAAATGCTAAATATTTTGCAACACTCTCAATTGCTCTTGTATTAGCGATATCCCTTTTTATGGCTGTTAAGCCTCTTGTTTTAAGTATACAAATTGTTCTTCTGTCTATGGTTTTACTTTTTATTTGGACACGACCAAATGAATAAAACTTCTTAGAGCATTATAAACTGTTTACCCTCTCTTTAGCCACTTTCACAATATGCTCATCTTCTCCTAAATTAAGCCACTTAAACTGTAATCCACTTTGAATTGTTCCATCCAAAATATCTCCTGAGTTTCTAAATTGTAAATCCAACTTTGCTATTTCAAAGCCACTCATGGTTTGAGAAAAAGATTTTAAACGTTCATTATTTTTATTTTTAGTAAATAAATAACACCAACTCTTAAGCCCAAGTCGCCCTACCCTTCCTCGTAACTGATGTAGGGTTGCCAAACCTAAACGCTCTGCTCCAACAATCACAATAAGCGTTAACCTTGGTAAAGAAATACCAACTTCAACTACCGTTGTTGCTAAAAGAATGTCGCCTTTGTCTCGAAATTCTTGTAAGACTTTTTTTTTCTTTTTATCTTTACCATGGGTTACATAGACATTTTGAAACTTTTTTTCCCAAAACCCTCTGCTCTCCTCTAAAGACTGATAGGGAATTTCACTACTCTCTTCTACTAAAGGATAAACTATCAAAACTTGATGTTTTTCTGCTATCTCACTTTTGATAGACGCTAATAAGTTTGAAAAATCTTCTTTGGCTATGACTAGGGTTGTAATCTCTTTTTCAAAAGGAGTAGAAGTAATTAAACTTACATCTATAAGCTCCGACTGCATCATGGCTTGGGTTCTAGGAATGGGCGTAGCTGAGAACTGTAAAAAATGTGGTTTTTTTTCGTCTTTAGCCATCATATTTTCAAGTAGTGTTCTTTGCTTTGTACCAAAACGGTGTTGTTCATCTACCATCACTAAAGAAGCTTGAGGCATATCATCTTTATATAAAATAGCATGAGTCCCAATAATAAAATCTGCTGTTAAATAATCTCCCTCATTTTTACCCTGCATCACCAACGCAATGCTCATATAACTGGGTAAGTGTTTTGTGGCTTCTTCATAGAGTTGAATTGCCAATAACGAAGTAGGTGCCATTAAAATACTACGACTAGGATACGCCATAACAGCAGCAGCCAAAATTATCATGGTTTTTCCTGAACCTACATCCCCAATAACCAAACGCTTAGCAGCTTTATTTACCTGTTTTAAATCTTGTTGAACTTCTAAAATAACGCTTTGCTGTTCTTTGGTAAGTGTAAATGGTAAAGCTTTTACAAAAGTGTTTAACTTCCCATGCAAAGCTTCAAGTGCAGGAAAATCTTCGCGTTTTCCTTTAAGTTTTTTCATATGATTAAAAGCTTCGAGAAATTTTAAAACTTCTTTGTCATAGCCTTCCACATCATGTAAGTTTTGAGGATAATGTAAACCTAACAATGTTCTAACTTCTAAAGCATTTAAACCTTCTGCATAAAGCATCTGCTCATTAATATAATACTCAATAAGTGAACGCATACTACTCTCTTTAACGGCTGTACCATACTTAGGAATAAGCTCACCAACACGTTTAAGAGACTTAGCTTGATTCATCTGTAAAGCTCCTCTATAATCTTCTACTTTACCTTGAATATAATGTTGTGAACCTAGTGTAAAAAGTTGATAATGATACGGTGTAACACGAAAGAGCATGGAAATTAAACGCATATTAAAACGGGATAGCCAAAAAGTAATGCGTAGTTTACCATTAATATTAGAAACCTCATCAACCTTGGCTTCTAAAGTATGTTGCTTACCCAATTGTATCTGTGTTGAAAGTATGCTGTTCTTATAAGAAGAGGGTATGAGCAATGCTAAATCTAAAAGTGAAACTATTTTTAACTTCTGAAATAATACTTTAGCTTCTTTCACCTACACTCCTATTTATTTTATATATTATACATTAAAAAGCCATTGTTTATTAGCGTAACACTCAAACTAGACCATTAGTCTATCTTTTCAAAAGTATAAAAAAATCTTATTTTTATACTATAATTTCGCTAAAAAAATATTTATTAAGAAGGACTTATCATCCCCTCACCCATAAATTCGATTCGATTTACTATTTTATACATAGAAGATGATAAATTAACCAGAGAACTAACCTCTCACCTACTCCAAAGACACTGCACCAAGCTTATTCTAGCAGAAGATGGGTTAGAAGCCTTTATGAAATTTAAGACCTCAAAAATTGATTTAATTATTACTGATTTATCCATGCCAAAAATGAATGGTTCAGATTTTATCAAAATAATTAGAGACATTAATCATGATATACCCATTATTATTCTTTCTGCCTATACCGAAAGAAAAATCCTTTATCAAAGTATAAATTATGGCATTCAAGGATACCTTCAAAAACCCATTGATAACAAAACGTTATTAGGGCAAATTAACACCATTAAAAAAGAAAATCAAGAAAAAAACCTTATTAAAGAGTACCAAAATATCACCAATGCTTCAGCCATTATTTCCAAAATCAACCAGAAAGGTATCATTACCTATGTCAATGAAACGTTTTGTACCCTATCAGGCTTTAAAAAAGAAGAACTCATCGGTCAGGTTTATGATGAAATAAAGTCAAAACATGAATCACCAAACTTTTTTTTAAGCTTATTAAAAAACTTAAGTGAAACAAAAGAGGTATGGTCTGGTATTCTCAAGCATGAAACAAAAGCAGGTGAACTCTATTATCTTAAAAGTACCATTCAACCCATTTTAAACACCCATGGAGAAGTAGAGCAATTTATTAGTCTTTCTATTCCAATTACAGATATCATCCATCATGAAGAGCAATTAAATGATTATTTAAAAGAACATAAAGAGGTGATCCTTGTACTATTAAAAATTGAAGAGTTTAAATATCTTCAACACTCATTTACCAATAAAATAACCAAAAAACTTCAAACTCTTTTCGCAAAAGAGCTTCTAAGATACATGCCCAAAGAGTATGAATTTTCAAAGGTATACCTTTTAAACAAAGGTGAGTTTGTTTTTGCAAAAGCATATCAAGTACCCATTGATGAAAAACATTTGAGTGAACTTATGAAAGCATTTCAAAAAAAAATCAATAAACAAAAAATCAAGATTGGTATTGTTGACTACAGCCTTTCTATTATCTGCTCTTTGGCTTACGGTAAAGATGCTTTAGATAATGCTAGAATTGGATTAAAAAAAATTTTAGAAAGTAAAGAAGCTTTTATTCTTTCGACTAATTTTTTAGAAAAAGCCACGCGAGATTCTCATAAGAAACTTAATAAATTCATTATGTTAAAAGAAGCCATTGCTTCCTATAATATCATCTCTTATTTTCAACCCATTATCAATAATCAGACACTCAAAACTGAAAAATATGAATCTTTGGTGCGACTTATAAATAAACAAGGTAAAGTTATTTCTCCTTTACACTTTTTAGACATTGCTAAAGAGGGTAAATATTATCATGAAATCACAAGTATCGTGCTACGTAATTCATTTCGAGCTTTATTTAATAATGACATCCAAATTAGCATTAACCTTTCTGCTTTAGATATGGAAGATGCACGTACTAAAAGTGAATTTTTTATTTTATTGGAACGCTATAAAACTGAAACCCATCGTATCACCATAGAATTACTTGAAGATCAAAGAATAAACAATCAAAAAAGTACCCAAGAGTTCATAAAAAAAATTAAAACCTATGGCGTTAAAATTGCCTTAGATGATTTTGGGGCAGGGTTTTCAAACTTTTCACGTATTTTATCGTATCAACCCGATTACATTAAAATAGATGGGAGTCTTATTCGTGGTATTGAACATGACAAATTTTCACAAGATTTGCTGGAGACCATTGTCTTTTTTTCAAAAAAACAAAATATCAAAACCATTGCTGAATTTGTAGAAAATGAAAATATATTTAATATCCTTAAAAAGTTAGGCGTCGACTACTCTCAAGGACATTACTTTTCTAAAGCACGTCTCTTAAGTGAGTTTAACCCTTCTGACCTGTAACCACAGAAAATGAAAGATCAGCTATCTCTTTATGTTGCTTAATAAATGCATTAATCTCTTCTAGTTTAATTGCTTCTATCTTTTTCAAATCTTCCACAGATGAACCCAAAGGTTTGTTGGTATAAAACTCTTGAAAAGCACGACCTAAGCGTTGAGAAAGTGTTTCATTTCTAAGAGGTTCAGAACCCACAATAAACTGTTGAGCAGAGGTAAGTTCTTCTTGTGTGATACCTTTATCTAAAAAAATCTCAACTACCTCTTTGACTGAATTTACAGCTTCTTCTCCACTCTCAATTTTTGTTTGTAAATAACCCGAAAAATAAGAATGCGTTTTATTAATATTAAAACGACTATATGCTGAATAAGCCAAACCTTTTTTCACTCTAATATCTTCCATCATACGTGAACCAAAACCAGAACTACCTAAAACAAACGATGCTACTTTTGCAAGATGTCGTTCTTTTGAATCATAAGCAATATTAAGTGGCGAACCAAAATAAACATAAGCTTGTTCACTCTTAAAAATCTTCTCTTGTACTTGCTTTTTACCTAATGCTTTCATGCTCTCAATTTCTTTTGAGTTTGTAATAGAAAGTAAGCTTAAAACAGTTGTTGCAAAAGCAGATGCTTCTTTTTGCGAAATATCTCCACCCATGACAACAATGGCATTGTTAACCCCTAAATGATCACCTAAATGTTTGTCTATCTCTACGAGCTTTATACTCTCAACACTTTCAACCGTTCCAGCTGACGCTTTAGCCAAAGGGGTATTGGGAAACAACATTTTTTTAAGTTCTAAAGAAGAAATATAATCAAAATCACTCTCTTTTCGTTTTAAATTACCAATGGCTTGTGTTTTAATCTTGCTCAATGTTTCTTCTGTATAGTTTGGATCAGTAAGTAACTCCTTTAAACGCTCTATTGCATACGGAAATTCTTCTTTTAAAGAACCAACCTCAATCACAAAAGTCTCTTTTCCAGCATGTGTTCCTAAAGAAATGGCTCGACTTTCAAGTTTGGTAGCAAAACCGACACTGCCCTCTTTTTTTGTTCCTTCATTAAGTAAAGCAGCTGAAAGCTGAACTAATCCACTTTTAGTATCAGATAAAGAACCCGTATTCTTAAAAATCAATTGCATAGAAACAATTGGTAAGTTTTTGTTTTCTTCAAATATAAAAGGTACTTCTGTATTATTAATTTTTAATTGACTAAGGTTTGCACCCATTAATGTTCCTTGGATTAGTAGTGTTATGGTTATTATTTTTTTTATCATTTATTAAAATCTTTCTAAAATATCATAAGCTGTATTACGCTTTGCAGGATTTTCACCAATGTCACGTATCAGCTCTATCATCTCATCTTGATTCATAGAGTTGGCTGCTCCAGCTGCTGAAACCACATTCTCTTCCATCATGGTTGAACCCAAATCGTTCGCCCCAAACTTCAATGCCATTTGCCCAATATAGCTACCTTGGGTAACCCATGAACTTTGAATATTGGGTACATTGTCCAAAAATAAACGTGCTACTGCTAAGTAACGTAAATACTGATTAGGCGTTGTTTTTGAAATGGTAGGTAATTCACGTTTTAACTGCGTATGGTCGCTTTGATATGACCACATAATAAACGCTCTAAACCCCCCTGTTTCATCTTGCAAAGTTCGCACATAATCCAAATGCTCAACAAGTTCACGTGTTGTTTCAACCGTTCCATACATCATGGTAGCCGTTGATTTTACACCCAATTTGTGGGCTTGTCTATGCACTTCTAACCATTGGTCTTTGTCATGTTTTTTAGGAGCAATAATATCTCTAACCCTATCAGAGAGTATCTCAGCTCCAGCACCAGGAATAGAAGAGAGTCCCTTAGCTTGTAGCCGTGCTAAAACTTCGGCAATGCTGATTTTAGAACGCTTTGCAATGTAATCTATCTCAATAGAGGAAAACCCATGAATGGTTACTTGTGGATATTTTTTAGAAATATGTTCCACTAAATCTTCATACCATTCAATTTCAAGCTTAGGATGCACTCCTCCTTGAAACAAAATTTGTGTTCCTCCAATAACCAGTAACTCTTCTATTTTTTGGTCAATTTCATCGAAAGTTAAGATATAAGCATCTTCTTTTTTCTCATGGGTATAAAAAGCACAAAACTTACAATCTACCCAGCAGATATTGGTGTAATTAATATTTCTATCAACCACAAAAGTTGTGATTTTTTTAGGATGTAATTTGGCTTTCATTTCAGATGCCATACGACCCAATGTTTTTAAATCTGCTTTTTCAATGAGTTCTATCGCTTCATCTACGGTCATTCTTCTGTTATTTAAGGCACTCATTTTTTTCCTTTATCGAACCTACGTGTTATTCGGGTTTTTCTTTTGGAACTTCTATCTCTTTTGGTTTTGCAATATTCGCTGCTTCTTCTTTTCCCAAAGCATCTAAAACAGCATTAATAAAATGTGGAGATCTATCATCAGCTAACGCTTTTGCCAGTTCAATTGCTTCATTAATAATAATACGTTTATCTGTTCCCTCAACCATAATCTCAAAAGTAGCCAAACGCATAATTGCCTTCTCTACTTTACCAATTGATTTATAATCCCAACCTCTAAGATGCTTTTGAATCTCAGCATCAAGTATTTTTAAATTTTCAATTGTTCCATTAAAAAGAGCATGTGAAAATTCTCTTTGTTTATTTCTAATTTTATCTTCTTCTAAAATATCATCGGTAAATGTTGAAATATCTTCATTCCCTAAATCATATGCATATAAAAGTCCTACTACTGCTGTTCTTGCTTGGTGTCTTGTTGCCATATTTTATTCTTACCTTTTTACATTTTTAAAATGTATATAAAAATTCAATGAATGAACTTTCATATATATTTAAAGTTCCGTAGGTTCGATTTGACCAACGGAAATACCCTTGGGTGCATCGAACGTCATATTAATGTTCGATAAAATCGAACCTACGGTATATAAATCCTTAGGCCTCTAACGCTGTATATAGATTCATAAGTTCAATCAATCCAGCCATCGCTTCCCCACCTTTATTACCAGCTTTTGTACCAGCACGCTCAATAGCTTGTTCAATACTATCAACAGTTAACACCCCAAAAGTTGCTGGTTTACCATGTTTCATAGTGGCATTTGCCACACCTTTTGTTGCCTCTGCTGAAACATAATCAAAATGAGGGGTTGCCCCACGAATTACTGCTCCTAAACAACATACAGCATCATACTTACCAGAAGCTAAAGCTTTATCTAATGCAAAGGGTACTTCAAAAGCACCAGGAACTAAAATCAAATCTAAATCATCTGCGTTTCCACCATGCCTAGCATAGACATCCACAGCACCCTCTACCAATCTATCTGTAATAAAATGGTTAAATCTCGCATTAATAATTGCTACTTTTTTACTCTTGTCTACTTGTAAGTTACCTTCAACGGTTGTCATTTACTGCCTTTTATAATGATTTGAAATTATTATAACGAATTAAACTTTTACTTTCTTCGATGCCATAAAAGCTATTCTACAATACTTCTTATCGCCTCAATTTGTTTCATTAAAATTTCTAACTTCTTAAGTTCTATCATGTTAGGACCATCACTCAATGCAATGCTTGGATCAAAGTGCGTTTCAAAAAAGAAACCATCCACACCCACAGCTGCAGCAGCACGTGAAAGGTAAGGAACCATGGAAGAATCACCTCCAGAAGTTGCCCCACCCGATGCTGGACTTTGTACTGAATGGGTTGCATCAAAAATTACAGGTGCAAACTCTCTCATGGTCTTTAACCCTCTCATATCAACAACCAAATTTCCATAACCAAAACTTGAACCACGCTCCGTTAACCATACATTGTATTTGTCTGCATTTTCATACGAAGCTTCACCCTCAAAACCACGTGTTTTAAGTACTTTTTTTACTGAATGTTCCATGGCTTGGGGTGCAAGAAACTGTCCTTTTTTAATGTTCACCACAGCCCCTGTTTTTGCAGCTGCCACCAATAAGTCTGTTTGACGACATAAAAAAGCAGGTATTTGTAACACGTCAGCCACTTCAGCTACTGCTTGTGGTTGAGTATAGTCATGAACATCGGTTAAAATCTTATAACCAAACTGTTCTTTAACTTCTTCAAGCAGTTTTAAACCTTCGTCTAACCCCGGCCCTCTAAAAGAATCTAATGAGGTACGATTAGCCTTGTCGAAACTGGCTTTAAAATAAAAATCTTTGGTACAATCTTCATGATATTTATTTAGAGACTCTGCAATTTTCATCACCGTATCACGACTTTCTAAAACACAAGGCCCTGCTATTAATTTCATAATTTAATCCTATTATTTTTCTTTAGAAAGAGCTACTAAAAGCCCTGAGCTTATGACCAAAATTATACCCAAAAATGTCCAAATATTCGGTATTGCATCGCCTAAAGAAATACCTATAAGTACACCAAAAATAATATTTGTATAAGAAATAGTCCCCACAATACCTGCTTTGGTTAACTCATAAGCCTTGGTCATAAGTAACTGAGAAATGGTAGCAAAAATACCTACAGCTGTTACATAAAACCATGTAATGCCTTCTGGCATGATAAATTCTGCAAACATCCAGTCTAAAGAAGAAGAAACATTGAGATAAGGGGTAATAAGCATCAGCATAAGAGGTGCAAGCGTTCCAATGCCCATAAAAGACATAACAATAGCCCTTGTATCATAATATTTACGCAGTTCTCTAATCGAAGTATAGGCTAAGGCTGCACCAATCCCTGAAAATATTCCCAATACATCATATTTGTCAAATGAGCCACCTACTGGTTGTGCTACAAATAATATTCCGATAAACCCAATGGCTATTGCCAATAATGCATTTCTTCCTAATTTCTCATTTAAAAATAAATAAGCAAAGATAGCGACAAAAATAGGAGAAGTTTTGTTATAGGTAATGGCATCACCCAAAGGTATGTTGGCAATTAAATAAAAATAGGCTAATAGTGCTGCAAAACCCATAGAACCACGAAAGACTAAAAGTAAAAACTTTCCACCTGTCTGTTTTAAAGGTACTTTATAGATAGATATTCCCACCAGAACTACCCCAAAGATATTTCTAAAAAAAGTTACTTCTACAGGAGGTAATACTTCTGAAACTACTTTAGCAAACCCTCCCATAAAAGCAAAAGAGAGTGAGGCTAAAAGCATAAACAACACTCCTCTGTCCATGCCTAAAATATATCTTTTCAAATAAAACCTTTTAATTTTTTGAAATTTTATCATATTTATATAAGAACCTTTCAGTTAAAATTTGTTTTAAATTTTAAACAAAGATCTTTTATATGCCCATAAAATCATTATTGATACTCATTTCTCTCCTTCTATTTACCCAAAATATTGCTGCTAAAGAATACAAATGGAGTAATAAACTCACCTTTTTAGGTTTTCTTAAAAAACATGGTATCCCTCAAAAGACTTACTATAAGATGCACAAAGAAGATAAAGAGCTTATCCAAGAGATTAGAGCTGGACAAAGCTACAGTATTAACCGAAAAAAAGGAAAGATTACTACCATTAATATTCCTGTTTCAGATGAATTAATGCTTCAACTTAAAAACTCTAAAAAAGGTTATACCTATAAATATGTAGAAATTCCTTATGATTTAATTGAAAGAACCATTTCTATTAAAATGAAATATGGCTTTAAAAAAGATTTGTATAGAGCCACTAAAACTTGGTATTATGGAAAAGAGCTTGAAGAAGTTTATTCTAAAAGTATTCCTTTTAACAAAATGCGAAAAGGTGACCGAATTATTCTTTTCTATACTCAACGCTATCGAAACAACAAACCTTACACCAGTCCACAGATTGATGCTTGTCTTATTGAGATTAAAGGAAAACCTTTTTATGGTTTTTTAATGGATAATGAAAAATATTATGACTCACTAGGAAGACAATATAAACGTACCTATACCACGCGTTTTATCCGTCCTGTTCCTAATATGAAGCGTATCTCTAGCCGATTTACCCACAGACGTTATCACCCCATACATAAGCGTTATCGTCCACATTTAGGTATTGATTATGCTGCTCGTTCAGGTTCACGTATTGTCGCTTCTTCTAAAGGAAAGGTTGTTTTTAAAGGTTGGAAAGGTGGTTACGGAAGAACCATTGAGATTCAACATGCCAATGGACTTAAAACACTCTATGCCCACATGAGAGGTTATGCCAAAGGCGTTAATAGAGGTACCTATGTAGGTCAAGGAAAAACCATTGGTTATGTGGGAACTTCAGGAAGAAGTACGGGTCCTCATTTACATTTTGGTCTCTACAAAAAAGGTCGTGCCATTAACCCTGCACGATATGTGAGTAAACCCTCTGCGAAAACAATTAAACTCAAAGGAAAAGCTTACAATAAATTACGTAAGCTCGTACGTCATTATCGACCACAATTCAGAGAAACAAGGGCTAGGAAAAATAGTATTATTAAAAAAGAGAGTAAAAAATGTCTTAACTGTTTCAAAAAACTACCTCCAAGAAAGAAATAAGAAAAAATGTAAGTTCATTAACTTACATTTTTTCAGCACGAATATCTCCAAAGAAAATCAAATCTTTTAAAACAGCTTTTTGGGTAATACCATCATTCCCAATACGCAATAATAACTCTCCCTTATCACTTGAAAAAATATCTTGATGCACAATGGCTTTTGCATACCAAGCATCATCACTCTCTCCAACATTCTCTTTATAGATATTTATAAGTGATTTTTTAGGAATAGCCACTTCTACTGTACCCTCTTGTTTTTCTGCTCCTACAGCCTTAAAAACATAATTTTTTGCCTTACTTTTATCGGTTATTTTTTTGTCTAAATTAAAATAAAGTGACAATAAATCATCTGTAGAATAAAAATCTAGAGTTTCATTTTTATCAAGAGTCAACTTTCCATTTTTCCAACGTTTATAAGATTTATTAACACTTTTTTTTTCATGGTTTAAACTATAAAGTTTACTTGTCATTTTAGAACCATGAGACTTTGTTACTTGGTAGTAGTCTGAAACCATTTTTCCCCCAACAATTCGTCCTTTTGAAACATGATGTTCTTTTCTACCCCTAGAAAGTGTGTCAGCAATCCCTGTGGCTTTTAATTTAACGTTAATCTCATACATATTTTTATCTTTGGTCAAAATAGCATTGGCAATACCAATTTCACCAATAATCCCAAATTCAACTTTATAGTCTGCTTTAATGGTTTCGGCTTGAAGCAAACTCGTAAAAAGAAAGATACTTAATGTTATTAATTTTTTTTTCATAATATTCCTCGATGATTTTTATAAGTTTATTTAATCACTTTTATGTGTAATAACCGTGATTAACAGAAGCATTATATCAGTAAATTTAGATAAAATAATGCTTAAAATAAAAACTAAAAGAGCATGGTTAATGACTGAAAATAATACTACGCAAACACAAGAAATTATTGAAACACTTGATATAGATTTTTTTCCTCAAGTTCAGAATCTTTTAAACCAGCTTTATCAAAATGAAAATTTTAGTTTTTTAAGTGAACTTTACTTTAATTTGCCTCTGGCCAATATAGTTACAGCCTTTTTTTCTTTATTCTTTTTTCTCACCTTACGTAAACTTTTTGCCACCCTTACCCTTAAAGTACTTCAACCTCTCACAAAACGTACCGAAACTTATTATGATGACCGAATTCTTTCAGCTCTTAAAGGACCTCTCTCTTTTGTTTTTGTGATTATTGGTGTTCGTCTCTTTTTTGCACTGCTTTTTGTCGATACTAAGTTTATTGAACAACTCATAGATGCCATGATTGTATATAACCTTTTTTGGGCTATCTATTCCTTTGTACATGCTTTAAGAGGAGCAGTGTACCATTTTACAAAACGCTTTAATCCTGAACTAGCGCATGAAGTAGGAAACTTTATTTTAACCATTATACGAGGTATTATTTTAGCCATTGGCTTAGGTGCTATTTTACAAGTTTGGGGCATTAATGTGGCTGGTCTTGTCGCTGGTTTAGGGATTGGAGGATTAGCCTTTGCCTTAGCTGCTAAAGATACAGCTGCGAATCTCTTTGGTTCGATTGCACTACTTCTTGACAATTCAATTCGTATTGGAGAATGGATAAAAATTGGAGAAGTCGAAGGTACTGTAGAAGACATTGGTATGCGTACCACCAAAATTCGTGCTTTTGGAAAAGCCCTAATTACCCTGCCAAATCAAGTTATTGCAAACAGTCCAATTCAAAACTTTTCACGACGAGGTGTCAGACGTATTAAAATGACCCTTGGCTTAACCTATAATACTAACAGTGAACAAATGAAACATATCTTAACCGATATTAAAACCATGTTACGAAGTCACAACGATATTGCTCAAAAAGAGACCATGCTAGTCAACTTTACTTCTTTTGATGACAGTTCATTAGGTATTTTTATTTATACTTTTACCAACACCTCCAATTGGGGAAAATATATGGAGATACAAGAAGATATCAACTTGAAAATTATGAAAATTATTGAAGATAATAATTCAGATTTTGCCTTCCCCTCCCAATCACTTTATGTTGAAAAACTTCCTAGTAATGAACCTAACATCCCCCAATAATTAAAAACTTGCTATACTTCCAAACATATCGGTCAGAATTCCTGACCTCTTCAAACTAATACAAGACATAAAAATGCCAAAATTAAAAAAGGTCGCTATTTTAGGTCGACCAAATGTAGGGAAAAGTTCCTTATTTAATAGACTCCTTCGACAAAGAGATGCCATTACCTCGGATGTGGTGGGAACAACACGTGACATTAAAAAGCGTTTGGTCACCATCTCTGGAAACCGTGACTTTGAAGTCATAGACACTGGGGGTATTGACGACAGTACAGAGATGTTTGCCACTGTTAAAAAACTTTCTCTACGTGCTGCTGATGAAGCTGATATTATTATTTATTTGGTTGATGGTAAAAATATTCCCGAAGAAGAAGACAGAGAACTTTTTTATCAACTTCAAAACCTTAATAAACCCATAGCACTGGTTGTCAACAAGATAGACAATGATAAAGATGAGTCCATCCGTTATTGGGATTTTTTAGAGTTTGGTGCTGATAGAACCTTTCCCATGTCGGTCAGTCATAATCGTTATATGAATGACTTTTATGCTTGGCTTGATGAATATATTCCAGAGCGTGAAGAAGAAAATAAAGGCTTAGAACTGCAAGAAGATAATGAACTCTCATTTGAAGACATTGTTAATATGGTGCAAGTTGATGAAGTGGAAGAAGAAGATAAAGATATTAAAGTAGCCATTATTGGTCGTGTTAATACAGGTAAAAGCTCTTTACTAAATGCCTTTCTCAATGAAGAGCGTGTGGTCGTTTCACCTGTAGCAGGAACAACCATTGACCCTGTAGATGAAGCTTTAGAATATCAAGATCGTAAAATAACTTTTGTTGATACAGCAGGAATAAGACGACGTGGAAAAATTTTGGGTATTGAAAAATATGCCTTTGGACGCACCGAAGAGATGCTAGAAGAAGCAGATATTGCTCTGCTTATCATTGATGCTACCGTTGGTGTTTTAGAATTAGATGAACGTATTGCCAACCTTATTGAAAAACATAAATTAGGCTGTATGATTGTGCTGAACAAATGGGATATTCATAAAGACGATGAGGCTACTTATACCAAAGCTGTAGAAGACATTCGTGACCAATTAAAATTTTTACACTATGCCCCACTGATCACCATATCAGCTAAAACTGGTCTAAGGGTTCATAAAATTTTAGATGAAATTGTTACCATTTATGAACGTTACAAACAAAGAATTCCAACCTCTACCTTAAATGAAGTACTCAAATATGCTATTAGTCGACACCATCCACCAACAGTTAATGGTGGCGTAGTCAGTATTAAGTTTGCGACTCAATATGAGACTAAACCACCTAAAATTGCGATTATCACTAACAGACCTGATGGAATTCACTTTTCATATAAACGTTATTTATCCAATATATTTAGAGAAAAATTTGACTTTGTGGGTGTACCCCTAGACATAGAGGGACGTAAGCGTGGTCAACGTATGGATGATGACTAAAGATCAAAAACTATTTATGATCTTTGTCTAAATCATCATAAGGTTCTGCTTTAGAAAAGTACCAACCTTGTCCATATTTAACACCAAAACTCTTTAGAATATCAACAACATCTTGCTTATCAATAAACTCTGCAATGACTTCAATATCATTTTGTTTACAAAAGGTTGCAAATGTTTTAACAATACTATAAGCACGTTTATCATGATGAATCTCTTTGATAATACTGCCATCAATCTTTAAGTAATCAATAGAGAGCTTTAAGAGATGGTTTAAATTTGAATACCCTGAACCAAAATCATCAATACAAATTTTATAACCAAAGAGCTTTAGTTTTTGAATAGAGAGTTCAACCCTTTTATAATCAATACTTTTGTTTTCTAAAATTTCTATTAGAAGTCTATCTGCCAAGTCAGAATTTTGTGCTAAAATTGAAAGAATTGAGTCATTTACTAAATCATCTGCTGAAAGATTTATCGAAATTTTCATCTTAGCATCCGTTCTTAATTTTAAAACATTGTATTCAATCACTCTTTTTGTTAAGTTTGTATAGAGATAAGAATCCTCTAAATCAGGTAAAATTTTATCAGGGAAAATAATATTATCACCATCCTCTATTCTTAATAACGCCTCATAATGATGTAAGGCTTTGCTTTCTAAATCTCTAATTGGCTGATAATAACAAACCAGCTTATCCGATTCAATCATCTCTCTTAATTTTTCACGATAAAGTCTTTTAGGCTGAGAAACATCAAAATAACTCACCATATTTCGACCCTTATGCTTAGATTCATATAAGGCTGTATCAGCTTTATGTATCACATCTTGAAGAGACTTTTCTACTTTTGTATTTAAAACAACACCCATAGAGATACTTAAGCTAAATTTATCATCTTCAATATTGAAAACAGCTCTCTGAACATCGATACGAATAGCCTCTAAGAGTATTCTTAATTGCTGTTCACTCCTCTGCTCTCTATCCATTAGCAATAAAAACTCTTCACCAGAGTATTGAATAAACTTGTCATGCTTCTCTAAATTTTTAGCAATTATCTTAATAATAGAAATAATGATTTTATCACCATTCTTTTGTCCATGTCGATTATTAACGCGTTTAAAGAAATCAATATCGGCTAAAACAATATAGTATTTTTTAAAATTAATTTTTTCATAGTTTTCAATCATATAAATTCTATTAAAAGTATTGGTTTCAGGATTTCTATAGATTTTATATTTACTATAATGTGTGTAAATAATATAAAATAAGAAAACAAAAATAAGTGTTAAGAGTATAATAAGTAGATAACTTAATGCATCTACTGAAGTATCTAATAAAGCAGTTAAACGATTTTCGGTATAATCGATAACCAGTAAGGCAACTGTTTTGTCATTTTGAACAATAGGTTTTAATAAAGTAAAGGAGAGTGATTCAATCTCTTGTTGAATAAAGAACTTTTTCTTTTTTTCCCTAACAACTTCAGAATAAATTTTAATATCTTCAGGAATAAAGACCTCATTTAATTCAGAATGGTCAACCTTATCTGTATCTAATAAGAAAAAATAATCTCCTTCAGAAATACGCAGTACAAACAATGAACTAATATCAGGGCTGCCCATCATAGCGAGTTGCTTTTCATTCTTAAGTCGTAAATTTGCATCATGATAATTGGAATGAACAAAGCTTAGATTGTTGTCTACAATACTCTTTAAAATATTTGAAGAAGTATCATCAAGTAAAGTGATTGCTTCATTTAAAAGTATGTTTTTTACTTTATATTCAAAAGGAGCGATACTTTTATAAGTCATTGAAAACAGATAAAAGAGTATTGTATAAGCAAGAATCACATAAAAATAAATCCTGTTATTGTTAAAAAAGTTAATTTTATTTAGCACAATTCTTCCTGTTTCCTTTAATATAAAAGCATTCTAACATAAAAATGTGCCTAATTGTGAATATTAATTTTTTATCCTATGGTTTTTTAATTAAAAAAACCATAAAACAGTATTTAACTTACTTAAATTAACGCTAATGGTTCTAATTGTAATTCAGTAATGAGATGTTTCTTAAACTTAGAATTTAATCTTAAACCATGTGCATCTAAACGTTCTTTAATAAAAACAATTTGTGTTCTACCTTTCTTTAAGTAAATAGCACCTATACTGTTTTTATCCAATCTTAATTTTTTATAAGAATTTACAATTGTAATTTTTGAGCCATGTTTTTTATTTGAAAAAAGTACAATATCTGCATTTTTTAAAGTCGTAAGCTTTAACTTACCACTTGTTAATGGAATGCGTTTATCTGCATTATAAAAACTTAATGCTTTAGCGCCTGTTATGTTAGACAATGTAGTAGTTACTTTTCCTACATTGAGACTTGCAAATGCGATTATAGGTACAATTGACAAAATTGTTATTATCTTTTTCATATCCTTATCCTTAATTAACAAATCATACAATAAAACACCATAAAACATTATAAAATAGATATACTAGAATTTTTACTAAAGATAATATAAATAATTATAAAATGATTTTTTTGCTATACTTAGCCCATTATTTTTAAGGATATACATGCGTGTACTAACAGGAATTCAAGCCTCTGGAAAACTTCATATTGGTAACTACTTTGGTGCGATGAAGCCCATGATTGAACTACAAGAGAAAGAAGAACTTTTTACTTTTATTGCCAATTATCATTCATTAACCACTTCAAAAAATGCTAATCTATTACGAGAACTTACTTTTGATGCTGCTGTAGATTATTTATCTCTTGGTATTAACCCTGAAAAAACAACCTTTTGGGTGCAGAGTGATGTCCCACAAGTACTTGAACTCTATTGGATGCTCTCTAAATTTACTCCCATGGGACTACTTGAACGCGCACACTCCTACAAAGATAAAGTGGCTAAGGGCATTACAGCTAACCATGCATTGTTCTCTTATCCTGTCCTTATGGCTGCTGATATTTTATTATTGGATACCCAAAAAGTACCTGTAGGAAAAGATCAAATTCAACATGTTGAAATGACACGTGACATTGCCACTAAATTCAACAATGAATATGGCGAAATTTTTACCTTACCTGAACATATGGTCAATGATAATGTGGCGACAATCCCAGGAATTGATGGGCAAAAAATGTCAAAATCTTATGACAATGCCATTGACATTTTTATGGAAAGCGAAAAAAAATTACAAAAACGTTGCAATAAAGTCCTTTCTTCTTCTACCCCTTTAGGTGAACCTTTAGAGTATGAGGGCTGTCATATTTATAATCTTGCTTCTCTTTTTTTAGATGAAGATAGAAAATCTGAACTGCGTACACGCTATAAAAGTGGAGAGGAAGGTTATGGACATTTCAAAAAGTATCTAAAAGAGTTAATTTGGGAAGAGTTTTCCCAGGCTAGAGAAAAACGTGAAATGTATTTAAATAATCCTGATCTTGTAAAAGACATTTTAAGTGATGGTGCTAAAAAAATGCAAATCATTGCCAATGATAAAATGCTTCAAGTGCGTGAGGCAGTAGGTATTTTATAACCAAGTATCAGCTATTTGCCTTAAACCAGCAACATTATCAGAAGCAAATATTTTTAAATTTGCTTCTTCCTCTTTCACTTCTAAATCATATCGTGCTTCCAAATACTCTACAATTGCTTCACCTGAATGAATTAGTAAAGGTTCATCTTTAAAATAAGACAATAAAGCATTACCAATCAAAGGAAAATGTGTACACCCTAAAATAATTGCTTTTGGCTTCTCTATATCTCTAAAGTAATGCTCCATAGTTGCTTCCAAAAGTTTTCCATCAAAAATACCCTCTTCTACCAAAGGAACAAAAAGCCCTGTTTGTAAAGAAGTAATATTACTATGTCCCAAATTTTCAAGTGCAATTTCATAACGTTTAGAATTAATCGTTGCACGTGTAGCAATAATTAAAATATTATCATCTTTCTTTAGATTCGAATTTTCAAGTGCCATCACACCTGGCTCAATCACCCCAAGTACAGGATATTTACTTTGGGCATTCATATCAGCTAAAGCATAAGCTGATACCGTATTACAAGCTGTAATGAGTAAATCAATATCAAAATTATTAAAAAACTCTAAAGCTTCAAGAGAATAACGGATAATTGTATTTTGATCTTTTGGACCATAAGGAACACGTGCTGTGTCACCATAGTAGATAATCTGATCAAAAAGATTATGTGCAAGTAAAGATTTAACAACGCTTAGACCCCCTGCTCCTGAATCAAAAACACCTATTTTCATAAAGTTAAAACGTATAAAGAACTATACGTTATTCATTCATCATGGCTAAGAACTCAGCATTGTTCTTAGTTTTGTTCATTTTAGAGAAAAGGAACTTCAATCCTTCCACATCTTCCATGTTTTGCATCGCATTTCTAATAGCCCATACTTTTTGAAGGTCTTCAGCCGTTACCATTAATTCTTCTTTTCTTGTTCCAGATTTAGTAACATCAATAGCTGGATAAATACGTCTTTCAGAAACATAACGGTTTAAAACTACTTCCGAGTTACCTGTACCTTTAAATTCTTCAAAAATAACCTCATCCATTCTACTTCCTGTATCAATTAAGGCTGTAGCAATAATGGTCAAAGAACCACCCTCTTCAATGTTTCTAGCAGCCCCAAAAAAACGTTTTGGTTTGTGTAGTGCATTGGCATCTACCCCACCAGAGAGTACTTTACCCGAACTTGGTGTTACGGTGTTGTAAGCACGCGCAAGTCGTGTAATTGAATCCAATAAGATAATAACATCTTTTCCAGATTCAACCCGTCTTTTTGCTTTTTCAATGACCATTTCAGCTGTTCGTACATGATTTTGTGCAGGTAAATCAAAAGTTGAAGAGTAAACTTCTCCTTTAACAGAACGTTGCATATCAGTTACCTCTTCTGGTCTTTCATCGACCAAAAGAACCATCAAAGAAGCATCTGGATTATTATGCGTAATTCCATGAGCCAACTCTTTAAGCAACTCTGTTTTACCTGTTCTAGGAGGAGCGACCACTAAAGCTCTTTGTCCTTTACCTATTGGTGAAAAAAGGTCAAGAACACGACCTGTAAGCTTCATTGAATTGTATTCTAGTTTGAGTTGTTCTGTTGCATAAAGAGGAGTTAAGTTGTCAAAAAGAGGTCTTTTTTTAGACTCTTCTGGAGGCAGATAATTAATGGCTTCAATTTTAAGTAACGCATAATACTTTTCTTGATCTTTTGGTTGTCTTACTTGACCTGTTACAATATCACCATTTCTAAGGGCAAAACGTTTAATTTGTGTTCCACTTACATAGGTGTCATTTTGAGAGTTCGCAAAGTTTCCATCTTCTGACCGAAGGAAACCATAACCATCATTCATAACCTCTAAAATACCCGTAAATAAGATAAATCCACCTTGAGAAACTTGTGACTTTAAGATTTCAAAAATAAGATCTTTTCGTTTATATTCATTTGGATTTTCAACTTTTTCTTTCAACGCAATGGCAACTAAATTCTCGATGGGTTCTTTTTGTAAGTCTTCAACTTTGTAACCTTTTACAGGTACATGTGTTCTATTATTACTTTTTTTATTGTTATGTTTTTTCGATTGTTGTTCGCTCATAAGTCCTCTTGAAAGCTAATTGGGGATTTTTCTAGTATTTGTAGTTCTGTTATTATATTCAATTTATTGTTAAGTTTAGCCAAAAACAGCAGTAATTGCCATATATAATAAGGGGACATGCACCAATAAGCCTAAAAACCTCATGGAGAATGTCAACTTCATATTCATCATTTTCGAGAGTTCACTGTCCATCTGTTTTAAGTAGTACTTTTGTCGAATCAGTTCCATTTTAAAAAAAATATCAAATATTTTAAGTACTAAAATAGTAACACCATAAAAATTAAATGCATCAAAATAAAGTAAAACTCCCAAAACAAAATAAACAGTTGGGTGTAAAATAAAAAAAAGAAATACAGATTGTTTATAATAAACAAAAAGTTTATCTACCATTTCAGCTAAGGTTTCAGCTTTATACAGATAGATCTCTAATAATTCCAATAAGATCATAGCGAAGATGAGTTGTAGCAATATTTCCATAGTGAAAGTTTAGCAAACTCTTAGCTATAATACTCTTTAAAAAAGAGTGCAAATGCAAAAACTTTTTATTACTGATTTAGACCATACTTTTTTACACAGCTCACAATCTGTAAGTCAATTTTCAAAAAAAATCTGGAACGAAAAAGCAAACCATGCACTGCTATCGATTGCAACAGCTAGAAGCTTTTCTAAGACATCCGAATTTCTCAAGGGTTTAAAACTAGAACATCCCCTAACCCTTTTAGATGGTGCAATGGTCGCCACTACTGAGAAAAAAATTATTTCACTCAATACCCTTACTAAAGAGATTGGAGATGCAATTATAGAAGAGTCTATCTCTTTTGGTATTTACCCTTATGTTATTGCTTTACGTGACCAAAAGAGCCTTGATGAAAGTTTTGATATTCCTCCCATTTTAAATAACTATCAAACCTTTCTTATCAATAACCATTACATAAGCGATGAACGCATTGTCCATAAAAAGAGAATTGAAGGAGCAAATGAGACATTAAAATTGGTCTATATGGGAGAAGAAAGTTTGCTTCGTCCTCTCTCCAAACATCTAAAAAAAGTTTTCGGGAACACTATAGAAGTCAAACTTTCTCCAGAAAACTACATGAAATGTTATTTTTTAACCATACTACACCCTTTAAGTGACAAGGCACATGCTTTGGACAAAGTTCATGAGTACTTAAACCTTGATGCTAAAGAGACAACGGTATTTGGAGATAGTATTAATGATATAGGCATGTTTAAACTAGCAGGAACTTCCATTGCTGTTAACAATGCACTCGATATTGTCAAAAAAGAAGCCACACTTGTTTTAAAAGAAAGTAATAATGAAGATGCTGTAGCCAAATATTTACAGCGAACAATTAAAAGTTAAATTTAGAAATTAATTTTATAACCCACTCCATATTGGTTCTTAATTAATTCAGCAGGTATCTTTTTGCGTAAATTTTTAACCAATGTTCTTATCGATGAATTGGTAATCACCTTATCAAACTCATCTCCCCAAACATAAAAAAAGATTTCATCATCCGAACAAGGTGTTCCAGCTTTCTCAACTAAAAGTTCAAAAAGTTTTAATTCTCTTCGAGTTAAAAAAATTGATTCATCATTACAAAACAATGTTTTACTTTTTGAATCCCATGAACAGTCACAAGGCAAAGGAACAGCACGTCCTCCATCCACTCTTTCAGCTACTTTTTCAAAAGCATGCATTAAATCAGAACGTAAAACTGGTTTAATAAGATAAGAGGAAAAATTCAAATCTACAATATCTAAAAGTATCTCTCTATCAGAATGAGCTGTCAAAGCAATCATAGGAATTGTATCATCTTCTTGACGAATTTTTCTTGCCAACACAATACCACTCATTTTAGGAATAAGTAAATCCATAATAATCAGATGAACTTTATTTTCTTTATAGAGTCGATATGCCTCTTCACCATCTCGAGCAATGAAAACCTCTTTACAACTCTCTTCTAAAAAATAAGTATATTTATCAATTATTGCTTCTTCATCTTCTACATATAATATGTTCAAATTTTTTAATACTTTCATACTCATTCCTTTTTTTGATTTAACCCTCTATATTCACATAAAAATGTGAGCTAAGTGTGATTTTTAAAACAAACACCCTATCTATTTTTTTATTGATATTAATGTTACATCTTCCCAATAGAGTCATGCTTCCTTTAATGTTTTATCTAAGACTTCTAAGCGTTTAGGTGTCCCAATATCATGCCAAATACCTTTATGATATTCTGTGGTAACTTTATGTTTATCCATTGCTTCAAAAAGTAAAGGAGCTAGTGGAGCTTTTCCATAAGAAACTCCTTCAAACAAACGCTTAGAATAATAAGCTATTCCTGAAAAAGTATATTTTCTTTCTGTACCTGTTAATAAAAAATCACCTAAGGGGTGATGCTCTGGATTGTCTACTAAGACCAAATGGGCTAATTTTCCCTCTGCTAACTGAAAATTATTCAAATAAGCATAATCGCTCCAAATATCCCCATTGACCACTAAAAAAGTTTCAGAAAGTTTGTCTAAAGCCTTAACAATCCCTCCTGCTGTCTCCAATGCTCCTTCATTTTGTTCATCCGAAAAAACAATGTTAACCCCAAACTTTGAACCATCGCCCAAATGGTCAATTATTTGTTGACCTAAATAAGCCACATTAATCACAATATCTTTAAAACCAGCACTTTTCAGCTGTTCAATATGCCAAACAATAAGAGGTTTTCCCCCTACTTCAAGTAAAGGTTTTGGCGTATCATTGGTAAGTGGTCGCATACGACTTCCTAATCCTGCTGCTAAAATCATTGCTGTCATCTTATTACCTAAAAAATATTTTTCGTATTATACTCACCTTCTAAGTAATTCACCTAAAGATTTTAACTCATCATACTTATCACACACCTCTAACACATATTTTAAGGTTAAAGGAATATCTTTTAAGTAGCCACTTTTACCATCTCGTATATTTAAACGTGCAAAAATACCTAAAATTTTAAGATGTCGTTGCAGTGCTGTAAAGTGAAACCATCGTAGAAAGAGTTCATTGGAGACTTTGAGACCCTTTAGTGCTTTAAACTCCAAAGCGAGTTCTTCCATTTTTGTGGCATCAAACTCAATGTAAACATCTTTTAAGAGCGAGACAAGGTCATAGGTCAACGCTCCTGATTTTGCATCTTGATAATCAATGAGTATTAACCGTCCTGATACCAGCATAATATTACGCGAATGAAAATCACGATGCACAAAAATATTTTGAGGTTGAGACAACACTTCATTGGCAATTAATTCTAATATTTTTTCTAAATTTCCCAACCCTTTTTCAGATAAAAAGAGATGTTTATGTTGTCTTAAATACCACTCTTCCATTAAATTCATCTCAGAGATTAAAAAATCTTTATCATACACGTCTATCCCTGTGGTGTCTATCTCCTGTATCTTAACAATTTCACTAATACCTTTCATGTAGAGAAGCTCCACACTCATAGGACTCAACCTATCAGCTAAGTGCTGTGTACCCAAATCAGAAAGCAATAAAAAACCCTCTTTTAGATTTTGAGAAAGAATTCGAGGCACTTCAACTTTGGCTTTGAGTAAACGCACAGAAATATCAATAAATGGGTAAATACTCTCTTTGTCTTCAGAAGCATCCATAATCACAAAACTCTCTTCGTTCACGCTTAATCTATAATATTTTCTAAAACTAGCATCAGCCGTCATTGCTTCTAGCTGATAATCTTTATAACCCAATGTTTCTATCCACGCTTTAATCACTTGCATATATTGCCCCTAAAATTATATTCTTTTTTGCTGCTGTAACAGTTTTTAAATCAACTATTTCATTTTCCAATCGATTATGTGCCAACCAAGCAAATATCATCGCTTCCATATTATCGGCACTAATGCCATATTTTTCAGTAGAGCTAACCTTTATCTTGGGAAGTGCTTCTCTTAATTGTTCCATCAAAAAAATATTTCTCACACCACCCCCACAAACAAGAAGTTCTTTAATATTAAATTGTCTAATCTCATTAGCTATCGAGCTTGCTGTCAACGCTAATAAGGTTGCTTGAACATCTTTATTACATATTTTATCGAATGCTTCTAAATACTTTATTAAAAATTTCTTATTAAAATACTCACGACCTGTACTTTTAGGAAATTTTAATAAAAAGTACTCATCATTCAAGAAATTACTCAATAATTCTTGATTAACTTCTCCAGATTTTGCCCATGCTCCATCTTTATCATAAGCGACATTTTGATGCTCTTTTATCCATAAATCCATCAAAACATTTCCACAACCTGTATCATATCCTAGTAATTTATCTCCTAAAATGGATATATTTGCCATACCACCAATATTCAAAACAGCACAATTCTTTAGATGAGAAAACAAAAAATTATGAAAGGCAGGAGCAAAAGGAGCACCCTGCCCTCCTAATGCCACATCTTTAGAACGAAAATCAGCCACCACATCAATGCCTGTTTCAACAGCCAAAACAGAAGGATTCCCCAATTGCAAAGAGAAAGGAAACTTTCCATGAGGTTCATGCCACAAAGTTTGTCCATGTGAACCAATGGCTCTGATTTCTTCTTTTTTATAATTACTATTCTCTAATAACTCATTAACAGCCCTAGCAAAAAGATATGCCAATTTACAATCAACAGTTCCAATCTCTTGAATGGTTGTCGTACCATTAATAACTCGAAGCACTTCTTCTTTTAAATCTAAGTCAAATTCCAAATAATAAGATGCTTTTAAAAGACAAACCTCATCATCTATTTCACATAAAGCAACATCTACCCCATCCAAACTTGTTCCTGACATAATGCCTATATATTTATTTCTCATTTTTCTACTTAATATCATATTCTACTATAATTTTAACGATACAAAAATACCATCTAACTTAAAAGAAAATAATGAAATATTTACATATCCATGCCTTATTCTTTCCCATTTTATGGGTAGGACTTTACCTTGACAGCCATTTTTTTGCTCAACAATGGCTCACTAATATTTTGGTTTTCATCACCTTTATTTGGTTATACACACAAGTTTCAAAACAAATTAAACAACTCATGCTTTACGGGCTTATTGTGGCGTTAGGAGGAGAGTATCTTTTCTCTTTAGTTTTTGGAATGTACACCTATAGACTAGAAAACTTACCTATTTATGTTCCTTTTGGTCATGCTATTATTTATGCTTGTGTTTATTATTTTATAAAAGAACCCATTATTTTAAAACATCAAAAGCTTATTATTAAGTTTTTATATGTTGCTATGATAATCTATTCAAGTGCATGGCTTATTTTTGGAAATGATGTTTTTGGATTTATCTGTCTCTTAGTCATTATTTGGGTTTTTAAACGTCGACCACAAACAAAGCTCTTTTTTTTTTTTATGTTTTTTGCCATTGTCTATTTGGAGTTAATAGGAACATATTATCAATGTTGGTACTGGCCAGAAGTATGGTTTGACAAAGTCTCTTTTATTCCTTCGGCCAACCCACCTTCTGCCATTTCTGTTTTCTATTTTGGTTTTGATGCAGGTTGTTTATGGTTTTATAAACGATTTAACCCCACAAAATGGCAACGCTTTAAGCGTCTTAGAACCTTAAAGTCTAACTCTTTTTCTCAGAAAAATTAGCAGATAGCTTTGTAAAGAAAGTGGTGATTTCATCCATCGCTTCAACGGCGAGTTTCTCTACACTCTCTTTTGAAGCATTAAACTCTTCTGTAATTCTAGGCCCTTTTTCTTCCCAAAAATCTTCAGCTTCCATCTTTCCTAAATAGGCTTTGAGGGTTGCTGTATCTATGACGCTTTGTGCATCTTTGGTTATTTTTTGAGTAAAATCTTCCATTCCCTCTTTGAGTCCTTCCATCTTATCTCGTGCTTCCATTGCACCAAGATGTGCTTGAAGCGTTGTCTCTTCACCTGCTTTACTAATATCTTCAGAAGCATTTTCTAATTTTGAACTCATATTTGCTAAGTTCTTTTTAAAATCAGCCCAAAGTTCAGTAGCACTTTCACTTAATTCTTCCACAAGATTATCTACTTTGCCTTCTAACCCATGCATCGCTTTTGTTGACTTTTCAACAGCTTCTTTAAAATCTTTTTCCATGTTTCAATCCTTTAAAATTTTATCTCTACATTGTAACATTTTAAAATAAATATCAATAAAATATTATAAAATAAATTTATTGTTTTAAATACTTTTTTCATTTTTAGCCCAATATTGAAAATATGCTATAATCATTTGAATAAATAACTAAAAAAGCATTGCCCCAAACACTTTTATTGGAAAATATCATTGAAAACCCTAACCCAAAAACTAGACTTAGACCAACATATAAATAACTTTAAAAACTTTTATGCTCGTGATAAAGAGATTGAGATGCAAGGTGATATTAATCAGCATCATCGATATATTCAAGCTCTTTCTAAAGTGGAATTTCCAAGTATCAAGGAAGTACCTAACCTTGACCGTGAGATTAATATTTTAAAAAAGCAAGGAATACTAAGACTTGAAGAGCTTTATGCTTTTGTGACCATGCTTTCTTATTTTAATTCGCTCAAAGCACTTAGCTTACCTGAGCCTCTTAATAAATGGATTCAAGAAATTAGTATTGATGATGAGATTAATGATATTATCCTCTATTTTACCGATGAAGGAAATATTAATCCCGAGCGTGATTCAGGGCTTTATGAAATAGAAAAAGCATTAAAAATAAATAAGTCAGAACTCAAAGAAAAGCTCTACAAAATGGCACACTCTTCTACACTAAAAGAATATTTAGTAGACACCCAAGTGCATTTTTTAAATGGCGAAGAAACGCTTATGGTTCGTGGTGGATTTAACAAGGTGGTTAAAGCCTCTGTTGTTGGTCGAAGTTCTACTGGATTCTTTTATATTTTACCTCAAAGTATTTCTCACTTAAAAGAGAAAGAAGCCATGCTTTTAAGTAAAAAAGAAGAAGTAGTTTATCGTTACTGTCAAAGTTTTTCAACTACTTTTTCTAAATGGCATCTTTTTATGAGATTTATTAACCGTGAATATGATAGGTTTGATCATTATCAAGCACGGGTACTTTTTGCTAAAACTTATGATTTTTCTTTCATTTTACCTTCTAAATCCAAAGTGGTTAAACTAAGTGAATTTTGCCATCCTGCCATAGAGAAACCTAAACCTGTGAATATTGACTTAGACAAGTCTGTTATGCTTGTTACAGGAGTAAACGCTGGTGGTAAAACCATGCTTTTAAAATCTCTACTCTCAGCTGTCTACATGGCTAAAAACCTCTTACCCTTTAGATGTAATGAAGAAAAAACCCAAGTTGGTCATTTTAAAAGTATTGAAGCTGTTATTGATGACCCTCAATCGGTTAAAAATGACATCTCTACTTTTGCAGGTCGAATGGTGGAGTTTGCTAAACTTTTTGACAAAGAAAATGCCATAGTCGGAGTAGATGAAATAGAATTAGGAACCGATTCCGATGAAGCTGCTTCTTTATTTAGGGTTATGCTAGATGAATTGAAGAAAAAAGGCATTACGTTTATTGTCACTACTCACCATAAACGACTCGCTTCGCTTATGTCTACTGACAAAGATGTGGAACTTATCGCAGCGTTGTATGATGAAGCAAACCGTAAACCGACTTATACTTTTTTACAAGGAAGCATTGGAAAGTCCTATGCATTTGAAACAGCCCAAAGATATGGTGTTCCTGAACACATTGTCAAAAAAGCAAAAGAGGTTTATGGAGAGGACAAAGAAAACTTAAATGAACTTATTGAAAAGTCTACTACCTTAGAACGTGAAATGCGTTTAAAACTAGAACGTATAGACAAAGAGTTAAAAATTGTAGAATCTAAAAAAGAAAATTTAGAAAACATTGAAGCAAAGCTCAATGAAGAACAAAGAAAAGCTGTAGCCACCTTTGAAAATCGTTATAATGCAGCAACTAAACGGGCTTTAGAAGCCATGAAAGTAAAAGAGTCTACAGAAGGTAGACGACTGCTAAATGATGCCCATAAACATAAAAAGCTCTCTAAACATGCCAAAAGTATAGAGCAACCAAACAAACGTGTTTTACAAATAGGAGATTCTGTTAAATATCGTACTTCACGAGGAGAAATTTTAGGAATACGAAATAAAGAAGCGACCATAGAAGTGGATGGCTTAAAAATGCGTGTTCCCCTTTCTCAACTTCGTTACCTAGAAAGTGTTCAGAAAAAAGTGATTCAAAAACCTAAAACCACGGTCAAAGTTGAAAAATCTGGACGAGGCTCTATCTCTATTAAACTGCTTGGTTGTTACGCCGATGAAGCCATAGATAAATTAGATGTTTTTCTCTCCGATGCCTTAGTCTCTGGGTTTAATGAGGTAGAGGTTATTCATGGAACAGGTGGAGGCGTACTCAAAAAAGTAATTATTGACTATTTAAAATCCTATCCCAAGCTTCAGTCTTTTCATGGATTAAAAGGAAACTTAGGAATTACGGTTGTGAAGCTATAAAAACCTTGAACAGACTTTACTCAACTTTTTTAAAAGCACAAATTTGTTGTGCTAGTAAATCAGTAATGGTTTCGCGTCTGTTCATAACATAAGTAATATTTAAATCAGCAATGCTATCTTCTTGTGATTTATTTTTAACCGTCACAACAGAATTGATGTTTCCACCAAAAGAGTCTATATTTTCACAAATAAGACGTACTTGATGAGGGTTGTTGACGGCTGAAAAAATTGCTAAAGACTCTTTGATGCTAAAATGTTCTAAAACAGACTTTTGTGCTGCATTGGCTAAAAATATATTCTCTTCCCCTTTTGCAAGTGCTTCATCAACTAATTTAACGTCATGTTCTAAAATGACATAAAGTACATTATTTTCTTTAAATCTTTCTACCAACATTTTACCCACAGGACCATAACCACAAACAATAACATGATCTCTATAGCCAGTTGAAACCAAAGCACGTTCTCTTAAGCCTACGGGTTCCTTAAAAAATAAATCAGCTAAAAATTTTATATTTTTCAAAATAAATGGTGTTAATATCATAGAAAGAACAATGGTAACAATCATAACTTGATTGGTTTGGTCAGAAATAATTTCATAAGAATTAGCCAAAGCAAAAATAGCTAAAGCAAACTCTCCTACTTGCATCAATGCTAAAGCACTTTTAATGGCTGACCTATTTTGCATAAAAAACTTCATCGCTAAAAAGATAAGCACTGCTTTTATCAACATCATCGCTACTAATAATCCCAAAATAATAAAAATAAATTCAGCCACAATTTCTAAATTTATTTGCATACCAATGGTCACAAAGAAAATTCCTAATAATATGTCTCTAAAAGGAACAAGATCGGCTTCTACACGATAACGGTATTTGGTTTCAGCAATGGTCATACCT
The DNA here is from genome assembly GCA_902727935.1 of uncultured Sulfurovum sp. Lineage (GTDB taxonomy): Bacteria > Campylobacterota > Campylobacteria > Campylobacterales > Sulfurovaceae > UBA1140. Next base: position 17,348 of record CACVAX010000059.1, on the reverse strand, counting down.
GCAAGAAATGCCCCAAGTGAGTAAGAAAAGCCAAGAAAGTCTGCTAAAAAAGAAGAAGCAATCACCGTCAAAATAACGGAAGCTAAAAATATCTCTTCAGAATCTGAACTTGTCACCCAATTAAAAAAACGTTCAATAAAATACTTACCAATAATAAATAAACTCGCAAAGACCAAAATAGCTGATATCACCGTTTCTAATAATAATTCAGAAACAGAAGAAGTGGTTGAAGTAAAAATTGAAATCATCAAAAGCATGGGAATAACAGCTAAATCTTGAAAGAGTAATATCCCCAAAACAACCCGTCCATAACCTGTATGAATCTCTCCATTTTCATTCAGTATTTTAAGCACAATGGCTGTAGAAGAGAGAGACAAGGCCATACCAATCACAATGGCCTGCTTAAGACTTAAGTCAAAAAAACTAAAGGCTAAAAAGGTAAAAAGTAGCCCTGAAAGTATAACTTGTAATGCACCATAGACAAAGACTTCTTTTTTCATTGAACGCATATGACTAATGGAAAATTCTAATCCAATCGTAAACATCAGAAAGACAATACCAAATTCAGCTAAATGGGCTAAAGTCTCTTTTGAAGAATCACCAAAATAAAAAATTTGAGCGATTAAGAAACCTGTAAAAATATACCCAATAACTGTGGGAATATCCCATTTTTTCAAATATACATTAATAATAGTAGCAAGACTAATTGTAACAACCAAACCTATTAAAAGATGCTCCATTATAATTCCCCCATATCGTTATTTTTTCAATATATTATCAAAGTACTAAATTTTTTGCTAAAATATATAAAAATAGATAATGAAAATCATAATGTTTCATTATTACACTCTTTTATAAAAAACTAATATTAAAAATTAATTTTATTCCCATTCAATTGTTGCAGGTGGCTTTGAAGAAATATCATAAACCACTCTGTTAATTCCGTCAATCTCATTAATAATTCTACGGCTAATGCCTTCTAAAACATCATGAGGAATGTGTGCAAATGTTGCTGTCATACCATCTACAGACTCTACCATTCTTACACACACTGTGTTGTCATAAGTACGCTTATCTCCCATTACTCCTACAGACTGAACATTTAAAAGTACCGTAAATGCTTGCCAAACTTTATCATAGTAACCTGTAGCTCTTAATTCTTCTTGCATAATGGCATCTGACTCACGGATAAGGTGTAATCCATCTTCCGTAACAGCACCCATAGTTCGAATAGCCAGTCCAGGTCCAGGGAACGGATGACGACCAATCATTGCTTTTGGAAGACCAAGTTCAAGACCCAATTTACGTACTTCATCTTTGAAAATCTCTCTTAAAGGCTCAACCAACTCAAAAGTCATCCAATCGGGAAGCCCACCAACATTATGGTGTGACTTAATGGTTTTCGAAGGTCCTTTTACCGAAACAGACTCAATAACATCGGTATACAGTGTTCCTTGTGCTAAAAACGCTACATCAGTATGTTTTTTTGCTTCTTTATCAAATACTTCAATGAACTTCTCGCCAATGGCTTTACGCTTTGTTTCAGGATCAGAAACACCTTCAAGTGCAGCCATAAACTCAGCTTTGGCATCAACGGTAATTAAAGGAATATCTAAAAGTTTAAACATATTCTGAACATCTTCAGCTTCATTTTTACGAAGAAGCCCTTGGTCAACAAAAACACAAATAAGCTGTTCTTTTGGAAGTGCTTCATTTAGCATAGCTGCAACTACCGAAGAATCAACCCCACCAGAAACACCACAAAGTACTTTTTTGTCCCCTACTTGTGCTTTAATGGTTGCTATTTTTTCTTTAGCAAAACCACCCATATTCCAAGTACTATCACAACCACAAATGTGTTTTGCAAAGTTCTTAAGTAGTTTAGTTCCCTCTACAGAATGATGAACTTCTGGGTGAAACTGGAAAGCATAAAGTTTTTGCTCAACATTAGCAATAGCAGCATAAGGAGAGTTTTCAGAAGTACCAATAACCTCAAAACCATCAGGAATTTTTTCTGCTCTATCTCCATGAGACATCCAAACTACTTCATCTGTATTCATACCTGCAAAAATAGCAGAAGAAGTAATGCTTAACTTTGCTTTTCCATACTCATGATGATCAGCAGCCACAACTTCACCACCATAACGTTGTGTCATTAACTGCATACCATAACAAATTCCCATGATTGGTATACCAAGATTCCAAACACCCTCCTCTGGCTTATAAGCATCCGGTGCATAAACAGAAGCTGGACCACCTGATAAAATGATTCCTTGTGGTTTACGTGCTTGAATATTTGCGATGTTTTCTCTATAAGGTACTACTTCACAGTAAACCCCCGACTCTCTTAATTTTCTTGCGATTAATTGTGTGTATTGTGAACCAAAGTCGAGTACGAGGATAGGTACTTGTTTCATAGTATAATTCCTTATTTTAGATGATTAAAATTTGTTGAAATTATACTGTGTTTTTGATGAGAGAGGTATGTATTTATCATCATCTCAAATAGATTCTTTACGCTTCAAAAGTGCCTCTTTACAAAAACTAGCTGATTTATGTAACCTATTGTGCAGTAAATATGCTTGTAACGCTTGTGTAAAGTTCATATAACAAGCATCTTCTTCATTAAATATTTTAAGCAACGCACTTTTTTCTGCTTTAGTGATTTTACCATCAAAACCAGCTGTAATTCCTGCTAATATTTTGAGTAGATGTTGCTCTTGGCTTGAAGCCTCTTTAAGATGCTCTAAAAGTTTTTCTAAATCATCATAGTCACTGTTTTTGTCAATATTAAAGTTTTGACTTAAACGAATAAGTAAAATCATATTGTTGGGATGAAAACTTCCTGAAAATGTCATGATGGTTGAGACAGCACGAATCATCCCTTCTCTTACATGAGGTGAATAACTATTGAGAAGTTCATCGCTAAATACCTCTTCGGTAATGTATTTAGATAGATGATAGCCAAAGAGACGTAACCTAGCATCTTTAATAACATAATGCATTACCACAGCATCCCAAATGGCTGTTACAGGAATAGCAATCCACACAAAACTGACTCTTAATCCATAACGAGCAGCAATTTTTTGAAATATTAATTTAATCACAATACTTGTTAATATAATTTTTGCTTTATAGAGCAAAGCTGTTAACACCAACCATTTTTTAGAAACATGTTTATGAGGGTTAATCCCTAAATACTCAACCGTGGGATCATCGAGTTCTAAAGCAGAGCGTACCATCATTTTATTAACATCATATTCAGGGGGTAAGTTATCTTGACTCTTTTCATCATAACCCATCATATAGGCTAAAGTATAAGCACTTCGCATCGCTATCCAATAAAGTATACCCACCTCAATAATAAGAAAAACAAGTGTAATGGCAGACAGGAAAAGATAATAATTCAATGTAGAAAATTCATCGCGTAAGTACATCTCAAATATCACAGCAGGTATGGTAGTTAAAGCCCCTACTAAAAAAGCAATAATAATGGCTGCAATACTAATATTATTAGCAACAACTTGCAATACTTTATCAGAGGGAATATCTTCTAAATGAACTTCCCTATCAGCTTGTACATGTTTGGAGAGCGAATTAAAGTATTTAACACCCACTTTTTCCAATAGGGATTCAGGTTTTTTCTTTTTTATATTAGGAGATGTATTGTGTGGCTTATTTGACATTGAACAGTTTTATCCTTTTAGATAAAGTTCTTTTTAATATTTAACAAGTTAAATATTAAAAAGAACTTCAAACCATGTGGGTATTTCTACCCACATAAAGTTTAAAAAAGTCTTAAGCTCCAAACCCAAAGATTTGAAATTGAACATACCAAATAGCCACAGAAATAACATAACCAATAAGAATGGTCCAAGCATATTTCATGTGTGATGAGAACGTATAAATACCATGCATTTTACCCATAACACCCACACCAGCTGCTGAACCAAATGAGATTAATGAACCACCAACCCCTGCTGTTAAAGTAACAAGCATCCATTGTGAATGCGCACCTACACCCATGTCTGGATTCGATTTAAGTACAGCTGACATAACTGGCACGTTATCTACAATGGCTGAAAGAAAACCAACTCCAATATTCACGGCTGTTGCACCAAATTCTGTATACAGTGCTGTAAAGTACTCTAAGAAACCTAAGAAATGAAGCCCACCAACGGCAGCTAAAATACCAAAGAAGAAAAGAAGCGTATCATTTTCAATTTTTGCAATCCATGAGAAGGCATTAATAGGTGTTTGTTCTGAAGGATTTTCATAATCATTTCTATTTTTACTATTTAACATAAACACGTAAAGTTTTAAAATGGAAAGACCAAAAAGCATTCCCCACATTGCAGGTAGGTGCAGTACCTGATGAGACATAACAGCTACAAAAATGGTAAAACCAAAGAGTCCCATAATTATTTTCCCACCTTCTAAAATCTTCACTTCTGCTTCACCTTCTGCTGAAGGAGGATGACCAGCAGGAACAAAACGACTAAGTAAAAATGCTGTAACAATCCAACCAACAAATGCTGCAGGGAATAGATAAAGAAAATCTACAAAGGTACCTTTACCAGCTGTCCAAGCCATTAATGTTGTAATATCACCAAATGGAGACCAAGCACCACCAGCATTGGCTGCAACAACCACGTTAATCGCAGCAGGAACTAAAAAGGCTACATTATTTTTATCGATAGTAATAAGAACAGTTGCTAAAATAAGTGCTGTTGTAAGGTTGTCTGCTACGGGCGAAAGGAAAAATGCAATAAATCCCGTTACCCAAAAGAGTTTTTTATAATCATAACCCTTTGAAACTAAATTAACACGTAATGCCGAAAAAACCTGTCGGTCAATCATGGCTTCAATAAAGGTCATAGCAACAAATAAGAAGAAGAAAATACCAGCAATTTCAAGAATTAAGTGATTCACTTCATTATGTAAAGCCTCTATGTCTAAACCATTCATTGCATAATAAACTCCGATAAGAATAAATATCAGTGTTCCACCAAAAAGTGCTGGTTTTGCTTTATTAATATGATACTTATCTTCTGTGGCTATAAAGTAGTAACTTACTACAAATATTATCAATGAAGCAATACCAACCCAAGTGGTTGTTAAATCTACGTGCATTATATCTCCGATGAAAGGGCGATGCCCTTGAATTTTAATGCACATATTTTACAATAAAATAATTATTATAAGCAAGTGAAAAGATACATCGATGTTTTAATTAATTTGTTTGTAAGGTTTTTGTGTAGTTATGTAAAGAAAAAATTTGTAAGAATAATAAAATTAAATGAAAAGTAGAGATAAAAAACATAATAAACTAAAAATTAAAAAGATAAGCATAAGCCTATCTTTAATGGAGCTTATGCAGGTACTACAGAAACTCTTTTTTTACCACGTGCAACGTTTGAGAATTGAACAACACCTTCAGTGATTGCAAAGATAGTATGATCTTTACCCATACCAACACCTGTACCAGTGTGAACTTTCGTTCCTCTTTGTCTAATAATGATATTACCAGGGATTACTGCTTCCCCACCATATTTCTTAACACCCAGTCTTCGACCAGCTGAATCACGGTTATTCTGTGTAGAACCTTGACCTTTTTTGTGTGCCATATTCTGCTCCTTCTTATGCTGCTATAGATGTAATTCTAACTCTAGTAAAGTCTCTTCTGAAACCTCTTTTAAGTTTTGAATCTTTTCTTCTTCTTTTCTTATAGATGATTACTTTTTTGTCTCTACCTTCATTAATCACCTCACCTTTAACCACAGCACCTTCGACAAAAGGAGCTCCTACAGTTAATTCACCATTGTCTAATGCTAGAACTTCTTTGAATTCTACAGCTGCTTTTGGTTCAAGATTCATGTTGTCAAAACAGATGATATCACCCTCTTGAACTTTGAATTGTTGACCACTTGCTTTAATGATTGCGTACATTGCAAACCCTTCATTAATATTGTTAAGGAGACAGTTAAAAATCTCCTGCTTTTAAAAAGTTTGTGATTATACCCAAAACAGTTTTAACTTTGTTTTAAAGCTCAATAAAAAGGGTTTTGAATTAAAAAAATTTTGAAATAAATTACTTTTTCAATCTAACTTTATTTGCAGAATGCTACTATTAGTACTCTAATAAATCTCAATCCAAGGAACAGTCTTGAAAAAACTAGGCTTTATTGTTACCCCTCTTCTTTTTTTGCTCTATATCGTCATTGAAACCTATTTAAAATTAAATGCTTCAAGTTTATGTACTTCATCTCAACCCTCCGAACCTTCCGGCTGTGAATTGGCTGGAGCACTTTTAAATTTTGATGCCATTTATTTAAACTATTTTGGAATATTGGCTGCTTTAACCATTTTAATATTGGGTATTTTAAGTTATAAAAAGATTATTCCAGAAATACTTTTCTTTGTGGTTTTAATTTCATCCGTTCTTTTTGAAACCATTATGTTGGGTTATCAATATTTTGCTTCACCAGAAATGTGTAAATTTTGTATGGGTATTTATGCTTTTCTAATAATAACCCTATTCTTAGCTTCTCGTAAATATTTCTTGCTTACCATTCCAGCTATTATTTCACTTGTAATCGCACTCTCATGGTTAGCCATTCCACAGAGTACAACGTTTGTTAAAAAAGACGGTACTTATTTATTACAATCTGAATCTTGTCCTCATTGTAAAAAAGTAAAAGATTACATGAAAGAGAACAACATAGACTATACCAAAATAGATATTGGAAAAATTGAAGCACAACATTTTGCCACATTCTTAAATTTTAAAACCATTCCAATTCTTATCACTAAAGAGGGTAAAAATATTAAAATCATCAATGGAGACAAAGATATTATTGCCTCGTATGAAACAATCTCCACAGGTGAAATAACCATTGAAGAGAGTGTTAGTATTGATACAGCCTTTAATGTTGTGGAAGAAGAAGGGTGTGGATTTGCAAGTCTTCAAACAATTGTAACCGAAGCAGAAAGTGATTGTACTAAAAAATAAAGATTATTCATTCCTATTAAACTTTATATTTGCTTAATTTATTTATATTACTATATATTATAATAAATGCTAATAATGACCATAATTGTCACTTTTAGCCTAAGCCTTCTACTTTTAATGCTATTTTATAGATGTCCTTAACACTTAACGCGTCATAATGATGTATACCTAAGTTAAGGAGCATTTATTATGAAAGCAACAAATATCAAATACCTAATCATTATCACACTTACTGCCTCTACCCTACTTGGCTGTATTAAACACGATAACATTACTTCAACAAAAACTGTTTCAAAAATTCCTATTGCTATGACAGATACACTTAAAGTCACTAACAATACCCCTCAATATGGTGAAAATACCAATGAAATAGAAGCATTTCTCTCTACCACACCAATGGGTTCTAAAATTTACCTTGAAGAAAAAGAGAGTGGTGAATGGTACTTAAAGGTTGAAAAAACATTTTCTGTCAAAAAAGATGAAGAAAAAACTGAAATAATTGAACCCATTTATGCTGAAAGCATTTTAATTTAGTAGCCTCTTAAATTCATCAATGACATTATTAATCCTAAATAATTTTAGATATAATAATGTCAAATTATAAACAAGGCTTTATTTTGACAATTGATGATGTAAAAAAAGAATTAAGTAGTGATGAACAAATGTTGGCTTCAGCTTTTAAAGCTGAAAAAATTTATAAAAAACATAAATTAAAAATTTTTATTGTTGTTGGACTGGCAATTGCCTACTTTGCTGGAACAGCAATTATGGATGCAATCACACAAAACAAACAAGAAACAGCAAATACAGCTTATCTAAGCCTTCAAGAAAATAGCAAAGATACTTCTGCTTTAAATATACTTAAAGAAAATAACCCTGCCCTATTTGAACTCTTTACTTACCAAGAGGCCATAAAAGCTACCGATACTTCTAGTTTAGAATCTCTAAGTAAAAGTGAAAATAAAATTATTGCTGATTTAGCTACCTATCACTTATCAATTATTACTGATAAAACCAGTGAATCTAAATATTACAGTGATGTTGCAAAAATACATAATGCAGGACTTCTTATTCAAGATAACAAACTCATAGAAGCTAAAGAAGAACTCGAACTCATTTCAGAAGAATCACCTGTTTACAATATCTCAAAGATGATTAAACACTATAGTATCAAAGGCTAATAGATGTATAAAAAACAGCTGTTTACCATTACGCTTCTTAGCTTTATTTTTTTGGGATGTTCTGGTAAGCAATACTATGAACCAGAAGATACCTCTAGTCTCTCTGGTTCAAGTATGGGAGACAAACTTATCCATTATTCACGTGATGGTGCAACTTTAGAGAGTGGAAAAGTTTTAACAAAAATGCAAGTTGTAGACCTAAAGCTTGAAAAAGGTTTTTACTTTATTAACCACAGTGATAATGCTGCCTTAACAGCAGACTTACAAGGTAACTGTAATATTGTTACAGAAAAAGGAGTGGTTGATTCTGCTAAATTTCCCAAAGCACTGGTTGCTGGAACTTTAATAGGAAAATATTTGGTGTATGTGCTTCAAAATAACCATTATGGTGTCTATGATTTTTCACAAAACAAGACAGTATACACTAATAAATCAAACAAAGCATTTGCTATTGATACACGTATTGCAAATCCTTTAAGCATAGATAAACTGGTTGTAATTCCTACCCTTGATGGTAAACTAACTATTTTAGATTTAGCCACACTCAAAATTGCAAAAGAGATGTATGTAAGTACTGAATCATCACTCAACAATATTATATTTTTAGGTAAAATCAACAACACACTCATCGCTGCAACACCCAATAAAGTACTTTCTATTTCTTCAAAAGGAAAAAAAGAGTTAGATACAGCTGTATCTGAAGTGATTACAACCAACGATGCTATTTTTGTATTTGCTGTGGATGGAAGGATTTTAAAACTCGATGAAACCCTCTCTGTGATTTCCGAAAAAAAGTTTAAGTTTGCACATTTTTCAGTTGCAGGATTAAACAAAGACAAAGTATTTGCTTTAGACAAACAAGGCTACCTTATTGTCGCAAATCAAACACTAAGTAAACATAAAGTTTATAATCTTTCAGATGTCGACTCTTATGCCTTTGTTTCAAATGGACAACTCTATTTTGATGATGAAATCGTTAACCTCAATACCTTAAGTTATGAGTAGTTCAACACTACTTATAGCCTTTCAAGAATACCTACATATTAACAAAGCACTTGAACCAAATACTATAAAAAGTTACCTTTCAGATTTACGCCAATTTCAAACTCATTTTAAAAAACAAGATATTTTAAAACTAAAAACCATGGATATTTTTACTTTTTTAAGCCAATTTGAAAACAAACGTACCCTTAATAGAAAACTCTCTTCTATTAATGCTTTTTATGACTTTTGTCATAAATTAGAATTTACAAATACTAACATCAATATACCCATGGCAAAAGTTCCCAAGAGCTTACCAAAATACCTTTCATTTGATGAAATACAAACAGGACTAAAACTAATTGACCGTTCGAAACTACTTGGGCTTAGAGATTATGCTTTAATTTTATTTCTCTACGCTTCTGGTTGTCGTGTTTCAGAAGCCATTTTAGCCAAAAGAGAAGATTTAAACATAACAAACCCTAATGATGCTTGGCTTAAAGTTCGTTTTGCCAAAGGTCAAAAAGAGCGTATGGTCCCCCTAGCAGCAATTGCTGTTCAAGCCATAGAAAACTATTTAAATGCTGCTTCTATTCAAAGTGAATATCTTTGGCTGAACTATAGAGGAGAAGCTTTAAGCCGTATTTCTGCCTATAAAACAGTTAAATCTTATCTTAATGTCTCTCCTCATGTACTTCGACACTCTTTTGCTTCTTCACTTATTTTAGGAGGGGCTGACCTACGTGTGGTACAAGAACTTTTAGGTCATTCATCTTTGGAGACCACACAAATATACACTCATATTCAGCAAGAAAACCTTGCCCAAACCATTAACAGCTATCATCCACTAGCTTAAAAAGCATCCAAAAAACAATTCATAAAAAAGGCAGAACATGAGAGAAATTGTAGATTTTTTACAAACAAAAAAACTGGTTTTTAAATCACTTACTCCCATTGAACTCAAAAGCTTAGGTTCACGTAAAAAGATAAATCTCTATTTAGGTGTAGATTTAAAAAAATATTATAGTTGTATTTTACATATCAATAAAAAAAGTCGGATTTTACAAAAAGAAGCTCTTGAGTTGATGCTACTCCATGAAAAATTAGAAGTTTTAAATGAGAGTAAAATACATAAAAAATACATCTATATTCAAGCACCTCTTTGCTCTAAAGCCAAAGCACTTATGGAAGAGGCAAAGTGGACTGTTTGGCAAGAAGAGCATTAATCTCCTGCATAAGAAAAGAGTAAGGCTCTCTTCATCCTAGAAAAAACTTGCCATTTATCAGAAGGTTTAATGGCAAAACAACCACGACTACGCCCTTCCCAATTAACATAAGCAGCTGTATGTAAAATAATTTCTCGTTTTTTAGCATTTCGATTTTTCCATTCCAATCCTTCTAGTCCTAAATAATCATATCTTTTTTTAGAAGTTATGCCCTCTTTAGCACCTACTTTAAAAAAACCTGTAGGTGTCTTGTATGAACCAGCTTGATTTCCTGCACTCCATACTCTATCTCCTTTAGCCCCAGAATTTATACCATGAGCCACATCATGTTGCCGTACTTCGGCTGTATGTAAATTAATAATAAACAAACGTTTTTCCGATGCCAATTTAGTATAATCAGCAATAGCAATATAGTTGGGAGATAAATGTTTAGCATAGCGATTCTTTTCATAATAAAAAAATGTTTTTGCCAAAGCTTTTTCACTCACATTTGAGTTTTGTTTCACTTGATTAAAAATATAATGAAGATGCGAAACTGATACATAGTTTCCATGTTGCATATCTCTATATGAACTTGATGCTTGAGTATTGAGTGAAAAAAATAGTAATGATGTAAATAGTAAATGTTTGGTTTTCATAATTTTCCTTAATTTTAAAATTATATTTTATTTTTTATATTTTTTTAAGTTTTATAATTTTAATATACTTTTTATTTATTACTGTTTAAATTCTGCTAAGATTATATTTAATTAAAAAAAGGAAATTAATGCACCATTTAAAATCACTCAATGTACAAGTTTTTATAGGAATAATTTTAGGAATACTCTTTGGTATTTTACTTCCCCAAATTGCTTTAGAACAAAAGCTTATTGGAGATATGTTTGTAGCACTTTTAAAAATGCTTGTTGTACCGTTGGTATTTGCGTCTATCTATACAGCTCTTACAGGCTTAGGCTCTGTGGAAAAACTAAAAGATATTGGGCTTAAAACCATTGGACTCTACTTAATGACCACAGCACTCTCTGTTTTTTTAGCCATTATGGTTATGAATCTTTTTCCCATTGGTGAACCTGTCTCCTCAGCTGGATTAGAGTATGCTAAAGCTACCGAGATAAAACCTTTCTCGTTTCATGAGATGATAATGAGCTTTATCCCTTCCAATGTCTTTAACTCACTCGCTTCTGGTTACATGATGCAAGTGATTGTCTTTGCCATCTTTTTAGCCATGGCTTCCTTTAAATTGGACAAAAAACACCAAGTAGTTCTTTTTGACCTTTTTACAGCCATTAATAATGCCATGTTTCACATTGCTAAATGGGTCATTAACCTCACACCAATTGGGGTTTTTTCACTTATCTCTTACATCATTGCCAAACAAGGGATAGAGGTTATTTTAGGATTGTGGGAATATGTCCTAATCGTACTTCTTGTTCTTACTATCCATGCACTCGCGACCTTACCTATGGTTTTGGCATTTTTTACAAAAATCAATCCTTATAAATATTTAAACGCTGTCAAAGAGTCAAGCATCATGGCATTTTCAACAGCTTCATCGGCTGCAACTTTACCTGTAAGCTTACAAGTTGTTCAAGAAAAAGGAGGCGTGTCTAAAGATTCTGCTGGTTTTGTTCTTCCTTTAGGGGCAACCGTTTCCATGGATGGAACAGCTGCTTACTTAACCATTGCTGTTCTCTACATTGCTAATTTAGCAGGAGTAGCCATGACCTTTGGTGACCAAATTATCTTAGGTCTTACCGTTGTTGCTCTCTCCGTAGGAGTTGCTGCACTCCCTTCTGCTTCATTGGTGATGATGGTGGTCATTTTAAATCAAGTTGGATTGCCTGTTGAATACTTGGCTATTATTGTGGCTGTTGACCGTATTTTAGATATGGCTCGAACCTCTCTTAATGTTACTTCCGATTTAGTTGTCACTAAAATTGTGGATGTACTCACTAAGAAAAAAGAAATAGGAAACTAAAATGAAAATGAAAATGAAAAAATATTTTACTTTACTATTTTTAGTACTCACAAACTTTAGCTACGCAACAGGAGGCTATGACAATGGTTCAGCTGTAGGAGAAGGCAAGTTGCAACTTGATTTCACATGGAATCCTTTCGATGTTGTTGATTATGGACAAAGCTACATCACTTGGAATTATGGATTCACTGATACTTTGGCATTTCATGGTTATGCATCACATGAAGCTGCTGGAACTGACCAAATCTACTATGGACTAAAATATACTTTTTTACAAAATGACAACTGGGACTTATCCACTGCTTTAGGCTTTCGAAATCGTGAAGGCGAAACACACATCTACGCTCCCCAACTCCTCTACACCTATAAACTCCCCAATGACTATGACATTGGAGGTAGTATTTTAGATGTTTATGACATTACAGATTCACAAAATCTTGGGATTACCTTTGATATCGCCCTTAGAATTCCATTTAAACTGCCCTTTTTACACAATTATGTAGAGAGTACAAAACTCGCTATTGGAGCATTTAGAAATGTTGGTCGTAAGACCTATCCGACTTACAGTATTGATGTTAAGTTTTAGTCTTACCTAATTATTTAGAGATACGTTCTCTTGTATCTCTTCATATTTTTAAGATATTATAATATAGTGAAAAGATAATAATAAGCTTTATTATTTAAGTTAAAAAAGGAAGTTCATTTCATGCATAAAAAAATTTTACTCTTTATTTCTTTAATCGTTTTCAATACACCTTTATCGGCTATGGATTTAAATGAAACCCACACTATTATTACTGATGCCACAGAAGCAACCATAACTCTACAAGATGAGTTCAACAGTATCATCAATGAAGTACCTATTGAAATAACAACAAAAACCAATGAAGAAATCATTAATTTGAATAGCTCTAGTGAGTTAATCACTCCGATTACAATGGTTGAGACAAACCAAAGCCATGAACAAAATAGTAGTTTAGTTATCATAAATACAATTGATACGAATCAAAGTATGAATAGTAATGAACCTTCCAAGACTCATGATATCAATATATCAGCCTGTAAAGAACATAACAGTAGTATTAAACAGCATGACTTTAATACCAATACTTTAGCAGACACAGGTTGTACTGATATTCAAGGTGATAGTAAACGTGGATTGGACATATTTAAAACAAGAATTAAACCTTATTGTAAAATGAATGGTGAAACCTTTGCCAAACAATTTATGCAAGAAGATTGGGATGATATCTATTATGAAAAAGAATTTAAAATGGAAATACTTAAAGCCTGTCCTAAAATGAAAGATAGATATAAAGATGAATGGACACCCCATCTTTATCAATTTGCATTTGATTATGCCAGTGACAGTGATGCCATTCCAGAATGTTAAACTTAAAGTAGCATAATATTACAATTTGACATATCTTTAGACTTTTTTACTTTATTATCCTACAATTACTTTAAATATCTGTAATGGAGTAATTAATGGCAAAGAAAAAAGTCATATTTGAATGTCAAGCTTGTGGATTTCAAAGTCCACGATGGTTAGGTAAATGTACAGGCTGTGACCAATGGGATACCATGACAGAGCTTAGTTCTGAACAAGTTAAATTTGTTGAAGAAAATAAAACCAATTCTACTCGTACTACTTCTCCTAAAGCCATTCCCATTACCGAAGTTAAACAAGAAAACATTACACGGTTTAGCTCAGGAAGTAAAGAGCTTGACTTAGTGCTTGGTGGAGGAATTGTTCCTGGTTCATTAACACTTATTGGGGGTAGTCCTGGTATTGGTAAATCTACTCTATTACTTAAAATAGCTGGTAACCTTGCTAAAGCCAAAACAAATGTCCTCTATGTATCAGGTGAAGAGTCAGCAGGACAAATTAAACTAAGAGCTGATAGATTAGATGCAAATGAAAAAGAAGTCTATTTATTAGCTGAAATTAATTTACATAATATCTTAAGCGAAATAAATTCTAAAAATTATGGTTTTATTATTATTGATTCCATTCAAACATTATACTCTGAAGAGACTCCTTCAGCCCCTGGTTCAGTAACCCAAGTACGTACAATTACTTTTGAACTTATGCGTGTGGCAAAAAGTTTAGACATTCCTATTTTTATTATTGGTCACATTACTAAAGATGGCTCTATCGCAGGACCTAGAGTTTTAGAACATATGGTTGATACCGTACTCTATTTTGAAGGAGATGTTAATACCGAACTACGCTTACTAAGAGGATTCAAAAACCGTTTTGGTTCTACCAATGAAGTCGGTATCTTTGAAATGTCTAAAAATGGACTCCTCGATGCTCAAACGATGGCTGGAAAATTTTTTAATAAAGACAAACTCTCATCAGGTTCTGCACTCACCGTAATGATGGAGGGAAGTAGACCCATTATCATTGAGATTCAAGCCTTGGTTTCAGAAGCTTATGGACATCCCAAAAGAAGTTCTACAGGATTTGACAATAATAGGCTCAACATGTTATTGGCACTTTTAGAAAAAAAACTTGACTTACCTTTGGGAACGTATGATGTCTTTGTAAACATTTCAGGGGGTATTAAAATCAATGAACCAGCTGCTGATTTAGCCATTATTGCTGCTATTTTAAGTTCTTACCGTAACCGTGAACTCTCTGCTGAAACACTTTTTTTAGGAGAGGTAAGTTTAACAGGAGAAATCCGTGAAGTGACAGCCCAAGCACAAAGATTAAAAGAGATAGAAACACAAGGCTTTAAAAAAGCCATTGTCCCAATGAAACCTTTAGAAAAAACAACTATTAAATGTTTTGTTGCCAATGAAGTCTCAAAAGTGGTTGAATGGATGTAAAAATTAATAATATACAACAATACTCACACAATAAACTTGCTATACTAAAGAAAAATAAATAGGAGTATATCTATGATTAAAAAAACCTCTTTAAACCTTATCACCCTCTTTGCACTTAGTAATACTACTCTCATCGCTAATGATTTAAAACCAATGCTTCAATTTGGTTATGATTTTGGAGGTGAAACACTTGCTACAGTCGAACGATATGACTACTATAATGGTTATGAAACAAACCGAGTTCGTGCTGGACAAGGTCTAAGTTTTGAAGCTGGAGCTGCCATTGATACGGCGAACAGTGACCTTGAGCTTCAATTTTTAGTAGGCTATAAATTTGATCGTGAAAGTGCCTCCAACGGTTCAGTTACTTGGGACCAAATTCCTTTCACGGCACTGGCGATGCTAAAAAAGCATCAATGGAAATTTGGTGGAGGTATCACCTACCATTTAAACCCAGAACTAACAGGTAATTTTACTGGATATGACAACAATAACAACTACTTCAATGATTCCGTTGATGATAAATATGAAAACAGTGTTGGAGGTGTTATTCAAATCCAATACATGATGTCAGAAGCTTCAGCCATTGGATTAAGAGGTACATTTATAGAATACAAACTTAAAAATGACTCCTCTGTTGTTGCCAATGGAAATAGTATTGGTGTTAACTTTAGCTACCAATTTGGAGAACGTTCAGAGTTTAGATAAAGACACCTAAGTCATCAACCGTCCAAGGATTCCACTCTCCTTGGTTTCCCCAAGCAATATTTCCTCTAGCATAATTTAAATCAATGTCAAGAACAGGAGTACTACTAAAAGATGTACCATTAAGCTTTAAAACATGCGCACTTAAATCATCTTCATCTCCACCATTTTCACCAGAACACACAACACCTACAAAAATAGATCCATCATGAACTTCTAATCCCCATGGTCTGTATTCACCATTACTACAACCCAAAACAGGTTCAGGAATAGCAACAGGAAAACCTGCATGAAGTGTTTTAGTCGCTGTATCAATCGCAATCAACTCTTTATTTTTTAAATTAACAAGGTAAAGAATTGAGTTATCTTCTGATAAATCAATACCCCCAATACCACGACGTCCTACTTCACGATAGGCATCAACATCCCAACTAGGATCAGCAATATTAGCAGGTAATGAATTGGCTTGTGAAGCATCACGTGTGTCTGTTCCCACATCAATTCCAGCTAAAGTATTGACATCTAACCAAGGAACAACTGTGGGCGTAGCACTTGAAGCATTCTCTAAACGATAAATTCCTCCTAAACCCAATGGACCCACACCCACATGTCGACGAAGAACGGCTGAACTGTAAAGATTGTCATTTTTTGAATCGTAAGTCACTCCCCATAAAGCCCCAACTTCAGCATGAGTAGCACTCATGTCTCCATTTTCTTGTGCAGAGTCTCCACCTGTAGTAGTATCACCATAAGTCCAAAAAGCCAAAGCACCCATCGCTGCAGAGTCTCCAGCTTTTTGTCCATCTCCATTGGCATAAACGGGAGCAAACATTTTAGGCGTTGTGGTGCTGGTATAGTCATGAGGGTTATGAAGAGCAAAATTTGCTACTCCACCATTACTCACAAACTGAACAGAGGCATTTTGAACACCTCCTTCAGAACTCTATTTAAGGTACGAAGGAATATTAGAAAACTTAATCCTAACATCGGAAGAAGTAGTTAAAGTCCAAGAACCATTCCCCAGTGTTGTCGTAGTAGCTCCTCCAGGGTAGGCTGTTACAGTAACACCTTCTACCCCTATAACTCATTGGCATCTTTAACTCCATAAGTATTAAGTACCGAACCATTCACAGGTAAATCTCTAAAGACTGTACCACTTACATCGGCAAATAACCAAGAACTCATCAACAGCCACATTGACAAAGGTATTAAAAAAATATTTCTATATTTTAAAAATATATTAAATTCCTATATTAAAATAATATTAACATATATAAAAGTTTTCTTAACTTAATTTATTAAAAACTAAACAACTACCGTCTACAAGACGGTAGGTTAGTATTGCGTTTTGAAAAAACGGATACGGGTTCTTGACCCGTTACTTTTCCACCCCAAAGTTTTCTCCAATCTTAGGCTCAAAGTGATGT
>CACVAX010000058.1:28104-59470 GCA_902727935.1 uncultured Sulfurovum sp. | reverse complement strand
TCGAACATCACTTTGAGCCTAAGATTGGAGAAAACTTTGGGGTGGAAAAGTAACGGGTCAAGAACCCGTATCCGTTTTTTCAAAACGCAATACTAACCTACCGTCTTGTAGACGGTAGTTGTTTAGTATTAATAACTTTTGAAAAATTTAAGATATTTTGAAAAATCTTTAAACTATTTAGTCACTTAGACTCAACATTATTATGTATATTCACTAAATATATTGAAAATTTACAAAAAATATAATATAATTCGCGAAATATTTTATAAATAAATTTCAATCAATAAGGAATAACACGATGGCAAAACATCAGTTTCAAACAGAGATAGGTCAACTCTTAAAATTAATGACCCATTCACTTTACTCAAACAAAGAGATTTTTATTAGAGAGTTGGTTTCAAACTCATCAGATGCATTGGACAAATTTAATCATATTAGATTAACCGATGATAATTTTAAAGATGACACTTGGTCTGGTCAAATTAACATCAATTTGGACGAGGAAGACAACTCTTTAACCATTGCAGACAACGGTATTGGTATGAATGAAGAAGACCTTATGAACAACCTTGGTACGATTGCTAAGTCGGGGACTAAAGCATTTGTAGAGAATTTAACAGGGGATGCTAAAAAAGATTCTAATCTTATTGGTCAGTTTGGTGTTGGTTTTTACTCGGTGTTTATGGTTTCAGAAAATGTAGAAGTAATCACTAAAAAAGCTGGTGAAGACCAAGCTTATAAATTTGCTACAGATGGTACAGGTGAGTTCGAAATTACGCCTGTAACAAAAGAAGAGCATGGAACAATTATGTACATTAAGCTTAAAGAGGAAGAGAAAGAATTTTTAACCAAAGCACGTGTAGAAACGGTTGTTAAAAAATACTCTAACCACATTGCTTACCCAATCATGATGCACTTTAAAGAAGATGAGACAACAGGTGAGGGTGAAGAGGCTGTTACTAAAAAAGTAAAAAAATCAGAACAAGCAAATGCTGCTACGGCACTTTGGTCGGTACCAAAAGCTGAACTTAAAAAAGAGGACTACATAGAGTTCTTTAAAAACATGGCACATGTTGATGAAGAGCCTTTGAAGTACTTACACAACAAGGTAGAAGGTGGACAAGAGTTTACGACCTTATTCTACATTCCAAAAGTTGCCCCAATGGATATGAACAGAGCTGATTATACCAGCCACATTAAGCTTTATGTTAAACGCGTGTTTATTACCGATGATGACAAAGAACTTTTACCTACTTATTTACGTTTTGTAATGGGTGTGATTGATTCAGAAGATTTACCACTTAATGTAAGTCGTGAAATTCTTCAAGACAACAAAATCTTAGCAAACATTAAACAAAATGCTACAAAAAAGATTTTACAAGCCATTAAAAAACTTAAAGGTGAAGATGCTGATACTTTCACGGCTCAGTATAATAACCTTATTAAAGAGGGAATTTACACGGACTATATTAACAAAGATTTACTGCTTGATATTGTTAAGTATAAGTCATCTACGGAAGAGGGAATGGTTACTTTTGAAGATTATGTTTTGCGTTCTGACTCTGAAAAGAAAGAAATTTATTATATGGTAGGAGAAAGTGAGCAAGTTCTTAGAAACTCTCCACTGCTTGAAGCTTATAAGAAAGCCAATATTGAAGTGTTGTTAATGGACAACAAAAATGAAGATACCATTGTAGCGCCAATGATAGGTGAATATAAAGAGTGGACTTTAAAAGACATTACAGCTATTGATGCTCCAGACTCTAAGACAGAAGAAGAGAAAGAAGAAATTTCTAAAGAGTTTAAAGGTCTTACCGATAGAATCAAAGAAGTACTTGGTGAAACGGTTAAAGAAGTAAGAACAACGAGCAGATTAACATCTAGTCCATCGTGTGTTGTGAAAGACAACTCTAGTCCTTTAGCAGGAATGGAAGAGATGTTTGCACAAATGGGTAAAGCTATGCCAGAGACACCTCTTTATTTAGAATTGAATCCAGAACATGACATGATTAAGAAGCTTGATAAGCTAGAGAACACTGATATCTTCGCAGATATGGCATGGATTTTATTTGACTCGGCTAAGTTGTCTGAAGGGTTAGAACCTAAAGATAAAGCAGCTTTTGCAGCAAGAGTCGCACGCGTAGCAACTGAAGCACTTTAATACTAGATAGTGAGCTTTGTTCACATTGTGAATAGGATGTGAATAAAGTAAAATTAATTTTCAATAATTTTAAGGAGAGAAAATGAATAAGCAGATTAAGAAAGTATCAAATTATGCCATTGCTGGAGGTATGAGTGCCTTTGTTGTAGCAACATTAGCAGGTTGTGGAGATGCTCCAAAAGAAGAAGAGAAACCAAAAGACCCAACACTCGCAGAGAGTGTTCAAAAAGAAGGTGCTTCTATTACCATTGAAGAGGGAGCTGATAAAAGTTATAAGATTGTTGATGAGTTTCCGAGTTCAAAAACACGGGTTATTTTAAGAGATGCGAATGGTACAGAGAGAATTCTTTCAGACGAAGAGCTTGATAAGTTGATCAAAGAGGAAGAGGCAAAAATTGAAGCTGGTACTTCAGACTTAACTAAAACACCTGAAGAAGTCGCTTCTGGTGGAGGAATGGGTCTGGCTGGAACACTTTTAGCTGGTGCTGCTGCTGGTATGTTGGGGGCTGCGTTAATGAATAAACTTCAAAACAACCAAAACTATCAACAAAATAGACGAAGCTCTTATAAATCACCACAAGCGTATTCACGTTCAAATAGCAGTTTTGGAAATCGTCAAGCTGGGGGAATGAACCGACCTGGTGCAACTCCAAGTAAAACAAGCACAAGTTCAAGTGCTAAAAAGAGTGGATTTGCTAAGAGTTCAAGCTCAACACCAAGTTCTTCAACATCTTCTTCATCACGAAGTAGTGGCTTTGGTGGTTAAGTAGATGAAGTTAAAACCTATTAAAATTCCTGATAATGCTTTTTTAGAAGAGATTGGATTTTATTGGCATACTGATCCGAATAATACGGCGTATATTGCTGATGAAATTGTGGAAGTGACTTCAGATGAAGCTGATGCCTATTATGAAGCTTCTAATGAGCTTTATGAAATGTTTACAGAAGCTGGTGAATATGTGATTGAAAATGAGTTATTTCATGAATTGGGTATTCCCTTTAACTTAATAGATGCTGTTAAAATGTCTTGGGATAACGATATTCATTGGCATCTGTATGGTCGTTTTGATTTGGCTGGAGGCATTGATGGTAAACCCATTAAGCTTATAGAGTTTAATGCTGACACCCCAACAGCACTCTTTGAAACTTCTATCATACAATGGGCAACACTTAAAGCCAATGGGATGGAAGAGAGTCATCAGTTTAACAGTTTGTATGAGGCTATAGGAGATAATTTTAAACGTCTTATTATGATGGAAGATGATATTGAAGGTTTCAATGACACCTATGAAGGTTGGAAGATCCTTTTCTCTTCAGTAAAAGATAATGCAGAAGAAGAGAGTACTGTGAAACTACTTCAGACCATTGCCAATGAAGCTGGATTCAATACAGAGTTTGCTTATATGGAAGATGTTGAGTTCTCTGCTGAAGAGGGGATTTTTTATAAAGATGTCAATTATGAGTATTGGTTTAAACTTTATCCTTGGGAAGACATCGCGATAGAAGAGAGTGAACTAGCCATGTTATTAACACAAATCATGGAAAACCAAAAAGCGATTATTTTAAATCCTGCTTATACATTAATGTTCCAATCAAAAGCATTTATGAAGATTTTATGGGATTTATACCCCAATCATCCTCTACTACTTGAAACAAGCTTTGAACCGTTAGAGGGCATTGCACAAGTAGAAAAGAAAATCTTTGGACGTGAAGGGGCAAACACGGTTATTGTGGATGAAAATGAAAATGTTATTGAAGAGACGGATGGTGAATACGGTGAGTTTCCTTCGATTTTTCAAGAGTACACAGAGTTTCCAACCAACAGTAAAGGTGAAAGCTATCAAGCAGGCGTATTTTTCGCTTATGAAGGATGTGGCTTAGGCTTTAGAAAAGGGGGTCTTATTTTAGACAACGCTTCTAAGTTTGTTGGGCATGTTGTGACTGTTGAACAAATCTAGTTAAGTCGCTTAAACTTTCTACTTTGTAGTTGTGAAAATCTCACAACTACATTACCTAAAAATAAATACAACTTCTTCTAACTTTTTTAAATTTTAATAATTTACAATATTTTGCAACGCTTTTGCAACGTTTCTATTCTATAATTATTTATGAGAAGGTTTAAATTTCTCAAATACTTTGAGTAAAAGGAATGAAAATGAAAAGATTTATTTTGAATGGTTTATTAGTAATGTTTGTTACACTAATGACCATAGGGTGTGGAGGAGATTCAGATGATGCTGTTGATACCACTAAACCTGTTATAACTATTTTGGGAGATAATCCCGTCACTGTAAATCAAGGAGCTACCTATACAGATGCTGGTGCTACGGCTACGGATAATATAGATGGTACAGTGAATGTGATTAGTGATGTTACGGCTGTAAATACAGCAGTAGTAGGCGATTACACAGTTAGGTATACTGCAACAGATGCTGCGAATAATACGCAAACAGCAACAAGAACCGTAAAAGTAGTAAGTATTAGCCGTAAAGTAACAGGACAGGTACTTAATTATTCGACAGGGGTAGGGGTAGCTGGTCTTAGTGTTTCTGCTGGTACACAAACCGTCACCACAGGTGCAGATGGTTCATATACGCTTCCACTGGATAATAATCTTAGTAATGGAATTGTTGTTAAAGTAAAAGGAAATAATTATTCATCAACGAGTAAAATAGTTTCTGTTGGAACTCAAGGTGGTGCGAGTGCTGTATTAAATATAGATATATTACCTGTGACCTTTAGTGATAACTTTGACCCAACTACTGACTTTACAGCTCAAGTACCTAATTCTCCTGCTAATGTAGCAATTTCAGCAAATTCATTGGTGCTTGAAAATGGCGATGTTCCAACAGGTGAGATTACGGCAAATTTGACACCTATTGATTCAGCATTAAGTTTAAGTTTGATGCCTGGTGATATGATTGTGAGTGGTGGTGACCCTATTGCTAGTTTTGGAGCAGTGACGATAGAGTTTACAGATGCCTCAGGTAATGCTTTAAATTTGGATGCAGGAGAGAGTGCAACGATTAGAATTCCAGTTGTGACCAGAGGAGCAGTACCCACAGCAACCATTCCACTTTTTTATTATGATGAAGTAGCTGGTTTTTGGGTAGAAGAGGGAACAGCAACACTTTCTGCTGATGGTACGTATTATGAAGGTACAGTAACCCATTTTACAACTTGGAATGCAGATTATCTCTATGATTTTGTGACAATTAGTGGTTGTGTTCAAGATATGAATTTAACAACAATGATAGGCAATGCAAGGGTAGACCTTACTGGTAAAAACTATATTGGTAGCACCACTGCAAGAACTGATAGTAATGGTAATTTTCAGATTACAGCGATGCAAAATGCAACGTCTTTAATTACAGCCATTGCAAATGGTAAAGTATCTAATACGATATCGGTAGAGACAGGAGTTTCAAATATTACGTTAGGTGAGTGTTTACAGGTTGGTACAGCTCCACTTACAGCACGATTAACATGGGGTGAGAACCCAGAAGACTTAGATACGCATATAATAGGACCAAACTCCTATCATATTTGGTATGGTCATTTAGGTACTTTTGCCGTTAATTTTGCGAGTTTAGATGTTGATGATACCGATAGTTATGGTCCAGAAGTCTTTACAGCACTTAGTTTTCCAGAAGCTGGTACGTATCATTATGCTATCTATCACTATTCTGGAAGTTCTACCATTTCAGCGTCACCAGCAAGAGTGGAAGTGATGCTTAATGGACAAAGAACAGTTTTCACTCCTCCTGAAGGGCAGCAAGTTAATCAAGAGTGGTGGAATGTGTTTGACATTGTAGTAGCAGAGGGTGGTGCCATAAGTATTGTTCCTATTAACACTTGGGCAATAAATGCTCCTACGAGTAAGGCTTCTTCAAGTAAAGCAATAAATAAAATGTTTATGCCATCAAAAAACTAAATAATATATTTAGTTTTTTATATAATGTGACCTTGAAGACTCTTTGATATTTATAATATTATGAATATCAAGAAGGGTCACACCCTATCTAGGAGATAAGAGGTCATCATGAAACTTAAAAATAATCAAAAATCTGTCATCAAAAAATCATATATATTCTTAGTTGTTTTTGGAGTGCTAACCATTTTACCTCATATGGAATGGAGTCCTATCGCTGGTTATTGGGCTGTTTCATTTATTTCATTTTTTATTTTTATCTCTTCGTTGGTCATCATGTGGATGTTTCGCAGTCGTTCTGAAAAGTTACAAACCCTTATTTCGGGTGAAAAGCTTTTGGCCGAATGGACGCTGACTCCTGAAGAAAAAGAGAACTACATCAATTACTTTTATGAACAAGAGAAAGCAAAAAACATGGGAATTCTCTTTTCCATTGCTTTTGTTTCAGTCATTGTTTTTGGTATTTTTATTCTTGTGATTGATGAAGGAAAACTGGCAATGTTTGGTGTGTGGGTGGGACTTATGCTTTTTCTTGCTTTTTTTGCCTTTGTCATGCCCCTTTACTATCGAAACAGCAACCAAAAAGAAGATGGACGTGTACTTATTGGGGCTAAATACACTTACATTAATGGGTATTTTCATAATTGGGATTTTATACTCTCTGGGTTATCTCGTATCAAAATTATTAAAGAACCTTTTTATGGCATTAATCTGGTCTACTACTACACGGATAGAACCTTTAGGCATAGCGAAGAGATATTTATTCCTGCCAATGAAGAGATAGATTTAGAATCATTGCTAGTATCCATGAAAGAGTTAAATCCTAAAAGAAAGAGGAAAAAAAGATGAATAAAATAGAATTATTTCAAGTATCTTAGGGGTATGGTAGTCATTTAAAATGAAATTCTTTTAGTTATTATGCTAATGTGTGTTGGTTGTATTTAGGTCTTACACAAGCAGAGCTTGAAAAAAGTATTGACTGTGAAAGCCGTAATGACTTATTTGTTGTTGATTCTATTTTTGGTGGAGTAGGGGCAGAGTAAATTGAAAAGAAGAGAGAAATTTTAGAGTTGAAGTATTTAGAAAATTACCCACAAAACTTACAAGACCAAATAAAAGAGCTTATCGACCAAGATAAGCTCTCGAACTATATTTTAAATAAATATCCGAATAAGCATGAGTATCAAACGGATAAAGCTCTTTATGCTTATGTTAATGCGTTTAAAAATCAATATCTTAAAAAGTTTACCCTTTCAAAAGTCATTTATGATGGGAAAATAAATGTGATTAACAATGCTTTAGGCACACATACTTTTGTGTCAAGAGTGCAGGGTGGAAAACTCAAAGCTAAAAATGAGATACGCATTGGCACTGTTTTTAAAAACATGCCAGAAGCGTTTTTACGGATGATAGTCGTACATGAACTCGCACACTTTAAAGAGAAAGAGCATAATAAAGCCTTTTATAAATTTTGTACTTATATTGAACCTACGTATCATCAGTTGGAGTTTGATTTGAGGGTTTATTTGACTTATGTTGATTTGCGTGAAAAACTATATTTTTAAAGCTGAAAAACATTTTCTTTTATGATGGGTTCAAAATATTCTCCAAAAGAAATACGTTGTTGAATTCCTCCACGTGCTGTTAGGTCTACGACTACTCCTAAACTACTTGTTGTAATAGAGGTTTCAATTTTTTGATAGATAGTATGGGCAATATCTTCAGCATTTAGGGTAAGGCTTCTAAGTGAAGTGATGTATTTTTTTAAATCTAATAAATTAAAAGTTTCACCTTTACTGGAGAAATTAATATAGATTGTTCCCCTATAAGGTTGTCCACTTTGGGCTAAAAATAGAAGTTCTTTTGAAGAGTACTCTATATTTGTTCCTTGTTGAATGGTTATTTTTCTTAAAATCATGGTTTATCCTATGCGTTGTGGATGGAGATTTCTGTTAATGAAACGGTACTTTTCTAATTTTTTATATTTCTTTTTTCCATTGTTATATGAAAAAGTAGGGTGGATGCTAATGTTTCCTCTTGGGTAAAAAAGTCCAACTACTTCTAGGTATTTTGGATTCATTAGTTTTACTAGGTCTTTTCCTATTTTGTTGACCACATCTTCAT
Organism: uncultured Sulfurovum sp.; assembly: GCA_902727935.1. GTDB lineage: Bacteria > Campylobacterota > Campylobacteria > Campylobacterales > Sulfurovaceae > UBA1140. The sequence continues at coordinate 51,254 of CACVAX010000058.1, read as the reverse complement.
GAAACTCACCATTGTTGATGAAGCTAAAGAGGTAAAGTTTTAGTGATTTACTTTCTACCATGTTAATGTTTGGAATATAATTAATAATAAGCGTTCCAAAGTCAGGTTGGTTGGTAATGGGACAGAGTGAAGTGAATTCATCAGCATTTAAAGTGACCCAATAGTCATTTTCTTGATGTAGATTTTCAAAGGTTTCTAAGAGCTTTGGGTTATAGTGATATTCATAGCTTGTGCCATTTGAGCCAAGTGAAGAGAGTTCTTTTTCTCGGTTTTCTTGAGCCATAATTTACCTTGTTTGTTAAGATTAGAAGTGCTATTTTAGCATATTAGTAGGACAATAATTAACTCAAACGCAACCTTAGAAAAAATCATGTATAATCTCGAATAATTTAACGCATAGGATGTAATAATATGGCAAAAGTAGGAATTGTAGGTAGTACAGGACGAATGGGTGAACACCTTATTAATGATGTACTTGTCCAAGAAGGATTAGAGTTGAGTGTATTACATGTTTTTGATGAGTTGAAAATAGCTGTTCCAAAAAGTGTACTTATTACTAATGACATGAAAACAGTTTTAGAAAATTGTGACGTTGTGATTGATTTCTCTGCACCAGTAGCAACACAAGATTTACTTGAAAATGCATTAAAAAATCCTACAGCCTTAGTCATCGCAACAACTGGATTTAACGCTCATCAGCAAAACCTATTGGCTGAAGCTTCTAATGAAATGCCTATTTTATATGCTTCTAACATGTCAGCTGGAATTGCATTGTTAAAACAATTGGTTGAACAAGTTTCAGCAACGCTTAAAGATTTTGATATTGAGATTGTGGAACAACATCATCGCCATAAAGTAGATTCTCCTTCAGGTACAGCCTTGACACTGGGTGAATTTGCTGCGAAAGGTAGAGGACAAGACTTAGACACGGTACGCATTTCTGGACGTGATGGTCAGATAGGGGCTAGAACCAAAGACGAAATAGCTGTAATGGCATTGCGTGGTGGAGACATTGTTGGAAGACATACGGTCGGTTTCTACAATGATGGTGAATTTTTAGAGTTAAACCACACAGCCACAAGCCGTCAAACTTTTTCAAAAGGTGCTATTAGAGCTGCTACCTGGGTGGTAAAACAAGAAGCTGGTATGTATAGTATTAATGACTGTTTAGGAATATAATATGTGTGCAGTTGTTGGGGTATTTGGCGTAGAGAATGCAGCTCAATTGGCTTATTATGCACTGTTTGCCATGCAACATCGTGGACAAGAATCCACAGGAATTTCATCGGCAGATGGAGAGAGAATTCATCTTATTAAGAAGCGTGGCTTGGTTACGGATGTTTTTCATAAAGGTAGATTGAAGTTGTTAGAAGGTTCTTGTGCCATAGGTCATAACCGTTACTCAACAGCTGGAAAAGATTCTGTTTTAGATGCACAACCTGTTTTTGCAAAGTATAAATTGGGTGAAATTTCAGTGGCTCATAATGGAAACTTAACCAATAAGTATGAAGTGCGTGATGAACTTATTGAAAAAGGAGCTATTTTTCAAACAGGAATGGATACTGAAAATATTGTGCATCTTATTGCTAAAAGTTCTAAAGATAAGCTCTCCGACCGTATTAAAGATATGCTTACTAAGATAGAAGGGGCTTATTGTTTGGTAATTCAGAGTCGTACCAAAATGTTTGTGGTACGTGATCGTTATGGTATTCGTCCTTTAAGTCTTGGAAAATTAAAAAATGGTGCTTACATTGTGGCTTCTGAAACATGTGCCTTTGATTTAGTAGAGGCAGAATTTATTCGTGATGTAAAACCTGGAGAGATGTTAACATTTAGAGAAGGAAAAGAGCCAAAATCAGAGATGATTTTTGAACCTGACCCTCATCCTTGTGCCTTTGAATACATCTATTTTGCACGACCTGATTCTATCATTGATGGCAAAACGGTTTATAATATGCGTTTAAAGATGGGTGAACAATTGGCTAAAGAGACACCAGCGAAAATAGATTTGGTACTCCCTGTACCCGACTCTGGTGTGGCAGCAGCCAAAGGCTATGCTGATGGTATGGGTGTTCCTTTTGAGATGGGCATTGTGCGTAACCATTATGTGGGGCGTACTTTTATTGAACCCACCCAAGAGATTCGTGATTTAAAAGTAAAATTAAAACTCTCACCCATTAAAGACATGATTAAAGGAAAAAGTGTTGCCATTGTAGATGACTCTTTGGTTCGTGGAACAACCTCCCTTCAAATTGTTCGTATGTTAAAAGAGGCTGGTGCTTCTGAAGTCCATATGCGAATTGCTGCCCCTGAAATTAAATTTCCTTGTCGTTATGGAATTGATACGGCGAGTAAAAAAGAGCTTATTTCGGCTGGTAAAACAGTTGAAGAGGTGAGGGCATATATTGGTGCTGACTCTTTAGGGTTTTTATCTGTTGAAGGATTGAAAGACTCTTTAGGCAATGATAGTCAATATTCATTGGTAAGTTTTGATGGTCAATATTTTGCAGGAGGAAATGAAGATAGCCCTGGTTGTAGTAATTACGCTTAGCGTATCTAAGTTTAAGGATATTTTTTAATATCCTTAAACTCTCTTAAAAGTTTACAATCCCTGTAAGGGTATTAATAAGCATACTTCTTTTTTTAACATTGGCTAACTCTTTACCTGGGGTTGTGGTGCTAATGATAGCCCTACCCATAACGCGTTTACTTCCATCATTTAATCGTACGCCCCAATAGTTATGTAAGATAATCGGTTCACCTTGTTTTTCCCCTAGATAGAGGGTGATGTGACCGGGTACAAAAAGCATAGAGCGAAATGGCTTTGCATAAGAAAGGATGGTTTCTTTTTTTTGTGTTGATTTAAGTCCTTTAAGTGACATAAATTCAGCACCAGATTTTGCTTGTTGACGTGAGTTTCTTGGTAAGTAGATACCAAAAGGAGAAAAAAAGTCACGTGTTAGAGCAGAACAGTCTCTACATTTTTCTTTACCACCCCAACCATAAGGTTCACCGACCAGTTGTTTTGAGATGTAGGCTAAATTATATTCGTTAAACTTAATGGGTTTATGGGCAATAATATCAACATCATTCACCGTAATTTCAGTAAGTTTTGCATAACCTTTTGCATCTTTTTTTGCCATTAAATACTTTTTTGTTATTGGGTCTATGGGGAAAATACTACCCATTTTAACCAAAGAAATTTCACCATTGTCATCGGAGAGGTTTAGGTTGTCTTTGACGGTAATGGCATAATCTCCATTTTGAAATTTTTCTTGAAACTCAAAATCTACAAAGGCTAAATCTTCAATTTTTATCCATCCAGAAGCAAAAGAAGTTTGTGCATAAATCCAAAGCTTATCCACAGAATAATGCGAAAGCATTACAGGAGTATTGACATGTACTGAAGAGTTTTGAGAGTAATCAAAAGGAAAACCTTCTCCTGCACGTTTTGGATCATAATAGATACCTCTACTACTTGGATAAAGACGTAAGTTCGTATGACGTAAAGTAATGGCAGGAATATTTAAGGTATCTGAGTTTTTAAAATTTGAGTTTGTCATTTCGTAGTTATACCAAGATTTTGGAATACGTCTTCCATCACTTCGATAGGTTTTCTCTTTGGCATATTTGAATTGCCATGTCTTAGCACCTTTAGAGAGTTCCACTGAACTTTGTGTCCAAGGAGCAAAGAATTTTTCATTGTAAATACGATCATATTCCAGTTGTTCTTCAGCTGACATAAGTTCTACTTCTTTGGTAAACGGCGTAGGGTCTTGTTCTATGTGGGTGGTATCTCTAATTTCATTGGCTTGCATGAAGTCTATGTTGGTAGAACTTCGCTCTCCTAGTGAAAGTATGGTTTCAGAGAACAGTAGGCTATTGAGTGAAACGGTTAAGCTAACAGCAAATATAAATTTGGTCATTTGATTCCCCTTTATGTAAATTTTATTAAATGAATCAGGCATCTTATTTATTATAATAAAATAATTTTCAAAAATATAGGGGGAAGTGCTTATTTTATGGGATTTAAGAAGATATATTATAAGCACTGTACCTTTTTTAACATATAATATTTTTTATTGTAATTATTTTTGTTAATTTGGTTTTAAAAAATCAAACTATTTTTTTTGTTTAGTTTTATCTTTGTTCTTTTTCTGTAATGCCTGACATTCCAAAACGACGTGCTAACTCTTGTTTTACCCTATCAGGAGAAATATCACGGTAACCTAAACCTACTAAGGTATGATAAAGTAAATCAGCAGATTCATAGATGACTTGTTCATCAGACTCTTCATTAATCGCTACACAGACTTCATCGGCCTCTTCACGAATTTTAGAAAGCATAAGCTCTTTGTCATTGAGTAGTTTTTTAGTCCAAGACTTCTTTGTCTCATTATTATTTTTACGTTCTAGTATGGTATGGTAAAGGGTATCAACTACACCATACATCGCATCGGTATTGATTTCTTTTTCTAAGACAACTTTATCTTGTGTAATTGACGTAAAAAAACAACTTTTAGTACCTGTATGACAAGCCACACCATTTTGTTTAATTTTGAGTATTAGGGTATCAGCATCACAATCAAGTAAAATATCGTGTATCTCTTGGGTATGATTTGAGCTTTCACCTTTTTTCCAAATACGTTGCTTACTGCGACTAAAATAGTGGGCATAGCCTGTACTTAAAGTTAAGTTGTAAGCCTCTTCATTCATGTAAGCTAACATAAGAATTTCGTTGCTTTGGCTCTCTTGTGCAATTACTGGGATAAGGGGGGTTTTTTGCCAATTGATGTGCATAGGGTTCTCCGTAGAGTCGGCAAGAGCCGACTTTAATTATTGTTGTGCTGAAATGGCTCTTTGTTCTTTGCCTTTTGCATCGACCCAAATGTTAGGTACTGCACCACCAGGGGTTAAGAAAATTTGCGCATCTTTATTGACTTGAAGTGCTTCATTAAATTTACCTTGCGTCTTAATCTGTTCTAATTCTAAAAGTTCACGTGTTAAAGAACTCGAAATCAGTCTGTTGGCTTTGGCCTGTTCTTCAGCTTCGATTCTAATCTTATCAGCTTGACCTTGGGCTACAATTCTGTTTCTTTCAGCTTCACCACGTGCAATTTCAGCATTTCGTTGTGCTTCTTGTTTGGCACGTTCTTTTTGCTGTTCTGCAATGTTTACATTTTGTTTTTCAGCTTGAAGTTGTTCAATTTTTTCTCTAATTTTTGGAGGAAGAACAATGTTTCTAAGCTCAACAGCTTCCAAAATAACTGGTTGTCCTTCTAATGAACTAATTTTTTCGGTTACTTTAGTTTGAATGGCTGTGGCAATTTCATTTCTCATCTCTGGAAGTTTTTCTGCTGTGTATTGACCAATAACATCACGAACAACTTCACGTACTTTTGAGTTAATGATTTTCTCTTCCCAAGATGCACCCCATTGTTCGATGGTTTTGGGAGCAGCTGCTGCACGAATTTGGTACTGAACAGCAAGGTCTATATTGACGGTTAGTCCTCTTTTGTCAAGTACGGTAATCGCTTTACTTTGTTTAACAGCACCTTCAAGACTGTCTCCACCAAGAGTACTGCGTGATTTATAATCATCACTACTCAAAGTATTTGATTGGTTAGAGTAGATAACTTGTCGCATTCTTGTGTTTACCGTAATAATGTTCTGAATTACTGGAATGTAAAAGTGTAGTCCAGCATTAAGAGGTGTTTCATCAAATTTACCTGTTTTTACTTTAATCCCTACTTCACCAGAATTAATGATGGTAAAGGGTTTAAAGAAAATAAAAGCAGCCACAATACCCACAAGGATAAAGAGCCATGAGGGAGCTTGAAAACCACCTCCACCATTAGCACCACCTTGTGCTGGTTTATTGTTGTTAGGAGTTTTGTTGTTTCCTCCACCATTGGGTTGTTTCTTTTTAAAATAGTCGTTCATATCGGCTGGCATTGTATTCCTTAAATTAAATCATGTGAGATCTCACATGGATTTGTTATGTAAAATTTTTATCTAAACGTACGTTAAGTAGTGCTTATATTTTTCATTTCGACCAAAAACAATGTCAAAATATCCCGTTTGAATCTTTTCGGTAATCTCACCTCTTGCACCATTACCAATAATACGTGCATCCACATCTCTTATGGGCGTAATTTCTGCTGCTGTTCCTGTTAAAAAAGCTTCATCAGCCACATAAACTTCTTCACGGGTAATTCTACGACGGCTAACTTTATAACCCATCTCTTCAGCCATCTCTATAACTGTTTTTTGTGTAATAGAAGCTAAAGAGTTGTCATTGGGAGGGGTAATGATTTCATTGTCTTTTATCATAAAAAAACAAGCACCTGATGCTTCTGCTACATACCCTTGGTCATCAAGAAGTAGGGCTTCATCATAGCCACAATCGATAGCCTCAAATTTTGCCATTTGAGAGTTGAGATAGTTGGCTGTTGCTTTGGCTTTTCCCATGTTGGAGGTGTTGGCTGGTCTTGTCATAGAAGCAATTTTTAGTTTGATTCCAGATTTCATTCCTTCTTCCCCCAAATAAGCACCCCATTCCCATGCTGCTAGTACAGTCTCAACAGGTGCTTCTTTGTGGTAAACCCCCATTACTCCATAGCCTAAAAAAGCAAAAGGTCTTAGATAAACATTGTCCCCTACAAACTGATTTTTTCGAATCAGTTCAAGCTGTGCTGTGTTAAGTTCTTCTACACTGTAAGGAATATCAATAAGCGTCATTTTTGCTGATTCTTTGAGTCTTTTTGTGTGGTCATTTAATCTAAAGATTGCATAACCATCAGCTGTTTTATAGGCTTTTGTTCCTTCTATTACCCCATTACCATAGTGTAGGGTGTGTGATAATACATGAGTTTGAGCATCTTCCCATGCCTTGTATTCACCATTCATCCATATATATTTTGCTGCATCCATATTGTGCGTACTCCATGTGAAACCTATGGTAAACATAGGTCTAAAAATTAATAAAACATTTTAGCCAAACTCCTGTTAATATCTCTTTGTTATACTAGAATAGTATTATTCTACAACTTAATGATAAGAAGGAATAAATAATGTCAAATGGAAAAGTGTTAGCATTGTATATGACCATGCCTGCAATCATGCGTGCTGGGCATAGAATGACAGTTGAAGATTTTGAATGTGATCCAGATGGAATAATAGGTGATATGAACTATGAGACTTCAGAGGAGCGTGTGATGTTACTGACGTGTCAAACAACTTATGATATTGCCCAAAATGCTGATATCGTCATTGAGCAAGGGGTATTATTGGAAAGTGTTCATGTAGACATAGACCTTTATGATTTAAAGGTAGGTGATGTGATTGAATTAGGTGAGACGCTAGTAGAAGTTACAGCACCTTGTGAAGCTTATGGTTATTTGTATTCATTAGCACCAGAGTTACCAGAACTCATTGAGGGAAAACGTGGTCTTTTCATACGCCCTTTAGATCATGGACTTATTACTGTTGGTGATGAAGTGATAGCACATAGAAAATAGTATAGTATTTTCCATATACTATCTTCTTGTAATTTTTGGTTTTAAAGAAAACTTACCAATCTCTTCTAAAAAAGTAGTGGCATAAGCTCCTTTAGGTAAGTAGAACTCAATGGTGAGTTTTTCGCTTTGCTCATTGTAGTTTAAGTTCAAGTTTTCAGGAAAAATCCAAGCATAACGTCTGTCCCCTTTTAGTGCATAGAGTTCATTGTCATCATAAGGGAGTTCTAGGTGTTTGGCATCTGCCATGGCTCGGTGTACTTTTGAACCAACCAGCAGACCTGTTGGGCTTGATTTATGTGTTTGAAATTCATGTAAGGCTTTGTCAAAGTTTTGTAAAAAGTAGCTTTTTCCAAAAGGATAAGCTTGAATATCATCCCCAATAAAAAGTTTAAAAAACTGTTTTTGTTGACTTAAAATTTTAATGAGTTCAAGAGGGTAATCTAAAATTTTAGCTGCATCTTCAGGTTTGTTTTTCGAGATGATTTTTGAGATATTAATACGCTCATTTAACCATTCATTATAAAGATAGGATTGATAAGCTGAAACGAGGAGCTTTTCTTTCGCACCTTTAAGTTTTTTACCTGAGTGAGCTATTTCCTGCCCTTGTAAATATGACTTAGAATCTTCTCCAAAACGTTGGTAACCATAATAGTTAGGAATACCATTTTCTATCATAGTATGAGCTACTTTTTCTATGGAATTTTTGGCTTTTTTTGTCACGTCATGAAGAACAATAGAAAAGTTATTGCCTTTAAGCTGACCTACTTTTATGGGAAATTTAGAATAGAATTTTTCTAAAATTTCTATCTTTTCTGTGGTTAAATTTTTGATTACATCTTTTTCATATTGTTTGGGAATGGAGATGTATTGAATGGTGGTGGCATTTTTGTCTTTTAATCCAGCATAACCTATGTCTCGATGTTCAAGCTTAGTCGCTTTTGCTATAACAGTGATAAGTTTAAAAGTACTCATATCTGACTTTTTAATTTTTAAGATGAGGTTCGCACCTTTGTCTGCAAATTTAAAAAGTGGAATCTCTTCTACAAAAAAGCGTTCTATGGTTTGAGCAAAGTTAAATTTTATGGGGTCATGGGTATAGGCATAGGTTTTATTCATACGAAATTATAACATAATCCTTAACATCTCTCTTGCTAAATAACGGTTAAAAATCAATGTACATCAACAAAGATGCTAAGTTCTTTCTAAAAGTTTTTTCGTCTCTTCATGTCTATAAGCAAACATTTTTTCCATGTCTCTTTTAACAAACGGTACGGCAACTAAACTCAAAGGATAAAGAGGTAATTCTAAGGTAATGGTATCTTTGAGTTCAGTATGCTCCTCATCAATGGCTGTAAAGTTACGTTCATGGTAAAAGCTTTTAAAAGGACTCTTAAGTGCTACATCGCAGATAGTGTTTGGAGCTTCCATCTTATCGATTTGCATTAACCATATTTGGCTAACGAAGTATTGGGTAATTTTTAATTTAATTTGACTCTTCTCTTCAAGAGGAAAGGTTAACTCTAAAATTTTTACTTTGATCCACGGAGGGGTGATTTTAGGTAGGTTATTGGTATCACAATGAAACTCAAAAAGCTTTTCAGGGCTTGTGTTGATAATGCTTGAAAAGCTAAAAGTCTGTTTTCTCTTAAACATCTTATGGCTTTCCATCTTGTACAGGGTAAATCAGTTTCGATTTATCATAACCTAAAGAAGGAAGTTTTTCTAAAATGCTATCAAGTGTCTCTTTTTCCATTTTAGGCGTACGTGATAAGATCCAAAAGTACTCTCTTGATGGCGTACCAATAACAGCATAAGAGTATTCCTCATCCAACATAATAATCCAATAATCCCCATAAAAAGGACCAAAGAAACTTACTTTGAGTTTAGAGTTTGTTTCATCATCGGCGTAAGCTTTTCCAGTGGCTTCACTTAGCTCTCCCTCTTTTGTACAACGGTTGAGTATTTTAAGCGTTTTATCTTCTTTGAGTGAGTAGGTGGCTGTAATGTTGGAACAACCTCTTTCAAAAAACTGATCATAACGTGCAATCTCATACCATGTTCCTAAATAACGTTCTAAATTTACTTTTTCAACGGTTGCTAGGGGTGCATGTTCTTTGTTTGAACAGCCTGTAAAGAGTAAGGCAGTAACCGTGCTAAGAAGTATTAATAATTTTTTCATAATCTATCCTTTAAAATTGTCATGGCTTGTATCATGTCTTTGTCTCCTCTACCTGAGAGGCTGATAAGAATTGTTTTTCCCTTTATCTCTTCAGGGGGCATCTTTTTTAAGTAGGCAATGGCATGAGCCGACTCAAAAGCAGGAACAATTCCCTCTTCTTGGCTTAACCAAACAAAGGCATCCATAGCTTCGTCATCGGTTACGTTATCATAGCGTACTTTGCCTTCTTCCATAAGGTAAGCATGTTCCGGTCCAATACCAGGGTAGTCCAATCCAGCTGAAATGGAGTAGGCTTCTTGAATTTGTCCTTCATCACTTTGCAGTAAGTAGCTGAGTTGACCATGTAAAATTCCCGGTTTACCTAAGGCTAAACTTGCACCATGCTCACCTGAACTTAAGCCTTTACCTCCAGCTTCGACCCCAATACATTGGGTATTTTCTTCTTCAATGAAATGGGCAAACATGCCCAGTGCATTTGAACCACCACCAATACAGGCTAGTACATAGTCAGGAATAACATCATACGTGTCTAAAACTTGTTTTTTGGCTTCATCACTAATGACAGCTTGAAAGTCTCGTACCATCAAAGGGTAAGGGTGAGGTCCAGCAGCCGTGCCTATAATGTAAAAGGTATCACGCGCGTGGGTTACCCAGTGGCGTATGGCATCATTCATGGCATCTTTTAAAGTAGAAGAACCTGATTCAACAGCATGGACTTTCGCACCCATGAGTTTCATACGAAAAACATTGAGCTTTTGACGCTCCACATCTTTAGCCCCCATAAAGACTTCACACTCTAAACCCATTAAAGCTGCTACCGTAGCCGTAGCCACACCATGTTGACCAGCTCCTGTTTCTGCAATAACTTTTGTTTTACCCATACGTTTTGCCATAATACCTTGGGCAATGGTATTGTTAATCTTATGCGCACCTGTATGGTTTAAGTCTTCACGTTTAAGTAGAACTCTTGCACCAATCTCTTCCGAAATATTTTTTGCTTCATAAATGGGTGAAGGACGACCAACATAGTCTTTATAGAGGGCATTCACCTCAGACCAAAATGTTTCATCAAAACGAATCTCTTTATAAAACTCATCCAGCTCAATTAAAATGGGCATTAATGTTTCAGGAACAAAGCGTCCCCCAAATTTTCCAAAATGACCCTGTTCATTTGGGTCAAATGAAAATGGCGTTGGTTTGTAGTTATTCATGCGTTATCCTTTAATTTTTTATTTTATAAGGAAAGTCGGTTTTTTGGTAGGGTTGTGGTGTTAATTGAGAGAAGTTGTTGCATTTTATGTAATCACTATGTAACCATTTTGTAACCGTTTTGCTTTATACTTCGCTCAACATAAACCAAAGGAGTTTCTCAAAATGAGAAAAATTTTATTATCTACAATCGCATTAAGTACCGTTATATTTGCAGATGCAAATGTGGCATCAACAGTAGCACCTATACAATCTGAAAAGAGTTTATTTGATAGAGTTCATGCTAAAGGAGACTTACGACTTAGATATGAGAGTATCGAAAGAGATGATAAAGGTGATACCTATAGAAATAGATATCGTTTGAGATTAGGTTTAAATATTGATGTAACAGATAATCTTACTTTTGAATCTGGCATGCGATCTGGTTTTGCTAATCCAACTTCGGGAAACCAAACATTTAAGACAGATGAAGCTTTGAGTGACTACTTTTGGCAATCACTAAGATTCAATATTTTAGGTGTTGCTTATAAGTCGGCTAATGCTAAATATAAAGTAGGTAGACAACCCTATATGATGTATAGACCTATTAAGTCTCAACTTGTTTGGGATAATGATATTTCAATGAATGGGGTTAACTACCAATATAAAGATGATACAAAGTTAGTTACTTTAGGTCTTAACCAGCCAACACTAGAAGAAGCTTCAGAGGCAAAAGATGATGTAAATCTTGTGATAGCACAATATGTACACAAAACAAAAGTAGATGCTGGAAAACTTAATTTAGGGGCAGGTGCCTATTATTATGATGGATTCAAAGGGAATACAACTTTTTTTGGTAGCCGTAAAGGGAATAGCTTAGATGCAAATAATTTGTATGCAAATGATTATCATCTTGCAGAAGGATTTGCCGAACTAGAGCTTAAGAATGTGTTGGGTAAGCCATTAAAAATTGCAGGAGGTGTTGTTTATAACTTTGGTGCAGACAATAATAACTTTGGATATGATGTAGCAGCACAATTGGGTAAAGCTAAAAGTGTTGGAGACTGGCAAGTAAAATACTCTTATACAGATCTTGAAGAAGATGCCGTACTGGGTGCTTATTCTGATTCAGATAATTTTGGTGGGGGTACGGCTTCAAAAGGTCATGCGATTAGAGCAAAGTATAAAGCAGGTAAAAATCTCTTTCTTGCAGGTAACTTTTTCTTCAATGAACTTTATGCAAGTAAAAGTAGCACGAATGTAGAAGCTGATTATGAGCGTGTACAGCTGGACATGATTTATAAATTCTAATTCTTTAGAAGCAGGGTGAAGCATAACACCTAAAAAAATGCACTGCAATAATTAAAAATAATAATCTACCTTTTGTTTCTCCTTTAGGTAGATTTCTCTTGTAATCAATGTGTTACCTTTTAATGTTATACTTCATACATGAAAAATAAATCCCTAGAAATTGTTATTATTGAAGATGAAGAAGACATTTTAGAACTTCTTGAATATCATTTACAAAAAGCTGGGTATGAAACCATGGGTTTTTTGTCTACTGATAAAGTAGAACAGTTTTTAGAGGAAGAAGAACCAGTGCTTATGATTGTAGATCGAAATTTACCTACGGTTGAAGGTTCAGAGTTTGTTGCCCAAATGCGTTCGTTGGGTTATACCGTTCCCGTGATATTTTTAACAGCCAAAGATAAAGAGACAGACTTAGAAGAAGGGTTTGAACGAGGGGCTGATGATTATATGACAAAGCCTTTTAGTCCTAAAGAGTTATTGTTACGAATCAAAGCCATTTTAACACGTTCTGGTGCTTTGGAAAATAATAGATTAAAACATCGTGATATTGTAATGGACATTAAAAAACATGAACTTTCTATTGCTGGAAAAGTGATAGAGCTTAGTAATTTAGAGTTTGATTTACTGCATACCTTTATGAAAAATAGCAATCAAGCTTTGGAACGAGATTTTTTAAGAGAAGAAGTTTGGAGAGAAGAAGGTATGGATTTTCATGAAAAAACAATTAATGTGACCATTAGTCGATTAAAAAAGAAAATAGACCCAATGGGTGACAAAGAGTATTTACTTCCCATTCGTAATGTAGGTTATAAATTGGTGTAATCCAACTGTAATAAAATTCTCTCTATACTTTGCAACTTAAAGGAAATTTTATGAATAACACAATCAAAACATTACTCGGAGCAGTTTTTGCCATAGCCGTTGCTTTTTATGTACATTCAGCATTTGGGGACATACCTAACGTAGGTTTTTTAACCATGGCAGCTGTATTTGGAGCTTATATGGCTATGAATATTGGGGCAAATGATGTAGCTAACAATGTAGGTCCAGCTGTGGGTTCTGGAGCATTAACCATTGGTGGAGCGATTATTATTGCATCCATTTTTGAAGCTGCTGGAGCATTAATTGCTGGTGGAGATGTGGTGAAGACCATTAAAAAAGGGATTATTGACCCTGTGGCTTTTGCAGGTGACCCCATGATCTTTGTTTATGCCATGGCTGCTGCTCTTTTGGCTGCTGCCCTTTGGTTAACGTTTGCAACGGCTCTTAAAGCACCTGTTTCTACAACGCACTCTATTGTGGGTGGTGTTATGGGTGCTGGTATTGCTGCTGGTGGTTTTGCCGTTGTTTCATGGGCAACCATGGGTAAGATTGCTGCTTCTTGGGTCATCTCTCCTGTTTTGGGTGGTTTAATTGCTGCTGCTTTTCTTTACATTATAAAATCTGAAGTCTTACATAAAGAGAATAGACTGGAAGCTGCTAAAAAAATTGTGCCTATTTTAGTTTCTATTATGGCAATGGCATTTATTACCTATTTGACATTAAAAGGTCTCAAAAAAGTCTGGGTAGACATTGTTGATATTCTTCCTTTTTTACCTGAAACTAAGAAACCAACACTTGTTGTAGCATTGGTATTTGGTCTCATTGGTGCAGGAATCACTTATTTTTTAGTGAAGCCACGTGTCGCAGCCAAAGTGGCAACACTTGAAAATAATCGTGAAGCAATTAATACTTTATTTACCATCCCACTTATTTTTGCAGCAGCCATTCTTTCTTTTGCACATGGTGCGAATGATGTAGCCAATGCTGTAGGTCCTTTAGCAGCTATTTATGATGCATTGGCACATACAACCATCTCTGCTAAAGCATCGATTCCATTATGGGTTATGATTGTGGGTGGCGTTGGTCTTTCAATTGGTTTGGCACTTTTTGGTCCAAGACTCATTAAAACTGTTGGTACAGAGATTACAGAACTCGATCAAATGAGAGCCTTCTCTATTATGATGGCTGCTGCGATTACCGTTGTTATCGCTTCCCAACTTGGGCTTCCTGTTTCTTCTACACACATTGCTGTGGGTGGGGTATTTGGTGTTGGTTTTTTACGAGAATGGATGGATAGAAAAGGTGATAATGCAAAGCACATCGCATTGAATACACAAGTAGAAAAAGTGAATATTTTAAAACTGGAATTAGAGAATGTAGGGGATGATTACAAGCGAAAATCTGAGCTTTTTGAAACCATTAAATTTGAAAAGAAAAAGACCAAAGCACTTAAACGTTCGGTTAAAGAGACGTATGTAAAACGTGGTATGGTTAGAAAAATTGTTGCTGCATGGGTCATTACCGTTCCAGCTGCTGCAATGCTTTCTGCTTTGGTATTTTTTATTATTAAAGGTATTTGGGTTTAATTTTTTAGAGTGTAGCCATGCTGCTACACTTTTTATCTCTTTTCGTTTGAACTGCTTTTGAGATAACGGTTCTTTTTTTTCTCTTTCATTTTGTCTACCTCAACTAAAATAAAACTGTCAATACAATTTTCGAAATCTTTGTCTATGTTGTAACCCATAAATGAGATACCTCCCTCTTCACATAAGTCAGCATATTGTTTGTAGAGTGTCGGAATACTTGTTCCATAGTAGGTTAATTGTTCTCGTAAAATCATCAAATTCTCTTTTGCATTTTGACCTTTAAAAATAATTGCTAAATCATCAAGACTATTTTTTTGAAATTTAAATTTATTTTTAGGTTTTAAGAGTTCATGGTTCTTACCATAGTATTTATCATAATAATAAATGATTAATTCTTGGGCATCTTGGCTCATATTTCCACTAAGGGTTACAGCTCCAAAAAGATATTTAATATGCTCATTTTCATACAAGTAAGCACCTATGCCTTGCCATAAATAATCTAAAGCTCTGCTTCCCCAATATTTAGGTTGTACAAAGCTTCTGCCTAGTTCAATGGCATTATTTAAATAGGGTTCAAATTTATCAGTAAAACCAAATAAAGAGTTTGTATAAAACCCTTCTTCAGTATAATTGGCATAGACAAAATTACTTTCAGCAATACGATAAGAACCTACAATTTCTAAGGCATCATCATCCCATAAAATAATATGTTTGTAGTAGTAATCATAGGCATCTTTGTCTCTTTTTTTACCAGTGCCTTCTTCTACTTTTCTAAAGGTATATTCTCGTAGTCTACTAATTTCTTGTAAGACAATAGAAGCTTTTTGATGTTCATAAAGATAAATTATTTTTCCATCATTGGTTTGACCTAAAAGTTGAGATTTTTTAAGCTCTTTTTTTAGGCTTTGTCTGTCTTCAGGATGGGCAATACATTTTTGTGTATTAAAAATAGGCTTTTTACCTTTGGCAATACGATAGAGATGTTTTTTAAAAAGTTTTACTTGGGATTTAGTATCTAAGAAGGTACTATTATAGTTTTTATAAGGAATGCTTTCTCCTATGTGAAACTCTAATGAATTCTTTTTTTGTTTAAACATTTCATGGGCTAAAAGAATACTAGATAGACTTTTATTTAAGGAAGAGAGTGTATAAAAGAGTGAAGAGTTTCGTGCATTTATATGTATGGGTACAATAGGTGACATACTTTTTTTTGCAAATTTTAAAAAACCTTTTTGCCATTGGGTATCTTTTATGCCATTGGGTCTAGCACGTGATACTTCGCCTGAAGGGAAGACAATTAATACTTCTTCTTTTTCTAAAGTATTTGATATTTCTTTGACAGAGGTCTTAGAAATACCCTCTCCAAAAGTATTTACTCCTACTAAAATGGGTTGCAGTTGTTCTATGTTGGTGAGCATATCATTTGCCACAATCTTAATGTCACTTCTGACACGTTTAACCAAATGAATGAGTGACAGTGCATCCAATGCACCCAAAGGATGATTGGCAATAATGACCACACGCCCTGTTGCTGGAATGTTTTCTATTTGATTTGAAGAAAATTTATAAGAAAAATCAAAATATTCTAAAACAGATTCTACAAAAGTAAAAGGTCCAGCATGTGTTCGCTCTTCTAAAAAAAGGTTAATGTCATTTTCATGTATTATTTTTTTGATAGCAGAAACAAAAGGCAAAAGTAAAGGTTTGGGTATAGTTTTTATATGAGGATATCTATTGAGAAGAGATGCCTGTACATTAATCATAATATTTCCTTATTATTTTTTATAAAAATTGAAATATTATAAAATAGTTTGATAACAAGTTAGAAACAGACATATGAATAGATTTTGTTTAACAGTTTAAATAATCTTCTTTCGTCACCACTAAGAAAGAAGATTTCTTAGTATGTTTGACTATGCTACTTTTTTGTATAAGCTCTTCTTTTACGCTATCTTTATTGACTTTGTTTTGCCATTTACACTCTATAAAACAGATATGGTCATCATCAAAAGCCACAATGTCTATCTCTTCTTTGTTGTTCCACCATCGTCCTATTTTATGAGGTCTAAATGAAAAATACTTTTTATAATTTAACAACATGTCTTCTAACACGTAGTCTTCAAAAGCAAAAGAGACAAACCTATCATTGAAATTTAAAGCCAACTCATCAAGCACCACATCTACTTGGTTGACTTCTAGGTAGTTATAGTTTTTATAGACATAGTAGAACCAAAAATTTAAAAATTTATCTTTTATTTTGTAACGACCCAGTTTACTTTTTAGAGGATTTTTTTCTGTTACAGGGACTTCTCTGGTTAGAATGTCTAACTCTAAAAGTTTTTGTAAATAAGGAGTTAAAAATGTTGAAGGCTTACTAAGATTAGAAGCGATGGAACCTACTTTAGTATTGCCCTTTGAAATACTTTCCAAAATAGCAAAATAGTTTCCTGCATCAGAAATCTCTTGTTTGAGTAAAAAGTTTCCTTCACTGTAGAGATAAGCATTTTTATCAAGTATTTTTTGAACAATGTTTTCTTGGAAGTTTTTAGAATCATCATACTCATTCAAATATTTAGGAATGGTTCCAAAGGAAGCATAAATATTCATTAAATCCTCTTTAGACAAACTTGGTAAAAAAGTAGCTATGTATTGAAAATGTAAAGATTTTAAATGAATGTTTGTTGTACGTCTACCATACAGTGGAGCGTTGTAAGCCAATACTTCAGAGTGCATCATGGAGAGTACCGAACCACACAAAATAAGATGAATCTTACTACGAGAAAGATACAAATCCCATACCCTTTGCAGTGATGAGGAGAAACCTTGTTCTAATTTACAGAGGTTCTGATATTCATCAATGACTAACACCAATTTAGAAGAGAGTTCCAAGTCTGCTAAAAACTCAAAAGCATCAACAAAGTTTTCAAATGCTAGGTTTTTAGCTATCTTAGGGTCTAGAAATTTTTTTATCTGTTTGGTAAAACCTCTAAGTTGTTCTTTTATATTTCCTTCAGTAGCATAAATATAGATATGGTTTTTATCTTGGATATATTCAGAGATAAGTGCTGTTTTACCAACACGTCTACGACCATAGATGACGCTAAAGGTAGCTGTACTTTTTTGGTATTCATCTTGTAAAACTTTTAATTCATCGTGTCGGTTTATAAACATTATAATATTCCTTATTATAAGATATATTATAATAATACTGTTTATAACTTAATAGAAGGCTATTACCTAAAAACTAGGATTTTATGTATCTTTTTCGTTTCTTCTCTTTTATTTTATGTACGTTTACTAAAATAAAACTATCAATACAATCATTAAACTCTTTGTCAATGTTGTAGCCTAGAAATGAGATACCACCTTGTTCACAAAGTTCACTGTACTGTTTGTAGAGTGTTGGAATAGTCACGCCATAATAATTGAGTTGCTCTTTCAGTATAATAAGGTTCTCTTTCTCATCATTACCATTAAAAATAGTCTCTAAATGACCTAGGTTAGAGTTTGTGATTTCAAATGGTTTTTTAGGTTTCAGTAACTCTTTGTGTCTTCCATAATGTTTGTCATAATAGTAAATAATTAATTCTTGAGCAGCCTTGGGCATACTGTTTGTTAAGGAGACAGCTCCAAACATGTATTTGATGTGTTCATTTTGAGACAAATAAGCCCCAATGCCTTGCCAAAGGTAGTCTAAGGCTCTGCTTCCCCAGTATTTTGGTTGCACAAAACTTCGACCAAGTTCAATGGAGTTATGTAAGTAGGGCTCAAAGTCAGCGTCAAAGTTAAAAAGAGAATGGGTGTAGAATCCTTCAATGTCATAGTTTTGGTACACGTAATTACTCTCAGCAATTCGGTATGAACCGGCTATTTCTAACTCTTTGTCATCCCAAAGAACAATGTGTTTATAATAGTAGTCAAAGTCATCTTTGTCACGTTTTTTACCTGTTCCTTCTTCTACTTGTCTAAAAGTCAACTCTCTTAGCCTTGCAATCTCTTGCAGAACAATGGAGCCTTTTTCATATTCGTAGAGGTAAATGATTTTACCATCATTGGTTTCACCAAGTTTTTGAGCTTTTGAGAGCTCTTTTTTTAAGGTTTGTCTACTCTCTGGATGGGCAATGGCTTGCTCGGTTATGAAAAGTGCTTTTTTACCTTGGGACATTTTATAAAGATGCTTTTTAAAAAGTTTAACAAGGTGTTTTGTTTCCAAAGGACTGTTCGTAAAACTTTTAAAGGGTATTAGCTCGCCAACCACAAACTCCAAAGATTTATTTCTTTGTTTAAACATTTCGTGAGAGAGAAGTAAAGATGAAAGCCCTTTGTTGACCGAAGAAAAAGTGTAAAAAAGTGTGGAGTTTTTAGCGTCTATATAAATAGGTAAGATAGGTGCTTTATTTTTTTTAGCAAATTTTAAAAATCCTTTGTGCCATTTTGTGTCTTTGATGCCATTAGGTCTTGCACGTGACACTTCACCCGAAGGAAAAATAATGAGTGCTTCTTCATTTTTAAGTGTTTGGTGAATCTCTTGAACAGATTCCTTGGAAATGGATTCATCAAAAGTGTTGACACCGACTAAAATAGGTTCAAGTTGTTTGATTTCTCCTAACATATTGTTAGCCACTACCTTAACATCACTTCGCACTCTTTTTACCATGTCTATTAGCGAAAGAGCATCCAAAGCACCTAAAGGATGGTTGGCAATAATTACCACACGTCCTGTAGCTGGAATGTTCTCTATTTGATTGGAAGAGAATTTGTAGGAGAAGTTAAAGTACTCCAATACAGCCTCTACAAAGCTAAAAGGATTTGTCTGCTTTTGTTCTTCTAAAAATATATTAATGTCATTTTGGTGGATGATTTTTTTTACAGCAGAAAATAATGGTGTGAGTATGGGCTTTGGTATGCTCTCAACTTGAGGGTATTTATTGATTACTGATGCTTGTACATTAATCATAATGTTTCCTTATTGTCTTATATAATATTTCTCGCAGTATAAAATATTTTGATAACAAATTAATAACCTGAAAATGGTAACAGAGTTGTAATAGTTTTGTCATCAAACTGTAGCTGTTTTGTTCTGTTTGTGTTACTAATCTGGGTTAAAGTGCTCTTATCAAAACTCAAAGGATTTACTTATGAAACACACAAACATTTTACTTTCAGTGGCTACAGCTGCTTTATTATTTACAGGATGTGGTGGAGGAAGCTCTTCATCGTCAAGCAGTGATAACGATACAGATTCAACAGCATGTACAACCTATACCGTACCAACTTCAACGACATTAAGTGGTAATATTTCTACATGTACTCAATTAACGGCTGACCAAGACTGGGTACTTGATGGTTTAGTTGTTGTTAAAGGAACGACATTAAAGATTGATGCTGGTACAACTATTGCTGGTAAAGATGGTACAGGTGATAACACTTCTTACATGATTATTGACAAAGATGCGATGATTATGGCTGAAGGTACAGCTGCTAACCCTATTACCTTTACTTCTAAAACTGCTTTTGATGGTGGAACAGCTGCTGTTGGTCAATGGGGTGGTTTAACCATTATTGGTCAAGCTGGTAATGATCAAGTTCAAGCTTACGAAGTAAACTCTGCTTATGCAGCTTCTGATGCAGACTTAACACACAGCTCTGGTACATTAAAGCACGTAAAAATCTTAAACTCTGGTATTACAATGGAAACAGACAAAGAGATTAACGGTCTTAGCCTTGTGGGTGTTGGTTCAGGAACGACAGTTGAAGACATTACCGTTGAACGTTCAGACGATGATGGTGTTGAAATCTGGGGTGGTACGGTTAACTTAACAAACGTAACTATTTCTGGTTGTACGGATGATCACTTCGATATTGATGATGGTTACTCAGGTACAGTAAAAAACTTAACCATTACGCAAACAACAGGTAATGCTGCCGTTGAGATGTCAGGAACAACAGCTGCTACTTTTGATGGATTTACGATTACACAAACAGCTTCTGTTAAAGAGGGTGGATTATTCTTCAAAAAAGATGGTATTGGTGGAAACTTTAAAAATGGTACAGTAACCGATAACTCTGCTGATGGTTATGGAGCAATCTATTCTCAAGGAGAAGCAACCGTTGCTAACGTTTCATTTGAAAACGTGACACTTACGGGTACATCTGGCGATGACAAGTTTACTGACCATGATGATGGTGGAAGTGCAACAGAGATTGAAGCAAAATTTGATGCTGGTTCAGGAAATTCTAAATAGTACAGCTCCAATTGACTAGAAAAGTATCTTTTTACTTTTCTAGTTTCTTATTAAATCTTTCCCATTAAATTTCTCATCTTGTAACCATATTGTAATCAATGTGTTCCCCTCTTGTTACCACTTCATATTAGTATAAAGTATTAAAATTTTTACATTGGAGTATACATGTTAATTAAAAAGAAACGAGTTATAGCATTAAGTTCGCTGCTTATAGGGGCTGTAACTTTTACGGGTTGTATTGATCAAGATAAGAATTCTCCCAATCAGGTTTACATCTATAATGACAGTGACACAACAAGTACTACGGACACAACCGATACAACGACCAGCACGGTTGTTTTACCAAAACAGTCTCTTGTTGGAAACATCTCAAGTGATATGACCTTAACAGCTGATACAGCATGGGTACTGGATGGATTGGTAACAGTAACGGATGGAGCGACCTTAACCATTGAAGAGGGTACAACGATTATTGGTAAAGATGGTACGGGTGATAACACGTCGTACATGATTGTGGATAAAGGCTCAAAGATTATGGCTGTTGGTACGGCAGCGAAGCCAATTAGTTTTACCTCTGAAACAGCTTATGACGGTGGAACAGCTGCCGTAGGTCAGTGGGGTGGTTTAACCATTATTGGTAAAGCTGGAAATGATCAAGTTCAAGCCTATGAAGTAAACTCAGCGTATGAAGCTGATGACACTGACTTAGCAGACAACTCGGGAACTTTAAAATACGTTCAGATTTTAAACTCAGGTATTACCATGGAGACGGACAAAGAGATTAATGGTCTAAGTTTGGTAGGTGTTGGTTCAGGAACAACCATTGACAACATTACGGTAACAAGATCCGACGATGATTGTGTTGAAGCATGGGGTGGTACGGTAAATATGTCAAACATTACCCTAACAGGTTGTACGGATGACCACTTTGATATTGATGATGGTTACTCAGGTACGGTAAAAAACTTAACCATTACCCAAACCACTGGTAATGCTGGTATTGAGATGTCAGGAACAACGGCTGCAACTTTTGATGGGTTTACAATTACGCAAAACACTTCGGTTAAAGAGGGTGGTATTTACTTTAAAAATGATGGTATTGGTGGACACTTTAAAAATGGTAACATTATTGATAACTCACTTGATGGGGCTGGTACCATTTATTCAAAAGGTACAGCTGACATTAGTAACACAAGTTTTGAAAACGTAACACTTTCAGGTACATCAGCTGACAGTAGATTTTCAGGAGACTCTGCTGACACACTGTTAACAACATTTAATGCTGGCACAGACAATACCATTGAAGCAGTAAAAGAGAAAGAGACCATTGCTGGAAACATTACTTCAGACACAACATTAAGTGCTGATAAAATTTGGGTACTTGACGGTCTTGTGGCTGTAACTGATGGTGCTACTTTAACCATTGAAGCAGGAACAACTGTTGTTGGTAAAGATGGTACGGGTGATAATACGTCGTATATGATTATTGACAAAGATGCGATGATTATGGCTGAAGGTACTGCTTTAAACCCAATTATTTTTACTTCAGAAACGGCTTACAATGGTGGAACAGCTGCAGTTGGACAGTGGGGTGGTTTAACCATTATTGGTAATGCTGGAAATGATCAAGTGCAAGGATATGAAGTAAATTCAGCGTATACAGCCAGTGACTCTGACTTAACGGATAATTCAGGAGTATTAAAATATGTTCAGATTTTAAACTCTGGTATTACTATGGAAACCGACAAAGAGATTAATGGTCTTAGCCTTGTTGGTGTTGGTTCAGGGACAACGATTGATAACATTACCGTAACGAAGTCAGATGATGACTGTATCGAAGCATGGGGTGGGACAGTGAACATGTCAAACATTACGGTTTCAGAATGTACGGATGATCACTTTGATATTGATGATGGTTACTCAGGTACGGTAAGTAACTTAACCATTACGCAAACTTCTGGTAATGCTGCCATTGAGATGTCAGGAACTACCGATGCTACGTTTGATACTTTTGTAATTACTCAAAGCAGTTCAGTAAAAGAGGGTGGTATCTTCTTTAAAAAAGATGGTATCGGTGGACACTTTAAAAATGGTTTCATTACGGACAACTCTATTGATGGAGCTGGAACAATTCATTCGCAAGGAACAGCAACTGTTGCAAATATCTCTTTTGAAAATGTAATTTTAGGTGGTTCAAGTACGGATGCTAAATTTACAGATCACGCTGATGGTGGAAACTCTGCTGACATTGAAGCTGAGTTTAATGCTGGTACAGATAACAGCTCTGATGGAACAAAAC
>CACVAX010000058.1:0-28004 GCA_902727935.1 uncultured Sulfurovum sp. | reverse complement strand
GTACAGATAACAGCTCTGATGGAACAAAACCTGAATCAACAATTGTTGGAAGCATTTCAAGTGATACTGAGTTAATATTTACAAAAACATGGATACTCGATGGTTTAGTAACGGTAACAAATGGTGCAACATTAACCATTGACCCAGGAACAACCATTGTTGGTAAAGATGGTACAGGTGATAACACATCATACATGATTATTGATAAAGGTTCTAAGATTATGGCTGAAGGTACGGCTGAACAACCAATTATCTTTACTTCTAAAATAGCACACGATGGTGGAACAGCTGCTGTGGGTCAGTGGGGTGGTTTAACCATTATTGGTAAAGCAGGAAACGACCAAGTTCAAGCGTATGAAGTAAATTCAGAATTTGTTCCTGACGCTTCTGATTTAACGGATAACTCAGGGGTACTCAAATACGTTCAGATTTTAAACTCGGGTATTACTATGGAAACAGACAAAGAGATTAACGGTCTTAGCCTTGTGGGTGTTGGTTCAGGGACAACGATTGACAACATTACCGTTACAAAATCAGATGATGACTGTATTGAAGCGTGGGGTGGTACGGTGAACATGTCGAACATTGCTGTTTCAGAATGTACGGATGATCACTTTGATATTGATGATGGATACTCGGGTACAGTAAGTGATTTAACCATTACTCAAACGGCTGGTAATGCTGCTATTGAGATGTCAGGAACAACAGCTGCTACTTTTGATGGATTTAACATTACCCAAACAAGTTCGGTAAAAGAGGGTGGTATTTTCTTCAAAAAAGATGGTATTGGTGGACACTTTAAAGATGGTACCATTACCGATAACTCAAGCGATGGAGCTGGTACAATCCACTCTAAAGGAGTAGCAACCGTTGCGAACATCTCTTTTGAAAACGTAACATTAGCTGGTTCAAGTACGGATGCTAAATTTACAGACGACGCTGATGGTGGAAGTGCGACGGACATTGAAGCTGTTTTTGATGCTGGATCAGGAAACAGTAAATAAATCTTTACACTTTCTTTTAAGTTAGGCAAGGTCAAGGACTTGCCTAACTAATGTTCATTTTTCTTCAAACTTCTTTACCTACATCGCTACACACCTCTTTGCATTTCAAACAATGTAGCCAAATTGTAATCATACTGTTCCCTTCTTGTTACCACTCTTTATTACTATAAAAGTTATAAAAATACATTGGAGTATAAATGTTTGGAACATATAAGAGGGTAGTACTATCAACAGTAGTTTGTATGGCACTGGGAGCATCATTTCTCCATGCTGACAATGAGAACATTGTGAAGTCAATTATGAAACTAAGAGCTGACGTGGAAGCACTTTATACTAAGATTGATGATAACAAAGACGTTTACAAAGCTGAGATGAAATCAAATGCGATGCAGAGTGCTGACAGTGAAGCACAGATTAACCGTCAAGAGACAGCACTTAAATTGGCTGAGTCAGAATTGGCAAAAGTTCAGAAAAAGATTGATGAGACAGTAAACAAAAATGAGAGTATTAAACCAATGCTTTTTGAAGCCATTGACACGTTAAGAACAATTATTACTAATGGTATTCCATTTAAAACTAAAGAGCGTTTAGCTGATTTAGCAACACTTCAAAAAAATCTTATTGATGAAGTCGTAACCGAAGAGAAAGCTTTACTGCTTATCTGGGCAAGTTACGATGACACCATTCGTTTAACCAAAGAGATTGGACTTTTCAAACAAGAAATCATGGTAGATGGCGAAGCAAAAATGGCGAAAATTGCTAAACTTGGTTCAGTCATGATGTACTTTGCAACACCCGATGACAAAGTAGGTTACGTAACAAAAGAGGGTGATGCTTACGCCTATAAAGTTGTTACTGACAAAGAAAACATTGCTAAAATAGTTAACCTCTTTGATTCACTTCAAAAACAAATCCGTACAGGATTCTTCAACCTTCCAAATGCTTTAATTTTATCGGAGAGTAAATAATGAACAAGTTTTACACAGCCTTAGTCGCACTAGTATTAGTAAGTACATCACTTCATGCAGATGAATTAACCAATGCCTATAACAAAGAATATACTTTTTTAAAAGCACAAAAAGCTGAATTAAAAAGTAGATTAAATAAAGAGAAAAGACAACAGCAGTCAGACTTAGCGAAAGCTAAAGCTAAAACAAAACAACTTCAAGCAAAGTATTTAGAGCTTAATGAAGCAGTAAAAGCAAAGCAAACAGAAATAGAAAAACTTTCTGAAAAACTTTCTGATAAGCAAGGAAATACAGAGATTACAGGTTCAGTAGTTATTCAAGCTAAGGGGATGCTTGATGAGTATGGAATTGAGCTTGATGATAGCAATGAAACAAGCAATGCTCAGAAGATGGAACAAGCGTTTAAAGATGCTCAGAACTTATACACAAAGCTCTCTTCAATTCAAACAGAAAAAGGTAAGTTTTATTTACCAGACGGTTCTGTAGCAGAAGGTGAGATTGTAAAAGTTGGTAACATCGCAGCTTATGGTATTTCAGACAAAGCTTCAGGTGCTTTAGCTCCTGCTGGAGATCAAAATTATAAGTTATGGAATGCTGTTGGTTCATCAGATGATGCTAAAGCACTTTATGCGAAGGAAATGAGACCAACACTTGATATCTTTACTTATGAGAACATGGATAAAGAGATAGAGTATAAAAAAGAGAAAACAGTAGATGATGTCCTTGAAGGTGGGGGTGTTATTGGTTACATTATTTTAGCACTAGGAGCATTAGGTCTTTTATTGTTAGTAATTAGAGTACTTATTCTTTTATGGGCTGGATCAAACGTTAAAAAGATTTCTAAAGTAGTTGCTGATAAAGTTGAGTCTGGAAATGGTGATGAAGCCTATGAAGCAATTAAAGGCTTTAAAGGTTCAGCAGCCAGAGTGGTAAAGTCAACGCTTAGAAATATTAAAAGAGACCGTGAACATGTAGAAGACATTGTTATGGAAAATATCTTAAACGAGAGTGGTCATATTGATAAATTTGGTGGCTTTGTAATGGTACTCGCAGCCGTTGCACCACTGCTTGGTCTTCTTGGTACAGTTACAGGGATGATTGCAACCTTTGACATGATTACTGAGTATGGAACAGGTGATCCTAAAATGCTTTCAGGGGGTATTTCTGAAGCTCTGATTACTACGATGTTTGGTCTTATTGTTGCCATTCCACTTCTTCTTCTTGGAAACCTAATCTCTGGTTGGGCACAAGGAATTAAAGACTCTATGGAGCAGAGTGCCCTTCATATTGTTAATATCTATGAAAAGCACAATGCAAAATGATAGATCAATTACAAACATACGTTGAAGTGTTTGTTCATTTTATGAATGCTGGGGGAGCAGTGATGTGGGTACTTTTTATACTCAATCTTCTCCTTTGGTATGGACTAGGTTATCGATACCTAGTGCTTAAACGAGGGACGATGGGAAACATCCGTCGTCAAATTGACAAACACATTAAACGTGGTGAA
This sequence comes from uncultured Sulfurovum sp., assembly GCA_902727935.1. GTDB lineage: Bacteria > Campylobacterota > Campylobacteria > Campylobacterales > Sulfurovaceae > UBA1140. The sequence continues at coordinate 24,522 of CACVAX010000058.1, read as the reverse complement.
AAACAGAAAATGAGAGGTCTTTTAGACTATGCCATTGCTGATGCTTTAGACGCAACGCGTGAAGCATCGAGCTTAGGACTAAAAGTTAAAAATCATATTTATGATGCGTTATTTCCTTATGTCAGAATGATTTCAAAGTATTCAACATTGGTAAAAACCATTGTTATTTTAGCTCCTTTGGTAGGATTACTTGGAACAGTTATGGGGATGATTGAGACTTTTGATGCTTTAACATCAGGTTCAATGTTCTCACAAGGAGCAAGTATCTCTGGTGGTATCTCTAAAGCGTTGTTTACAACAGAATTAGGATTGGTTGTTGCTGTACCAGGACTTATTTTAGGAAAAATTTTAGACAAAAAAGAGGAAAGATTTGCTTTAGAGTTTGAGCAGATTGCCGATACATTAACAACAAAGGATGCAAAGCATGAGATTTAGACAAAGAAGAACAGACAACCCAACCGATGTTGATGTATCACCATTGATTGATATGGTATTTATCTTACTTATCTTTTTTATGGTGACTACCACTTTTGTGAAAGATATGAAACTTGATATTAATAGACCATCTGCTTCCTCAGCTACGCAGGCTGAATCTAAAATTGTACGTGTTTATATTGACAATATGGGGGAAGTGTATATTGATAACCAACCCGTAAAAGTATGGGCAATTCAGAGTAAAGTAAGAGACCTTTTAAGAACAGCTACTGACAAAAATGTTTTGGTGATTACGGATGATAATATCCCTGTTAATAAATTAATTGATGTTGTAGATGAGTGTCGTATGTCAGGTGCTAAAGATGTAGCCGTTTCTACTACGAAAGAGATGGGATAACGCTTATGGCACAAAAAAGAAAATATGGCACAGCTTTTAAGTCTGTTGAAGCCTTTTTCTTTATGTTTTTGGGTGGATTACTCATGATGGCTTTGGTTGTTGCTTTTAACAAACCTGTTAAGAAGAAAGAAGACAAAGTTAAAAAAGAAACCCGTTATGTAAAGATGGAGAAAAAAGTTGTTAAAAAAACAGCCAAGCCAAAGCCGAAACCAAAGCCAAAGCCTAAAAAAGCACCACCGAAAGCACCCATGCCAAACTTGAGTGCAAGTTTAAGTGGTATTGCCATGGACATTCCAGAGTTTGCTACGGATAGCATTGGTGGAGACGCAACGGATTTACTGGATGAGATTTCAGAAGAGACAGTCATGACAGGAAACACGGTTGATGTAAAACCAAAAGTATTGTCGCGTTCACCAATGGAATACCCAGCTGCTGCGATGAAGAAAAGAATTAAAGGGTACGTGATTGTAAACGTACTGATCGACCAACAAGGAAGCGTTGAGACGGCACAAGTGTTAGAAGCCTTCCCTGCTGGTGTTTTTGATGCTGTTGCACTAAACGGTGTTCGTAGCTGGAGATTTGCTCCTGCTAAATACAAAGGTCAAGCTGTAAAAGTTTGGGCTAAACAAAAAGTTCGTTTTGACTTTAACTAAAGGAGGAGTACGATGATGAAACAAGTAAAATATTTACCACTGCTGTTGGCGTTGTCATTAACGTCACTGAGTGCTAGCAATGATGCAACTGCTCCTACAGTTGACCACATGTCGGTAGCGACCATGATGATTTTTGATGGTAAGTTTGAAAAAGCACGCGAAGAGTTAGATGAAGTAGATCAGACAGCCCCAAACTTTAACGGTTCGAAGTATTTCACCATGTTAGGTGTTATGGACGTGAAAGAGAAAAAATACAGCGAGTCAATTGTTCATTTTAACAAAGCTGTAGAGGCAACAACCACAAAGGTTTATGCTCCACCTCCAGTAGAAAAAAAGAAAAGAGAAGTACTCTTTTCACTTTTCTCAGAAAAAGAAGAGCCTGTAAAGCCTAAAAAGGTTGAACCTGCTTTTGATGCTGAAAAGATTCGTGCTGAAAAATTAGCGAAACTGCACATCAACCTTTCTAAGTCTTACTACAAGTTAAAAGATTATGCCAACACCATTAAGTCTTTGGATAATGCTGGTGAAAAAGGTTCTAATAAAGCTGGACTTTTCACGCTAAGAGCTGAATGTTACTGGAAGCTAAAAGACCATAATGGTGCGTTAGAAGCATTGAGCAGAGGTTCAGAACTTTTTCCTGATGACAAACGTCTTTTAAAACAAAAGTTTTATTATTTTGCTGAGTTAAAACTTTACCAAGCAGCCATTGAAGCTTCTAAAGCGTACATGGCTTTAGGTGGAGCATCGGACAAAGAGTACACTGCCTTAGCACAAATGCTAATGAGTGGTGGTGAGTTGGAGTCAGCCATTAGAGTTTTAGAAGAAGCAAAGTTACTGTTTCCTGAAACAGCTAAGCTTTCAATGATTTTAGGTCATGCTTATCTGAAAAGAGACATGATTCACGTAACAGCTGATTTGTTTGAACAGGCATCGTATTACGATTCGAAATACACCAAAGAAGCAGCTGAGATGCACCGTAGAGCTGAGAACTTACCTCACGCTATTTACTTGAACTCGAAGCTTTCGGATAAGAAAGAGAAAATCAAGCAAAAAGTTGCGATTTTTGTTGACCGTGGTGAGTATGAAAAAGTAATTGGTCTTAAAGATGGTCTTGGACGTTACGGGCTTTTGTCTGATGACAACTTACGTTATGCCTTAGCCTACGCGTATTTTATGGTTAAAGATTATGACCACGCAGAGAAACATTTTAAAAAGATTACAGACAACTCTTTGTTTTCAAAAGCAACGGTTATTCGTAAAAGTATCGAGAAATGTAAAAACAATTCGTTGGAGTGTATATAATGAGTAAACTGAAACAAAGATATTTAAAAGTTGTGACCATTTCATTGTGTGCTGTTATACCTCCTTTCGCACATGCACAAGAAGTAGGAACCCTTTCCGTATTTATGCTGAAGAGTGGTAAACCCCTAGTGAACAATGAGATTACCATCGATGCTAAGAAAACCGTTCGAACGGATGCCGATGGTTCCATGAAAATCACCTTGAGTGTTGGTGAACACCAAATTGAGATTTTTGGTAAATCCCCCAATGGTAAGAACTTAGGTTATTTTAAAAAGCCTGTGACCATTAAAGAGGGTAAAGATACTCAGGTTGTTGCATCGTTTACTATGGATGAGCCAGAGATTGACATTGACACACCCGTTGGTAAAGTAGTTTCCAACAAGAAAAAAGAGGAAAAAGCCAAAGGTAAAGGTACCTTAAACGGTAAAGTTATTACGACGGATAAACAAGCACCTATTGAAGGGGCGAGAGTATTTGTTAAAGGTACTTCCATTGATACCCGTACGGATGCTTCGGGTAATTTCTCCGTTCAGATTCCTGCTGATTCTAACGTGAGTATCTCCGTAGTACACTCAGCGTACTCGGCACAGACCATTAATGACATTAACGTGGCAAAGGGTGGTTCTGCTTCTCGAACCGTCAGTTTAACACCTGCGAGTTTAGAGCTTGAAGAGTTTGTGGTATTAGCCCCTAAAGTTGAAGGTAGTATTGCAGACATTATGGCTGAAGAGAAAGAGTCTTCAGCCATTGCGAATATCTTAGGTTCTGAAGAGTTCTCTAAAAAAGGGGACAGCGATGCTGCTTCTGCTCTTAAAAGGGTTACGGGTATTACGCTTGTTGGTGGAAAAAGTATTTACGTAAGGGGTCTTGGAGAGCGTTACTCAAACATTGAGATGAACTCCATGCCCTTACCCTCACCAGATCCTACTAAAAGAACGGTTCCCTTAGACATTTTCCCCTCATCAGTTATTGGTTCATTAAAGGTTCAAAAGTCTGCTTCGGCTGATATTCCTTCAAACTTTGGTGGTGGGTACATTGATATTCGTACCAAAGATACGTCAAAAGAAGATTTCATTAAAGTTTCATTGGGTGCGAATGCCAACAGTAACACAGGTAAAGACTCTAACAACTATGCTGGAAGTGACACCGACTGGCTAGGTTATGACAACGGTTACCGAGCATTAACCAATGATATTTTAGCTGCTGGTGCTGTTCAAGAGGGTGAACGTGTTCAAGGTTTTACAACAGAATACTTTACAGAAGAAGAGTTGGTTGATTTTACCAAAGACTTTGTTGATAGAAACTACAACATTCAAAACAGAGACCTACCAATGGGGTTCTCAGGTTCCATTGAAGCTGCTAAGAATTTTGAAATTACAGATGAACATAAAATCTCTGTTTTCGCCAACTACGGATACTCACAAGAGCATAAACAAGTAGAAGAGAACTTCTACGGTTATGACATGGGAACCGATGGGACACTGCATACCGATGCTGACAAGTACGGTAGGAATACCAAAACTAAGTCCTCGTACTATCAAGGTGGAAGTTTTAACCTTGGGTACAACTATTTGGATGTCTTTAAATTAAAGTACACCAAACTTTACACGCGTAATGCTGAACAGACGACACGTGTGGTTGATGGTATTTATGGTTCAAACTATGACCACTTGACCGACTATTTCTTGGATTGGGAAGAGCGTGTTTTAAATGTTGACCAACTGAATGGTGAGTTTGACTATGAGATATTTAACCACAAAGCAAAAGCTGAATTTGGTCTTGAATATGCTCAAGCAAACCTTTACCAACCAAACAACTTTAACTATACCTACATTGAAGAGCAAGGTGTAACGCACATTGACAACACCAGTTCTCCTCACTTAGCAACGCAAATGACATCGGACGATGAACTTTATGCAATGTATTTTAAAAACAAAGTGGATGTAGATTGGGTAAGTGATGAAGACAAGTTGGAGTTTGGAGCAAACTACTCGACAAAAGAGAGAATTTCACGCCAAAACAAATTTAACCTTAGACGTATTGGTAGTGTAGAGCTTGATGATGCAGATTTAACATCTGACATTGAGTCGTTCTACTATGAGTACGTACGAAATAATATCTCTTATGATGATAGAGCGTTTATTATGAGTTCAGCGTTTAAAGCAGCTGATTACTTTGATGCTGAAGTGGATGAGTTTGGTCTCTACAGTAGTGCTTTTCTAAAACCAACGGACAGAATTGAAACAAACTTTGGTTTACGATTTGTTGACTTGTCACAAACAGTTTATCAGTACAAGTTGGACAGTGACAACCCAGACATGAGTTTAAGAACACTTATTCAAAGAGTACCAGAGTCTTTAGATGTTACTGGGTTCTACCCAAGTGCCTCATTGAAGTTTAAATATGACGATGATAACCATTTTGATATTGCTGCTTCGAAAACGTACATTGTTCCTGACTTAAGAGAGTTTACGGATGGTGAGTATTTTCACCCTTATGATGTGGCAACGGTTGTTGGTAACCCAAATTTAGAGAACACGGACATTTACAGTTTAGACTTTAAGTATTCTCATTACCTGTCAGACAGTGAAAACATCAAAGCTGGTCTTTTCTTCAAGTACTTAGACCAACCAATTGAGGACGTTATGATTCCATCATCGTCATTGCCGATTTACTCTTATGATAATGCTGACTCTGCACTGTTGTACGGAATTGAATTTGACGGTCGTAAAAAGTTTGATTTTTTAGGAGCTAAGTACTCGAACTATTATCTTTCGGGGAACTTCTCGTATACCGAGTCCGACGTAACCTTAAGAGATGAGCAGTTGGAAACCTATACGACAAACCATAGACAGTTACAGGGACTTTCAAAAGTGGTACTCAACGCAACGGTTGGGTACGATGACGACACACGTAACGTGGCACTCTCTTACAATAAGATGGGAGAGAGAATTCGTAAGGTTGGGGTTATTGATGAATATGCTTACCCAGACTACTACGAAACGCCACCTCAGCTTTTAGATTTTGTTTGGCAAGAGAAGTTTGAGAACCTTGAAGGTTTTGGACTCGACAATGTTAGTGCTAAACTAAAGATAGGAAATATCTTAGATGATGAAACAGTATGGAGACAAGGCACAAACGTGACTAAAAGTTTTAAAACGGGTCAGATCGTATCTGTTGGAATTTCTTCAAAGTTTTAACATGAATCATACAATAAGAATAATGATTATAGGAGAAGATGAGAAGCTATTAGAGTTAAAGCAGTTTCATCTTCTAAAAGAGGGCTTTGAAGTTGTAAAATTTGAGTCATTGTATGAGCTAGAAAAAGATCTCAAAGATATTTCTTTAATAATTATTAATGACATTCATCCGAACATTGATGGGATGAATTTTATTGAGTATGTTCGGGAAAAAGACAGTAATGTTCCCATTATTTTTCTGGCTGAAGAGTTGTGCGAAAAAGAGATAGCCCATGCCTTTGGACATGGTGCTGATGACTGTCTTATTAAACCTTTTGGCTTGGTTGAGTTACTCTGTCGGGTGAAAGCTTTGCTCAAACGTGCTTATGGTTTTACGCAGGAACAGCTTTTGTATGAAAACATTGTCATGGACTTAAACCAACGAACGTGTGTTATTGATGAGGTAGAGATAGATTTGACAAAGTTAGAGTTTGATTTGTTGTCTTTCTTTATACAACATAAAAATATGATTTTGGAACGTGAGTATATTTTGGATTCGGTTTGGCATGACAGCAGTATGAAAAAACGTACGATTAATGTTAGTGTTAACCGTTTGCTTAAAAAGATTGACCCTACGAATAAGCATAACTATCTTACAGCTGTTCGAGGGATTGGATATCGGTTCGGTTAAAAATTGTAATCAAATTGTTACCAAAGTGTTTTATACTGCGACAATCAAAATGAAAAGGAAAGACAATGACATTTTCAAAAATCTTAGCAGCAGCACTTATTTCTTCACTCACACTTACAGCCGTAACAGCTGATGAATTAAAAGGTAGAGGAGCTTCATTTCCTGGACCAATCTACAAAGCATGGACTTCTGAGTACTATGCAGCAACAAAAAATCAAGTAAATTATACACCAACAGGTTCTGGTGATGGTATTAAATCTATTAAAAAAAGAATGGTAGATTTCGCAGGTTCAGACAAACCACTTAAGCCAAAAGCACTTAAAAAAGGTAAACTTTACATGTTCCCAACAGTAGTTGGTTCAGTTGTTTTATCGTACAACATTGATGGTATTAAGGATGGTGAGCTTAAATTAAGCCGTGCAGCAATCGCTGGAATCTTTTCTGGAAGCATTACACACTGGGATGACAAAGCAATTACAGCTCAAAATGCTGATTTAAAATTACCAAATGAACCTATTACTGTAGCTGTTAGAGCAGATAAGTCAGGAACAACATTTAACTTTACGTACTTCCTTAATCAATTAGACGAAAACATTAAAGTAAGTAAAAAGCCAAAATGGAAAGCAGCTAAAGTAATTGCTGGTAAATCAAACTCTGGTGTTTCTGCAAACATTCAACAGATTAAAAACTCTATTGGTTACATTGAGTACTCTTTTAAAGAAAAGTTAGGTCTTGCAGCAGCACAGATTGAAAACAAAGAAGGTAAATACATTAACCCAACATTAGAGTCTTTCCAAGACGCAGCAAAATACGCAAGCTGGACAGCTGATAATGATTTCTACGCAGTTATTGCTGATCCAAAGGGTGAAACATCTTACCCAATCGTTGCAGCAACATTCTTGTTACTTCCAACAGAAAAAATGGAAACAAACAAACAAGTTACAGCTTTCATTGACTGGGCATACACAAACGGTGACAAAGCAGCAACAGACTTAGGTTATGTTCCTCTTCCAAAAGAAACAAAAGATGCTATTAGAGCATACTGGGCAGATAAGGGTGTTAAGTAAGCCTTTGACTTTTAGGTGGTACAGCCTTGTACCACTTCATAAAACAACTACTCACGACTTTCAAAAAAAGCTAAAAACTCTTTAGGTGTTAATGAAGATACTTTAGATGTTTTAAATCCTCTTTTATCTCTTGTGACAATTATATTAATCTGAGAATGATAAGCAGAGGTATAAATAACACTGTCTTCATAATCAACACCATTATCTATAGAGGCATCATATAAAACTTTTTTTGTGACAGGTGTAACTTCAAAAAGTGTTAAGAGTTTTTCTATGATTTCATCAGCTTCTTTTTTATTCATGGCTCTTCCAATCAAATAATGAAGCGTGGTCACAGAAGTAGCACAGAGATAGCCTTCGACTTCAGTATTTTCAATCAAACTAAAAATTTCTTTAGCTAAATCAACAAAAGGCTCACGAGCTAAAAGTAAGTCAAGTACAACATTGGTATCTAATAAAACTTTCATGAATATTTGTTTTCCAAGTAATCATGATAATGGTTTTCTTCGACATTCTTATCTTTAAGTGCACCGACTAAACTATCAGTTATTTTATTTTTTTTAGGCTCTATATCTTGCGTCTCTAAAAGATTTGTGAAAAACTCATTAACAATTTTAGATACAGAAGTATTTTGTTCCTTAGCATAAACTTTTATTTGCTCAATAAGGTTTTTATCAGAATATAGGGTAATTTTTGCTGTCATAACATCTCCTTTGGTCGTATGTTTTTTTATTTATTATACGATAATATGATTTTTATGTCAATATCAACGCATTTATAATAAAATTCTTTAAATTAGTTAGCCTTAGTTTGTAACTATTATGTAACCACTTTGATATAAAATTGATGCATGAAAAAATACAAATCAATCTTCGTATCCGACCTACATTTAGGCACCAAATACGCACAAGCTGACAAGTTTTTAGAGTTTCTAAAAGAGTATGAATCTGAAAATCTTTACCTTGTTGGGGACATTATTGATGGTTGGGCGATTAAACAAAAGTTCCGTTGGAAACAGTCGCATTCGGATGTTATTCAAAAAGTTTTGAGAGCTGCAAGAAAAGGAACCAATGTTTTTTACGTGACAGGAAACCACGATGAGTTCTTACGCTCTTTTCTTCCCTTACTGCTTGGGGACAACTTGAATGTAGTCAATGATGTGGATTACCATGGAATTGATGGTAAAAAGTATTTTGTAACGCATGGGGACATCTTTGACTCCATGACCATTACAAAAAAGTGGCTAACGATTTTTGGAGACATGGGTTATGACTTGCTTTTAAATTTGAATCCTGTTATTAACTTTGTACGTAGACGATTTGGCATCAAACGCTATTGGTCGCTTTCTTCTCAACTCAAAGACAATTTACGGAACTCTTTGCATTTCATAGAAGATTATGAAAACATCTCAACGCAGTATGCTAAGCACACAGGTTATGATGGTGTGATTTGTGGGCATATTCACAAAGCAGACATTAAAATGGTCGAGGGTGTTTCTTATATGAATTCTGGTGACTGGGTTGAGTCTTGTACTGCGTTAGTGGAGACCTTGGAGGGGGAGTGGAAGATTATTGAGATGAATTAAAACGTAACGTTTATTACTTATAGTCATTTAGTAAAACATAAAAAAATATATTATTTAAGATTCAATCAACATAGGCTGTTATATGGTCTAAAACAAAGTGAAACTAAGGAAAAATATATTTTTTTTGATTAAAATCTATAATGAAAAATTATAAAATAAGGAACACTTAATGACAAAAATAATGAAAGTTACCACAGCTTTATGTCTTACAGTACTGCTTTCTGCACCTGCATTTGCAGAGGCAAAAAAAGTAAAATGGAAATTGGCTATGACATGGCCAAGTACTCTTTCTCCATTTGCTTCACCATCAATTAGAGTAGCCAAATTGGTTGAAGAGATGAGTGGAGGAAACTTTACCATTAAAGTACATGATAAAGAGAAGCACAAAGCAGCTCTTAGTATTTTAGATATGGTTAAAAACAAACAGTATCAAATGGGACACTCATCAGCATACTACTATAAAGGTAAGAGCATTAGTACGGCTATTCTTACGACCGTACCATTTGGTATGACCAGTACAGAACAGTATTCATGGTATTACTATGGTGGTGGAGAAGCGTTGACTAAAAAAGTTTTTGACAAGTTCAAAGTAGATTGTTACCCTGGTGGAAACACGGGTGTGCAAATGGGTGGATGGTTCAAAAAAGAAATCAAAACTCTTGCTGATCTTAAAGGACTTAAAATGCGTATTCCTGGAATGGCAGGAGAAGTATTTTCTAAACTTGGTGTAAACGTAACCAATATTCCAGCTGGTGAGCTTTATACGTCACTTGACCGTGGAACCATTGATGCTTTAGAGTGGGTTGGGCCTGGAATGGACATTAAAATGGGATTCCATAAAGTTGCACCATTCTATTACACTGGATGGCATGAGCCTGCAACTGAATTACATTTCTTTGTAAATCAAAAAGCATTTGCAAAACTTCCAGCAGAGTACCAAACCATTCTTACTACGGCTATGAAAGCTGTTACAGCTGACATGATGTATGAGAACTTTGACATGAGTCAAGCAGCATGGGCTAAAATGCAAAAGGACTTTCCAAACATTAAAGTTAAGACCTTCAGTAAACCTATCTTAAAAGCTATGAAAAAAGCTACGGATGAGACTATGGATGCATATGCAAAGAAAGATGCTCTATTTAATGAGGTTTATACTTCTAGAAAAGATTACTTGAAAAAAGCCAGAGATTGGACAGAAATTTCTGAATTTGATTATGTAAAAACTTCGCAAATGGTAGAGTAGTATTGGAAAGTACTAACTTACAAAAGCTTAAGAGAGTTGAGGCTTCCTTCAACTCTTTTATTGATAAAATGGGAAGGGTTATAGCATGGGTGTTGATACTCATGATATTTAATGTCTTAATTGATGTCGTAATGCGTTATTTCTTTAACAACTCTTCTATCGCCATGCAAGAAGTAGAGTGGCATCTTTTTTCGGTGTTAATTCTCTTTGGTTTAGGTTATGCACTTAAAGAAGAATCTCATGTTCGTGTCGATTTTCTCTATGACAACTTCTCGGTTAAAACAAAAGCTTACATCAATATTATCGGTACCCTTCTTTTTCTTTTTCCTTTTGCACTCTTAATTATTTTTGGTTCGTATGAGTACGTTATGGATGCGTATACTATGAATGAAATCAGTGAAGATCCGGGTGGATTAACCCATCGATGGATTGTTAAAGCCATGATACCTGCTGGATTTTTCTTTCTTATTTTTTCAGGAATTAATTACATTCTAAAACACATTATTATCATTAAGGAGACAAAAGTATGATAGGTATTTACATGTTCTTTGCAGCACTGCTTTTACTCTCCATAGGGTATCCTGTTGCTTTTAGTTTTGGGGCTATTTCAATTTTCTTTGGTTTTTTAGCTGCCTACATGGAAGTCATGCCAGATGGTGGAACCATGGCGTTGGTAATGGAAGAGTTCTTTTCTATGTTCTCCATGATGCCGTTTAGAATTTACTCTACCATGACCAACAAGTTGCTTATGGCTATTCCTTTGTTTATTTTCATGGGTATTGTTCTTGAAAAATCAGGACTTGCTGCACGACTGTTAGAGTCTATGGGAACACTTTTTGGGAAATTACGAGGTGGTTTAGCTATTAGTACCGTACTTGTAGGTTCACTACTTGCTGCATCAACGGGTGTGGTAGGTGCAAGTGTTGTTGCCATGGGTGTTATCTCTTTACCGGTGATGATGCGTTATGGTTATTGTAAAAAACTAGCAGCCGGAACCATTTGTGCTTCGGGTACCTTGGGTCAGATTATTCCTCCTTCGATTATCTTAATTATTTTAAGTGATGTCTTTGGACAAGCTGCTGGAGACATGTTTAGAGCAGCCATGTTACCAAGTGCTATTTTGGTGGGTTCTTACATTCTTTACATTATCATCATTACCCATTTCAAAAAAGATTTAGCACCAGCTATACCTATTAGTGATGATGAAAAAGATGTGGTACGTAAAGCACTTTTTGCCATTATTCCTCCTCTTTTACTCGTTGTTATAGTATTGGGTTCTATTTTTGCAGGAATTGCAACACCAACTGAGTCAGCTTCGGTAGGGTCAGTAGGAGCGATACTTTTAGCCATAGCTTACAAATCATTTAGTTTTAAAATGCTTGAAGATGCAGCCATCGAAACGGCTAAAGTAACGGCAATGGTTATTGCTATTTTACTGGGTGCGACAGCCTTCTCTATGGTCTTTGTTTATACGGGTGCTGATGGCATTGTTGAAGAGTTTATGATGAGCCTACCGGGTGAAAAATGGGGCTTCTTAATCCTTTCAATGTTGGTTATTATGTTGCTTGGATTCTTTATTGATTTCTTTGAGATTTCGTACATTGTTGTGCCTATTTTAATTCCTATTGCCGATGCGATTGGAATAGACCCAATATGGTTTGCCATACTGATTGCCATGAATCTTCAAACGTCCTTTTTAACGCCACCGTTTGGATTTTCTCTGTTCTACCTAAAAGGGGTCGCTGCCGACTCCATACGAACGGTGGATATTTATAAGGGAGTTATCCCGTTTATTGCTATACAAATCACGGTATTGGCTTCTATTTTATTATTTCCAGAGTTTTATGGATTTGGTGGGTAAACTTTTACCTACTCCATCATTCATCGTATCTCATTAAGGTGAGATACGGCTCTAAATCTTCTTTGTTACCAAAATGTTATCAAGTCAAAGTAAAATCTCCCATTAACTAAACAAAGGTAAAAGATGGGTGGAAAACTCTTTAAAAATTTCTCGTTTCTCTCAGCAACGATCTCATTTTTCATTCTTATTGGAATCTTCTCCATACTCTTTACGTACGCACAAGACTCAATCCGTGAATTTGGATTTGATTTTTTAGGCAGTGAAGATTGGGAAGCCGATGAGGATGATGAAGAGATAGGTATTTTTGGTGGGTATATACCTATTATTGGTACTTTGTTGAGTACTTTAATCGCCATGGCGATTGCGACACCGTTGGCAATGGGGATTGCTATTTTCTTAACGGAAATTGCACATAAGACATTGGTAAAGCCTGTGTCAATTGCTATTGAGTTATTGGCTGCTATTCCAAGTATTATCTACGGAATGTGGGGGCTTTTCTATTTGGCACCAATCATTCAGTCAACGTTTGGTGGACAAGGAGTTGGTCTTTTGACAGCAGGAATTGTTCTAGCCATTATGATTATCCCGTTTATGGCTGCGATTACCCGTGATGCTATGAATACGGTTCCAGATGTACTTAAAGAGTCAGCTTACGCAATGGGTGCTACAAAGTTTGAGGTGATTAAAGACGTTATTATGCCTTATTCAAAAGGTGGAATTATTGGGTCGATTATTTTAGCACTTGGTCGTGCCTTGGGTGAGACCATGGCTGTTGCCTTCTTGATTGGTTCAGTAATGAGCATACCAAGCAATATTACCGATCCGACAACGTCGATTCCAGTTCTTTTAGCAAACAACTTCTCAGAAGCAATGGGGCTAGAGATGAGTTCAATGTACTACTTAGCACTTATTTTATTTGTGGTGAGTTTTGGAATTATCTCCATAGCGAAGTTCTACTTCTTAAGACAAAAGGTTAAGTAATGAACAGACTTTTATTAAACAAAATAATCTTGGTGCTTTCAACTTTGTCAGCTGTGGTCGGAATTTCGTTTCTGTTTTGGATTTTGGCAACGCTGACCTATAAGGGTGTTTCTTCTTTACATATTACTACCTTTACCAATGACTTGGTTGAGGGAGGAATTAGAAACCTTTTAGTGGGTCAGTTTACCATGGCAACCATTGCTTCGGTAATTGCCATTCCCATAGGGATGTTTGCTGGTATTTGGTTACGTGAATACTCGAACAACTCAAAGTTAGCATCAATTATTAGAAACCTTAGTGACGTTATGATGTCAGCACCATCAATTGTTATTGGTGTTTTTGTTTACGCACTTTTTGTTGCACCATTTGGAAGCTACAATGGTTTTGCTGGTATTATCGCCTTAACCATTATGATGATTCCAATTATCATCAGTACTACGGACAACATGTTAGCCTTAGTACCAAAAGAGCTACGTGAAGCAGGAATTGCTTTGGGTGGTTCGAAGCATAAGATTATTATGCAGATTGTTGTTAAAGCTGCAAAAGTAGGAATTACTACGGGTATTTTACTTTCATTTGCAAGAATCATTGGAGAGACAGCACCGTTGTTATTTACCTCGGCGAACAACCAGTTTTTTACCATGGATTTAACAGGACAGTTTCCATCACTTACGGTAAGTATCTATAACTTAGCAACATACCCTGATGAAGCGAGTCGTGAATTGGCTTGGGCTGCTTCTTTTGTTTTGACAGCGATTGTATTAATCATTAATTTAACTGGTCGTTACATGACTCGGAATAAGAAGTAGGTTGGGCATTGCCCAACTAAACTACCCCTCCAACAATAATAAATTAGCGAGGCTAAAGCCATCGGTTCTCACTATGCCATCTGCATTTTTGGAATCGGCGTGTTTACACCCGAACTATTTGGTTCACAAAAAGCTTCATTCAATAGCCTTGAACCTACCCCTCCAAAAGCAATTTCAGCAACCCATCCGAAATCCGAAAACTAACTTCTCGTAACTCATTAACAATTTCAATAATCTCTTCATTAGAAAGATAGTTTTTATTTTTATAGACTAATAGTATCCCTACCAAGCTAATCGCTTTGATTCCATAGGAGAGAGCTACTTTTTTACCTTTTTTCTCATCTATAATGAGTGGTAAATTTTGTTCTTCTGCCAAAACAATAGACTCTGATTCTCCTAAATCTAAACGAATTAACAGTTCTTTTACTTTTTTAACATTGTTGACTTCTAGAATCTCTACTTTTTTAAGAGAAATATATTCATCTAAAATACGTTTAGCTGATTTTTTAACAGTTACTTCGTTATAGACTGAAGAGGTGATAATAATGGTATCTGAAAATTTAAAAAGAAGTTCAAATCTCTCTATGTTAATAAGAGAGATAAGTGTTGTACTGTCTGAAATTACAATGGAGTTTAAAGCCATTGATTAGCCTCTGCTTTAATATTTTCTATGTCATCTTCTATCCATGTAACATTGAGGCTATTGAGAAGGCTCATGGCTTCTTGTTTGGGAATTTCTAACATCGTAGCCATTTTACCAAGAGAAATTATGTCCATTTTATAGAGCTCAATAGCAACTGTTTTTTTGACACCTATAGAAAAAATATCATCATTAAGAGGAAGGGTAATACCTATGGGTTTACCATGTCGTGTGACAAAAACAGAACTACCTTCATCAAGATATTTTGTCATAGAAGATGGATTATTTTTTAAATCTCTTATTGCTACCGTTTGCATAACTTTTCCTTTTGCTACGATTTGTAGGAATATTATAACTTTATTTCATTAAAAATGAAGTGCTTTCAATTCTCTTGTTACCAAAATGTTACCACATCCAACTATAATCAAAGCAATATAGCCAGAGGAGAATAAGTGTCAAACTTAATAATGGAAACCAAAGATTTTAATTTTACCTATGCAGGGGTTGATGCTCCTTCACTTAAGAATATAAATCTTCCAATAGAGAAAAACAAGATTACAGCAATGATTGGTCCTTCAGGATGTGGTAAGTCTACACTACTTAGAGCCATGAACCGTATTCATGATCTTTACCCAGGAAACAAATATGAAGGTGAGATTAACCTTTATGGAGCAAATGGTAAAGAGAATATTTTAGATCTTAAAAAAGAGAATAATCTTATTTCGTTACGTCAGCAAGTAGGGATGATTTTTCAAAAGCCAACACCGTTTCCAATGAGCATTTACGACAACGTAGCGTATGGAATGAAACTTGCAGGCGTTAAAAACAAGTCCGAACTTGACGGACGTGTTGAAAAAGCTTTAAAAGATGCAGCCATTTGGAATGAAACAAAAGACAGAATGAACACATCAGCACTTGGGATGAGTGGTGGTCAGCAACAACGTTTATGTATTGCTAGAGCTGTTGCTCTTAAGCCTGAGGTAATGCTTTTTGATGAACCTACTTCGGCACTGGATCCTATTTCAACAGGAGCGATTGAAGAGTTGATTGCTGAACTTAAAAAAGATGTATCGGTTGTGATTGTTACGCATAACATGCAGCAAGCTAGTCGGCTTAGTGACTACACAGCATTTATGTACTTGGGTGATTTGGTTGAGTATGATAAAACAGACACAATTTTTATGAATCCTAATGAGAAATTGACAGAAGATTATATTACAGGGAGATTTGGATAATGTTACCACAATATCATGATGCACGACATGAAGTAAGAGATACCGTTATTGAGATGGTTGAAAACCTAGCAAATACCAATAAGTTGGCGTTTGAAGCCATGAAAAGTAATAGTGTTGAGGGTTTAGAAAATGCTCGTAAAGGGCTAAAAGAGATGCAGGATATTACGGAAAAAATTGATAATAATATTGTGCTTATTTTTGCTAAGTTTACTCCAGGAGCTAGAGATTTACGTGAGATGGTCTCTTATCTTAAAGTAACGTCTGAACTTAATCGAATTCAGAGTAATGTGAATAGTTATTTAAAAAATATGCAATCGGTGTTAATCGAAGATAATCGTGATATGAGTGAGTTTATTCATGATTCTTTACGAATTAATCAATGTACCCTTAAAGCATTTGATTACAGTATTGAAATGTTAAAAACTTTTGAAGATGATGATAAGATCAAAAAACTTGCTTCTAAAATCAATATTGAATTCAGTAAAACCGAAGATATTTACTCTATTTTAGAAAAAGAAATGGTTCAAAAAATGAGTGATGCTGATAGTCATGCTGGAGAGTACTTTAATTTGCTCAAATATTTTAGAAAAAATATGAAGATTATTGATCGCTTAGAGAACATTGCTCAACGTGTTATTTTTGCACGAATGGGGGGAAAGCTTTAGCTTGTCTCCCTTCTTTGAATTCATTTTGATATTTAAACCCTAAAAACATACCCTTCTGAAGAGAGGGTATCAATAAACCGATGTTTGAGTTTACTGCGAAGACGAGAGATTAATGCTCGTCTTCGGCTGTCATTACTGGGTTTATCGGGCCAGAGTTCGTATTCCATGGTCATGTTTGAAATGAGTTTGTTTTGATTGTTTAAAAATAGATTTAAAAGTAGGCGTTCTTTTTTACTCAAACTCACCAGTTCCCCACAACAGATAAGTTCAAAAGAGCGACTGTCAAAACTAAACTCTTCATCTAAATAGAGGTCTCCTTGAAGCCTATTCTCTTTGGGTTTTAGGTGGCTAAGACCAATTTTGATGGCAACTGAAAGTTCTTTACGGTTAAAGGGTTTGAGTAGATAGGCTACAGGATTAACAGCAATGGCTTCATCAATGGTTTTTTCATCCATAAAGGCTGTTAAAAAGATAACAGGCATCTCTTTTTTAATTTTTTTAATTCTTCTAGTCGCTTCTATGCCATTACTGTCGGTGAGATAAATGTCCATTAAGATTAAATCAACTTCTTGGTGAATGGCGTGTTCATACGCTTCATCAGCTGTGGAGCAGGTGGCTACAATGTTATAGTCCAGTGTTTCTAAATAACTGCGTATCTCCATGGCAACGATGCTTTCATCTTCAACGATTAAAATATTTTTTTTCTTCATAGTGTAAACCTTATGGTGTATTGGGTCGAATTTTTGGTCTGCATGGTCATCTCTCCTTTTAACTGTTCCAAAACCAAAGCGTTAATTAGCTTTAATCCTAAAGTATGACTTTGCAAGTTTGGAACAAATCCTTTTCCATTGTCTCCCACAATCAAAACGTAGGCATTTTTAGTTTGCTTTAGTGAAATGTATATATGCCCTTGACCATTAGTGAAAGCATATTTATACGCATTGGTAACAATTTCATTGATAATAATACCAACATAAACCGATTTATTCAGAGGAAGCGTTCCTTCAATGTTAGTTTGTATGGTAATATCACAGTTGATACACATTGCCTCGTCAATATCCTCTACTAAAGACTCGATGTACTCTTCCATATCAAGATGCTCTATATTTCCATCAATAAGCAACATGGTATAGGTTTTAGCAATGGCATTGATTCGGCTTTCTAAGTTTAAAAATTGTTCTGAAATTGATTTATCGGTTATTTTGTCATTTTGTAGCCGTATCATAGAGAGAATGATTTGCAAGTTATTTTTAACACGATGATGTATCTCTTTGATAAGAAGCTCTTTACTTTTAAGGGCTTGGTTAAGCTTGGCTGTTTGTTCAATCACTTCATTTTTGATAATCTGTTCTCTTTGTTGAACCATTTCATCTTTTTGTTTTTGTAAGATTTTGTAACGGTCTGCAAATGCCAAAAGAAGAACAAAAGCCTCTATCACGGTAGCATACATGATGATATTGGGGAATCTTTCTACCACACCCAGTATGCCTAAGGCATCGAGTATCATTAAAAAATACGCCATAAAGATAGTGCCAAAACCAATAATGTAGAGCCGTGATTGTCGTTCTCCTTGAACGTATCGAATAATGCCAGAAAAAAGATTGAGAATAATAAAAAGTATGGCTGTTACAAGCACAATCTGTATGTTGTAAAAAGTTGGAAAGCTCATAACTAAACTTTCCAAAAGTATAATAGCAATGAAAACTTTATAAACCCGATAGAGCTTTTTTACTTTGCGAATACGAAGAAAAGAGATGGCAAAAAAAGCTGAGGTAAGCATCAGTCCACCCAATTTTAAAACCGTTAATTCAATGTCTAAACGGGCAAAGTCTTGAAAGTAAATTTGAGTTAACCCTAAATAGGTAAATTGCTGATAGGTTAGCATAAAAAGATAGAGACTGTAAAATAAATAACTCTTATCATTGGTGTAAAAGTAGAGTATAAACGAGTAGAGTATGAGTGCTAAAACAATGCCCATAAGTAAACTGTTTATTAACTGTCGATAGCCATCTGCTTTTTTAAATTGAGCTTCATCGGTTAGGTAGATAGAGAAATTCAATGGTACATAATGTGCGTAAACTTTCATGTAGTATTTCACACTGCTTTTGGCATTGAGTTGAATGTTATAATAGTAGGAGAGGGTGCTATGGTCTGGTTGAGGATAAGAGACACCTCTAAGACGAGGATTTGTTAAATTATTTTCATGGTACAGTTCTATCTTTTCCAAAAGAGGTGAACTCAAAACCAAAGCTTTTTCAATAGTCTGATTGGTATTGTTTGAAAGCTCAAACCCAATCCACACCGTATCTTTTTGAGAAATACCAATGTCAAAATGTCGATAAGAATACTCTTTGAGGTAATCATGCTCTATTATTTGATGGATGTCTAATTTTTCACTCTCTATATGGAGGCTACTATGCTCTAACACAGAGAGACTTCCCTCTTTTGAAACTTCTATGCTAGAGAGAGCATTGAGTTGTATCGAAATGAGTAACAGTAATAATACGTATGATTTTAAGTTTTTAACATAATTAGACAACATTATGAAATGTTATCTAAAAGTTTTGAGAGTTAATCTTTCTTTTTACTGTTTATTGTCTTAAGTTTTGTACAAGCTTCAAGTAGACTATTGTTATTAATTTTATCCATATCAGTTACTTGTAGCAGTTTGGTATCGTTTAAGCTTAATAGAACAGATGAACCATTGATAAGCTCAGAAGAGCATTTACCTGAAATTATGACCTCTTCATTTATCAATCCTCTATTCTCTTCTTCATTCAAATAAGAAGATAGGTACATTGTTTGGGTTGTACCTTCAATCATACGTTCTAAATTATTAGAACGATTTAATTTCCCTTGAACAATAACATATTCACCACAAACCATTAGAGGCACAAGTGTATCGCTATGACATGAGGGAGGAGAACTTTCTTTAGTTTCTTTCAATTCACTATTGACATTTTGAGACTTAGCGTCATTGTCAAAAGGTAACGGAGTAGGAGTACACCCTGTTAGGGTATAAAGTATTAGTAGACTGATGAATGGTTTTTTCATTGTTTTTCCTTCGTATTAGAGATAATAAGAGGCAGAGGTTGTTTAATACAACGCTCTTTAGCTTCTTTCAATTCAGCTTTACACTTATGGCAAAAGTCATATGGCATTCCATTTAAAAGGAGTACAGACATTACAGCTCTCCAATCTGGTTTAGGATACATCACACACTCTCTACGTGTACAGTTTCCAGCTTTGTTGTGGTCACTGTTAGCAGGAACACCCAGCGTATAACCTAATATTTGCATAAAAACTATTTTCCATGCTTGAATATCAGAAATAACAGGAGAATCGTTGATATTTAATGGATTAAAAGCCATAATATGAGGGTGATAGGAGTGCTGAAAAAGCCTACCGTTTAAGCGTTTTTTTTCCTCGGGATTAGAAAATAGTTGAGGGGTGTAAATCATTACAATACTATTTTTTGTTGCTTTTGTTTGTTTTATAAATTGAAGAAATCTATCACGATTTTTTTTTGATAAGTCGTAAATGTGTAGCGTTTCATCTCCATAATTTTTAACAAAATCATTAACCTTCTCTTCTTCCATGCTTAACTTCATGGTTTCATGGACGATAATATTATTGGTTGTGTATTCTTTCAACTTTTTAAGATAATGATTAAATGCCTCTTGTGGAGGATTCGCTTCATTAATGCTTAAAGGGTAGAGGTCTATTTGCTTGGCACAAACCAATGAGGTATTGATATTTTGAGAACTGGCATCATTGTCAAATGACATGGGAGTAAGCGTACACCCTGTTAGGGTGAAAAGTATTAGTAGGCTGATGAATAGTTTTTTCATGATATTCTCCTTATGTCTTTATTGTAAATAAAAAACATTGCAAAAGCATTGCAAAAACCTTTAATATTATTACGGTCTTTACTTTATACGTCTCTCTTCAATAATTTGACCCACCACGGTTTTTGCTAATTTTTGCATTAACTCCTCATGTAGTTTGGTTCTAACGTGGTTTTGGGCATGTTGCTCTTCAGCTTCTTTGTAGTTACGATTAGAAACGGCTGTTTTTTGTCTACTTACATTGTAAATTTCAGAAACCAGCACTTTTCCCTGTTCATCTCTCACTTTATAATCAGCTATCAAGGCAAGAGATTTATCCACATGAAATTGGTCTACTTTTAATTTGACACCCTGTTAAAATTAAGAGGGCTAAGAGGTTTATTGCTTTCATTTTTAACCCTTTATGTACAGCTTCCAACATGTTTTTCAGCCATTTCAAAATAGTAAGAGACACCATCTCCAAAACCATTACCAAAACCAGCAATAGCACCTGTTGCTTGTCCCATTTTTGTTGTACTACCTGCTAATCCACCACCAATACCAATAGCTTTTGATGTTCTTGAATGTCCAAAACACCCTGTTCCTGCACTAATAGCACCAGCAACATTGCTAGTTGTCCCTATGGCAACAAGGCAGGCTGCATTATTAGCTAAAATTTTAGCTTTTTTAACATTGTCACAAAAGTCTTTACTGTCTACTAAGGTATCAAACATCGACATTTGAGATACTAATACTCCTGATAAAAAACCTATAAAATAATTACTGATAGAATCGATTGCCATGTCTATCTCTGAACGTTCAGCTACTCCATACATACCATTTTCATAAACAGAGTTGGTCTCATAAGTATTAGGGTTAATCTCTAACCAGCCTATGTCTTTTTTAATGTTTAATGGGTATATCCAAATTTTATCACTTTTTTGCAATCGTGTAATTATGGTCATATCGACATTGTTTTTCTTCATTACCGTAATGGCTTCTTTTTTATTTTCAGCTGAAATAAGTATAAAGTCTGAGTTTTCTTGATTAAACCAATAGGATGTAATATTTTTTCCATTAGGAAGTGCAGAGTTCTCAGCTTTTGCATTAAAAATCCCACTCATAATGTTAAAAGAGTGCATTGCTTTTTTTGTCCCATATGTATCATTATAGACCCGTCGTAAGTCTAATGCACTAATCAGTTGGTTGGATTTTTTTTCTATCATTGACATAATGACACGTGGTCTTTTATTTCGGTAGGCTTGAACTTCTAATGTTTTTTGTAACTCTTGTTCATATTGAGTTTGTAAAGCTGTAAATTTATATATTTTGACTCTATTTGACCATTGAAGTTTGTTCAATGCATCTATTTTACTTTTATCTTTATTGCCTATAAGCTCTTTCCTCTTCTCTTCCATATTTTCAATTACTACTTTAGGCATATCAGGCGTAGCCAACGCAAAGGTAAAGAACACATCTTTTAATTCTTGTTTTTTCTCAAAATGGTGTTCATAAGTATCAAGCTTTCCATCTGGCATGGTGATGTTGATGGTTAAGATTTTAGGTTCTACTTTTTTAGCACTTAATGCATGGGTTGTATCTTGATGCGTTCCATTGTTGTCGGTGTAGAAAGCTGTTGTTTCAGGGAAGTAAACATCTACGGGTGTGTCTGATATTTCATCTAGCTTCCAAGACTTTCTAAAGACTAGAGCTGTTTTTTCACTTGTTTTTGTGCCACCCAATGCACCACCAAACATACCAAAACTACCCACTGAACTACCATCATTTTTAGGCGTGTAGCTGAGTTTCATCTCTATGGTAGCTTGTTGCTCTTTGATATTTTTTAGATATTTTTTATGGGTCACATATTGTTCAACTTCATCAATTGGTTTTAAAAATGGCAAAACCAAAGAGCGTTTTTCTCCTTGTTCTGTCCACTCTATAAAAGGCATGGTTGTATTTAGAGGAATGTTTTTAGCTAAAAGTTGAAGTTCTTTTTTTCCCTCTTGACTTAGAGCATACGCACCAAACTGTACATCTTTTTCCTTCACATGGTTATAGATGGCTTTAAACATCTCATTTTCACTGCTCCACCCTTGGGTAAAAATGGCAGGAGTAGAGTAGATAGCCGTGGTGGCTTCATAAGCTGAAGGTATCCATTCCAATGTTTTTAGGGCTTCGATGAGTTCATTTACCGTTTTCAGTTTGCTAACTTGCTCTTCACCATAAGCACTAGCAGAGAGGGCTGGAATAGTAATGTATTTACTTTTTTCTTTAAGGCTTTCTAAGCTAGCAATTTGTTGTTTGTTTGCTTCTTTATTGGCTTTTTCCTCTTTAGCTTTTTGGGTTTTAAACGTTTTCACCATTGCTAAAACTTTTCTGTCCACAGCATCTTCTTGATGTTTATAAGCATAATCTTTTGCTAAAAAATAGTGTAAATTTTCAGGTAAAACTTCTGGTTTTTTGTCTATTGTAAAGTTTAAATCTTTAAAAATACTAGAACTTAGAGAGAGTGAGGTTTTCTCATCAAACTTTGCATCAAACCATAAAAAAACTCTTTTTTGAGTGTTGTTTAAAATTACTTCTTTATTTTTAAAAGCAAACATTGCTTCACTCTTTTGTAGAGGCTTTTCATTGAGCCTAAAAGCGTTATGCAGTCTGGTTGCATAAGCGTCATCTTCATCATTAAAAGTCACATCAACCAAAATCTTTTTAGGGTACGCGTAAACAGCATTAATTTTTAAAGCAGTTCCTTCAATTGAATTTTCAGCCAATGCAGTTTTGATAACATCCTTTTCACCTTCTTGAATGGGAAGCACAATGTCTTTACCTTGTAGCTCTACCCTTAAACTACGACTCTGTTTTTCCATGCCCTTGGGAACATAAAAGGCTAAACGGAACTTATTGTTAGATCCAGGGGAAAGTGAAGCTGACGTGTAGAGTCCCATGGGTAAGGCTTGGGTAATGGGGTGCAGTTTTACAGCGTGTGTCTCTCCTACGGTTAAATAAAAGCGTTGCGAAGGGTCAAAGGCTAAAATGGCATAGAGTTTACTCTCAATGTCAATCTCTACTATTTCAAATTGTCCCTCTTTAGGGGCTTTGTTTTCGCCTATTTTATCTTGGGTTTGATAGCCCGTAACCCTAAGCGAAAAGTTGTCGTTCATCTTTGCACTTTTGGTTTGAGATAAACTGTTGACGGTTACTGTTTTTTCTTTCATCTCTCCTAGGATGGGTAGGTTTATGTCTCCATATTTGGTATCATAATAGTGCAAAGAGAGTTGTTCTATTTTTTTATTTTTAGGCAGTCTAAAGGCTAACTGACCCTCTTTAAATTTTTTGGGTAAAACTTCTATCTGATTGCTGTTGTAAGCTAAGAGGGGTTTGTCAAGCAAGAGTGACATGATGTCCAGTGCTTGCTCTTCTTGATTGTTGAGGCGTAAATAGAGGTGTTGCTTAAGGTCGGGAATCTGATAGAGTGGAATGGCTTCTTTGTACTCATAATCTTCACTGCTTTTGTTGACCCATGAACTAGGGTGATTTGACCCATTGGAGACAATGACTTTTTGAGATTTTAAAAGGTTATTGAGTTCAAGGTTTAGCACCAGGTATCGAGCATTGATATCTTTGAGTTTTGAGAAGATTTCAAAGTTTTTGACGCTCATCTGCATCGCTTCATTTTTTCCCACCGATGCTTTTGTAAATTGAACAGCCTCTTTCTCTTGGGTAGAATCTTTTTTTACAACAATCTTAGGTTTGGTGGTTTGAATCACAAAACTTGTCTCCTCATCATCAAAACTGTCAAAATCTTCTTGGGCAACCAAAAAGAGGCACTGACCAAATAGAAGGTTAACCTCTCAAATTCAAATTAACAAAGAACATAGCTAATCGATGATCAAGCCATTCCATAGATTTAGCATGAGCTTTAGATTTTCGAACCAAATAAGATACTTTA
>CACVAX010000057.1 GCA_902727935.1 uncultured Sulfurovum sp. | reverse complement strand
GACCAAATATTGTTACTTTATTTTATTTAGTCATTTGAATACTCTTTTCAAATACTCAAATAATTAAACAAAATAGCTCTGTCTTTAAAAAATAGCTTAGACTTCAGCTATTCTTTATAGGATGGTTCTAATAATATATTCTACAGTATTCTTTATTCATTTCATCAAATCAACTTATTTCTCTTTTATTTTCAATAAGAGTATAATTCGACATAAAAAATTTAGATAAATTTCAAGGAAACATATGCCATTTTCACCAACTAACCGTCGTGGTACACTTATGGGGATTAGCTTTGTAGCAATTATTTCCATTATCTCAACCCTTCTTTCTCAAACTTCAACCCTAAAAACTTTAGGAATCTCTCCTTTAGTTGTTGGTATTGTTATTGGTATTATTTTTGCAAACTCCTTACATCATAAAATGCCAACTTCATGGGAAACAGGTATCACCTTTTCGGCTAAAAAAATCTTACGTTTTGCCATTGTTTTTTACGGGTTTCGTATTACCTTTCAACAAATTGCTGAAGTAGGTCTCGAAGGCTTTCTTGTTTCTCTTATTATGTTAGCCTCTACTTTTATTTTAGGAACATGGTTAGGTACTAAAATTTTTAAAATGGATGAAGATACTTCTATTTTAACAGCATCAGGAGCTGCTGTTTGTGGTGCAGCAGCCGTTTTAGCCACTGAACCAGTGGTCAAAGCAGAAGAACACAAAACAGCCATTGCTGTCTCGATGGTGGTACTTTTTGGAACCATCTCAATGTTTCTATACCCTGTATTGCACACAACAGGTATTTTAGACATGTCAGCCAAAGAGTTTGGTATCTATGTGGGAGGAACCATCCATGAAGTAGCGCAAGTTGTGGCTGTTCCAGCTTCGATTCCAGGTTTAGATGAAGAAGCTGCTAATGCAGCTGTAATTGTTAAAATGACGCGAGTAATTATGATTGCCCCTATGCTAATTGTCCTTGGTATTTGGCTCTCTTACAAGGCACAAAAAAAAGGAACAGAAGGTTCAAAAGTAAAATTGGTCATTCCTTGGTTTGCTGTTTATTTCATTGGGGTAGCTGGATTCAACTCCCTTAACCTTGTGCCTCAAAATATCGTCTATTGGATTAATGAAATAGATACTTTTTTACTCACCATGGCAATGGTAGCACTAGGTATTGGTACGCGTTTTGTAAAGTTTAAAGGACTGGGACTTGCACCAGTTTACACAGCACTTTCCATGTTTATTTGGCTTGTTGTGGGAGGATACTTTATTACCAAACTTATTTGTAATATTTTTTAAAAAACTATGCTAGAATATATCCTATTTCTTTAAAGGATATATTTGATGACAGACCTCTATGAAAAACTTGGACTCTTTTACCTTGGTCAAGACATTGACAAAGAGACACAAAAGGTAAGTGAAGCCTTAACCCTACTCAAAAATAAAAACTTCACCACTCATGCAGCTATCATTGGGATGACTGGTTCTGGTAAAACAGGTTTGGGTATTGGACTCATTGAAGAGGCTACCATTGATAATATTCCTTCTATTCTTATCGATCCCAAAGGTGACATGGGAAACCTACTCCTCACCGACCCTACTTTTAATCCTAAAAACTTTGAACCATGGGTAGAAGATGAAGCCCAAAACAAAAATAAAGATGTGACGACTTATGCCCAAGAAATAGCTACTATGTGGCAAAAAGGAATTAAAGGTGACCATCAAGATGAAGCACGTGTTCAAAAGCTTCATAATGTAGAAAAAACCATCTATACCCCTGGAAGTTCTTCTGGAATCTCTATTAATATCTTAGGTTCTCTTCAAGCCCCTCCACAAGAAGTTCTAAATGATGCTGATACCTTTGCTTCATACCTAAAAAGTACCGTCTCCTCTCTACTCTCACTCATCAAAATAGAAGCTGACCCTGTAAGTTCAAAAGAGTATCTACTCGTTGCACAAATCTTAGCAAACACTTGGACAGCTGGAAATAACATCTCACTTGAAGAGCTTATAGGGGCTATCATTTCTCCTTCATTTGATAAGATTGGTGTTTTACCTTTAGAGAGTTTTTACCCACAAGACAAACGTTTTGCATTGGCTACAAAGTTTAATGCTATCATTGCTTCTCCAACCTTTTCAGCGTGGTTACAAGGAGAAGATTTAGACATTCAAAAACTACTCTATGACAATAATGGAAAAGCCAAAATAGCTGTACTTTCCATTGCTCATCTATCCGATGAAGAACGAATGTTCTTTGTAACTATTTTACTGAACAAATACATCGCTTGGATGCGTAGACAGTCAGGGACTTCAGCACTTAAAGCACTGCTCTATATGGACGAGATTTACGGCTATTTTCCTCCTTCTAAAAACCCACCAAGCAAAGAGCCTATGATGCTTCTACTTAAACAAGCCAGAGCTTTTGGAACGGGTGTTGTTCTTAGTACTCAAAACCCTGTTGACCTTGATTATAAAGGGCTTTCAAACATTGGAACATGGTTCATTGGACGTTTACAAACCAGCCAGGACATTGAACGCGTGATTGATGGATTGGGAGGAAAAGTAGGTGCTTCTTATTCCAAGTCTGAAATTAAAAACCTTTTAGCGAACCTCAAAAAACGAACTTTCTTTTTAAAATCTGCTCACCTAGAAGACATTCGTATTTTCTCCACACGCTGGGTTATCTCTTACCTCAAAGGTCCCCTTAAGGCTACAGAAATTTCAAAACTCATGGCAAGTAAAAAATTAGCAACTCCACAAACACTGATAAGCAAAACACATCGTCATAAGAAACAGCAAAAGTTTATACCTATTAATAACTCCATTAAACAACGTTATGCCATTGATGTCACAGGAGAAAACAATTTTAGAGCAACCCTTCAAACAAAAGTCGAACTACACTACTTTAACCAAAGCAAAAACATTGATGAAAATGAAGAACTTTGTCTCAACCTTGAACTGTATGAAGAGGATAAAATCGAATGGGAAAATGCCCAAAGTATGGAGAGTTGTCCTAACTATTCAGACAATAAACCAAGTCTAGCCACTTACGCTTCTTTACCCTCGGAAATATCCCAAGACAAAGGACTGAAAAAAACACAAAAAGAACTCATCAACTGGCTTTATAAAAATCAACGGTTAACACTCTACAAAACAACGTCTCCAAGACTCACTTCAACATCAAATGAGAGCTTAGGTGACTTTAAAGTACGTCTCAAAGATATTTTAGATGACAAAAAAGAAATGGAGATTGATAAACTTCAAATACGTTATGATAAAAAAGAGAAAACCTTGCTCAAACGTTTGCAAAGAGCTCAAGATAAAGTAGATAAAGAAGAAGCTGATGCTAGTAAATCAATGGTTGATACAGGTATTGCTGTGTTAGGAGCTCTTTTTGGGAGAAGCTCTTCAGCAAAACTTGGACGTGCGTTTTCACAAGGAAGTAAAGCCTACAAAGAACGGGGGGACATTGGACGGGCTGAAGAAGCTTTAGCTGAAGTACATGAAGATTTGGAACTTTTAGCTGAAGAGTTAGAAGATAAAATAGATGAACTACATGATAAATATGATGTAGACAACGTAAGCATTTCGGATGCCTCAATCAGACCTAAAAAGTCTGACATCACTGTAGAAGAGCTTTCAATTGTTTGGCTTGTCTAATGTGTTATAATTCAATTAATTAATGTGAATAAAGTTTTTACACTTTATTCACAACCTTCAACATAAAGAAATACCATGAGACTCAACAAATATATCTCGCATAACTCCAAGTACTCACGTCGTGAGGCTGATGCCCTCATTGAAGCTGGTGAAGTGACAATCAACAAAGTAAAGGTTGAAAATTTTGGACATGATGTCAAAGAAGATGATCAAGTTTCCATAAGAGGTTTACACGTTAAGCCTAAAACGGAATTGACCATGATTGTTTACAACAAGCCAAAAGGAACGCTGGTTACCCAAAAAGATGACCGTGGACGAACGACCATTTTTCATAAACTCCCGGGAAAGTTCAGACACTTCATCCCTGTGGGACGACTGGACTTTGCTTCAGAGGGACTGTTGCTTTTAACGGACTCACCAAGGGTAGCTGAAGTGATGATGCAAAGTGGACTGGACAGAACCTACAACATCAAAATAGACAAGCCCTTCTCTCCTGAAATGGAAGAGGCAATGAAAGAAGGACTTTACCTTGATGATGCCAGAGCTGGTGGTCATGAAAAGTCTAAGATTTATTCCATGGAATTTTCTCCTTTTGTACACTATGAAGTACGTGGGGTTTCTGAAAACTTCACCAAACTACGTGTAACCATTGCTGAAGGTCAAAACAGAGAACTACGTCGTTTTTTTGGACACTTTGAAGCCAATGTACTGGACCTAAAACGTGTTGCTTTTGGAGGAATAGAGCTTAACAACTTACCAACCAATAAAACACGTTACTTTACCCGTCGTGAATACGATGACACGCACAAGTACTTAAAAATGGTAAAACAAATCGAGGCACAAGAAGCCAAAGAGGAAGAAGACCAAGTAAAAGCTGAGCGTCTTAAAGAAAAAAAGAAAAACCAAACAGAAGAGCAAGCACGACGTGCTAAGTCAGCTGAAGAAAAAAGACTTAAAGAAGCTAAGCAACGAAACTCAAACCGAAATAATCCGAACAAGAAAAAAAGAGACTAATTTTGTCATTGGCGTTAAAATACCGACCAAAAACGCTAGATGATATTTTGGGACAAGAACACCTCTTAGCCAAAGGTGCTGTACTTCGTACGCTCATCGAAAAAAATGCACTCATGCACTCCTTTTTCTATGGTTCCCCTGGTTGTGGAAAAACTACTTTAGCCAGAGTCATTGCCAATGAACTCAAACGCCCTTTCTTTGAACTCAATGCTACTACCCTCAAAGTTGAAAATTTGCGAAAGATTTTTAAAGAGTATGCTAATGCTCTTGAAAAACCTCTTATCTTTATAGATGAAATACATAGGCTCTCTAAAAATCAACAAGAGGTGCTTTTACCTTTTATGGAAAACCATGCTGCACTTATTATTGGTGCTTCAACGCAAAACCCATACTATTCACTAACTTCTGCCATGCGTTCACGTTCGCATCTTTTTGAACTCAAACAGATTCATAATGATGCCCTGACTCAACTCTTGGAAAGCATCATTGAAAAAGAAGTTATTCACATGCCCCAAGAAGCAAAAGCTTTTATGGTTAGTTCATCATCAGGTGATGCACGTGCCATGCTTAACTTACTGGAAACAGCCAAAGCTTTAGGGGAGAATATTTCCTTAGAAAAATTAAAGTCCATACGTCCTTATGCACTGCAAGCAGGCTCCTCTGAAGATGATTCTCACTACGACCTAGCCTCTGCCATGATAAAGTCCATACGTGGCTCAGATGTGGATGCTAGTGTTTATTATTTAGCACGATTAGTCAATGGTGGCGAACCTGCTGAATTTATTGCACGGCGTTTAGCCATACTCGCATCAGAAGACATTGGAAATGCTAACCCTCATGCTTTAAACTTAGCTTCTTCTACCTTGAATATTGTAAAGATGATAGGTTATCCTGAAGCACGAATTTCTCTTTCTCAACTGGTTATCTATTTGGCTTCTTCACCAAAGTCAAACGCTGCTTACCTAGCAATTAATAATGCCTTGTCTGCCATACAAGCTGGCGAAATTCATGCTATACCTGAGAATATTAAACACGATAAAGTTAATTATCTTTATCCTCATAACTATGGTGGATGGGTTGAACAAACTTACATGACAAAAGAGATGAAATTTTATGAAAGTTCGAAAATGGGGTTTGAGAAGACTTTGGATGAATGGTTGGGGAAAATTAAGAATAAATAACCCGTAGGTTCGATTTAATCGAACACTACAGGCTGAAAAAAACTACTTAGAGTTCTTCTTATCTCTAGCCAATCTCTTTCTTACAACTGGATCTAAAGACTTTTTACGAATTCTTACAGACATTGGTGTAATTTCAATAAGCTCATCATCTTCAATCCACTCCATTGCAGATTCAAGTGTAATTACTCTTGGAACAACCAATTTAATAGCATCATCAGCACCTGAAGTTCTCATGTTTGTTAATGCCTTACCTTTAAGTGGGTTAACATCAAGGTCACCCGGTCTTGCCGACTCACCAATAACCATTCCTGAGTAAACTTTATCTTGTGGGTTAATAAACATAATCCCTCTTGCTTGTAAGTTGAAGATTGAGAAAGCAACGGCTTCACCATTGTCCATAGAAACCAATGCACCTGGTGTTCTACTTTCAACTTTACCAGAGTAGGCTCTGTATTCTAAGTAAGAGTGGTTCATAATACCCTCACCTTTGGTGTCTGTTAAGAATTCATTTCTAAATCCAATAAGACCACGTGCAGGAATTTCAAACTCTAATCTTACTGTTCCGTCAGGCATTGGTGTTAGTTGTGTCATGTTCGCTTTTCTTTTTCCAAGTTTCTCAATAGCAACCCCTTGGAACTCTTCTGGAACGTCCACAACTAAATGCTCAAATGGCTCCATTTTGATACCATTCTCTTCTTTAGTAACAACTTCTGGTCTAGCCAACATAAACTCGAAGCCTTCACGTCTCATGTTTTCAGCTAAAATACCAATCTGAAGTTCACCCCTACCAGAAACTTTAAATGAAGCATCTCCCATTGGTTCCATTCTCATGGCAATGTTTGTCTCCATCTCTTTTTCAAGACGCTCTTTAATCTTGTTCGATGTTACGTGCTTACCTTCTTGTCCAGCTAAAGGTCCATTATTTACCGACATAATAACTGAAAGCGTAGGCTCTTCAACGTGCATGGGGTCCAGTGCTACTGGGTTAACTGGATCACAAACTGAGTCACCAACGTCAATAGTATTAAAACCAGCAATCGCTACAATATCACCAGCTTCTGCTTCATCAATATCAATTCGCTCAAGACCTTTAAAACCAATAAGTTTAGAAACTCTTGATTTTGTTTTTGAGCCATCTGCTTTAACCAATAAATACTCATCACCTTTTTTAACTTTACCATTAAAAATACGTGTAATACCAATACGACCAACAAAATTATCAGAGTCAAGTGTAAATACCTGAGCCTGAGTGTCATTGTCTGCTGAACCTTGTGGGTAAGGAACTTTGTCAATAATCGCTTCGAACAATGGAGTCATGTCTTTGTTTTCATCTTCCATGTCCCATTTAGCATAACCGTCTCTTGCTGCTGCATAAAGTACTGGGAATTCAAGTTGATCTTCATTTGCATCAAGTGCAACAAGAAGGTCAAACACTTCGTCCATAACTCTGTCCGGATCTGAGCCATCCTTATCAATTTTGTTAATAACAACAACAGGGATAAGTCCAAAACCAATTGCTTTTTTCAAAACAAACTTAGTTTGAGGCATAACACCTTCTTGTGCATCTACCAGTAAAAGTACACCATCAACCATTTTAAGTACACGCTCAACTTCACCACCAAAATCGGCGTGACCAGGAGTATCAATAATATTTACTTTATGATCTCCATAGGTAATAGCTGTGTTTTTAGAAAGGATGGTAATTCCTCTTTCCATTTCAATGGCATCTGAATCCATCGCTCTTTCTTGAACTTCAGCATGAGCTTCAAATGTTCCAGACTGTTGAAGAAGTTGATCAACAAGGGTTGTTTTACCGTGGTCAACGTGTGCAATAACGGCAATATTTTTAATTTTTTGCATGTAAATGAATCCTATACTATAAATAAATTACGCGAATTATAGCCAAAGATTATTATAATAGCTAAAAATAAAAATTATTCGTTTGCCTAGTACTTTCAGAACAATAAGAAATATAATTAAATACTATTTAAGAAAAAAATATTTTTTACTAATTATACAAGAGTTATTTCAAGCTCTTTGTGTTATACTACACTATATTTTTAATTATATGAAGGAGATTTCACTATGAAATTAACACAATCACTAGTAGCTATCGCTGCAATTAGTACTTTAGGTACTACTTTAAGTTTTGCTGGAGGAGATATTAATCCAGTAACTGTATTTGAACAAGAGCCTATCATGGTTCCTGTAGAACCAATTACACCAACTCCACCACCTCCACCAGCTCCACCAGCTCCACCAGCTCCACCAGCTCCAACGCCTCCAAAAGCGCCAGTTCCAGTTGTTGCTGCACCTTTAGACTTTTACGTTGCAGGTGGGGTTACTGATGTAGCTGTTCACACTACTGATACAGCTAATCTATTTGCAGATGAAAGAGGACAAGATAGACAAGTAGGTCTTACAGGTAGACTTGGTTATAACTTTATGGACTATTTAGGTGCTGAACTTAGAGGTACTGCAGGTGTGGCTAAAGAGAATCTTCGTAGCCCTAAATTTAAGCAAATTGGTGGATACTTAAAGCCAAATTATGATATTACTGATGAACTCAACCTTTATGGTTTAGCTGGTATTTCTAAAACAAATAATGCTGGACTAGGTGCTAAAACTGGTTTCTCTTATGGTGCTGGTATTGATTATGATATTATTGATAATATTTCTGTCTTTACAGATGTAGTTAACTACATGAAAAAGTCAAATACTGCATCACAATGGGGTCTAACACTTGGTGCTGCTTACGCATTCTAAAAGACCTAAAATATCTTAACACTCAACCCTATATCATTTAGGGTTGACTTCCCACTTTTTTTCTAAAATATATCTAAAAATTTCATATATCCATTTAAGTTTTTATACATATTTTAAAAACTTTCAGGAGACACCTGTGAAACTTATAGTTTTCCTAAGCTTATTCTTATCTTCACTTTTTGCAACAGCACTAAATGATAAATTAAACTTTATAATTAACAACCAGTCTGATAGCCTTTCGCCTTATCAAGAAGAACAAAACTTAATGAAGCAACTCTATCAACAAAACAATAATGCCCCTTTATGGATTGGACACTCTAACAACTTAAATTCCTTAATTGAAGCTTTACAAAATCCCTACTTTAACTATAAATACAAAAATTTTCACCAAAGTCAGATAGAACAATATACTTATTTACTACACAATAATATGAATCTAAATGAAAACAGTGAAGAATTAAGTAAACTCGATATTCTATTAACACGTGCTTATGTTAAACTTGTAAAATTTATTGTTCAAGGTGATATTAATTGGGATATGGTAAAAGTTAAAATAATGCAATTAAAAGAGTCCAAAGATATAACAGCAAATTGGGAAATGATTAATAAACCTATGCCCTCTAGCAAAACCCTGTTTAATGCCATTGTTAACCAAGATATAAAAACTTTTCTCTCTTCTTTGATACCCTTAAAAACTCAATATCAAGAACTTTCAAGAGCATTAAGTTTTTATAGAAACCTCAATAATCTAGAGCGTATTAAGTATGCTAAAGACTTAAGATTTGGTGAGGTACATCCCTATATTATACCCATTAAAAAACGTCTTATCCTCTCTGGAGACTTACACAATAAATATAATACAACGGATCTTTTTGACCAAGATTTAAAACAAGCACTCTATTCTTATAAAGATAGATTTAAATTAGAACAAAATGATATTATTGATAAAGTTGTTGTCTATTATCTGAATAAACCTATCCATACCCTTAGTGAAAAAATTATTGTAAACCTTGACAAGTTAAAAGTATTTCCAAATAATTTTCCAGATGAATATATTCGAGTCAACATTCCTGATTTTAAAATGAACTATTATAGAAATAATCAATCTATTTTAGAAATGCGTGCTGTTGTGGGTAAACCTGAACGTCCAACCCCGATTTTTTCTGCTGATATGAGCTATATTGTACTCAACCCTAATTGGAATATTCCAGAAAATTTGGTGAGAAGAGACCTTATTGTTGCCCTACAAGAAAATCCAAACTATTTACAAGAGCATAACATTCGTGTTTTTTATGGCTGGAAAAATAAAAGTGAGATGAAAAATTTTACACCCTCAATGTTATTCCCTTATGCTGATAAATCAAAAGGAGCTATTCCTTATAGATTTGTACAGTATCCTGGAGATGATAATGCATTAGGACGTGTGAAATTCATGTTCCCTAACAAGTATTCTGTTTATCTTCATGATACGGACAACAAATCACTTTTTCAATACAGATACCGTGTTTATAGCTCAGGCTGTATGCGTTTAGAAAAACCATTTGAACTTTTAGAACTTTTAAAATCAAGAATGAGAGAGAGTGATATCAACTTAATTCCTAAATATAGAAATACCCTAAAAAATAAAACCATTAACTTTACAAATAAGCTGCCTGTATATACTACTTATTTTACAGTGTTTCAACGTAATGGACTAATTTACTTTCGAAAAGATATTTATGAATATGATAAATTTATAAAAGAATCAGAGATTAAAGATTTTTAAGCCACTGAAGTAAACTTTTTAAAAAAGTAGACTTCATATTCAAAGGAATATGTTTCTCAATTTTTACTAAGTTTTGCTTACATATTTGCAAACGTTCATCACTTTTAGGTAAGATAAGTTCTTTAATTCTGATGGCTTCCATTAAATATTTATAAGCAAACTCATAATTAAAAAGATGGTAATGACACATGGCTAAACTATTATAACTCTTTGCTGTATCGGGATGACTAAGTCGATAAAGTTCTACCCTTGTTTCTAATGCCCTTTCAAATAAGGGAAGTGCCAAAGAATACTCTTCTAATGCAGCATAAAAATATCCTAATTCATGTTGACTTTTAGCTGTTAGAGGATGTAGTTCACCTAAAAAGTTCTGGCGAATATTAAGTGCCTGTGTATAAAACTTAAAAGCCTCTGTAAAATTCTCTTCACTAAAATAAATATTAGCTAAGGCACTATAAATACTCGCTACTTGCTGAGAATCTTTACCTAATAAACCTTGGCTAAGTTCTAATGAAATTTTATAATAATGAAGCGATTTTAAAAAGTTTGCATCATCACAATACGCTTCAGCTAAATTCATATAGGATAATACTGTTTTTTTATGTAAAGAACCAAAGATTGAAATTCTTATTTTTAAGGCTTTTTCATAATAATCAATAACTTTTTTAGTTAATTTTTTTTCTTTATATAGAAGTGCTAAGGTATTATATTCTTCGGCACTATTTTTTTTAAAAAGTTTATTCTCCTCAATAAAAAATGAATAATTTAACGTATTTTGATATAAAGTAGTAGTTTTATTCAACGATATATGCATATCTAAATTAATCCTTATGTATATTGTCTTTTGTGATTATAGCAATATAAACTATAATAATAGATATTCTTATTCTATATTATTTAAAATAGTATAAAAATAAATATATTTAATTTAAAAAAATACAAAAATATTTATTTTAAATATTTTTTAATAAATATAGTTTTATAATATTTTTATAAGTTACTACAAACCTTACTCTCCTCGTTTTTACATAGCCCTATTTTAACCATCAAAGCAGTATAATCGCAAAGAAAAAAATGATGTTATGATTCTTTAAGCTTTCATACTGTAGTATGCTTAAAGTTAATTAGGACTAAATTTATCCGATTTAAAATTATGAGTTAAACTCAAAGGAAACAAATGAAAGTTTATTTGGACAATAACGCAACAACTATTGTTGATCCACATGTATATGAGGAGATGGAACCTTTCTTTATACAAAAATATGGTAACCCAAACTCTTTACACGCTTATGCAGGAGAAACACATCCTCATATTAAAACTGCGATGGAAAAAATTTATGCTGGTATTGGTGCTAGAAGAGACGATTCTGTCGTTATCACTTCTTGTGCAACAGAAAGTAATAACTGGGTACTCAAATCTGTCTATTTTGAGCAGATTTTAACGGGTAAAAAAAACCATATTATTGTTTCAGAAGTAGAACATCCTTCTATTATTGCTACGGCAAAGTTTATTGAATCTATGGGTTGTAAAGTAACTTATTTACCTATTAATGCTGAAGGACTTATTGATGCTAAAGATGTAGAAAAGCATATAACAGATAAGACAGCCATTGTTTCTGTTATGTGGGCAAATAATGAAACAGGAGCTATCTTTCCTGTTCAAGAAATTGGTGCAATCTGTGCTAAACATAAGGTACTTTTTCACACCGATGCCGTTCAAGCAATTGGTAAGTTTCATGTTAATGTACAAAGCTTTAATGTGGACTACTTAACCATGTCTGCTCATAAATTTCATGGACCAAAAGGGGTAGGAGCACTTTACATCAAAAAAGGTAAAGAGCTTATGCCACTTTTCCATGGTGGTGCACAGATGAGTGGTCTACGCTCAGGAACACTGAATGTCCCTGGTATTGTGGGAATGGGTAGAGCCATTGAAGAAGCAGTAAAGTCACTTCAGTATGAAATGACTAAACTGCGTCCGATGAGAGATGCCTTTGAGGATGAGCTTCTAAAAATTCCTAATACCTTTGTGGTTACGCCAAGAGAACACCGAACACCAAACACCATTCTTATCTCATTTAGAGGTATTGAAGGTGAATCAATGCTATGGGACTTAAACCAAGCAGGTATTGGTGCGAGTACAGGTTCAGCTTGTGCATCCGAAGATTTAGAAGCCAACTCTGTAATGGAGGCCATTGGTGCCGATGAAGACTTAGCACATACAGCCATTAGATTCTC
Organism: uncultured Sulfurovum sp.; assembly: GCA_902727935.1. Classification (GTDB taxonomy): domain Bacteria; phylum Campylobacterota; class Campylobacteria; order Campylobacterales; family Sulfurovaceae; genus UBA1140. The sequence goes on along the minus strand of CACVAX010000057.1, from coordinate 47,030 downwards.
TTTAAGCCGTTATACAACGCAAGAAGAGATTGACTATACCTTAGCAACTGTACTTAAAGCTGTTGCTAGACTTAGAGAAATTTCAAGTTCATTCGCTTATGCACCAGAAGGTCATAATAGTGGACTCGTAGCACATTAATTTGTGCCTTAAATTTGCAATTAGTAAATCAATAATTATAAAGGAAAAATCATGGGATTAGATAGTTTAGTTGGTGGTACCATCTGGGATGAGTACAGTAATAAAGTAACAGAATTAATGAACAACCCAAAAAACATGGGTGAAATTACAACCGAACAAGCAGAATCAATGGGTGGAAAACTCATCGTAGCTGACTTTGGTGCAGAATCTTGTGGAGATGCTGTACGTCTCTATTGGGCAGTAAACCCAAATACTGATGTAATCATGGATTCAAAATTTAAAAGTTTTGGTTGTGGTACAGCAATTGCATCTTCGGATGTTATGGCTGAACTTTGTAAATACAAAACGGTTCAAGATGCTGTTAAGATTACCAATATTGATGTTGAAAAAGCAATGAGAGATACACCTGATACCCCTTCAGTACCACCTCAAAAAATGCACTGTTCTGTAATGGCATATGATGTTATTAAAAAAGCAGCTGGTCAATACTTAAATGTAGACATGGAAAGCTTTGAGCAAGAAACCATTGTTTGTGAATGTGCAAGAGTTACCCTTGACACGCTTAAAGAAGTAATTAGACTCAATGACCTTACAACCGTTGAGCAGATTACAGACTACACTAAAGCTGGTGGATTTTGTAAATCATGTATTAAACCTGGTGGACATGAAGAAAAAGACATTTATTTAGTAGATTTACTTGATGAATATGCTAAAGAAAGAATGGTAGCTGGTTCTAGTATTGGTGGAACAAAACCAACCATTGACTTTGAAAATATGACACTGCTTCAAAAATTCAAAAGAGTTGAAAAAGTTATTGATGAAAATATTCGTCAGATGCTAGTTATGGATGGTGGAGATATGGAAGTTCTTGATATGAAAGAAAATGGTGAGATGTTAGACATTTACATTACCTACCTTGGTTCTTGTAGTGGTTGTGAGTCTTCTAGTACAGGCACACTTTTTGCGATTGAAAATGTACTTAAAGAAAAATGTACGCCAAACATTAGAGTTATACCAGTATAAACAGCTCTTAATGTTCTCTTTTTTATAAAAGGGAACATTATATTTTAGAGTGCTATAATTAAAAAAAGGCACTATCGTGAAATCTCTTCAATACTTATTCCTACTACTCTTTTTTTTAGGCTGTTCTAAAAGTACTCCTATCCCCCAAGAAACTACCAGTCCCACTAATAATGTTGATGATACTTATCTTAAAAATTTAGACTTTGGAGAAGAAGAAATTATTTCAGTTTTTATGAAGCATAATTTTTACTACATTCGTAAAGATGGTAAAAAAATACAAACACTCACCTATGATAATGGAGCAGACCCTTTTTCAGATGGTCTAGCAAGAACCAGAGTTAACGGAAAGATTGGATTTTTTAATACAAATTTAGAAATTGTACTAAAGCCAATTTATGATTTTGCATTTCCTTTTCATGAAGGTAAAGCAGAAATATGCACAGGGTGTAAAGAGAAAAAAGAAGGTGAACATACCATGCTCGATGGTGGTAAATGGCAAAAAATAGATCGAAATGGTTTAGTGATAGAGTAACAAAAAACTTCCCTCTTAAATACTTACAACTCCTCTAAACTAACTACTCTAAAAGTAATAAATATTCCTTCAAATTTATTGCTTTATTTTAAAATATTGTAAATTAATAAATTTTATAAAATATTTGTAAATGTTAAATATTAATTAAGTTTAATAGTAGTATACTTTTTTTAACAGAAACAAATAATAGGAAATATCATGACACATTTAAAAACTTTATCTCTTACTTTTATCTCTTTGTTCTTTATTGCTTGTGGTGGTGCATCAGATGCACCTACTGCTTCAGGAGATACAAGCACTTATGAAAATGCTGAAAAAACGACTAAAAGTGAAATTTTAAATGCGATCAATGATGCAAGAGCTGTAGCAAGGGACTGTAAAGATGGTAACGGTTTCGTTTCAGCTGTTCCTGCATTAACTTGGAATGATGAGCTTTATGCTTCAGCCTATGAACACTCTTACGACTTAGCTCAAAGTAATACCTTTTCACATTATGGTTCAGGTACAGCTTCTGATATTACAGGTTCAAACAACAGCAACAGTTCATACTTTAACGAGCGAATTAAAGCAAATGGATATGTAGGATATAAAACCGTTGGCGAAAACATTGCAGGTGGTCAAGGAAGTATTCAAGAAGCAGTATCAGCATGGTTGGCTTCTCCAGCACACTGCACCAATCTTATGAATGGTGATTTCAAAGAGATTGGTGTTGCCGTGGTTACAGATAGTTCGTCAGAATATGGTATTTACTGGACACAAAGTTTTGGTGCAAAAAAATAACAATTTTTAATTTTTTTAAATATTTAAACACTCCATAAAAGCATCTATAAAGCATCTATTTTTACTAATTTTATAAGAAGCGTTCTAAGCTTGGAAATCGATAGCCTCAAACTGTTTCCTTATAAAGGAGTGGGAGATGAAGTATATATTAAATAAGAAACTATCTACAAGAGTCACTCGGGAAAAATATTGAGGAAAATACTTAATGACTCTCGTAGCAGAAGTATAGCAATAGAACGTGTTCCAATCGTGAATAATGAAAAAATCATTAAAAAAATTAAATAATTTATATAATTATATTAATTATTTTTTAAGTTTTAAAATGTTAAAATTAATTATTATTTAATATAATAAGTTGTTTTTTACTTAAAAGAGTTTTTTATTTAAATATTTAAATAATAGAAAATCAAAAAATAAAGTTAATGATAAAGTAAGGATGTATTATGTATTACAACTCAAACAGCAATGACTATTATAACTCATATAAAAAAGAACTTGCCGAACTCGAAGCTTATCGTAAAGAAGAAAGTATACACAAAATTATTAAACTCATACTTTCTGTTTTAGCATTAATACTTTTAGGTATTGCAACATTTTATCTTTATAAATATTATAATCCTATGCTTAAAAAAGAACAGGTATCAACTCAAAATCAAGCTTTACCTGCAATTATCATACGTGAAGATGAACTTCCACAAAGCATTCAACTACGTGAATCAGATATGCAAACAACAAAAAATATTCAACGTAATGCAACTGATACAACAAAACAATCAAAGCTTATATCAAATATGTCCGAACAAGACATTGCTCGTATTGTCAAAGTAATCATGACACAAATAAATAATCAAAATGAACTTCCACTCGAAGCACAACTCAAAGCAATTGCCCATAAAAATTTTGAAACTAAGAGTTTAGAACAAACAAACCATTACAACAAGGTCGTTTTAACAAAAAATGCAATGACTGAAGTACAAAATGCCTCGTTATTGGAACTTAGTGAAAAGTTAAATAGTATTATTTGTGAACCAAGCACTAAAAACTCTAATTACACCCAAAGTATTCAAAAAGAAGTTGCTTTTCGTCAAAATGAGATGCGTATTATTATTGTTAAACGAGGAGATACCCTCTCTAAAATTGCCCAAAAAGCCTATGGTAGCCCAGATGATTATCCAAAAATATTTGTAGCCAATCCAGAGATTATTAAAAATCCAAATCAAATATTTATCGGTCAACGTCTGCGTATTCCTTCCTAAAAGCTGTAAAAGTAACCCCCACTTTTACGCTCCTCTCACACAATCAACATTTTATAAGCACATTATGATATATTTAGCCTAATCTAACATATGCAAAAGGATTAATAAATGGATTATATGTTTGAAACTGGTTTTTTAGGGACAAGAGCCCCTTTCTTTATGGATTTTGTGCTTATTATGGTAGGACTTTTACCTCTCTTAGCCTTAGGTGCTATTTATATGGCAAAAATAAAATCTTATAAGCTACATGCTACAAGTCAATCTATTATCTTTGTGGTATCGGTCATTGTGGTCTCTTACTTTGAATATGGGGTACGTGCAGGTGGTGGATTCGAAAAATTTATGGAAGGCAGTAATACCTCACATAACTACGCACTCTATGTTCTTATTTTTCATATTGCTGTAGCACTAATATCATTGATTATTTGGGTCAGAACCATTTGGAAAGCTCGAAAAGCAGAAAAAAATGGAACACTCCCCGGTTCAGCCTCATTGGCACATAAAAAAGCTGGTCAACTCACCTTTATTGGTATTTTTATGACAGCATTTACAGGTATCTGGGTCTATGTTCTTCTTTTTATTTACTAAAACTATTCAAACTTTTTTCTAAAAAAGATATCAATACTTTGTGACGGCACTGTTTTTTGGTGCTGTCCTACTTCTATTTTGATGTTTTTACTCACATCATATTCTAAAATAAATGAATTACCCTCTTTAGAGTTTTCAATCACAAACATCGTATCTTCTCCTACCTTTTTACCTACTTGCACGGCATATCCTTCACCTGTACCATCATCTTTAACGAACACCCTATCGAGATCAACCTCATACGCTAAATCTCGTGCTGCTTGATTCATAATAAACAGCTGAGCTTCACGTCCTAATGAACCTTTCCCCTCACCTAAACCAGTTGTGGAAACCCCCAAAAGCAAATAAGATAAAATATCTTTTTTAGGTAAAGGTGGTTCAGAAGTAAAAGTCAATTTAGGACGTTTGGCATTACCATGAATATTAATGGTAATCAAAATATCAGGAAGTTCATGTTCAACCACTAAGTCTAAAAGAGGATTAATCTCTTCTCGTCCTTGAAACACAATATTAGAATTCACAACAGTGAAAAACTTTGGAGACTGCTCAACGCGTCCATTAATATCTTCGACTCTTCCTAAGATGCCCAAATTCTTACCAAACTTTTTTTCAGCTTTTAAGTTAACATCAAAAACCAAATCAATGTCTTTTGTTTTATATTTCCCTTGTGAAGTATAAATGCTTAAATCAATGGCTGTATCCTCTAAAAAACTGTCTCGCTCTTCTTTAGATTGCTTCTTTTTATTAATAATAATCACATCATTATCTTGCGAAGGATCTAAAAACTTTGACTCATAAAAGACTTTGAGTTTATCTAAAAATACGCCTCCTTTTATTCTTTTTTTATCACCCTCTTGTATATAATCAATATCACAACTCAAACTGGTCTCTCCATAGTTTGGGTAGCCCAATGCTAATTCTTCTATTTGAAGTACAGCGTTTAAGTTCTCTTCTGTGCCATTACCTTTAAGTAAAATCTTAGGATGCATGTCCAAAAGAAGTTTCTTCTCTGCTCCTAAATTTACATAGCCTTTTTGATTAAGATAAAATTTTTGGTTCAAACGATTATCTTTAAAGCCTGTGGTTTTAAAACTGAATTTATTGATAGAGAGCAACTCTTTTTCATAATCACTCTGAAGTACAATATCTTCAATCGCAAACCCCTTAAAAGCTAACTTTGAAGATGCAAGTGTGGCTGAAATCACCTCTCCTCTAAGTCCTGCATCAACATTTAATGCCCCTTCGACTTCCACAGGAGTAAAAGGATAAAGCGTCAATAACTCTTCTTGTAACTTCTCTAAGGAATCAACTTTAAGTGTGGCATTAATATTTTTTGATTTTAAATTCCCTTTTGCTTCTACCTTTAAGTGCTTGGTAGACAAATTAACATTTAATCCTTCAGCTTTTGAAAAAGCATCCAATTTTGTCTTAAAATTTTTATTTGATTCAAGTAAACCATTGATTGTAAAATACTGCTCTTTAAGACTAACATCCCCTTTTAGATCTAGCTTGATAAACTTGCCCTTTAATGCTTCAGGTAACTTTATGATTTTACTCGGATAAATCGCTGTACTTTTAACCAAAAAATCAATATTATTATAGTCTGAACTCTCAATTTCTAAGGCTAAACCTTTTGCCTCCATATCAGCTTGAACACCATTACTAGAAGATTCAACATCCAAATTTAAAGGCATTAACGTACTTAAGTTCACACCAAAAGCATTAAAGTTTGAAGCCCTTAACTGGGTAGTACTTATCATCTTTTCAGGATTCATATAATTTCCTGAAAAGTTACTCTTTAAACTAAAAGCCAAGGCTTTACCCCCTTTAGCATTAAAATCTAAAGCCCCTTTAACTTCCTCTTTTTCTAAGTTGAGATAAATATCTTCTGTTTCCAAATGAACTTTAGATTGCATTTTTTCATAACTTAAAGTCGAAGAAACTTTGGCTTTCAACTGAAGTTTTGTCATGTTTCCACTGGCATTCAAAGCTAAAGGCGTTATACCAACAATACTGATATTATGCTCTTTTAATAAAGGATTTAAATAACTATCATAAGCTTCTAATTGAGTGCTTACTTCAAAAACCAAACTTTTTTCTAAATCTTTAAAATTTAATTTTGCCTTTGTATCTAACTTTCCTTTAGCAATAGAAGAATCAAAATCACTCAAAAGCTTTACCTTTGTATCGCCTTTTAATGGAGAGCTATTTCCTTCTACTAACAACTTATTTACTTTGACATTGAGTTTATTTTGACTCACTTTTAAGTTGTCCAGTGTTGTTTTAAAGTCAACCTTATTCATGTCTCCTTTAGCTGTGAGTATCATATTTGGAAAGGTATTTATGGTGATATTTTGCTCTTGTAAGAAAAAATTTAAATCTTTTTTATGGACTTTGAGTTTACTGTTTAACTCAAAAACCAAACTCTTCTCTAAATCTTTAAAATTTAACTTCGCCTTGCTATCTAACTCACCTTGGGCAAAAGAGGAATCAAACGAAGTTATAAGTTTTATATCACTGTCACCTTGTAACGGAGAGCTATTTCCTTCTACTAACAACTTATTTACTTTGACGTTGAGTTTATTTTGACTCACTTTTAAGTTGTCCAGTGTTGTTTTAAAGTCAACCTTATTCATGTCTCCTTTAGCTGTGAGTATCATATTTGGAAAGGTATTGATGGTGATATTTTGCTCTTTTAAGAAAAAATTTAAATCTTTTTTGTGGGCTTTGAGTTTACTGTTTAACTCAAAAACCAAACTCTTCTCTAAATCTTTAAAATTTAACTTCGCCTTGCTATCTAACTCACCTTGGGCAAAAGAGGAATCAAAAGAAGTTAGGAGTTTCACATCGCTATCCCCTTGTAACGGAGAACTATGACCTTCTAATAACAAAGATTTAATTTTAAGTTCCAGTTTGTTTTGGCTAATTTTTAAGTCATCTATCGTTGTTTTAAAATCTACTTTATTCATATCGCCTTTAGCAATTAATACCATATTAGGAAAAGTTTCAATGCTTATATTTTGCTCTGTTAATGCCTCTTTTATCAATGGGTTTTGGGCTAAAAGTTTTTTGGGTTTCAGTTCGGTATTGACATCAAATTTTAAACTCTTATTAATGTCATTTAAATTCACAAAAGCATCGCTATCTATTTTAAGTTTCGCAACATTTGAATCTACTTTAGAATGTATCTTTAGTTGTACCTCTTGTTGTTTTAAACGGTAATAACCTTCTAAACTTAAAACTTCAGTAACGACTTTATACGGCTCATAATTAAGATCTAAAACCTCACTTTGAACATTAAAATTCAGCTTTTCCAAATCTCCTTTAGCGATAATATTCAATTTTGGGTTTTTAGGTAGTTCTAGCTTATACTCCTCTAAGATAGGATTAATAAACAGCTCTTCAGCTTCCATATTTGCCTTTAAATCATAGTTATTATCTTCAATCTTAGCTTCTAGTTCAAGCTTGGAAACATTAGAATCAAGACGAAAAGAAACATCTCCTTTATGCTTAGTTTTCATGTCTGTTTCAAAATCTTTAAGCCTTAACCTTGCTTTGTTGACATAATAATTTTGATAGCCACTCTCTTTAATAGACACCAGCATCTCATTGACAATAACTCTATCAAAAGGTAGAGTAGGACTTGTTGCATTGTTCTCTTGGGTACTGCTATTATTTTCTAATAAATCACTAAGAAACTGTTTCTCTATTTGCCCCTCTTCCAGTTCTAGTTTATCGATATAGAGTACTCTGTTTTGAAGTGCATATAAATCTACTTTGAGTGCGAGGGATTTTGCTTTAACTTGGTCTTGATAGTTCAAATCATGCACAACAAATCCAGAAAGAAGACTCCCTTCTATTTTTCCATAGCTAATACCTTCTTTTTTTAAGGGTGCTTCCAAAAGTTTAAATAAAGGAGCAGGTGTCTCTAAAAAAAAGAACAGTATAAAAACTAAAAAAAGTATGCTTAACAAAAACCAAGCAATAAAACGATAGATAAAAAAGATTGATTTTTTCAAAATACTTGTCCAATTCCCAAATGCAATGCTGGTTTATTACCTTTGGTTGGATAACCAACATCCAAACGCAAAGGACCAATAACCGATAAATAGCGTAAACCAAAACCAAAAGAGTTGTACCATTGTCCAGATAAATCATTCACTTCTTGTGACATTTTAGAACTGTCAATAAAACCCACTACCGAAAAAGCGTCGGTCACATAATAACGTGACTCAAAAGAAGCATCAATAATACTTAATCCACCAATAGGATAATCCCCACTATGTTCACCCAAGTCACGGTACTCATAACCACGGTTGCTCATTGCACCTCCTAAAAAGAAGTGTTTAAAAGGAGGCGTCTCTTCAGAAATGCTTCCAAGCGTCACTTTGGCTGCTAACACAAGAGGATCAAATGTTTTGATGTACCTTGCTTCAGCTAAAACCTTAAAATAATCTATTTCAGAGCCTAACTGTTTCATGGATTTTTCCAAATAGAGTGAAGTATAATAACCATTCTTAGCATTCATAACCGAATCTCTTTTGTCTATGACCAAACGATAAAAAAGAGAATTAATTAAATAATTACCCGATAAAAAAGTAGGAATGCCTGATTCTATTTCAGAGTGTTCTAATTGAAAACCAAAAAAATGTTCAAGGTCAAACAGTTTTTTACCAAACGTTATGCGTTCAACAAATAAGTTTTCGACATAAGCATCATAATCCCATTCACTGTAACCCAATTCATTTAAAAATGAAAAGTCACCTAAAAATGGATTTTCTAAACTGGGATCATAATAAGAAGTCTTCGCCTCATATCCACGCTCTGAAACCACGGCTTTGGCTTCAAATCTTCGTAAATTTCCAAAAAAGTTATGGTCAACATAACTCACCCCTCCTCTTGCACCATCTTCAGTATCATAACCAAGGTTAGAAGAAAACTCTTTGGTTTTTCCCTGTTTTAATGCAATATCAATCGGAACAGTCGTATTTGTCTCATTAAAATCTGGTTCTATTTTAATACGTTCAAAAACACCCAACCTATAAATATTGTCATAAGTATCTTCTAGCTTCAAGATATTAAAAAGCTCCCCCTCCTTATAAAAAATTTTCTCTTTAATTAACCCACTTTTGACTTCTGAAGAGTTATTAAGTTCAGTAACTCCAAAATAGTGTTTTTTGCCTTTTTGGATACTAAAGTTAACATCAACCTTATATGCCTCTAAATCAACAAATGCTTTTGCTTTAAATTGATGCTGAGGATAACCATTTTCAGATAAGTAAGCTCGAATTTTATTTTTAGTTTCTGTAAAGTCGGTGGTTTTAAAACGTTCATTTTTTTTGACCAAAGCTAAAGTATTAAACTCACTGTCTAAATTAACCGATGCTGTTTTAATGGCTGTATTTTTTTGAATGTTCAAATAGATACCATCCCCCTCAATACGCGAACTAATCTTAGCCTTATAATATCCCATACTCTTAGCATATTGTTCTAAACTTGCGACAAAGTCAGGAACTTGAGAAGCTTCAAAGCTAGGAGTAGCTTTCCAAAATTTATAAATAGGAGGATATTCAATATGACAAATCTTTAAAAGCGTAGACCTATCAAACTCACCTGTGATTAAGTCAACATCACCATTGAACTCTATTTTACTCAAAGTTTGGGCTTGTGTATAAAAGGTAAAAAGCCCTATAAATATTAATAATTTTTTCATTTTAGAATAATAGCATACTTAGATTAGATTAAAAAAGATGCTAATTATAACTACCTTTAAATGGCACAATCAACACAAATACATAGCATAGGAATAAGAAACAAAATAAGAAACTTTTATCTTATCTAAAGCCTTTTAGCCTATTTTCGCTAAAATTCTGCAATTATTTTGGTATAAAGGATTGTAATGAATATTACAGCAACAAAGACGGATGCAGCAAATGTATTGGTAGTCGCAACAATTGATGCAACAGACATTGAGAAAAATTTAAATAAAGCAGCAAAACAAATTGCTAAAACAGCTTCAGTAGATGGTTTTAGAAAAGGTAAAGTACCTATAGCTAAAGTTAAACAAATGTATGCAGAGCAACTACAACAAGACTCTGAAAATCAAGCCATTCAAGATGTGCTTGAACAAGCAAAAAAAGATCTCGACATTAACCCTGCCGATATAATTTCTGATCCAGTGTTTAAAAAATATGATAAAACTGATGGAAATATTGAAACCGAAATGGTTATTTCTCTTAGACCAACAGTCGAAGCAGAAGGCTACAAAGATTTAGCACCTACTTATGATGAACCAAGCATAGAAGATGCAGAGATTGAAGAAAAACTCAAAACACTCTTAGCAGCCAATGCTCCCTATGCCTCTATAGAAGAAAAAAGAGCCATTCAAAATGATGATCAAGTAAACTTTGACTTTCTAGGTAAAGTGGATGGTGTTGAGTTTGATGGTGGAAAAGCAGAAGGTTTTGACCTTGTTGTTGGTTCGGGTCAATTTATCCCTGGTTTTGAAGATCAAATGCTTGGTCTGAATATTGAAGAGACCAGAGACCTTAGCGTAACTTTCCCAGAAGATTACCAATCTGATGACCTTAAAGGCAAAGAAGCTGTATTTACAGTAACCATTAATGATATCAAAACAAAAACTGAACCTGAACTTGATGAAGAGATGATTAAAAAACTCATTCCTAATGAAGAAGGGGCAACAGCTGATACCGTAAAAGAAAAAATTGCTGAACAAATTAAATCTGAAAAAGTTTCTAAACTTTACAATGAAACATTAAAACCAGCACTTATTGAAGCACTTGTAGAAAAATATGATTTTGCACTTCCTCAAAATATTGTTGACCAAGAGATTGATGCACAAATCAATAACAAAGCCAAAGAGATGAGTGAAGATGAATTGGCATCATACAAAGACAATGAAGAGAAAATTAATGAACTTAGAGAAAGTGTTAGAGAAACAGCAACCAACTCTGTAAAAGCTACTTTCCTTGTTGATTTTTTAGCTAAAAAAGAAGGTGTTGAGATTAACGATCAAGAAGTTTCTCAAACCATTTACTATGAAGCAATGATGTCAGGACAAGATCCTCAGGAAGTGATTAAGTACTACCAAGAAAACAATCTTTTACCAGCTGTTAAAATGGGAATGATTGAAGACAAACTATTTGCTAAAATTATTGGAATAGACCAGTAAACACTTAGTCACTCTTTTTTCTTCGTGGGTAGGAATGCCCACACTACAATACACTTCTAAGTTAAAAAAGTGTATTCTCCTAACAATTAAAATTTATAAAACAAAGGTACTATTAATGAGTTATATTCCTTACGTTGTAGAACAAACAGGTCGTGGTGAACGTTCATATGATATCTATTCAAGACTATTAAAAGACAGAATTATTATGTTAAGTGGCGAGGTAAATGACCAAGTCGCTTCAACCGTTGTGGCACAACTTCTTTTCCTTGAAGCACAAGACCCAGATAAAGACATCTATTTTTACATTAACTCGCCAGGGGGGGTTATTACTTCTGGACTTTCTATGTTTGACACCATGAACTACATTAAGCCTGACATTGTGACCATTTGTATTGGTCAAGCAGCTTCCATGGGTGCATTCTTACTCTCATCAGGGGCTAAAGGTAAACGTTATGCACTTCCAAATGCAAGAATCATGATTCACCAACCATCAGGTGGAGCGCAAGGTCAATCAACCGACATTCAGATTCAAGCTCAAGAGATTCAACGTTTAAAAGACACGCTCAATGAGATTATGGCTGATAACTGTGGTAAAAAAGCCAAACAACTTGAAAAAGACACGGAAAGAGATAACTTTATGTCTTCAGCTGAAGCCGTAGAATATGGTCTAATTGACCAAGTATTAACCAAAAGTTTTAACTAGGGTTTTTTGATGGTTAAAGATATAGTTGTTTACCCTGATAAACGCCTAAAAATGGTATCAGATGAAGTAACCGAGTTCAATGAAGAACTACATATGCTTCTTGATGACATGTATGATACCATGGTCAAGAAAAAAGGTGTAGGACTCGCTGCCATTCAAATTGGGATCGCCAAACGCGTACTTATTGTCAATCTTCCAGAAGATGATGGTGATGATGTAGCCGTCAATAAAGAAGATACTTTTGAAATTATTAATCCAGTTTTTACTAAACTAGAAGGTTCTTGTAAAAATCAAGAAGGTTGTCTCTCTGTTCCTGGTTTTTATGAAGATGTTGAACGTGCTGCAAGTATTGTTATGGAGTATCAAAACCGTCATGGTGAAAAAAAAGTGCTTCAAAATCAGGATTTTTTAGCCATTGCTCTTCAACATGAGATGGATCATCTAAATGGCAAAGTATTTGTGGAAAAACTCTCTATTTTAAAACGTAAAAAGTTTGAAAAAGAGTGGAAGAAAAAGCAAAAATAACATAGTCAACAATCAGACTATAAACTTTCTCCTGCTCGAAGCCCACAAACCCAAGCCAGATGGAGATTAAAACCTCCTCTGTCTCCATCAATATCTAAAACTTCACCCACAAAATAAAGCCCTTTTTGTTTTTTTGACTCCATGGTTTTTGCATCTACTTCTTGCGTATCTACCCCTCCTGTGGCTACTTCTGCACCTTTATAACCTTTACTTCCATTCACTTTAAACTCAAAGTGTTTAATCTTCTTAACAATCATGTCTACTTTTTCAATGCTCGATAAAAGCGAACTTACAGTCTCATTGTCTAATTTTAATGGCTCTAAAATAGGATTTATAAGCTTTTTATTGATAAAGCCTTGCATCCAAATAGTTAAAGGTTTTTGGCTCTTTTTTATTAAACTTTTTTTCATCATCGCACGTAACTGTTCATAACTCATTTTAGGCATAAGGTCAATCTCTAAAGTTAATTCAGAAGAATTTTTTAAAGCTTCCATAACCCTACGACTAATATCTAAAATAGCCAAACCAGAAATACCATAATTTGTAAAAAGGACATCTCCTTGTTTTATAAAAGTTTGACTCTTGCTTCTTAAAGTCACCCTAGCGTCTACTTTCACACCAGCCATCTGACTAAGATAGTTCTCTTTATAAGCTGATGTTAGTTGAACAAGCGTTGGGAAGTCTTTAACTATTTTATGTCCAAAAGCACGTGCAAACCCTATTCCGTCCATCACCCCACCCAACTGTGGTGCAGAACAATGTCCTGTCGCAATCACTACTTTTTTAGTTTTTATATTGTGAGAATCATATTCTATAGAGAAGATATTATTATCAAAAACAATCTTTTTGACGGCTGTTTCACACATAATTTTAACACCAAGATATTCACACTCTGCAACTAAAAGTTCCACCACAGCAGAAGCTTGTAAGGACATGGGAAAAACCTTGCCCTCTTTTGCCTCAATAAGCTCTAAACCAATACTTTTAAAAAATTGTTTCACTGATTGAAAACCATAGTCTTGCAGTATATCTTTAAGAAATTGAGGATTTTGAGAATAAAAACGCTCTAAAGTAGGTCGTTGATTGGCAATATTACACTTACCATTTCCTGTGGCTAAAAGTTTTTTGCCTATTTTATTATTTTTTTCTAAAATAAGTACTTTCTTACCACGTCTAGCAGCCACAATGGCTGTTAATAACCCACTTGCTCCTGCACCTACAATAACCACATCAAACATCTATTTAGTCTTCTTTTCCATACCCATGTTCTTGAAATGCCAAAGCTTTTTTGCGATACTCTAATGAATCCTTCATTTTAGAAGCCTTTTCATACATTTCAGCCAATGCTTCATAGTATAACAATTGCTCTTCATCATAGACTTTAAGAACTTGCTTATCTATGTTAAAAGCTTTTTGATAATAGCCAATAGCCTCATCATAATTTTTAAGTTCAGCATAAACTGAAGCCACATTAAAGTAGGTTGTTGCACGTTCTGTACTGTTAATATCTAACCTTAAATTATCAATGGTCATGGTCTTTTTGTAATAGACCAATGCTTTGTCATAATCTTTTAATTCAGTATAAACAAAACCAATATCATTGTAGCTTAACGCAATTTCTAAGCTATCGTCTTCATAATATTTTAAATCTTCTTCCAACTGTTTAAAGTGTGCTGTAAGTGCTTCTTGATATTCCCCCTGCAATAAATGTTCTTGGGCAAGATTATAATGTGTTTCACTTGGTTTACCTGTTAAGAGGATTTTGGATGATTCAACCTTCTTTTCTTCTTCATAACAAGCTGTAAAAGAGAGTGATATAAGTACTAAAATAAAGATAAATATTGTTTGATGCTTGGGCATATAACTGTTCCTAAAATATATTTGTTAATTTTATCATAATTTTTCACACCGATAAGGATAATGTCGATTAGAAGGAATGTTATTCACAAGCAATGCAATAATCAATAAAATAAAACTTCCTGATAAAACAGGTATAAAAACATACAGGTAACCCAACTCATGAATGCTTGAATCTCCAATAATTGCAATAAGTGCCGTAGCCCCTCCTGGAGGATGCAATGTTAAGGTATGTTGCATTACAAAAATAGAAAGAGAAACAGCTAAAGCAGCACTTAACAACATATGCTCTGGCAAAAGTTTATAAATAGTAACGCCTATGAGTGCTGAAAGAAAATGCCCCCCAATAAGATTACGTGGTTGAGATAGAGGGGAATGCACAGCCCCATAGATTAGTACAGCACTGGCTCCAAATGAACCAATAATTAAAGATAAATCCGTACCTTCTAAGATTTCTAAATGAACATAAGAGACCGTTAATATACCAAAAAAAGAACCAATCCAGGTCCAAATAATATTAGATTTTTTTACTGGGTCAGAAGCTATTTTTTTAAATTCCTCTATCGTTTTTTTCATGCTAAATTCAACCTTTATTAAGAGACAAAGCTTTATCCACACAAGACTTAAACGAGGTATTATCAGCAATAATAGGGCTTATATGTTTAGGAAAATACTCAGCTGTTGTTTTTCCAATGGATATGGCTGTATAAGAGTCGTCCCAAGAGAAAACTTGAAAAAAATACTTAATAGTTGACGGCGAAGTAAAAATGATTTTAGAGTTTTTAGGTATATTTATTTTCTCAACCGACTCATTAAAGATATTTTCATAAATAACTTTATCATCACACTCCACTTGATGCTCTTTTAAGATAGAAATTAGATCGGAAACAACCTCTTTTCCTCTTAAATACAAAACTTTTTTTCCTTTTAATTGAGAAAGGATTTCATGAGCAAAGGCATCACCATGTTTTGTTGTACTAACATATTTTAAATTTCCATTTAAATCTTTAAGCAATTTTCCTGTTTGTTCAGAAATTACATAAGCAGGTATTTTTTTCCATGTTTCATTTAATGCATCAATCCCTTTTATAGCATGTTTAGAAGTAAAAATCAAAACATCATACCCCTCTAAATCAATACTTTCTTTACTGTAGACAATTTTAAATAAAGGAATATTTTTTGCCCACTGAACTTTTTTGTCATTAAGTAAAAAAATATTTTTATTTCTATTTTTTAGTTTTTCTAAAATCATCGAAGAGTAACCTTTGAGTAGAGATTGATGTTTTGAAAATGTAATGGTTTTATCTTTTAGAACATCAAAGAAAATATGTTTTTTAGATAAATCATAAGTAAGTTTAAAAAATTCTGATTCAGTATGTTTATTAGAATAATTTACATCTTTAATTAAACTGTTTTTTTCACTATTATATTCATAATATAACAAATCAAGAGAGTTAATAAATTCTTTTATATGCATGGCATCCTCCTACAAACACACTTTATTTGGATTATAGTACAATATCTTTAAATAACTATTATCTTTTGTTTTCTTCATTTTATTTAACTTTTTTATGATAAACAAACCCTCTTTCTTGTATGATGCAAAAATTAAAAACAAGGATTAATAATGTCAGCATTAGTAGAATTTTCAATGTTTCCAACCGAAGCAACCCAAAGTAAAAGTGCGTTTGTAGCACGTGTTTTAGACATCGTAGATAAAAGTGGTTTACCTTACCAACTTACCCCAATGGGAACGATTATCGAGGGGGAAACGGTGGCTGAAGTCATGGCTGTTATCAATGAAGCCTACGCAGAACTGCAAAAGGATTGTGGACGTGTCTATTCCTCTATTAAAATAGATTGGAGAGAAGGTGCTATGGGTCGTTTAGGAAATAAAGTAAACGCTGTAGAAGAAAAACTTGGACGTAAATTAAACAGTTAGTTTTCGCTATAATGTCCCAATTTTTTTAATCACACACTTAGAGGATAAAACATGGCAAACATTTCATACAAAGATGCTGGAGTAGATATTGACGCAGGAAACAACTTCGTAGAAGCAATTAAATCAGATGTAAAATCAACATTTGATAAAAATGTAATCGGAGGTATTGGTTCATTTGCTGGTGCTTATGCCCTGCCAACGGGCTACAAAGAACCTGTTATCCTTTCAGCAACTGATGGAGTGGGAACAAAACTAAAACTTGCTATTGAAAGCAATAAGTTTAATACCGTAGGAATTGACCTGGTTGCCATGTGTGTGAACGACCTTATTTGTAACTTTGGTACACCGATGTTTTTTCTTGATTACTATGCAACAGGAAAACTCGTGCCAGAGAATGCTAAAGATGTGGTGGCAGGTATTGCTGAAGGTTGTAGACGTTCAGAGTGTTCTTTGGTGGGTGGTGAAACAGCTGAAATGCCAGGAATGTACGCCAACGATGACTTTGACTTAGCAGGTTTTGCAGTAGGTATTGCAGAGCGTTCAGAAATGGACACTGTTTCAAATGTTAAAGAAGGTCAAGTCATCTTAGCCCTACCAAGTTCAGGGGTACACTCTAACGGTTATTCACTGGTACGAAAACTTTTCTTTGACAAGCTAGACATGTCTTTAGACTCTGACTTCCAAGGAAAACCTCTTGTGGACACACTTCTTGAACCTACACGTATCTACGTAAAAGAGTTTAAAGCAAACAGAGATAAAATTACAGCTTTAGCACACATTACAGGGGGAGGCATCATCGAAAACTTACCACGTGTACTTCCAGAAGGAATGCGTGCACAAGTTTCAAAAGAGAGTATTAAAACACTCCCTGTTTTTGACTTTATGTCTGACTACATTGATGAAGAAGAGATGTACCGAACATTCAATATGGGTGTAGGTATGGTACTTGTTGTTGAGGGTGAAAACGTTGAAGATATCTGTGCCAATACCGATGCGTATGTGATTGGTGCCATGATCAAAGGTGAAAAAGGGGTAGATTTAATCTAAGCGATACCTTATCGGTAGATGTTAAGTTTTTTTGATGATAATCAGAAAAATTATCTTTTTTTTTGATATAATATTTTTATGAGAGATAAAAAAGATAAATTAACCCTACGACAGCTTGAAATATTTTTAAATGTTGTCAAAGAAGGGCATCTTACCAATGTTGCAAAAGCAATGGGACTTAGTCAATCAGCTATTTCAATGGCAATTAAAGAGCTTGAAAAAATTTTAGGTAATCCTCTTTTCGACAGAATTAACAAAAAACTTGTGCTTAATGAAATGGGTCGTGCTTTTGAAAAAGAAGTTGACCCCATCTTAAAAAAAATCAATGATATTGAATATGAATTTAAAAATACAGCCAATAAGGGCATGGTTAGAGTGGGTGCGAGTACCACCATTGTTGACTATTTAATGCCTCCTATTATCTGCTCCTATATGGACAACTATCCTGATGTTAAAGTTGCACTCAAAGAAGGAAATACAAAAAATATTGTTGAACTTATCAAAGAAGGTGAGTTGGATGTTGCTTTTATTGAAGGGGTTGTAAATGACCCCGACATTATTAAAAATATTGTGGGTATAGATGAATTGGTTGTTGTTACCACCGATGAAACCCTACTTAATGAGTGTTTTATTGACAGCATACAAGATCGAAAATGGGTACTTAGAGAAGAGGGTTCTGGAACACGAGAAGTCTTTTTAGAGTATATTAAAGACAAAGTTGAACACATTAATATCTTTTTAGAATTAGGACATATTGAATCTATTAAGTCTTTACTCCTTAATCATGAATGTTTAACCTGTATCTCTAAAATTGCTGTTATTTCAGAAATAAAAAGCCAAAAACTCATTCAAGTTCCTCTACGTAACTTTGAGTGTAAACGTAACTTTTACATGATTTACCACAAAGATAAATATCGTAGTGAACTCTTTGAAAAATTTGTTTTTTTTACACAGCAAATGATGCAAGAGATGATAGAAGAGCGAAGCTAACGCTTTTTTAAGCACTTTTACTTTTTAGACATGATTAATTTTGCTGCTTCATACTCTTTAGGATAATTTAAATTCATAAACTTTGTCTCTTCTTCTATAAAAACTTTTTTTATTTTTAAAGCATTCAATAAAGTCATTAAACGATGCTCATTTTTTTTCAAGGCATTTTTGGCTTTTTCTAAAAAACTTTTACAATAAATAGCACATAAAGGTTCAAGACCATATTTAGATTCTGCCACAATCACATCAAAATTAATTTCTAAAGTAGCTTCTCTAACTTCATACAGTTTTTTTATGACCTGTTCATCCACAAAAGGAGCATCAACACTTAAAACAAATATCTCCTCTAAGCCTTCTAATGTATCAAAAATAGATACGAGTGCCACAAGAGGAGAAGAGACTGCATACACATCTTTAATGATATCTGCTTCAAAATCAAATTTGTTCTCTTTAGAAGAGATATAGACCTTGGAAAAAAGTTTATCTAAACGCCGATACTGGAATTCAGCCAAAGATAAATAAGCTCCAAAAGGAAGTAAGGCTTTATCTTCTTGCATTCGTGAACTTTTTCCTCCTGCAATAATAACAGCCATAGCACCCTTAAGCATTATAAAGCAGTTCCTACCCATTCAATGACACTATTGGCTAACTTTGCTCCATATTTACGTGCATATTTATCGTTGACCAAAATCACTACTACATAATGTTCACCAGAAGCACCTTCAACATAACCAGCGATATTTTTAGCCCCTCTAATCGTGCCTGTTTTCATCCATGCTCGACCATAAACAAAAGAGTTAGAAAAACGCCGTTTAATTGTGCCATCAACCCCTGCTATGGCTAAAGTGTCCATCCACCGTTGACCATAATTTTTATAGGCATGGTCAAGTAAGTTAGCTAAAGATTTTGCTGTTAGTTTTGACGTACGTGAAAGTCCTGAACCATTAGCAATATGCGTAGTAGCTTTTTCTAAAATATAATATTTATTTAAAACATCTTCAATGGCTCTACGACTTTTTTGAAGAGTGCTACTGCCTTTAAAGCTTACTGCCCCCATGGTTAACATAAGCTGTCTTGCCATAACATTGTCAGACTTTTTAGCAATGACCGAAATGACTGATTCTAAGCTATCAGAATAGTGTGAAAAAATATATTTTGCTTTATTAGGAACTTTTTTTAACTTTAATGTTCCCATAACCTTAATACCCTGGTTTTCCAAACCATTTTTAAAAGCATAATAAAATGCACGATGTGGCATAGAAATTATTTTACAAATCTTTCTTTCCCCACAATGTTTAGAAAGTTTTCCTGTTAAAAATACCGTTGAACGTTGTGCTGCATTCGTCTTAATACTGACTTTTGGCCAAGCACGTCCTCCTCGACATGAACCATTAACCATTTTTAACTTGTTAACGACTTGATAACTATTATCGGGAATATCTTTACTAATATTAGCTCTTGTAGTTCGAGGAGTAATACAAATGGTACTTTTTCGTTTGTTAAACATAATGGCATCAGGCATTGCATTATAAGGGCTATGTACATTTTTATCAAAACCCGAATTATTTTTAGCTGCTACTTGAAAAAGCGTTCTATCTATAATAATACTCCCTTTGATTTTATTGATTCCAGCAGCACTCACTTGAGAAACAATATCATCAATATCCTCTGTTTCAAGCGTGGGGTCACCTGATGCCTTGACATATAAATCTCCATGTAATACCCCATTTCTTAATGACCCCGTATAAAAAAACTTTGTCTCCCAACGATAATCAAAACCTAACTTCAATAAAGAAGCATAAGTTGTCAATAATTTGATAACAGAAGCAGGGGAACGTTTTACATGTGAACGCCAAGCAACAGTGGGCGTTTTAGAATGCACAGCTTGTATATGAATACTATAGTTGGCTGAATTGATAGGAATATCTGAAATTTCAGCAGCCAAACTTGGAGGAATAGCTCTTGAAAAAGAGAAAGTAAAAAAGAGTGTGAGTAAACCAAGTATCGTAGATATTTTTTTTATCATATATTTGCCTTTGCTTAATAGATAATAAACAAAAACCTTTTAAGAAAAAATAAAACTAAGCACCTTTCACTAACAAACCATCCAATTCTCCATTTTAAACACATCTTGTGTACAAGGCATTCCTTTCCAACCAGCAGATTCAAGGTACATCATCTTTCCACCAAAATATCCTACCACATACATTTCTTTATAAATGGGGTACATCCCACCTGAAAACATGGAGAATATATCATCATAAGAAGTAGGATGTTCATAATGTTCAAAGTCTAACGAATGCAAGACAATAAGTGCATAATGTAGCATCTCATTTTTTAACATAGAATACGACAAAACATAATAACTAGGATAAGTAACCGAAGGTGCTTCAAGAAGCTCTGTGACATAAAGTCGTTCTTTCTTTTTTTGATACATAAGCATATTTTAGACTATCTATCATAAAATAATCTAATAATATGTCAAATTGTTATGTTTTAATCTCTATTTAAAATCATGGGTTGTTCCTTAAAATTATCTGTAATTGGTATCTTAAGAATCATACCATCCTGAATTTTTAAACTTGCAGGAATAACACTTCTATTAGCTGCATATATTTTGGGGTAAGCTTCACTATCAGAATAATATTTTAATGCTAATTCACGAATATTGATATCATCCTCAATAACTACTTCTACCCATGATAATTTTGTGGCTATACTCTTTGGAGGAATAGGTGCTAAAGCCTCTTTTGTTACATTTTCTATTATTAAGGGTTGATTTATAGCTGTTTGAATCATTTTATTTATCTTCATACTTTTAGCACTTTTTTCATTTCTTAAATCGCTAAGTTCATTCCTAACCTTTAAAAAATTCTTCTTTGTTTCTTGTAAGTCTTTCCTCATGCGTTTTAATGCCTTATTATGCTTTTTATTTTTAATTGTAAGTTGCTTTTTTGTATTTTTAAGTTCGGCTTTCACCTTTTTTAACGCTTTTTCTAAGTTCAAAATAGTTCTATCTTTTTTAAGTTTATACTCTTTTAGATTTTTTAACGTTTGCGTTAACTTCAATTCAAGATTTGCATTTTGAATATTTTGTGTCTCATTTGCCATGCTAATATAAAAACAACATACGGATAAAAACACTATTTTTTTCATGATTCTTCCTTTCAAATTTATTAAAAATATATTTTAATAAATTTGAATATATTTTAATAATTATTATTGTATAATATTATAACAAAAATTGAGGGCTAAGAGATGAAAATCAATTCAAAAAAAATATTATTTATGACTTTTCTGTTAACAAATACTTATCTATTTGCTGAAGTCGATTTACAAAAAAATATTTATAATGCAGCTGAAGAGATGATAAGAATGGATGAAAAAATGAATCAAGCCATTGCCAAACATAATCAAATAGATTCCCAAAATGATGCCCAAATGCGATTAGAAGCCATGTCAATTAATGATTTTGAAGAGACTCAATTTACTTATAAATTAATAAGAAATATTCCTGATGCAAAAAATACAGAAGTAACTGCCAAAGTAGTTGATGGTGTTTTAATTATCAATACTAAATCTATTGACAAAGACTTTTTTAGCTCGGAGCTAAATACAACAACCACAACCACCATGAGTTCAATGCAAGTTTCACTTTTAATGCCCAATAATGCTGACGCAACAAAAATGCATCAAACTTATGTTGAAGGTGTATTAATAATTGAGTTTCCCAAAAAATAAAAATTAAACTTTTAAAGGAAGAAATATGAAAAAAAATTTACTTAGCACAACTGTTTTAATCATGCTAGTATTTGGGAACAGTCTCAATGCTGAAGAAAAAATGCCTAATGCACAAGCTGGTCAATGTTTTACCAAATCATTTTACCCACCAAAAATTACAAAAACCATTCGAACAACATCAACTAAAAAAGTTAAAATAAGTGATTCAACTGTTAAATATAAAGTGATACCTGCTAAATATACTTGGTATGAAAAACAAATTAAAATTTCTGATGGAACAGAAAAAATAGTCGTGACTCCAGCTGTGTTTAAGACCGTACCTAAAAAGATTTTAATACAAGCAGCCAAAAAAATATGGAAAAAAGGATTAAACTTAAATGCTGAAAAAGCTTATAGTTCTTGTATACAAGCTGCTCAACAATCAGGATTAAATACGACTAATACTACTGCTGGAACATGTTATTATGAACACTTTCAACCTGCAAACTACATAACAACCACACAAAAAATTCTAACAAGCGAAGCAAGTGAAAGAATCATAGCGATTCCAGCAACGTATAGAACCATAACCAAAAAAATTGCAACATCAAACAGTAGCATGAAGTTAGTACCTGTTCCAATTAAATATAAAAAAGTACAAGAGAAAGTTACTGTTGAACCTGCTAGAAGTGAATGGAGAAAAACAACCTGTCAAGATCAAGGCTGTAATCAGTCAGAAGTAGTCTGTTTAACCGAAATACCCAGAACATTTAAGACGATTACTAAAAAAATCATATTAGAACCAGCTGTTGCTAAAAAAGTTGCTGTTGAACCCATTTATAAATATGTACAAGCACAAGAGTTGGTATCAGCATCTTCTACTAAAAGTATACCCATTCCTGCAAACTATAAAACAATTGCCAGTACTAAAAAAGTGAGCGATGCTAAATATTTCTGGACAAACCATTCTAGTAAAAATGAAAGTACCAGAATAACCAATGAATGTGATAAAATATGTTTGGTTGAAGTACCTGCTCTTTATAAAACTGTTTTAACAAAAGTCATTGAAACCCCTGCATTGAGTAAAAAAGTGCTAACACCTCCACAATATAAAGTAGTGAAAATCAAAAAAGTAGAAAAAGAAGCATCCTTTAAAACAATTATTGTTCCAGCAGAATATGTTGAAGTTCAAGTTGAAAAAGAACGTACCAAAGGCTACGCCAAATGGATGCCAATGGTTTGTGAATCAGCAATGGTACCTTCACTTATTAAAAAAGTTCAAGAAGCTTTAAAATATCAAGGCTATTATCATGGTCAAATAGATGGGATATGGGGTTTAGAAGAAAAGTCTGCAGTGAGAGCTTATCAAAAAGTAAATGGTTTACCTGTTACCCAACTCTCCATTGAAACAATGAAATCATTAGGTATTCAATAACAAAATCTAAAATATCTTCTCCACCATCAACTGTAAAGTAACTCGGTTATTAAAATGGTTTTCATTGACAGCATAAATAACTGAAATAACTTGTCCAATATGAAAAACCTCTTTGGTTTTAAAAAGTACAGCTTGTTGGGTCATGCCATTTTGAGAAAAGGTAAAACGTCGATGTTCCTTCTCTTTTCCCATTTCACTCACATCTTCAATAATAACATTCGTAGAAATAAACTTTACTCGTGGATTCCCTTGACCATAGGGTTCATAAGCTTTTAATTTATAAACAAGATTAAAATTAATATGTGAAAAACTTAAATCACCTAAAATATCTGGATCAATCACCTGCTCATGGTAGTTTTCAGCTGCGTACTCTTTTTGTATTTGAGTCTTAAAAGCTTCCAAGTTTTCAAGGTCTAAACTCAAACCAATGGCAGCTTCATGTCCACCAAATTTATTTAATAAGGGTCGACAAGCTGTGGTTATTTTAAAAAGATTACAAACATGAAAACTACGTCCAGAACCTTTAAGTTCACCTGTTTTACCTTTAGTAAGCACAATACAAGGCTTTTCAAAACGTCGTCCAACCCTAGCAGCCACAATCCCAACAACCCCCTCATGCCAATCTTCACCAACCACTACCAAAACATTATTATCGATATCAACTTTTTTGATGGCTTCCTCTGTAATTTTTTGTTCAACAGCTTTTCGATTTTCATTAAAATCTTTTAACCTATCTAAACGTACTCTTGCATCATAAATATTTGAACTTAATAAAAACTCTACAGACCAAGTAGCGTCATCCATACGTCCAGCTGAATTAAGTACAGGAGCAATTTGAAATCCTATATCTTCAGCTGTTAACGTAACTTTGTCTAATTTGTCCATAAAAGCTTTTATGGCAGGAAGTTGTGAACGGTTTAAAACTTGTAATCCTGCTTTAACCATGGCACGATTAATATGTTGTAGAGGCATCATATCAGCAATAATAGCTATGGCAACCAACCCAAGGTATGACTTGATGTTTACATTGGCATTTAAAGCCTTATTAAGGGCTGCTATGAGGTACCATGCAATTTGTGCCCCACACACTTCTTCATAGGGGAAAGAACAATCTCTTTGCTTTTGGTCAACAATGGCATAAGCTTTGGGCATTATCGTTGGTACAATATGGTGATCGGTAATAATTAAATCAATACCCATTTCTTGACACATCTTAGCAGCTTCAACAGCAGCGATACCATTGTCTACCGTAAAAACCAAATCACAACCTTCAATTCTAGGAATAAGATTAGGTGAAAGACCATAGCCATCTTTAAAGCGATTAGGAATAATCCACTTTAAATCTATGGCAATCTCTTTAAAAAACATATTTATAAGGGTTGTTGAAATGACCCCATCAACATCATAGTCACCAATAAGCATAATCTTTTCACCTGTATGAATGGCTTTTACTATTCTGGCTACGGCTCTGTCCATATCTTTGAAGGCTGAAGGTTTAGGTAAATTGGCTAAAGATAAATGACCCTCTTCAACAAAGCGTTGTTGAAGTTTTTGTTCTATTTCATGGGGAGTGATTTTTGGATAGGGCATATTTTGTCCTTATATCGAACCTATCGTTTCTAATCTTTGTGTTTTAAAGCATTTGCAACAAAAGCTAAAATTGAAGGATTTGGGTTTTGTAATCTTGAAGTAAACTCTGGATGAAACTGGACTCCTAAAAACCAAGGATGCTCAACTACTTCAACAGCTTCTATAAGTCCATTAGATTCACCCGTAATTTCCATACCATTTAATTCTAAAGCTTCTCTATATTTCGGGTTGGCTTCATATCGATGGCGATGGCGTTCAAAAATGGTTGAAGCATTATAGGCTTCACGTAAATTTGAACCTTCTTTGGTATTACATTCATACTCCCCTAAACGCATTGTTCCTCCCATTGGAGAGGTAGAAGTTCTTAACTGCTTTGAACCTGATGCATCAATAAATTCATCAATTAAAAAAATTAATGGGTTTTCAGTATCTTCATTAAATTCTACAGAAGTTGCATTTTCTAAATTTAAAACATTTCGTGCAAACTCAACCATGGCAAGTTGCATACCCAAACAAATTCCTAGAAATGGAATTTTATTTTCTCTGGCATATTGAATGGCTTGAATTTTACCTTCGATACCACGTTCACCAAAACCACCAGCTACTAAAATACCATCGCAATCTACCAAGTATTGTTTTGCACCATTATTTTCAATTTTTTCAGAGTCTACCCATTTAATTTCAACTTTTGTATCTAAATTTGCTCCTGCATGGATAAGTGCTTCGGTTAAAGATTTATATGATTCTTTTAAATCTAAATATTTACCCACAAAAGCAATGGTAGTCTTATGCGTTGGTTGAATAATTTTATGCACTAAATCAGACCAAAGTTGCATATTTGGTTTTAGTTCACCTAAATTTAATTCTTTGGCAATAGGTTCTAAAATATCTTGTATCATGAAATTTAAGGGAACTTCATAAATCGTAGGGGCATCAATTGCTTCAATAACAGACTTTTCATCAACATCACAAGTATAGGCTATTTTACGTTTAATATCATTAGGAATACGTTCCTCAGATCTTAAAATAAGCATTTGAGGTGTAATACCAATACGTCTTAATTCTTGAACTGAATGTTGGGTTGGTTTGGTTTTAATTTCCCCTGCTGTACGAATATAAGGAAGCAGTGTAACATGTATGCTCATGACATTATCACGACCCATTTCATGTTTCATTTGACGAATGGTTTCAAGAAAGGGCATCCCTTCCATATCTCCTGTTGTACCACCAAGTTCAACTAATAAAATATCTTTGCCTTTTCCAGCTTTGACAATACGCTCTTTAATTTCATTGGTAATATGAGGTACAATTTGAATGGTTTTACCCAAATATTTACCTTCACGTTCATTCTCAATAACAGCTTTATAGATTCTACCTGTGGTAAAATTATTATCTTGTGTTAATGACGTATCTAAAAATCGTTCATAATGTCCTAAGTCTAAATCTGTTTCAGCACCATCTTTAGTAACAAAAACTTCACCATGTTCAAGGGGAGACATTGTTCCTGGGTCAACATTGATATATGGGTCTAATTTTAAAACAGCCACACGTAATCCTGAATGTTTTAAAAGTGTTCCGATACTGGCAGCTGTAATTCCTTTTCCAAGAGAGCTTAATACTCCTCCTGTAACAAAAATATATTTAGTTGGGTTGGTTGGCATTAATAATTTTCCTCTTTTTGAATTATGTAATTATTGGCATAATAACAGTAAT
Source organism: uncultured Sulfurovum sp. (assembly GCA_902727935.1). Lineage (GTDB taxonomy): Bacteria > Campylobacterota > Campylobacteria > Campylobacterales > Sulfurovaceae > UBA1140. Next base: position 19,998 of record CACVAX010000057.1, on the reverse strand, counting down.
AAATTCTTTATCTTTTAAAACAAAGGGTAGTGTTGATTCATTTAATAAAATTTGAAATTCATTTTGTTCGACTTGTGTAATAAAATCTAAAAGATATCGACTATTAACATTTAACTCAAAAGATTCACTTAATCCTGTATGGAGTTGTAATTCTGTTTTTGCTTCGATACTATCAGCTGTTAAAGATTTAAATATAATACTTTCTGAATTAAAGACTACTTTTATTTCTTGTGAAATTGTGGTTATCATTTTAATTGATTCTAGCATCTCTTTTTTGGGTAAGGTAATATTGATTTTTGATTGACTTGGGATAATACGTGCGTAATCAGGATAATTTCCATTTATTAAACGTGAAAAAAAATAATAATTTTCATTTTGTATTATGAGGTTTGTTTCATCATAATAAATATTAATTTGATCTATAAAAAGTTTTTGAATTTCTAAAATAGCTTTTTTAGGAATAATAAGTGAAAATTCTTTTTCATTTTGTGTATTTAAAGTAGCTATAGATAATCTTCTGGTATCTGTTCCTACTAATTTAGTTTCGTTGCTTTTAATGTCTAATAAAGCACCATTTAATTCATATTTAGGATTATTATTGTCAATGGCTGATGAGATTTTTTTTAAATTTTTAATTAAATTAATAGAATCTAAGGCTATTTGAGGTTTATTATTTACTTGAGGAAAAGAAGGATAATTATTAGGATTAAAAGTAGGTAATTTAAATTTTGATTTATTTTGTTTAATATTTAAATTATTTTCAATAGTTTCTAAAATAATTTCTTCATTTTTTAAAATACGAATAATATCAAGAAATTTTTTTCCATTAGCAGTAAAAGAACCTTCTTCTTCAATTATTATATTATTGCTAGTAATACTTAATCCTATTTCACCATCGGTTGCTTTTATGGTTATGGTTTGATTAAGTGCTTCTAAATAAATATGAGAAGTAATTTGACTGGCATCTTTTTTTTCTAAAAAAGGTTGTAGGTTTATTAGTATGGATTCAATTAATGGTTTACTAGAACGAATCTTCATTTTTTTATTCCTTTATCTCTTTTATTTAATTAAATAAATAGCAGTAGTAGTAGTTCTTGTTGAATATGTGAAAAAGTCTTTTGAGTCTCTATATTGTAGGCTTTAACTTGTATTTAAATTAAGGACAACTTTTCACATTCTTTCACTTATTGAATTATATCTTTTTTTCGTATATCTTTACTTTGAATATTCGCTTTATAGGTGATTGAGTTATTTTTGATTTATTTTATTGGAAAGTTCTTCGAATAATACTTTAAGATTTTCATCATTTTCTAGCATTTCTTGTACTTTTTTCATGGTATGACTGACAGCTGTATGATCTTTCATATTAAAAAAAACAGCAATTTGAGGCATAGAGTTTGAGGTTAACTCTCTAATAAGGTATATAGAGATGCGTCTTGCTCGTACGACAATACGGGTTCTTTTTTTTGAAGTAATCTCGGAAAGCTTTACATTAAGTTCTTTTGACACTACGCTTACGATGGTCTCAATAGAGATATTTTTTTGTTTTTCTATCAGCTGATCTTTAATCACATTATGTGCAAACTCCAGTGTTAATTTTTGGTTCATTAGTCCTGCATAGGCATTAAGTTTAATAATTGCCCCTTCTATCTCTCGAATATTATTTCCCATATTTGAAGCTAAGAAGTTAATAATGTCTCCATTAAGGGTTATGCCATCTATTTCACATTTTTTTTGAATAATGGCTATTTTGGTCTCTAATTCAGGGGGTTGAATATCAGCCATAAGTCCCCATTCAAACCTACTCTTTAGTCTATCGACTAAGCCTTTAATTTTATTGGGTTGTCTATCTGAAGTAATAATAATTTGTTTCTTTGCTTGATGTAATTCATTAAAGGTGTGAAAAAACTCTTCTTGTGTCTGCTCTTTCCCTGAAAGAAATTGAATGTCATCAATAATAAGAATATCACACTCTCTAAAATGTTCACGAAACCTATCCATGGTTTGGGTTCGAAGGTGTGAGGTAAATTTATTCATAAATTGTTCAAAAGTGGTATAAATGACTTTTTTTCCTAAAGATATTTGATAATTACCTATGGCTTGAATTAGATGAGTTTTGCCTAAACCTACCCCACCATAAAGAAACAAAGGATTATAGCTTGTACCTGGTTTTTCAGCTACAGATTTTGCTGTGGTATAGGCAAATTGATTAGAACCTCCAATAATAAAGCTTTCAAAGGTAAAAGAAGGATTTAAAATAGTACTTTTAGTATGTGTATTTTGTTCATTATTTTGTTTTGTCTTATTAGATTCTTTTTTAAGGTTTAAATCTTTATTGATTGAAATGGCAATATGAGGTTTTATTTTATTTTCAAGTTCAAAAAGATGTTTTAATTGAAATTCATATTTGGTTTTAATCCATCGTGCCAGTAAAATATTAGGAGCATAAAATTGTGCAAAAGTATCTTTAGAGTCTCGTTCACTATAGCTTAAGTTTTTAATATAACGGTTCCAATCTTTATTACTTGTTTCTTCCTTAAGTTTTTTGAGTACTCTATTTCCTATATTCAATAGTTTTCCTTTATTTGATGTGAATAAAATTTATGAATGTTATCGAAAAGTGGCTAAAATTAGACTATAAAAGGGTGTGATGAAAGTTATTCACATTTTACAAAGGATGTGAATGATTATACTTGGAATTGACCCTGGAACCCGTAATATGGGTTATTGCTTCCTAGATTTTACCTGTGAAAAGTATACCTTGATTGAAGCTGGTATTCTTAAGTTTAAAATGACCAACTTAAAAGATCAAATTGGTGAATTAGTAGAGGGAATGGATATGCTTTTATCCGTCTATAAGCCCGATGAAGTGGCGATTGAAGATATTTTTTATGCTCATAATCCTAAAACAGTTCTTAAGCTTGCACAGTTTCGAGGAGCTTTAAGTTTAAAGATACTTTTGTCCGTTGGAAACTATGAAGAGTATACCCCTCTACAAGTGAAAAAGGCTATTACGGGTAATGGTAAAGCAACAAAAGAACAGGTTGCTTTCATGGTTAAGCGTTTATTAAATATTAAAAAAGAGATTAAGCCTTTAGATATTACCGATGCCATGGCAATTGCCATCACCCATGCCCAAAGAGTAAAACATAGAAAAACAGTTAAAGGTTCAACTCTTTAAGCTTTAGTATAATCTTAATTTAAGTCAAAAAAAAATATAATCGCACACTTTTAAAATGATCGCGTAACTCAGTGGTAGAGTACTTCCTTGACATGGAAGAAGTCGTTGGTTCAAGTCCAATCGTGATCACCATTCTCAACTATTTCTATACTTCTCATATCATCTTTTTTTCTAACTACATTACTATAAGATAAATTCTTGACCACTATTTTAAAATATGACAAATTGTAAGCTTAAGCACCCTTTGGCTAAAGTAGTTACCATTCAAATTAGGACTACAAATGAAAAACGACAAACTAAAAGGACTTATGTGGGGTGCATTACTCGGTGATGCTTACAGTTTAGGAGGGCATTGGATTTATGACCAAGACGCTTTAAGTAATTCTGGACTTAATTTTGAGGGCTTAAACGCTCCCTTAGCGACTTACCATCCTACAAAGAAGGCTGGAGACTTTACGCATTATGGTGACCAGATGATTTGGCTTTTAGAACACGTCAATGAGGCTAAGACCTATGACCCGTTTAACTATGCTAAGATTTGGCAAGAGATGATGAACAACTATGAAGGCTATATCGATTCAGCTTCTCAAATTACTTTAAAAAACCTCAATGAAGGTGCGTCATTTATGGGCTGTGGTTCAGCGTCTCATGACTTGTCCATCGTTGGAAGACATGCACCCATAATCTTTAAAATTAAAAATATAGATGAAATTGTGGAACTTGTTAAGTTTCATACCTTTTTAACCCATATGAACAAAGAAGTACTTGATGCTGGTAAATACATTGTCGAAGTTATATTAGCCATGGTTTATAACCTTGATGTAGAAAAAACACTCAAAGAACGAGCAGAATTTTATGGTGACATGGTTAAAGAAGAGGTCCATAAAGCATTTGAAGTGAGAGACTTATCAAGTAATGAAGCCATCAATACCTTGGGTGCTTCTTGTGGTGTAAAAGGAGCTTTGGCTTCTACAGTCTACTTACTCATTAACTATCATGAAGACTTTGAGGCACTTTTAAAAGCCAATGTTTTAGCAGGAGGAGACTCATCTGCTAGAGCCATGGTTGCAGGTATGGTTGTGGGTGCGAGGTATGGTTATGAAGCCATTAAGCCCTCTTGGATTGAAGAGCTTAATGCGTATGAGAAGCTCAATAAACTTATTGGTTAAAGCCTAAAAAAAGCTGGGCTAACAAAATGAAAATAGGCATAAACTAAGCCTATGGCGACGAGTATAAAAAAGAGATGTTCAATGGGATGAGGTTCTATAAAAAAAATTTCCATGGATTTGTCATTCGACAAAAAGTAAATTGGCAGAATAAACAACAAAGCCCACACAATGTTGGTTAATAATGCTTCCATAGGACTAAAGAGACCTTGGGTATCAGCCAAAAAGAGCAAGAGTGACTCCTCCATTAAAAAGTTAGCTACCAAAGGAAACAGTGCAATGCCATAGAGTGTGATAAGTGCAAAAGCTCTGGCAAATTTACAACGAAGTAAAATACCTGCAATCATGAAAAGCCCTATGACAGTGGGCAAAATTTTATTTAATAATGAGTTTGGCTCATACCTAATAAACTCAAATAACAAAAAGCTCAATACAAATGCTATCAACCAAATAACAACTACTGTTAGCTTCTTTTTAAAAGAACTTTCATCTGAATAAACTGTTAACATATATTTTTCCTTATTTTATAATGTTATATTGTAGCCACTCTATATTATTATGGCGTAAAACTATTGAAACAGTTTTATTTATTAAGTATTAAGTTATTTTCCACTATAAAGAAGTCTACATTTTTATAAGGTTAACCATGAACTATACTATTATTGCACACAATGCAAACTACATGCCTCCTGTCCAAAAACCAAATTTAACGTTTTTACCTCAAATTGGCGAACAAGGTATGCGTGATTTACTCTCTCGTTTTTATGCCTGTTTAGACCAAAGTGCCATTCGTAATATATTTCCAGCAAAAAACAGTGCAGAGATGGAAGAAGCAGCACAAACTTCTGCTGACTTTTTTATTCAGATTTGTGGAGGTCCAGCTTATTTCAATCAAAGACATGGAGTGCCAAAAATGCGTCAGAGACATATGCCCTTTAGCATTACAGCCGAAGGAAGACTTCATTGGCTTGTTTGTTTTGAAGAAGCACTCAAACCCTTAGAAGCATCGGTAAAAGAAGAAGACCTTCAAAGTTTTTGGAATTATATTAATACATTTTCAGTTATGATGATAAACACACAAGGTTAGGAGTTTAGTCCTAACACAAGAAGTAAAAAGGGAGGAAGAATGTAATGAATTTAGGGAGTTTTCATTGAAACTAATATAAGCTTAGTAGATTACTAAATTTATAAAACCTTCTTGTGTTAGGCTTGACGTAATATACAGACTTTCTGTGTATACTATGTGTAGTAATATAGCTTTTGCAAATAACTTTAAAAACAATAAATTATAATAGGAACTTTAAAACCCATGTTCAACGACAAAAATGATACGAACACTTATAATTGCCCTCAATGTGGTGACCAACTTAGTATCTATTTTAAATACTCCAAACTTGTCAAGTGTCAATCTTGTGGTTCTTCTATTTTCTTAGAAGATGAAAGCGTCACGAAAATTGGTGAAAGTTCGGTTTTAAGTTCTGAACCCTCACTCATTAAGTTGCATCAACCCTTTAAACTCCAAGCAAAAACTTTTATCCCACTTGGAAAAATACGTTATGGCTATGGTCGTGGTTTTTGGGAAGAGTGGTTTTTAAGAGATGAAAAAAACCAAGAGTTTTGGCTTAGTGTGGATGAAGGGGATTTTGTGTTAGAAGCCAAAAATAAACTGGCACTTCCTTTTAAAGACTTTTCTCAATTTACCGTGGGTTCTCGTCATGGTAAATACCTTGTTAGCGAAAAAGGGGAAGGTACGTGTATGGGCTTTGAGGGTGAACTGCCAGAAAATATTCACCTTGGTGAAAAACACCAATACATTCACCTAAGTCAAGGAGGAGGTAACCTTGTGACCTTAGAGTTGAGCAAAACATCCTCTCAAACCTTTAAAGGAAAATGGGTTGACCCTTTAGACATTGAGGAATTAACTTAATGCATCAAGTTAAAAGCATTAAATGTACCAACTGTGCTGCTCCTCTTGACTTGCTAGGAGGGGGACGTGTTGAAAGTATTACCTGTGCTTACTGTAATTCAGTACTGGATTTAAATGACCACTACAAAGTGCTAAGCAATTTTAAAAATGTACGAGGTCGTCAAAAATTGCCTTTTAAAGTGGGTATGCAGGGGAAACTAAAAGGCATTGACTACACCATTATTGGGCTTATCTCTTATGTTGATACGAAATATTCTTCTTCTACATGGACAGATTTTTTACTTTTTTCCCCTCTGTATGGTTATGCCTATCTTACCTATGAAAATGGTCATCTCATCTACTCTAAACGTAACCGAACTTTTCCTAACTTTACATGGTCAGAGTTAGCGAATCATTCAATTATCAGTGTTGATGGTAGAGCGTATAAACCCTTTGATAAGTATGATGCCAAAGTGACTTATGTTGAAGGAGAATTAACATGGATTGCTAAACGACATGAACGAACCTCTTTTATTGATTTAATTCATCCCCCTTTTGGAATTAGTGTTGAAAAAACCAAAAGTGAAGTAGAATATTATCTCTCTGAATATCTTGATAGTACAATGGTCTATGAAGCCTTTAACATGGAAGTGCAAGAGAAACCTCAAAGCTTTAATGTTTTAAAACCTTTTGAACGTCCATTTTTAAAATCGCTCTCTTATATTGCCTATTGGGTACTATTTATAGTTGCTTTATTGGCTTTGGCTATCTATTTTGATGGCTCTGGTACAATTATCAAAAACAGTTCTGCTGACAATAAAGCTGTTCAATATGATAAGTTTAGGATTAATACTAACCGATACTTAGTCGACTTAGAACTCCGTGCTACTACAGCCAAGGAATTAAACAACTTTAACCTGCAAATTCATAAGGATAAAAAAATAATTTTTTCACTTACGCCAAGTTCTGCCTATGTTTTTGATAGCGATACCAACAGCATACAAAAAAAGCTACACCCTTGGGACAAAGGAAGTAAAAAAGTACGTGTCTCTCTAAACCTAGAAGAACTTGGTATTTACAATTTAAGTGTTAAACCCATTGACCCAAAAACAAAATCTACGCTTTTTATAACCATTAAAGAGGCTTCTTCACGCCTCAACTATTTGGTTTGGTTTTTTATTATCAGCATTGCTTTATGGCTGGTTTACAAATTTTATAAATGGCGATACAACTTAAAAGTTGAAGAAGAAAAAGGTGACTTTGTGGCTCATCACACTCAAGAGAATAAAGGAAGTCATACCCTCATGATTGTTTTGAGCATTATTTTTATAGCTATAATAATAGCTTTTGGCGACTAAGGAGTTCTTATGGCAAAATTTATCATACTCTTTTTTTTAATTACAGGTGGGGGAGTTAGCTACTTAACCTACACAGGAATAGGACAAGAACGCATTGAGACACTTGAAAAAGAGAGTGTTCGTTCCAATTCATCACGTTCATCAGGCAGTTTTGGTGGTAGTTGGGGTGGCAGTGGTTCTTCTTACAACTCCAGTAGCTCTAGTTATGGCAAATAACACAATCATTTTAAAGGAAAAAACATGGAAACATTTCACATCTCAGGCTTAGTCTCTGCTCTTATTTATGCTGGTTTAGGCATTGCTGTTTTTGCACTGGTACTGTTGCTCTTAGAAATAGGCACCAAATACTCCATTAACAAAAAAATTGCCCATGAAGGCAACATGGCATTAGCCATTGTTTTAGGAGCAATGATTATTGCCATTGGTATGATTATCTCATCAGCCATACGCTAATGGCTTCAAGCATAGACAGTAAAGCCAAAGAGATAGCTCTCCTCTTTGGTACGTTTCTCATTGCCATTTCAGGACTGGTTTATCAGCTCTTAGAAGGTACTTTATCTTCTTATCTATTGGGAGACTCCATTTACCACTTCTCTTTGGTGATTGGGCTGTTTATGTCATCTATGGGCATTGGGGCTTGGCTTTCACGTTTTATTGAAACAGAGTTAGAACATGCTTTTGTCAAACTGCAACTTGCCATTGCCCTTTTGGGGGGCTTTTCTGCTTTCATCTTATTTTTTGCTTTTGCTTATATTAATAATTATGATGCTTTTCTCTATGTGATTACCATCTTTTTAGGTTCAATGTTGGGCGTAGAAATTCCTCTGATTATTCGAATACTCAAAGAGAGCTTTTCACTTAAAACAAATATTTCTAATGTCTTTACCGTGGATTACATTGGAGCATTGTTCGCTTCTTTGCTTTTTCCCTTGGTTTTAGTGCCTCAATTGGGGTTAATGCAAACTTCATTTCTTTTTGGATTGCTCAACCTTTTTGTGGCAACACTCTCATGGTATATTTTTCGTGAACTGCTTGGAAAAAAGTATGTGTTTTATCTTTTAACAGTTTTTACTATTTTAATCTTAGGCTTTTGGCAATCGAGTCAACTTACCACTCTAATGGAAAATAAACTCTATAAAAACAACATTGTTTACGCTACCCAAACACCTTATCAAAAAATTGTTATCACAGCCAATAATAATCGAATTCAATGTTATATTAACGGTGCGATTCAGTTTGATAGCATTGATGAACACCGATACCATGAGTCTTTGGTTCATCCTGCTATGCTCACAAGCCCCAAACATGAAAACATTCTCATCATCGGTGGTGGTGATGGTATGGCACTGCGTGAAGTCTTAAAATATGAGCAAGTAGAAAACATTACCCTCGTAGACCTTGACCCCATGATGACCAAAATATTTAAAGAACATCAAACCCTTAGTCAACTCAATGACCATGCTTACAACAACCCTAAAGTAACTGTTATCAATCAAGATGCATGGAAATTTATGGAAACGTCTCAAACACTTTATGACGTAATTATTTTAGACTTACCTGACCCCAACAACATTTCCCTTTCACGTCTTTACAGCCAAACTTTTTATAAAATCTTAGCCAATCAACTTTCACGAACAGGGGTTATGGTTACCCAAGCTTCTTCTCCTATGTTTACCCCAAAAGCTTTTTGGAGCATCAAAGAGACCATGGTAAGTACAAACCTTCAAACCAAAGCTTACCATACTTATATACCAAGTTTTGGAGAGTGGGGTTTTGTCATAGCTTCAAAATTTCCGATTCATTTTGAAAAGTACACCCCAAAAGCTAACCTAAAATACCTCAATAAAGAAGTCTTAAGACGCATGGAAATTTTTGGAAAAGACATTAGTCCACTTAAAGTAGACGCCAATAAATTGAGTGACCATAAGCTCATTGAATACTACAATGAAGGTTGGGATGTTTGGTATGAGTAAGATCATGCCAACACCTTACTTTGTTATGTATGAGAACAAACTCATGCAAAACCTTAACAAATTAAAAGAACTAGAAGAGAAAACCAACGTTCATATACTACACACCGTTAAAAGCTTTAACCAATCCTCTGTATTACCAACTATAAGCGAAAAACTCTCTGGTATTAGTATCACAAGTCCTAAAGAGTTGGGAATGGCTCAGACGGCTAATGCAAAACATATTCATCTTTATGCTCCTGCCTTTAAATATGATGTTTTAGAAAGTATGAGTAAAGACATTTCAACGCTTTCATTAAACTCTTTGAATCAATGGGAGACTTTTAAAACACTCATAGTCTCTAAAGGTCTACGTATTAACCCAAAACTCTCTTTAGAAATTCCTGAGCATTGTAACCCAAATGTAACTGATTCACGTTTGGGTATTGACGCTGTTGAGTTTTTAGACAACTATCATAACAACTCTAATCAATTTAATCAACTAGAAGGTTTACATTTTCATGCTCTCTTTCAGGATAAGGGTGAGGGTTTTACCCTTTTAATTCAGTATATTGAAAAGAACTATTCAGCTGTATTACCCAAACTCAAATGGATTAACTTAGGTGGGGGACATGACTTTACAAGTCCAAACTACGATGTTGATACTTTTGTAAAACTACTTAACGATTTTGAATCAAGTTACCCAAACATAAAAATTTATTTTGAACCAGGTGAAACGGTGACCCAGTCTTGTGGAGACTTCGTTACAACTGTTTTAGACATTGTCACTGTCAACAAAAAGCAAATTGCTATTCTTGACACTTCCATTGAAACACACTTACTTGATGTTGCCATTGTTCAACAAAAACTAAAAGTTCAAAATACAAATCAAGAACCTACACCTTACCTTTATGAGCTAAGTGGTAACTCTTGTTTACAAGGTGATATTATAGGAACTTACTTTTTTACAAAAGATTTACAAGTAGGTGAGCAAATTATTTTTGAAGACATGATGCCTTATACCATGGTGAAGATGACTAAGTTTAATGGAATGGAGAAAGCTAAGTTTTATTTAGTCTAAAAGAGGGCTAAAATAAGAAGTTTTTTTATTTTTTGAATAGTAGGAGTTGATTTTAGTAGTGAAGTCGTTTATTTTGGAAGATAGATAGCTTTATCATGATTATTGGCTGTAGGTTCGATGAAATCGAACCTACAGGTTTTTTATTTTATTGACAGCCAACACATTCCATCGAACGGTCTTCGACATCATTGGCTGTTTCAGGCGATTGACTTCTTAGGTAGTAAGTCGACTTTAATCCAAACTTCCAAGCATTCATGTAAATTTCATTGAGGTACTTACCAGATGCTTTGTCAAGGGTAATAAAAATATTTAAGGACTGACCTTGGTCAATCCACTTTTGTCTAATAGCACCAGCTTTGACCAGTACATTTTGGTCAAGGTCATAAGCAGGAGTATAATAACCCCAAGTATCAGATGACAAGTTTGGGGCACAAACAGGAATGAGTCCTGATAAATTCTCTTCAAACCATTTACGTTTGTAAACAGGTTCAATCGCTTGTGTTGTTCCTGTCAAGATAGAGATTGATGACGTTGGAGCAATTGCCATAAGATAACCATTACGCATTCCATCGGTTTTGACTTTCTCTTTCAATTTTGTCCAGTCATGCGTGTAACCGTAAAGTCCACCACGGTCAACAAGTTTACAGGCTTCAACATTGGCATTGTCAATGGGAAAAATTCCTTTTGACCAATCTGACCCATCATAGGTTGGATATTTTCCTTTTTCAATGGCCAAATCAGAAGATGATTTAATGGCATAATAGGATACCGATTCCATCACTTCATCAACTTTATGGAAATGTTCATTTGAACCCCATGCTATTTTTTCTTCAGCTAACATTTGTGCTTCACCCATCACTCCTAAGCCAATCGAACGTGATTTTTCATTGGTTTTTTTAACTTTAGCAAGGGGATAAAAGTTTAAGTCAATAACATTGTCAAGCATTCGAATGGCTGTAGGAACTACCCTTGCAAGATCTTCTTGAGTATGTACTTTAGAAAGGTTGATGGAGGCTAAGTTACAAACAGCTGTATCACCATCTGTTTTTTCTTTGTCAACCATCCAGATTTGTTTACCATTGAGTGTATCGAGTGCTGTAATCTTCTTCGCTGCTTTTGTCATACCATTACCAACGCTTAACATTTGATCTTCTTCATAAACATCTACCGAGCCATCACTGTAAGTCAATTTAATTTTATAATGATTGGGAGCTGTATTTTGAAAAATTTCCGTACAAAGGTTTGATGAGCGAATAATCCCTGCATGTTTATTAGGGTTTGACTTGTTCGCTGTATCTTTAAAGGTTAAAAATGGGTTTCCTGTTTCAAAATAGGAACGTAAAATCTCTTTCCATAAACCTTTAGCTGAAATGGTTTCTCTGCTAATCTCATCTGTTCCAGCTTCAAGTTCTAAATAACGTGTTTCAAATGCTTTTCCATAAAGGTCCGTCAACTCTCTTACTTCATAAGGGTCAAACAATGTCCAACGTCCATCTTCTTCAACCCTTTGCATAAACAAATCATTAAGCCACAAAGCAGGGAAAAGGTCATGCGCTCTTCTTCGCTCTTCACCTGAGTTCTTTTTAAGGTCAAGGAAGTCACGCACGTCAATATGCCAAGGCTCAATGTAAACAGCAATCGCCCCTTTACGTGTTCCCAGCTGGTCAACAGCAATGGCAACATCATTGGCAATTTTTAAGAAGGGTACAATTCCCCCTGCTGCATGTTTATGACCGTCAATGTATGAACCCATACCACGAACTTGTGACCAGTCCCAACCAATTCCCCCACCAAACTTAGAAAGGAGTGCCATCTCTTTGTAAACATCAAAAATACCTTCAATGTTGTCCGTTGATGAGCCAATATAACACGATGACAACTGGTGTCTTGGTGTACGTGCATTCGACAAAGTTGGTGTGGCAGCCATGACTTCAAACTTTGACAAGATGTCATAAAACTTCTTTGCCCATGTTTGACAATCAAACTCATTTTGAGCTAAGAACATGGCAACGCCCATAAAAAGTTGTTGAGGAAGCTCTATGGGCTTTCCTTGGGCATCTTTGAGTAAGTAACGGTCATATAAAGTACGAATACCAAGATAATTAAATTGTAAATCTCTTTTGGGTACTAAATAATCATTTAAATCATCAAGGTCATACTTCTCTTTGAGTCCTAACAGAATTCTACCTTCAGCTTCCCCTTTTTCAAAGTACTTGCTTAGGTGAAAGTAAGGTGTTCCTTTGATTCCCCCTACATTACGTCCTACTTTATGATAGAGATCATAAAGAAAAAGTCTTGAAGCAACAAAAGTCCAGTTGGGCTTATCAATATCAATCTTATCAACGGCTGTCTTAATAAGTGTCTGTTGAATATTTTCAGAAGTCATCATATCTTGAAATTGTAAATTGGCATCTACTTCCAGCTCACTTTGACTTACGGCTTCCAATCCTTCTACAGAAGCTGAAGTATTTTTTTGAATTTTAGTAATATCCAATGTCTCAACACGACCATTTCTTTTTACGATTCTTGTCATATAATTTCTCCTTACTTTTTCTAAATGATGGTACTTAAAAAGCACTTCATTATATGTTAAAAAGTATTATTTTTAATTAAATTTATTTTTATATTATTGTGCATATTAACAATAGAGTTATTTGAATTTGCTGAAGAGTTGAACACTTTATAAAAAATAAAACGTTCAATGATAAGTGCAAGATTCGATGAAATCAGACTATTTAAAAACTCTTGCAAATATTTTATCTACATTCTTAGTATAGTATTCGTAGTTAAAACACTCTCTAATTTGTTCTTCACTCAATGACGCTCTTAATTCATCATCTGCTAGTAAGTGTAGAAGATACAATGATTCACCTTTTTCGTTGGTAGTGGCTTTACCTTGTTGAATCTCTTCCCATACTTTCATGGCATTTCTTTGAACAATTCTGTACGCATCTTCACGGCTTACTCCTGCAAGTGGAAGTTCAAGTAATACTCTTTGAGAAAATACAAGTCCACCTGTTAGGTTCAAGTTCTTCATCATGTTCTCTGGCATTACTGTTAAGTTAGCAATAACATTGTTCATTCTATGCATCATAAAGTTTGTGGTAATGAATGCATCTGGTAACCAGAATCTTTCCGTAGATGAGTGAGAAATATCTCTTTCGTGCCATAGAGCAACATTTTCCATAGCAGGTGTAGCGTAAGCTCTAATCATTCTTGCAAGACCTGTAATATTTTCTGTAAGGATTGGGTTTCTTTTATGAGGCATTGCAGAAGATCCTTTTTGACCTTTTGCAAAAAACTCTTCAGCTTCATATACTTCTGTTCTTTGTAAATGTCTTACTTGTACAGCGAACTTTTCAATTGAAGAAGCCATGGTTGCCAATGCTGTTGCTAATCTTGCGTATCTATCTCTGTGAACTACTTGGTTTGAACATGGCTCTGGTTTTAACCCTAGTTCTTCCATTGCGTACTCTTCTAATTCTAATGGAGCGTGAGCAAAGTTACCCATAGCACCTGAGATTTGACCTACAGCAATAACGTCCATTGTCTGCTCTAGGTTAAGTAAGTGTCTCGCCATTTCATCATACCATACTGCAAGTGTTAAACCAAAAGTAATAGGCTCTCCATGAATACCATGTGAACGTCCTACCATAAGTGTCATCTTATGCTCTTCAGCTCTTTTCTGAATAGATTCCATAAGCATCTTAACATCCGAAATAATAATCTCTAAAGAAGCTTTCATTTGAAGTGCCACACCTGTATCAACTGCATCTGAACTTGTCATACCGTAGTGGAACCATCTTGACTCTTCACCAAGTGATTCAGACACTGATGTGTTAAAGGCAATAAGGTCATGTCTAGTAACTGCTTCAATCTCTTCGATTCGCTCAACTGAGAATTTAGCATTTTTAACAATCTTATCTGCATCTTCTTGAGGAATCTTTCCAAGTTTTGCCCAAGCTTTTACAGCTGCTTTTTCAACTTCTAGCCATGCTGCATATCTTGCATGTTGTGTCCACTTTTCTTCCATTTCGGGTCTTGCGTATCGTTCTACCATTTCTCATTCCTTGCACATAGGGTGTCAGATTTTTATGATAGAATTCTATCCAATTCGACTAAAAAAGAGGTGAAAAAATGCCATTCGTCAAACGTCCATTTCAGATAGAAAAACCTATGAAAGCTTTTCTATTTATCATGCGTCAATTTAACTTTACACAGGGTGAAGCACAACGTCTTGTTGCCAAAGGTCGTGTCATTATTAAGGGTGAATCTATCTACGATACTGGGGCTATTATAGAAGGTGAAATTGAAGTCGTTTACTTTGAACCTAAAAGTAGAGGGGTCAAACCCATCTTTGTTGACAAAAACTTTTTGGTCTTTGACAAGCCATCAGGTGTTCTTGTTCATCCTAATACCATGGCAACCGAATACTCCATGCTAGATGAAGTACGCACCCACTCGGGACAAAATGCTAACGGTACACATAGAATAGATATGGAAACATCTGGTCTATTTTTAGCCTCGCGACATAAAGATGCTGAACGTTTTTTAAAAGGTTCATTTGAAAAAAAGACAATTCAGAAACATTACTTGGCATGGGTAACGGGTAAACTGACAGAGCCTTTTACTGTAGAAGAGTCTATCTGTGTACGTAATGATTACAGTACTAAAAAGCATAAAGTAGAGATTTGTAAAGATGGTAAAAAAGCCAGAACTGACTTCATCCCTTTAGAATATGACGAAGAACTTGACACCACTTTAGTAGAGTGTAAACCTTATACAGGAAGACTGCACCAAATACGTATTCATTTGTTTCACGTGAAACATCCCATATTTGGAGACCCAATTTACGGAACATCTTTTGAAGCTTCTGATAAATACCTTGACATGAATATAAGTGAGGAAGAACGTTACATAGAGACAGGAGCTACTCGCCTACTCTTGCATGCTCATGCACTACATTTCCCCTATGGAAATAACTATAGTATATTTACAAAAGTTGATTTTACAGAAGCTAAAAAAGAAATTTGTGGGAAAGAGGAACGGAAGTTTTACACGTAGGGTGCGATTGCTATCGCACCATTTTTTAATCATCTTCTTTAATTGCTTTGTAAACACCCCAAGCAGAAAACACAACTACCACAGCTAAAAATACTAAAAACGAAATATCCATTATTGACATACTAAGACTCCTTTTCTAATTCATTGTCACGTAACTGTCCACAGGCTGCAGAGATATCAAGACCTTTTGACTCTCTAATGGTACAGTGTAAACCATGATGGGTTAAATACTCTTGAAAAGCTTTCATATCTTTTTCTTCTGGTCTTTTAAATTCTGTTCCACCATAAGGATTAAAGTAAATCAAGTTTACTTTTGACTTGATTCCATTCAACAATGACAAGAGTTTTTTTGCAGCATCCATCGAGTCGTTTACATCTTTAATAACAAGGTACTCAAACATTACCCTCTTTCTGTCATTGACAGGAAAGTCTTTTACAGCGTCAATAATTGACTTGATATTATAGGCTTTATTAATTGGCATTAACTGCTCTCGTAAATCATCATCAACAGCGTGTAACGAGATGGCAAGATTAACACCCAATTCTAGTTTACCTAATTTGACAATTTTAGTTGATAAACCTGAAGTTGAAATGGTTTGTCTATGAGGAGCAATTGCCATTCCATCTTTGTCAGCAAATACTCTTGAAGATTGAGCAACTGGGCCTAGATTGTCAAGAGGTTCACCCATACCCATGTAAACAATATTCAATCTTCTGTTAGCATCAATGTCATTGTCTTTTTTTATGTAACGAATCTGTTCAACAATTTCACCTGCTGTCAAGTTCGCAATAAATCCAGACTTAGCTGTTAAACAAAAAGCACAACCAACTTTACATCCAACCTGACAAGAAATACAAACGGTGTACTTCTCTTGTTGCTTAACTGAGCCATCTTCGTTAAACTGTTTTTTCTTCATGAGAAGTAAAACAGCTTCAACCGTATTACCATCATGAAGTTCAAAAAGGTACTTGATACTTCCATCTTTACTCTGCTCTTTTTTAGCCAATGTCAAGGGTTCTATTCGGTATTTACTTGACAGTTCTTCTTGTAAAGCTTTGGGTAGGTTCTTCATCTCTTCAAAAGAGTTCACGTACTTATGATACAACCACGAGTAAACTTGCTTGGCTCTAAAAGCAGGTTTAATTAATCCTGACAACTCTTCTCTGGTGTAGTCTTGAATACAAGGTTTTATTTCTGTTCTCATATTTACTTCTTTCATTTGTAGGTTCGATTTCATCGAACACATACTCAAATTTTAATAACGTTCGATAAAATCGAACCTACGATTTTACTTCTTCACAGGAGTGTTTATGTATTTGGTCAAACGCAACATCGCTTCTTTATGATTGTCAAGAAAAGTTTGATGTGCTTTTGCATTGCAATAATTGGTCACAATAAACGCACCAGCCACAGGAACATTAAATGCTTTAGCTACTTTAAGCACGGCAAAGAACTCCATGTTTTCAAGTTGAATGTTATTGGCTAAGTAATGTTTTGCCAATGTCTCATCCGTTGTAATATAATTGGATGAGTTGATAATTGTTTCACGTGAAACATCCTCTGCTGTTGAAACCACATTATCCAATGGTGTATAAGCTTTTGCATTAAAAAAACCATTTTCAATGTTCGAAGCTGTTTTAGATTCGACAATATCAAAAATATTATACTTCCCATACGAACCAGCTGTCCCAACAAAAAAGATAAAAGGAGGAGGGTTTGAAGCACATAGTTTTGTTAAATTAATACTCATGTCCACCATCCCTATTCCCATAGGTTTTGCAAAATCAAAAGTTTCACTCTCTCCTGCACAGATAAACATCTTAAATCCTTACTGGGATTTTTTCATCACGTAAGTAATGTTTTAAATCCATAATATCTATTTCTCTAAAGTGAAAGATAGAAGCTGCTAAAGCTGCATCTGCATTTCCTTTAGTAAAAGCTTCTTTCATATGTTCCATGGTTCCTGCTCCACCTGAAGCAATGATAGGGATATTGACCACTTCAGCAATACGTGCATTTAAATCATTGGCAAAACCAGCTTTTGTTCCATCTGAATCCATAGAGGTAATCAGTAACTCACCTGCTCCTCTTTCATACGACTCTTTTGCCCATTCAATCGCATCTATGCCTGTGTCATTTCTTCCACCATGGGTAAAGATGTTCCATTTGTTATCATCTACTTTTTTCGCATCGATTGCCACAACAATACATTGTGAACCAAAACGTTTTGCTCCCTCATTGATAAACTCTGGTCTTTTTATGGCAGCAGAGTTTATACTTACTTTATCACATCCAACATTGAGGAGTTTATAAATATCATTCAGCTCTCGAATACCACCACCCACGGTTAAAGGTATAAACACTTCTTTCGCTACTTCTCTTACCACATCTACTATAGTGGCTCTACCTTCATGAGTTGCTCCAATGTCAAGAAAAGTAATCTCATCAGCACCCTCTATGTTATAACGTTTAGCTACTTCTACAGGGTCACCAGCATCTCTTAGTCCAACAAAATTGACCCCCTTAACGACGCGTCCATTGTCAACATCCAAACAAGGTATTATACGTTTTGCAAAATATTCCATTTTTTTCCTATCTATTTCTAAATACTAATTTTTTCTTATTATAGTAAGATTTTCTGATAGTGATATTTTTAGCTACGAAGCCCCAACAAAGTTTTTTCACAGGCTTCAAAACTAAAGACAGTTAGCTCTCCAGCTCTTGAAAGTACCGATATATTGTTAGTGTCACTACTTTGTATCAAAACTTGTACTCCGTGCTTTAACTTTTCAATTTTGTGAACTTTAAATCTCTTCTCTTTTAAAACAATTTCCATTTTGACATAACGCTTATTGAGTTCATCTATGTCTAGTTTTTTTGTAAAATCAATAACTTTACCGATTTGATGTCTGTTTTTAGAGAGATACTTCCAAAAGTCACCAATCTCAATGGGATTTTTAAGTTGAGCTACCTCACCTGATGGGCTTAAAATGGTCAGTTTGTTGTAGCTGTTAATGTAAAATTGTGTCTCTTTTTTCCACCCTTTTACCCCATTACAAATCGGTTCTGATATTGCTCCAAACTCTTTGGTGACGCTTTTTACTAAGCTTGTAAATTCCAAATCGTCATACTGGACAGCATCCTCTTTTTCTATGGCTTCTTCTACTATTTGGGTGTTGGTTTCGGTGGCTTCAAGATCTTTTAACTGCTTTTTTAGTTCGTTAATTTCTTGCTTTTGCGTTAACATCTGCTCTTTTAGATTGTCAATAATTTCTTGCTCTTTAGCTTGATAATAACTCGCGTTGTATTCCAAGCCTTTGGGCAAAACACAAACCCCACGAACATAAGCATTGTTCCATTTAGGCACGGTTATCATTTGCACTTCAATAAGCTCCATCGCTTTTAACGCTCGAAGCGATTCTTCAAGGGTTTTCTCGCTGATTTGGGGTAAATCTTGTTTAAACTTTTTGTTGGTCACAGGGAAAAACGCCCCAACTTTATTTGCCCAGGTTAGGGCATTGATAATATACGCCATAATGTCTATTTGGGTATGAGTAAGTCTGTATTTCTCTTGAAAAAGAATGTCTTTGACCAATATTCTGGTACGTTTAGGGAGGTTTTGAGGTGTTTTTGACATGATGAATCCTTGAAAAATTTAATTTTCAAGAGTCCAGTTACCAACATCTCTTGATAAAAATCAGACAGAATTGTGCATCACAACAGCAGAATTTAACAGCTATTTTTGTAAAATTCTCTTGGAAGTGAAGTTGTTGGTTTCTCAAGACGCAGGGGCTTCACTTCTTCTTATCTGACTTTCGTTTCCAACATCCTATACTAATTCTACTTAAACAAAAATAAAAACTCTTTTGAACTTTTTCTGCAAATTTTCTGCTCAACTATTGTTATAATTCACTATCTAAAAAAGATTTTTAAATCTTTTAAAATAATTTTATTATCAATAATAATGATATTATTGGTGGGAGATTTTTTAGGGGGGTGTTAGGTTTTTGGAATGCTCTGTATCTGTTAATCCAACTTATCCTCTTTACTCTTATCTAAAATATTATATTCTAATGTTTTATTATTAAAAAGATTAACTCGTATTAATACTTTATTTCCACCATGAACATTTTGAGAAAATTCTTCTTGTAGTATTTTTTTATTACTTAGAACCCATCTGAGAAAAAACTAAACACATTTTTTGATAGTGATCCTAATCATAGCCACCCTAACCATATTTTCAGCAGAGAGAAGTAATTTTTCATAATCCTTAGAGAGCCTACGATAGTTAC
>CACVAX010000056.1 GCA_902727935.1 uncultured Sulfurovum sp. | reverse complement strand
ATGAAATATCATTGGATTCAAATTAAAGATTACGCTTCAACTCAAGCTTTAGAAATTTATATTAATCGAATCTTATCTACCTATGGAAAGGAACATGCTGTTGAAATTAATTTTGGGTAGGTACTTACCTTAGTAGAATCTATTAAAGATATTTTAAAAGATTTAGAACAAGAAGAAGGGGTAGTATCGCGTTTTTTATATTCAAAATTTGGTTTTGAATTACGTAGAAATAAACGTCGAGAGCAGTTACTTTATTTAGGTTCAGAATTAAAAACACAGCATACTAAGATTAAGGCCAGACTGTATGGTTTGCATAGACAAAAAGAACGACTGGCTTATACCATAGTGGATTTACGACGTTTAAGTGAAGGCTTTAATAGTAGAGACATGTTTTTTGAAAGTGATAATGTAAAAAACAAAAGTAAGTTTTATGTTGCCGAAGTAGAACGTAGCATTCATGAATTACAAAGAACAGAACTCTCTTTATTAATGAAGCATGAGACGCTTTCAGAGATTGAAAAAATTTATCATAAACTTTTTAGAAGCATTCCACGCTGTGATAGTTTACACGAAGAAACCCACCTTTTGTTAGCACAGCCTTTAAAAGTTTAACCTTTTGAAGCAGAATCCAATCAAGAATCAAAAATAAATTCATTTTCATTGATAGCATTTAGAATTTTGTTATGATTGACAAAATTTTTTAAAGTGAGTTTTTATGTCTTTAGATACTTGGGGTAATTATGCCGATATTGTAGCCGTTCCCATAGGTCTGATTGGGCTTATATTGATTATTCGGCAGTTACGTTTGGCACTCCATGAAAGTGAAAGAGAACATCAAAGAAGACAAAATGAGATGACACTTAATGCCTATAATACAGTGAGGGTTGATTTACGCGAGACCATTAGAAGGGTGAGACATAAACTAGAACTCAATGATATGTTTGATCAGTTTAGAGAAGAGAATCTACAAGATATTATTGATGATAATGTATTGAGAGATGATGTAGCAAGAATGCTAGGGTTTTTAAATAAGTTTGCCGTTGGTGTTAAATATGATGTGTTTAATATTCAGCTTTTGAATGACTTGGCTGGAACACTTTTCATAGAAACTTTCAATCAATTTAAACCATATATCAACTGGGTTCGTAAAGATTCAGCAATTTTTTACATGGACTATGAACGTTTAGTAGAGAAACTTAAGCAGACACAAAGAGCTAAAGATTTAGAAGAAGCATCACGCTAACGCTCCCCTAATTACAATTTGGTTATAATGCCGAGAATTTTGTAATTGATACAAACTGCAAACTTCGTAATACTATTATCGAGGATTTACATGTTACTCTTTACCCCCGGTCCAACTCCTGTACCTGAGTCTGTTAGACAAGCAATGGCTACACCCACACTGCATCATAGAACCCCTGAATTTGAAGCGATTTTTAAAGAAGCTCGTGAACGTCTTTTAAAATTATTTGGTATGGATGAAGCTGTAATGTTGGCGAGTTCTGGAACAGGTGCTATGCAAGCTTGTGTACTAAACCTTTGTAAAACAAAAGCTTTAACCATTAACGCTGGTAAATTTGGTGAACGTTTCGGAAAAATAGTAACGGCGATGGGCAAAGAGCTTGTAGAGTTGAAATATGAATGGAATACCCCAGCTTCTTTAGACGATGTTAAAAAAGCATTGGCCCAAAACTCTGACATTGATGCATTGTTTATTCAAGTGAGTGAGAGTGCAGGGGGTCTTAGACATCCAGTCGAAGAGATAGCTGCTTATGTGAAATCAGTTAATTCTGACATTATGGTGGTTGCTGACGGTATTACAGCTGTAGGTGTTGAGAAGATTGACATTAGCAACATAGATGCGTTAGTAGCAGGAAGCCAAAAAGCGTTAATGTTACCACCGGGTTTAGCGATGATCGGTTTGAGCAATGCAGCTGTAGCGAAGATTGGTTCGGGTGTGGATTATTACTTCAATCTTGGAACAGAGATTGGGAAGCAAGGAAAAAATACCACAGCATGGACAGCACCTACTACTTTGATTATTGGATTAAATGCAATTTTTGATGAGATAGATAAAGAAGGGTTAGAGGCACTTTATAGTAAGACAATTGCCAGAGCAGAAGCAACGCAAGCTGCTTTAGAATCCATTGGGCTTAATATTTATCCTACTGTGCCAGCTAAGTCAATGTCTACGGTTATGGATGAAGAGGCAGAGGCTATTAGAAAATTGTTAAAAACAAAATATGCAGTGAACATGGCAGGTGGACAAGACCATTTAAAAGGAAAGATTTTCCGTATCAATCAGATGGGGCTTATTCCAGTTAATGAGTCGGTATGGGTGGTAAATGCTATTGAGATGGCGTTGGCTGATTTGGGACGGCGTCCTTTTGATGGAACAGCAAGTAAGACTTTTAACGAAGTTTATTTTAAAGAGAATTAAATGATATTTGAACACGAAATACCGACAAAAAGCAAACTCTATTTTGGAGAATGTGCAAAGCTAAAACGAGAAATAGAAACCACTTCGGCAACCCTTTTAGATAAAAAAGGTTTTGAAGAGATTGTAACCCCACTTTTTTCTTACCATCAACATGCTTCGTTCGAAGATGCAAAGACACTTTTACAACTGCATGACGAACACAATGACATGGTAACGCTTAGAGCAGATTCTACAGCAGATGTTGTCAGAATTGTAACCAAAAGAATTGGACGTACTACCGACTCTAAGAAGTGGTTTTACATTCAACCAGCCGTGTCATTTCCAACAGAAGAGCAGTATCAAGTGGGTGCAGAAATTTTTGATGGTACTTTTGATGAAGTGGTAAATGATGCCACAGCATTGGTGAAAAAGTTAGAGCTTGAGGCGTTGTTACAAATCTCAAACATGCGAATTCCCTTACTTTTAAATGAAAACTATGGGGTTGACTTAGAGTACTTACACGATACAAGAATCGAAAAGATTTTAGAGTTAGATTTGCCGTGGATTGCGAAGTTAGTAAGAATGCATACACTAGAGGATTTGAATGACCTAGAAGGCATTCCTGCTGATCTTCAAGCTGAATTGTTACTGATGAAAGAAATGGCTGAAAAAATAGCGTCTGCTAACTTAGTTATTGCTCCTCTTTACTATGCAAAGATGCGATATTACGGTTCACTTACCTTTAGAATGTTTCATGAAAATGAATTGTTGGTTCGTGGTGGCGTGTACCAAATAGATGATGTTAATGCAGCAGGTTTTGCACTGTATACTGATGCATGTATTAACCAAAAAATGAAAAATATAAAGGCGTAAAATAATATGAGTTCTAAAGCAGATTTAATTGTAGGATTACAATGGGGTGACGAGGGTAAAGGTAAAATAGTAGATCACATGGCACAAACACACGATTATGTATGTCGTTTTGCTGGTGGACACAATGCTGGACATACCATTGTCATTGGTGACAAAAAGTACGCATTGCATCTTATTCCTTCGGGTGTTTTAAACCCAAGCGCTAAAAATATTGTGGGTAACGGCGTTGTTTTATCGCCAGTTGATTTCATTAAAGAGATGGTGCAGTTTGACAACCTAGAAGGACGACTTTTTATTTCAGACAAAGCACACATGTTATTGCCTTACCATGCACTCATTGACCAAGCTAAAGAGCGTTTAAAAGGTGACAAAGCCATTGGTACTACAGGTAAAGGAATTGGACCTGCTTATGGTGATAAGATTGCTCGTGTTGGACATAGAATGGGTGAATTATTTGACACTGAGAAACTCTCCTCTAAAATTGTTGATTTTTTTGCACAAAACAAAGTACTTTTTGATGTAATGGAAATCGAACAACCAGTTAAAGCAACGTTAAAATCAGAGCTTGATAGCTATGCAAAAGTTTTAGTACCTCATATTGTGGACACAACACAAATGATGTGGAAAATTTTAGATGAAGGTAAAAAAGTACTGTTAGAAGGGGCTCAAGGAACCATGTTGGACATTGATCATGGTTCTTACCCTTATGTAACTTCTTCTACTACTGTAAGTGCTGGTGCTTGTTCTGGTCTTGGGATTAACCCTAGAGACATAGGCGTAGTAACTGGAATTGCAAAAGCTTACTGTACACGTGTTGGAAACGGTCCTTTCCCATCAGAGGACTTTGGTGATGAAGGCGATTTACTGCGTAAAAATGGTCATGAGTTTGGAACAACAACAGGTCGTCCAAGAAGATGTGGTTGGTTTGATGCTGTAGCCATGAGACACGCTGTAAGAGTAAATGGTGTTGACCAAGTTTCACTTATGAAGTTGGATGTTCTTGATGGTTTTGAAGAGGTTAAGGTATGTGTTGCTTACGAAATTGACGGTCAAGAAGTTGACTACGTACCATATGATTTAGCTGATGCAACACCGGTTTATAAATCATTCCCAGGTTGGGATAAAACAGAGGGTTGTCAAGTATTTGACGAGCTTCCAGACACAGCAAAATCTTACATAGAAGCACTTGAAGAGATGGTTGGTACTAAGATGGGAATTATCTCGACCAGTCCAGACAGAGAAGACACAATAATTCGTTAAGGAGTTCAGATGAGACTAAAAGCAAAACAGACAGGTTACGTGGCAGCTAAGATAGGAATTGACCTAGTAAATGCAGACTTCGCAACCATGCCAAAAGGAAAAGAAGCTGTTGTTCAGGCATGTAAAGCAATCATAGATGCAAACCTTGAACAAGAAAAAAAGCTTGATGCTAAAGTCGAAGAGATGCTTGACGAAAACTATGATGAAATTGAGATTCAACAAGTAAAAGAGCGTGAACTTTTCTTTATGATTAAGAAACGTTTGGCTCCTGATTTTGGTGTTATCATGAATTATGATGACCGTTACAATGAAGTCTCTCACCTTATTTTAGATGAATTGTATGAAAATTATTTACTTGAATACGAAGTAAACGACAACCAAATTCGTAACGTTATTTTCAAAGCCTTTAAAGCCTTTGCTGATGCTTATGACAAAATGGATGACACCGTTTACGAAAAGATTCAAAAAATGGAAAAAGAGTACGTACCGGGATCAGTTGAGTATGAACTGGTTTATGAACGATTGTATGAAGAAGAGTTAAGAAAAAGGGGAATGTTATAATGGCTAAAGTCTCACTCTATTTTGAAAATGGAACCGTGCTTGAAGCAAACAGTTTTGGAGCAGAGGGAACAGCTGTGGGTGAGGTTGTTTTTAACACCTCAATGACAGGTTACCAAGAGATTGTGACCGATCCTTCGTATGCTGGACAGTTTGTAACCTTTACAACACCAGAAATCGGGAATGTTGGATGTAATGGAGAAGATATGGAAAGTAAGGGGGCGTACTGTAAAGGGATTATTGTACGTTCGTACCAAGACAGACCGTCTAACTTTAGATGTGAAGAGACTTTGGATGCTTTACTGAAAAAGAATGGTATCTTAGGTATTACCGATGTTGACACACGTTTCATTACCAAGATGCTAAGAGCTGAGGGTTCAATGGAAATGATTGCTTCTACAGAAGTTCATGACAAAGACGAACTTAAAAAACTATTGGACGCTGCACCAAGAATTGAAGAAGTAAATTACATTGAGCAGGTAAGTACCAAAGAGGCTTACATGCATAATCAAGGGCGTTACTCTGAAACAAAGTTTGAGTACGAAACGCCAAATACTTCTAAAAAAATTATTGCTTTAGACTTTGGTGTTAAACGAAACATTTTAAATGAGTTAACCCATGCTGGTATGGAAGTAGAAGTTGTTCCAAACTCGATGGAAGCATCAGTAATTATTGAAAAATATAAGGCTAAAGAGATTGATGGTGTGTTCTTGTCAAATGGACCGGGTGATCCACTTATTTTAAAAGATGAGCAAGCAAAAATTAAAGCCTTGATTGAAGAAAAAATTCCACTCTTTGGAATTTGTCTTGGTCATCAACTGCTTTCTATTGCACATGGTTACGACACGTACAAACTTAAATTTGGTCACCATGGTGGAAACCACCCTGTGATGAACCAAGAGGGCAAAACCGTGGAAGTTACAGCACAAAACCATAACTACAATGTGCCAAACAACATTGTGGAAGTGGCAGAAGTAACGCACATGAACCTTTTTGACAACACCATTGAAGGGTTAAAATACAATGACTCGCCAAGTATGTCCGTACAGCATCATCCAGAAGCAAGTCCTGGACCTCATGAGTCAGCTTATATTTTTACTGAGTTTAAGGGAATGCTTTAATATTTAAAACGAAGGAGCGAGAAATTGCTCTTTAAACTCTTCTTCATTTATTTGTCCTGCAATGTAATCATCTTGTAGGGATTTCATATGGATAAAAAACGCTTGTTTGAATGCTCCATTGTCTTCTATTCTGTCATTATAAATTTCTTGCATGGCAATCATATTGGGAAAGTGGTCTAAAACTTCTTCTTGTATGGGAGAGGTTTCCCAAATGGTCTTTTTTGTTTCTTCTGGAAGATTTTTAAGGTTTAAAATCTGATTATTGACGATATCCATATGGTAGTATGCTGAATAATCAGATTCAGAGGATTGTATATATTTATAGTTAGAAGTACCATAGGTTATATCGATATAAATAAGGATAATCATGGCTTCTAATATAAGTAAATAATGTGCCATTTAATTTTTATCCTTAAGTTATATTTAATATATTATAACCTTTTTTAGCTAAAAATCTTTAAAATTATTTATCTGAAATACGCTTTACTATTTGTAACGCTTTTTCTTTAGCCACTTCAACATCTTCATCTAAAACCAATGAAACAGCCATACGGCGACCTACATGACTTTCAGGTTTTCCAAATACTCTAACAAAAGATTTATCGGTAAAGACAGTATCAGGAACTTCAAGTGTTGGGTTTTTATTTTCATTTTGAGCTTTGTATGCACCACATGCACCTGAACCATAAGTGCTATAGTTAAGAGGAAGTCCTAAAACAGCACGAACATGTAGGGCAAATTGGCTTTGGCTTTGGGTAATAAGTGTGACCATTCCTGTGTCATGTGGACGAGGACTGAGTTCAGAAAAATAAACCTCTTCATCTTTTACAAAAAACTCAACCCCAAAAATACCACGACCTCCAAGACCATCGGTCACCGTTTTGGCAATATGTTTTGCTTTTTCTAGGGCTTTTTCGCTCATGTTCATAGGTTGCCATGACAAAATGAAGTCACCATCTTTTTGCACATGACCAATAGCATCACAGAAAGTTGTGCCTGTTTTATTTCGAACGGTTAATAGCGTAATCTCATAATCAAAAGGGACAAACTCTTCCACAATCAATTCAGAAGCATCGCCTCGGGCTTCTTTGGCAATTTCCCAAGATTTTTCGATGTCATCAGCTGTTCTTGCGATGCTTTGTCCATGTCCAGAGGAACTCATGACAGGTTTAATGACACAAGGGAAGCCTATGGTTTCTCCAGCTACTTTTAGTTCGTCCAGTGTTTTGACAAAAGTAAAATTTGAGGTTTTAAGTCCTAGCTCTTGGGCTGCAAACAGACGAATGTTTTTACGGTTCATGGTTTTGTTAACAGCTTCGGCATTGGGGATAACATGAAAACCTCTTTTTTCTGCTTCAAAAAGGGCAGCGATAGAGATGGCTTCTACTTCGGGTAAAATGTAGGTAGGTTGCTCTTTTTCAATGAGTTCAAGCACGGCTGATTCATCTAACATATTGATAGCATATGAACGGTTGGCAACCAAATGTGCAGGAGCATTGTCATATTTATCAACAGCAATGACTTCAATCCCCAGTCTTTGTGCTTCAATGGCAACTTCTTTTCCAAGCTCTCCAGAGCCTAGAAGCATTATTTTAATAGCGTTTTGTTGTAATGGAGTGGTGAATGTCATAAGTGAAAACCTTGCGTTAAAGATGAACTAATTGTACCAAATTATAGGACTTTTTTAAAAGGTTTAAAAAGCACCAAAAGTTTGGGTAAAAGAATTAAGTCGCAGACCAGTGCAGCAAACATCACCACCATGGTGAGTAGACCAAAGTAGATGGTAGGAATAAGATTGGATAAAACCAATATGGAGAAACCAAGCATAATGGTTACGGAGGTGTATTGCATGGCATGACCAATGGAGTTACTACTCTTTTCAACCGATTGAAAATAATCGCCTGTTTTGCTTAACTCTTCTTTAAATCGGTGAATATAGTGAATGGTATCATCCACCCCAATCCCCACAGCAATGGCTGCAATGGTGATGGTCATAATGTCCAAGGGAATGTTGAACCAGCCCATAAACCCAAAGATAATACCAATGGGAACAATGTTGACAGCAATGGCGATAAAAGCTACTTTGAAAGATTGGAACAAGAGTAAAAACATTGAAGCAATAATAAGCAAGACAAAGCCAAGCGTTGCAATTTGTGAGTCAAAGAGCGATTGGAGCATGTTATTGTAGAGTACCATAAGGTTAGAGAGTCTAAACTCTGCTGTTTTTGGGTCAACAATCTCTTGTAAATCATGTTCTATTTTTTGAAGAAGTTGGTTACGTCTTAATGCTTCATTGGAGTCAATAATGCGACTGGCAAAACGCACTTGATTGTTCTCAATACTAACATAGGGAGAGAGGATGAGCTTTTTGTATTGTTGAGGAAGATGGGTGTAGAGCAGTCCTAAGCTTAGACCATCGAGTTCTTGATGGTTGTTGAGTTGTTTTCCTATTTTTAAAATACTGGCTAAAGATTGAACATCACCAATTTCAGGAAGTGTTTCAAGATAGTTATGCACTTGAAGTATCTTGTCCATTTTTTCTTTGGTAAACCAATACTGTTCACTGTTGGCTTCTTGATTGAATTCATCTTCAAACTCATCTGCTTCATCATTGCTGATTTTTACGCTACTGGCTATCTCTTTAAAAGTTAAAATAACGTCAAGAGGTGTTGTGCCTCCTAAATCTTCATCGATGACTTTCATCCCTTGGTAGATTTCGGTATTTTGTTTAAAGTAGTTGATAAAAGAGTTTTCTACAACAAGCATGGAAGCACCAGAAAGACTGAAAATTAAGGTTATGGCTGTTACGATAAAAATAGATTTTTTATCTTTTTGCACAATGTTAGAACACATTTGTGTAAAAGAGAAACGCTTCTGTTTTGCTTTGTTTTTAGGCTTGATTTTTAATTTGGGTAAGATAACAATCAGCGTTGGAAAAACAATAAACGCGATAATAAACGAAAGGGCAATGCCTGTACTCATCATCCAGCCTAAATTAATGACAGGTTTAATGTTGGAGACAATTAACGACGAAAACCCTGCAATAGTAGTAACAATGGCAAAGAGAGTCGGTGTTCCTTTTGCCAAAATAGTTGCTAAGACAATTCTTTGGTTCGAGGCTTTGGGGTATTTGTTGAGCAGTTCATTGTAATGGACAATGAGGTGCAAAACAATGGAGATGGTAATAATCAGTTGCAAGGCAATAAAGTTTGAAGAGATAACGGTAATCTCCCAGCCAAAAAAACCTAAGGCACTGGTGACAGCCAGAACAGAGAGAATGGAGATAAAGATAGGAAGTACCACCCAACGAAGCCGTCTAAAAACAAGCCATAAGACCACAATCAAGATAAGTACCAAAGTTGAGCCATAGATAAAAAGGTCATTTTTAACAAAATTGACAAGGTCATTGGCAATCATGTTGACCCCTCCTAAAAAGAGGGTGCTGTTACTTTGTTGTTGATGGATAATGGCACGAATCTGTTCAATATTTTCTTGCTCTATTATACGCTGTTGGTCACGGTGTGCTTTAAACGCTTGGCTAATATTTTTGAGGGCTTCTTTTTGGGTGGCTGTGGTAGCTGAGGCACTTAAATCATTACGTTGTTGCAGTAGTTGACTGTATTTGTGGTCTCTATGAAGGTTCACAATAATAGCAGAGGTTTTAAAATCTTCACTAATGATGTTCCCTTTGTAAAGAGGGTTGGTTAAAAACTCATTTTTAACCAAAGAGGTTTCTACTTCACTGTTTCCCAATGTTTGAACATCGTCTACCAACTCTTTGATGGCTTTAGGAGGCGAGAGGAGTAGGGGAACGGTTAAAATAGAATCTACCGACTTTACCAAAGGGAGTTTTTCGAGGGAGTCACTAAGGCTTTTAATCTCTTGTTTACTCTGCTTAGAAAACATCTCTTTTTGAGGGGTATAGGTGATGATTAAAAAGTTTTCACCTTGAAAGCGTTTGTCTATTTCGCGTGAAAATTTTAAATCTTCATCATGTTCTAAGAGTAGGGTTTCAGAAGAAGCATCAATCTCTAATTTGGTAGCATAGTACCCAAAAGAGAGTAGACCAATAAGTAGAATCGAAAGTACCCCAAGAGGGTACTTTAAGAGTAAGTTTTGATAAAGTTTTTTAAGCATAAATTCCCTAATTTATTTACAGAGAAGCTAAAAGTTCATTAAATGATTTGGTGGCTAAAAATTCAGAAAACTGTTTTCGGTACGTTTGAATAATACTCACGCCTGTAATGTCAATATCATAAATAAGCCAATCGTTGCTGTTTTGAACTTTATAGAATTTATAAATAATTTCATAAGTATCTTCAATGCCCACAATGTCCGTATGGAGATGAATTCTGGTGGATTTTACCTTTTCTAGTTCTTTGACCAAAACTTTTTCATTGGTATAGAGTTCAAGTTTTTCAAAATAAGAGTTTTTTAGTTTTGTTTCAAATTTATAACTAAAGTTATTTTGTTGGCTTGTTGTTAAAGTTTTCCAATAACTCCCCAAGGCAATCTTTGACATGGTTTTGTAGTCAAACACCGTGTCGATAGAAGGAAACATTTGAGCTTGTTTTTCTGCACTTGAAAGGTTTTTATTTTGCAGTATGCTAGTGATTTCTTGAATCTTGGTTTTCATTTCACTGTTAATATGGGCTTCATCAATGGCAAAAAGAGGAGAGGCAATGAGTAGACCTACAAGGAGGATTTTTTTAAGTGATTTAATGGTTTTTAGCATGGTAATTCCTTTAATATTATTGTTCTATTTCTTTGGCTCTTTTTTGTTCATAACTGTCTCTAAAGAAGGTATAAACATCAAGAGCATCTTTTTTAAGGCTCTCATACTCTCCTGGATGCAGAGAGTTTTTGTTGGTGTAATAGAGTGCCGATAAACCCAAATCTTGTTCTAGGTTTTGGGGTATTTGGTATTTTAAAGAAGCATTGGTCATGGGCGAGATGGCAGCATCTACCGAAAGCCCTAAGATATCACGCAGGTTAGAAGGACCCCAAAACGGTAAAACCACATGAAAGCCTGAACCGACACCATAGTAGCCCAAGGTTTGTCCAAAGTCTTCGTCTTGAGGTTCAATGCCTCCTGCTTTCGCCACATCAAAAAGACCCAACACACCAAGAGTAGAGTTTATCATAAATCGTCCAAGCTCTTTCATGCTGGAGTCAAATTTAAATTGTAAAAGGTTGTTGGTAAAGCGTATGGGAAACTTTAAGTTATCAAAGGCATTGGAGAGACCAATTCGTGCAGGTTTAGGCATAACAAAGGCATAACCTTGAGAAATGGGGTCAAAAACATAAAGATAAAACTTGTCATTGACTGAAGTCATCCAACGGTTATAGCCTTCTAATGGGTCAAAAACTTTTTGGTCAGCTGATTTAAACTCCTCTTCAAATTCGTCTTCAAATTCATCACTGGTATTATTAGTAGTTTTTGTTATGTCACTTTTTTGCATGGGTACACTAGGTTTATTTTTCGTAGAACAGGCTGATATCAAGAGGGAAAGAGAGAGAAGTAATAGTATGTTTTGTAGGGTTTTTAAGTTCATGTATAAAACCTCTTTTTAGGCTTATTTTAGCAATCTTTTGTTTAGAAACGCGTATTTTGTACTCATAATTACAAAATAGTACTTCAAATGTCTGTAAATGAAGATAGAGCCATCAAAAAATATTAGATTTTATAAAAAAGTTCTATTTCAGTAAATTATAATTTACTTTAATGTAGTCTTGAATTAGGGAAAATATTGTAAGGAGAATAGATTGGTATGGAAGCGAAAAGTCTTCGAAGTTTAATGATTAAACACTTTGGTTTTTTAGAGGAAGATTATGGATTTACTTATGAGAGTTCCTCTTGTAATCATGCCTCTTGTCGTTATGTTAAGAGTACCTTAGCCATAGAAATTCAACATATGAATGGTCAATTGAAAGTTTTGTTTCTTCGAAAGGAAGAGAGTAAATCTTTAGCAGAAGTAATGAGTGAACTGTTAAAAAAAGAGTTTCTTTACCCCGAACACTTTTCATCTTGGGTTTTAAGCATGGGAGATGTGGACAGCCGTTTAGCGTATGATGCTAACTTGATAAAAGTGTATGCTAAAGATATTTTATAGGTTTGCTATCTTTTTTTCTTCTTGATTATAGGAAAGCACTTGTGCGACTTCTTTGGTTTTATGTCCTCTAATAATACGTCTTCCTAAGACAAAATTATTTTTGTAATAGTTGCTTTTTACTAAAGAGCTTATAATAACCCTTTTTCCTCCTGAACTTGCATGAATAAATTTACCATTGTAGAGATAGATTCCCACATGTGTGATACGATTAGGGTTTCTCTTATTGGTTGCAAAAAAGACCATATCCCCACGTTTTAAATGTTTTAGAGGAACATATTTACCCACTTTAGCTTGGGCCCGTGAGTTTCTTGGAATATGAATACCTGCTTGACAAAATACCTCTTGGGTAAAGCCAGAACAATCAAACTTGTTGGGTCCTGTTGCACCCCAAACATAAGGTGTTCCTAGTAATTCTTTTGCTGTGGACTCAACATCATCTTTTATGGCTTTACGAATATGCCCCTGTCCTAAGGTAAATAATTGGTTTTGTAATAGATTGGTATCATATTTTTCCAGTTCTACTTCCACAGATTCACTTAAAGTTGAAAAAAAAGCATACTCTTCTGGACTAAGTTTAGGATTAGAATCAGAAAAGTCAAAGTCAAAGTTAAAATTGGAAGTTAGATGTTGGAAGTTTTCATTTAAGTTCCATTTTTTTATACTAGCAATTTGTATCAGTACCATTACTTGTATGGCAATAATAAACAATAGGATTTTTTTGAATAACGTCATTTTTCGGAATCTCACATCTTAAAATAGAATTTAATGTGGAATAATAGTGAAAAACTACTAAAAATATTATAAAAATTATAATTTGGTTTTATATCTTAAGAAAAAAATCACATTTTAATCACTATTTACAGTTTTCTACACAAATTTTTTCATAACGTAGTGTTCCTCCACAAGAGCTAAAACAGTTATCGTAAGACTTGATACATTCACAATTATTAGAACAACTTTTTTGAGCTTCTTTAATTTCACTTACTAAAGTGGGCTTAATTGGGCGTTTAGGAGCTATTGGCTCACGGTCTTCTAAGTTACGTAATTGCCTTTTAAGTTCATCTGAACGTCGGCATTCATAAGTAGTCTTTTGTTTTTTATTACAAGCATTTCGGTAGTGTTTAAAGTCTTGATGTACCCTACGTTCTTCTCTTGTCCATGAATCCATTTCACGGTTATAGTTATCTATGGCATATTGGTATTCATTGAAGATATCTTCATATTCACCCATTAAGCTTGGAAAAGCATTTTGAGCCTCTTGTTTTGCTGTGATTAAACATTGCTCTTGTTTTGCATTACAGTTGGCTTGGCAAATTTTTCGTTCATTAGAACAGGTTTGTACACAAGCTTTACCCTGCATATCTAAAGGTAGGGTGTAATGCGTTTTAATTTCGTATTTTGGAGAACATGCAGTGAGTACAAAGAGGCTAATGGTAAGTAGAAAAGGTTTTAAAAATTTCATGAGTATGCCTTAAAATAATTTTACTAATTATATCAAGAATTTTAAATGAGGTTAAATAGGAGGTATTATAAAGAAGTAAAACCAAGTAGAAAAATCTACTTGGTAAAATGAACAAGTTAAACGGATTAGAGTCTAGCTTCATACTTTCTAAGCATGTAAAGTTTTTTAAGAATTTTCTTACGAGTAGCAATCTTTTCTTTTTTCTTCGCTTCGGTTGGCGTTTCGTAGTGTTGTCTAGCTCTTGCTTCAGTAACGATTAGGTTTCTGTCACATTGTCTTTTAAATTTTCTGTAAGAGTCATCAAATGTGTCTCTTTGTGATAGTTTAATTCCTGGCATGTCAAGCACCCCCTTTCTTATCTGATTTTTCGTTCAAGACGAAAGTGATAAATTGGGGCGAATTATATCGCTTAAATTATTATGTTTAGATGATTTGTGTTATGATGACATTAATAACTTATGAGGGTAGAAGCATGAAACTACGAAAGCTACATATAGAAGATTATAAAATGTTTAAAGATTTTGATATCTCTTTTGTTGATGAGAATGATGAGGTTTTACCTATTGTTGTTTTGGCTGGGGTTAATGGGAGTGGGAAGACTACTTTGTTGGATTCTTTAGGAAAAACTAAAAAAGAGCGACATCCTCTGAAGTTAGAAAATTATACAACCATAGAAGTACGTGAAAATGATAATATTGAATTTACTTATGATAACTTAAAACAAGATTTGAATCTTGATGTACCTAATAAGTTTTTTATGTTGTATGCAGATAGTATAGTTTACTTTTCAGCTGGAATAGATGATACAAAAAAAGTAGCTGATGAATTTGTAAAAACATTTTATTTTTTTTTAAAAGAGAAAGACTATCGACCAAGTGAAGTAAAGGAACATTTCCATAACTATATGACAAATATTTTTGATGGTTTAGAGGTTGGCTTTCAATACAGTCATTTGGATAGAGATGATAATGTTTGGTTTTCTAATAATAATGGAGAAGAATTCAAGATTGAAGATTTATCAACAGGAGAAAAAACACTTTTATCTAAAATAATGTATCTTTACTTTATAGGTTATAAAGATAAAGTAATATTAATAGATGAACCAGAATTATCTCTACATCCTTCTTGGCAAAATAAAGTTCTAAAAATTTATGAAAACTTTGCTCTTAAAAATAATTGTCAAATTATTATTGCAACGCATTCTCCCCATATTATTGCTTCAGCTAAGTCTGAATACATTAGATTGTTAGTGAAAGAAGATGATAGGATAAAAGTAGTGGATAACTTTACAAATACATATGGTTTAAAATTTAGCCAAATTTTAACAGAGGTTATGGGGGTAGAACATTTAAGACCTGTTGAGGTAGATAATCAACTCTCTAAAGTAAAATCTATGATTGTTCGGAATGAGTATGATTCTGATGAATTTAAAAAAGAGTGGGATGAGTTAGAAAAACTATTAGGAAAGGAATATTTAGAGTTGAAGCTTTTAAAAGTTGAAATAGCCTCACGGAGAAAAAATGTTTCAAGTAATTAAAAATGAACCAACTAGTTTTATAAAGGCTAGAAAAAAAGTAAAATTACCCAAAATTAAAAGTGCATGGGAAGATAAAAACATTTCTAGTATTCGACAAGATTTAAGAAAATATATTTTAGAAAATGAACAAGACTCTCTTTGTGTTTATTGTGAGAAGAAAATAACCTTTGATAAGAGATACTCTAATATTGACCATTTTAAAACACGAAATATTTTTCCTGAAAAGAGTTTAGTTTATAATAATCTTTTAGTTTCTTGCAATACTTATAATCGCTGTTCATCAGTTAAGGATAATAAGAAACAAAGTATTGTGAAAAGTAAAGACGATTATTTAAAAATTGTTGATGTAGTAGTTGAAAACCCTGATAATTGTTTTGATTATTTAATTACAGGTGAAATTGTAGCAGTAAATTCAAAGGGACAATTTACCATAGATACTTTTAATCTTAATGATAGTTCTTTAATAGAGCGTAGACTATTTATTTTTCAATCTTTAAAATATTTTGGAAATTTATCTTTAGCTGAAATATATACGTCTTTTGGCTATGAGTACAAAAGCTTTATTAAATCTATTTATCCCAAATTAAAAGAGTTATAATGCAACCTCTCTACAAATCCTGCTACCCCCTAGACCAACGATGTTATGATGATTACAACCTAACAGAAGATATTCTTATGGAACATGCAGCCAATGGTATGGCAAATTATATTCGAGAAAATTTTGAAGCAGAAAGTTCGGTTTTGATAGTTTGTGGATTTGGGAACAATGGAGCAGATGGCTTGGTGTTGGCTCGTCTGCTTGATGGTAGTTATAAGGTGAAATTGCATATTCCTTTTGGGGTACGTTCGGTTATGGCTGAGGTACAGTTGGAAAGAGTGCAAAACTTAGACATTGAGTTTGTAGATGAGGTGGAAGAGACAGACATTATGGTCGATGCCTTGTTTGGTGCAGGTCTTTCGCGTGAACTCGATGAACGAACACGTAAGTTGATAGTTAAACTTGAAGCCTTAAAAAGTTTTAAAATTGCGTGTGATGTTCCCACGGGTATTGATGTGGATGGTAACCCTTTACCCATGGCATTGTTTGTGGATGTGACCATCACGATGGGAGCATTAAAAGAGTGTCTCTTTAGTGATATGGCAAAAGATTATGTGGGTAAAGTTTTTTGTGTTGATTTGGGGCTTTCACATGGCAAATATACGAAGGGCTTTCAAACCGATATGGCTCTTTTAGAAACAAAAGACATGGTACTACCCAGTAGAAACAGAGCAAACACCCATAAAGGAAATTTTGGACATTTAGCCGTGATAGTAGGAAGTAAAGAGGGTGCTGGGACAATGTCGGGTTTATCGGCTTTGCGTTTTGGAGCTGGGCTGGTTTCTATGGTTGGCGAAGTGCAGACTGTTTTACCCTTAGCCCTAATGCAGAGTTTAGAATTGCCCACAAACACAACAGCCATTGCTTTTGGCATGGGGTTTGATGAGTTTGAAGAGGGAATAGTCGATGATATTTTAGAGAGTAAAGCCCCATTAATTTTAGATGCAGGGGTCTTTACTGATGAAATTGTGTTAGAGTTTTTAGAACAAAAAGAGCGAGAAATTGTCTTGACACCTCATCCCAAAGAGTTTGTGGCATTATGGAACATGACAATTGACACTCCTCTTAATATTGCCATACTTCAAGCCAATCGTTTTGAAAAAGTACGTGAGTTTTGTGAGCTTTTTCCTCATGTGACTTTGTTGTTAAAAGGAGCAAATATGATTGTGGCACAAGAGAAACAACTTTTCATCAATCCTCATGGAAGTTCTAGGCTCTCTAAAGGGGGGTCAGGGGATGTTTTGGCTGGACTCATTGGGGCATTGTTGGCACAAGGATATGAGGGACTAGAAGCCACAATTCAAGCTTCTTTAGCCTTTACCTCTGCTTCAAAAGCTTATGGTGGTAGTTCTTATGCTATGCTTCCAACAGATTTAATAGAGGAGATTGGGAAGCTTGAGAAGAATTAAAATTCACTGCAGGGAGGCACTAAATGCCGAGTCGTAAAAAGATAGCCGTATTATTTAGTGGAGCAGGGTCAAATTTACAATATATTTTAGAAAACTTGCATGACAAAGAGCTTGAAGTGGTGGTGGCGTTAACCAATAAAGCTGATGCAGGAGGGATAGCATTTGCCAAAAAGCATAATGTTCCTCTTGAAATTATTGAATCCTCTGTTTTTGAAAGTAGGGAAGCTTTTGATGCTGAAATAGTTCACGCTTTACACTATTATAAACCAGATCTTACGGTGTTGGCTGGTTTTATGAGAATTTTAACGCCTACATTTACCAATGCAGTCAAAGCTATTAACTTACATCCCTCATTGCTTCCTCTTCATAAAGGGCTTATGGCAATAGAACGTTCTTATGATGATGAAAATGAAACAGGAGGGGTTACCGTGCATTGGGTCACTTCAGAGCTTGATGGGGGTGGGGTTATTTTACAAAAAGAGATTCAAAAAGGAAATAAATCTTTTTCTGAATATGAAGCAGAAGTTAAAGTCATAGAAAAGGTAGCTCTAGCAGAAGGTGTGATGGTAGCGTTGGACAGTTTAAACTAAAAGAAGAGAGGAAATAGGATGAAAGAGATAGTAGGCATTGTGGCAATAGTGGGTTTAATAAGTGGGTGTACACCACAACCCAAACCAACCATTGGACTAGGAACAGAAATTGGAATACCCCAAGTAGCAAATTCAGCTTATGGAATGAAACCTAAACGTTATCAGACAGCAATTAAGAACTATTTTTCAACTAAGTTAACACGTGGTGAATCTGGTCAGTATAAATTTGGAGAACCTAAACGTGCCTATAAACAAGAAGGTTTTGCTTATGGGGGTGAATTGGCATGGAAAGGCTGGTTGGTAGAGACATCTGTGGCTACGCCTTCTCGAACAGGACGCTATTTGACTCCAAGACCTTATATGGTGCTTTTTAAAGGGGAACAGATTGTAGAGCATATTTTAGGCAACTCACATAAGCTTGTAACCAAAGTAGACAAATAAGATGGCAAATTTTAACACGCACTTCACCGTAGCTGCAACAGCTTCTGCTGTGGTTTCTGCCACACTGCTTTCCATGGAGGTACTAACGCCTGAACAAGCTGTAATAGCCTTTGCTTTAGGAACATTGGGAGGATTGTTGCCTGATGTTGACTCAGCACACTCTACTTCCATAAAAGTTGGTTTTAATGTCCTCTCTTTACTGATGACCATTATGCTTATTTTTGTTAAATCTTCTACCTATTCACTCATAGAGATGGCGATTGTTTCTGTGTTGGTGTTTATGGGAATTCGTTATGTGCTTTTAGGTTTTTTTCGTAAAGTCTCCAAACACAGAGGGATGTTTCATACCATTCCTGTAGCACTTATTTGGGGTATTGTGGTGGCTTCTCTTTGTCAATGGTTTTTTGGTTTAAATTCACTGGTTTCATGGGTCTATGGATTTATGATTACGTGGGGCTATTTGGTGCATCTTATTTTAGATGAAACTTACAGTGTCGATTTAGGAAACCGACGTATGAAAAGGTCTTCAGGAACAGCATTTAAATTTGGGATGTTTAAAACCACCAATCAAAAAATCCAGACCCTTGTTGTGTATGCTTCCATACCTCTTTTGTTATTGATTGCACCAGAAACAGATTTGGTTCAAAATGCACTTTTTTCTTATGAAGCATGGCTGAACTTTAAAGATATTCTTGTGCCTTATGATGGACGGTGGTTTTTTCATTAAACTACCTTTTAATGCAATAGAAAGGCTTTACTTGATTGTTTTTTACCAACTGTTTAAGTTATAATACTTTGATAGAGAAAATTTAAAAAAGGGAACTTATGAAAAATAAATCAACCATATTACTTACTCCATTCATGCTTTTTACAGCATGTACGGTAAATACTTTAGAGAAAAAAGAGCTTAACTCTGACAGTACTTCACCTTCTGTTATGGTATCTGAAATAGAAGCCAGTCCTCCACCACCCAGTCCAGTACCCGTTGTAATGAGTATGCCTTCCCCTATGATGGTATCTGAAATAGAAGCCAGTCCTCCACTACCCAGTCCAGTACCCGTTGCAATGAGTATGCCTTCCCCTATGCCTGTACCTCCTCCTCAAATGGAAATGGCAAATACAGAAGCGTATAATAGCATTCAAGAAAATAAATTTAAAGAAGTTGCCTCTTCGCCTCTTTCAACTTTTAGTACCGATGTAGATACAGCATCTTATGCCAATGTACGACGTTTTTTAAATGATAAAAGTGCTTCTTTACCTCCTAAAGATTCTGTGCGAATTGAAGAGCTTATTAATTATTTTTCTTATGATTATAAAGAACCTCAAAATAAAGACCCTTTTTATATTAATACTCGTGTGGGCAATAGCATTTGGAACAGTGATAGTAAAATAATCGAGATAGCTCTTCAGACAAAAAAGCCAAATATTGAGAAACTTCCTGCGAGTAACTTGGTCTTTTTGTTAGATGTTTCAGGTTCAATGGGTAATGCCAATAAATTACCACTGCTCAAAAAGTCGTTAAAACTTTTAGTCAAACAGTTAAGAGCAAAAGACCGTGTTTCTATGGTGGTGTATGCTGGTAATTCTGGTTTGGTACTTGATAAAGCTCGAGGGGATGAAGAAGTAAAAATTGTTGAAGCCTTAGATAAACTCAATGCAGGGGGCAGTACAGCAGGGGGGGCTGGCATTAAATTGGCCTATAAAGTTGCAGGGGAAGCATTTATAGAAGGTGGAAACAATAGGGTTATTTTGGCAACTGATGGAGACTTTAATGTGGGGCAGAGCAGTCAAGAAGAACTGGTAAATCTTATAGAAAAGAAACGCGAAGAGGGTGTTTTTTTAACGGTTTTAGGTTTTGGTATGGGAAACTATAAAGATGGAAAAATGGAACAACTCGCTGACAAAGGAAATGGAAACTATGCCTACATTGACAATCTTTTAGAAGCTAAAAAAGTACTGGTAACGCAAATGAGTGGAACACTTTATACGGTGGCAAAAGATGTAAAAGTACAAGTTGAATTTAATCCAAAAAGAGTGCATTCTTACCGATTGATTGGCTATGAAAATAGAGCCTTGGCCAACAGAGATTTTAATGATGATACAAAAGATGCAGGAGAAATAGGCATGGGGCATTCTGTAACAGTGCTTTATGAAGTAGTTTTAGCATCTAAAGAAGTAAAATCTAAAGTGGATGACCTAAAATATCAACGAAGTATTGAAGATTCAAACGAGTTAGCAACAGTAAAAATTCGTTATAAAAAGCCTGATGGAGATATTTCTACAAAGATGAGTAAAATTATTAGTGATTCTGATGCAGATATTAATAAAAAAGATTTTGACTTTACTCAAACAGTAGCTGGTTTTGGAATGCTTCTACGTGATTCTGAATATAAAAAATCTTTAACTTTTAGTCAACTAATTGAATTGGCTAAAAATTCAAAAGGTGAGGATAGAGAAGGGTATAGAGCTGAATTTATTAAGATGATGGAGAAGGCTGAGTTGTTAGATTTAAAATAAAAGAGAAAAAGAAGGATGAATAATAAATTCATCTTTCTTTATTTTAATGTGCATGATGTTCTTCTTCTAACACTTTGGCAATGGTTTCATCGTCTAGGTGTTCTATTTCTAAAATATTTCCCGTTGCTATAAGATGAAATCCAGCATAGGGATGGTTACCATCAATCAGTGCATGGGTTTCATCTACTTCTAATACATTAAAAATAACCCCATCAAGGTCGCCATCGAGTTCCATCCCTACTTCAATGTCGTCAGGTAAATCACTTAACATCTCTTTGGAAACCAAATCTTCATTAAATTCACCAAACGCTTCAGAAGGCTTGAGGTTTACCGTAAAAGCATCACCAATTGTTTTACCTTCAAGTT
Organism: uncultured Sulfurovum sp.; assembly: GCA_902727935.1. GTDB lineage: Bacteria > Campylobacterota > Campylobacteria > Campylobacterales > Sulfurovaceae > UBA1140. The sequence goes on along the minus strand of CACVAX010000056.1, from coordinate 38,759 downwards.
CTTCTTCAAGTTTTTGAAATAGATGTCCATATCCACCATGAAGATAGATTATCTCTTCTTCATTATCTTCGATTATATTGCCATTGTCATCACTTAAAGTCATTGAGATGGAAACCATCGCATTTTTTTTAATGTTCACGTTAAATCCTATTTTTTATAAAATTATAGTCACTTCATCTTATATTATTTTTTAAATTAGTGTGGCTTAGTGATTACTAGCAATTGCCTCGGCTTTTTTTATTAAATTATTTATTTGGGACTGTAAAAAATTTTTAAGCCAAGCATTTCCAAATTCAATTTTAGTGGGCATGGCTATGCTCATGCTCATGACTGTGGTCATGCTCTTGCTTTTGCTCTTCTTGTTGAATGCTTAAGTAAGGAAAGTGCTTGGATAAGAGTTCAAGTTCCGTGTCAATGTCTTCACCAATAAATACTAAGGCAGAGTCTCCCTCATAGTCATTTAGCTCTTCAAAAGCAACATTACCAAAGGAATAGTTGACAATAAGCGTTGTTGGTACATCGGTTACTTTAATCATCCCTTTGACTCGGTAAATATTTTTTGGAAGTGATTCAAGTATGGCATCTACAGCAGCAAAGTCAATGTCTTTACTTAGTTTTCCAACTCTTCGGTCAATATGGTCATGTTCATGCACGTGGTTATCGGTTACGAGTCCGACCATTTCATCAATTTGATAAGCCCCTTCAAATACTTCTTTCCCCACAATACCTTGTTTAGCATGATGAATAAAGTAGTTGTTGAATACTTTTTTACCTGTCATCGTATTTTTAATGTCGTGTTGTTCTTTATAGGTAATAATATCAGTTTGTGCTTTATTGAGCTCTTCTTCAGAGATTAAATCTGTTTTGTTAAGAACAATAATATTTGAGCCACCTACTTGATATTTTGCTGTTGCGTTATGCATGTAAGTGTCGTAATTTTTTGCATCAACAACACAGATAACCCCTTCAACAGTTACCCCAAGGTTTTGCAATGAAAGAAACACAGGGAAGGGTTCAGCTGCACCTGAAGTCTCTACAAAGAGGACTTCGGGTTGGTATTTATTGATAATTTCAATCACACCACTTTCGAACTCTTCAGCCATTTGACAACAAATGCATCCTTCTGAGATTTCAATAACATCACTGTGGACATTTTTTAAAATATTTTGGTCAACACCTATCTCGCCAAACTCATTGACAATAATGGCAACTTTTTTATCGGTAAAATGATTTTTGAGGGTGTTTGTTAGCATACTACTTTTTCCAACGCCTAAAAATCCTGTAATAATGTACGAATGAATCATGATTATCCTTTATAATTCTTTTTTGATTTTGAGAGCATAGCAATTTTACAATATAAATGCAACTAAATTGCATTTATATTGTAAAATTGCTATACTTTTATGAAAAAATTTAACAAAAAGGAAACATTTAAATGGGTCTTATCAAAAAAATAACCTCTTTAGTTTATGTGAAAAATGAAATCATTTGTTCTAAGCTAACAACAATACTTACAAAATATGGTAGCTATAAAAGTAAAGCTTATAAAGATGCTGAACAAGAGTACCTCGTAATAATGAGTCAAAATTTTGCTACCTTGAATGAGCCGATTGTTTATATTCATTCTGATGCACAAATACCTCATGTTCATGCTGATGGAGTATGTTATTGTAACAATCAATTGGAGATGGCATTAAAGATGATTTACAAATCAGGAGGTCTTCTTATCTACTATAGCAAAGAGCCTAGAAATATTGATGGTTTTTTACAAGAGATACACACACGTAAGCTTGAAGTAGAGGAGCGTAATATCCGTCAAACAAAAGTGAAATTTGATATTAAAACAGATATTAGATATCCTTCCCTTACTTTCATACTTCAAGATATGAATCTGGTTAAAATTAAATTAATAACGAATAATGTAAAAATAGTGGAGCTTGTGGAGCAACTTGGAATTAAGATTATCCAAAAAGCATCAAGTATTTCTTTTGAGTATAGCTAGGTACTTATGCTACATTTAATTAATTTATCATTGATTTTATGATATAAATAACTTCAAATTAACTTATAAGGAATAAATAATGAGTGAACATAACTGTAAAATACACGAAAATCATGAGCATGAACATGGTGAACATTGTGGTCATACCAAAGTAAAACATGGTGACCATTATGACTATTTGCATGATGGACATATGCATCACAAACACGATGGGCATTATGATGAACATAGCTTAGAAGTGAATGAAACAAATCCTGATGGATGTCATCCTATAAAGAGTGAGGAGTGTGGAGGACACGTACATGGGCCAGATTGTGGACATGAAGCTGTTCCTCATGGCGATCATGTTGATTATATTGTCAATGGACGACTGCATCATCCTCATGGTGATCATTGTGATGACCATGGACCTGTTGAAGTTAGTAGCAATTAATAAAGAGAAGGCTTTTTAGCCTTCTTTTTAAAGTTTTAAATAATTAGTATTGATATTCCACACCAGCAATCACAGCACGACCAGGTAAAGGAGCTGTTTCTTTTAGAAATGATATATGATTACTAGCAATATCATCGGTTAAATTTTCCCCTTTAAGCCAGTAGTTTATGGTGTTTTTACCGAGCTTCTGTTCGTAGTTAATAGATGCATTGAGCAGATTATAACTGGCTGTTTTACTCTCATTTGAAGCTACATTACGACTTTTGTCAACCCATTTGTAACTTAACTTATTGGTAAAATTATTGTATAGGTGTTCAACACTCGCTGTGGCATTGTAGGGTGCCATACGAGGAATGTAGCCTCCCTTGCTTAATTCACCTTTTAACATGTTAAGTTGTAGGGTATTGGTAAATTTATGATTTCCTAATGAAGTTTTATAACTCTCTTCAATTCCTAAACCGTAAATTTTTGCACCCACACCAAGTATTTCCCAAACTGGACTAAGGTGAAAAGGGTCAATGGTAGCTGTGCCATTGGCATTGACTCTTGGAGATTGATAGATGTAGTTGTCAAAATGGTAATAATAAGCACTTAGTTTTGAGTTGAAGTTTTCATTGTGTGTGTAGAGCATGTTCGCATCGAGGTTGATTGAACGTTCTTTGTCAAGGTCTCTGTTTCCTAAAATATAACTCTCTGTTGCATGGTGAAAGCCATTCCAAAGTAACTCTTGGGAAGATGGAAGACGTTCCATGTAGGAAAGTGAAGCTTGTGTTGTGAACTTGTCATTCCAAATATGCCACCAACCAAGGGAAACACTAAGGGCTACATCATTTTCTGTATTATAGTAGTTAGGGTCAATGGCTGTGGGCATTAGCCATGTCTCTTGAATGTTTGAACTGTCTGGTGTTAGTTTACGAAGAACACCGTTAAGAGCTAAACTAAACTCATCTTCATCATAATAACGTTTGAAGTTAACACCCATTTGAACTTTTTGTTCTTTAACATTTGGCATTGGGTGACCATGTGAAAAAGAAATACCTCTTCGATCATATTGTTGTTGTAGGGAAAAACCATCTTCAGCAGAGGTTCGCGTTGCTGTTGTAAATTCACTACATCCACCATGTTCATGACATACTTTGAGTTCATTTTGAAGAAGTTCAGCACGAAAGTTTGCATCCATTTCAAGAACATTAAAATCGAAAGCTGTGCTTAGACTTTGTTGTTGTTGGTCAAAAGCACCATCGTAACGTCCACCTTCTCTTTCAAAGTGTCGGTAGTCACTTAGTTGATATTCTGTTTTAACATTTTGTAACTTACCTATTTCTTGATTGTGTAGAACAATACCATAGCGTTTTTGCTCCATAGAAATATCGGTTCGTTCACTTGTTTTATTGGGGATACCATACTCTTTATCCATAATGTCCCCATAGACTTTTACTACGGTATTTTCAGTAGGTTGCCAACCTAAGACAGCATGAACTTGTTCACTAGAAGTATCGGAGTTTGCTATCTCTTTTCCTCCACTGGAGTAGTTATCAGCTTCATTACGGTAATAGTTAAGATAAGCAGAATAGTCTTCATTCCCATATTCTGCTTTGAGGTTTCCTGTACCTTTTCCTGTGTCAGAATTTGTAGAAAGAGAAGCGTTAGCACCAAAACCTTTAGGCAATTCACTTTCATGTTCTTCGCCTAAAGTACGAACAATTCCACCACTGTATGAACCGTAGAGTAAAGAAGCTGGTCCCTTAACGAGTTCCAAATGTTCAGCTACTTTAGCATTGAGTCCAACTGCATGGTCTTGACTCATGGCTGAAAGGTCATTGAGCATAATACCCCCTTGGGCAATGCCCACACGGTAGCCTTCCATTCCATTAACAGTAGGGCGACCAACAGCCGAGCCATAAGTGGCACTTTCCACACCCAATTCACCTGAAAGATAATCTCCCAAAGTTTCACCAGCACCTTTTCTTTTGCTAAGGGCTTTAACATTATGAATGTAGCAGTAGGAGAGGGATTCTTCTTGTGTTTCTGTTTGACCTTCAATCGTAATATCTCCAAGCAGTTCTTCTGCTTGAAGAGAACTACTTGCGATAAGAAGTACGGTAACTATGTTGAACTTAGTCGTCATGGGCTTCATCTGATTCACCGATTCCTACAAATTGTGTAGGAGTGAAGTTTGTTGGTAAGAATTTACTTCCTGTCCAGTTAGCGTGTTGGTGATAATCTGGTCTAGTGGTACCGTTAATCTCATCATGTGTATCAACTTGGTAAAGTGTTTGTGTTTCTGCACTGAAAATTAAGACACCATGGTCATTATTTTTTACAATAGAACTTTTGTCTTCTTCACAGCTTGTTACACCCTCAAGAGCGACTATATCACCTCCTAGTGTGAGACCTCCTTCTTCATCATAGTAAACGTGTACCTTACCTGATTTTGTGAATGCAAAATGTGGTGAATCACCATGATCTTCTTCTGTTTCAGTGGCTGCATCTTCCTCTTCATGCTCTAAGACATAGAAGTTACATAATTCTTCACCAGCATCTGCTAGTGTGGTAGCAATCTCTTGTTTAATCGCTTCTTGTTCAAGAAGGTGCGTGTTAAGAGAGACTAAAGTAGCTTTTTTAGCATCACTTGATACTGTTGGGTCAAATTCGCTGTTGGAGTGTGACGCAAAAACATGTACATTGTCTTCTTCATGGAAATGACCTAAGTAATGGAAGTCGTTATAGGTTAAGTTTCCTTCGTTAATATTAAAGTCATCATTTATCATGACGATTTTTTGGTCAACACCAGTGGTTGTTTCGTGATCCCATCGAATGAGTTTCCCTGTTTTATCGGTCATGTTATAGGTTTTATTGACATCGGTATTCATGTTTGTATTGGTATCGGCTGTTGTGTCATAGAGGTATTGGTCTGAAGTGGCGTTGTCAAAGAAAATCAATATTTTACCATCAGGTAAATCTAAGCTACTTGTTAAGTTTACATCTGTGTTTGAATTGCTACTACTGCTACTTCCACATCCTATGAAAAGAAGTGTTACAAGTGAAGCAAGGGCTAGTTTTGTTGTGTTCATGTTGATCCTTTGAAAATTAATGAGCGAATAATATAGAACTTTTCATTAAATGCAACTTAATTGCATATGAGGGGATAAGTATAGATATTGTATAATCAACTCATGGAATTAGAAAAACTTATTAAAAATAATAAATTGAAATTTACCCCTGCACGGAAGATGCTTTTAGAAATCTTTTCTAAAGCCTCACAGCCTTTGGCTTATGAAGATATTAAATCAGATATTGCGATGGATAAAGCAACTTTTTACCGAAATATGACCACCTTTGAAGGTACAGGAATCTTGAATGGTTTTGAGTCGAGTGATAAAAAGAGATACTATGAAATGAATAAAAAGCTACATGCACATTTTATTTGTAATCAATGCCATAAGGTAGAGTGCCTTGAAGCTGATGAACACTTTACACTTAAGGGATATACGGTTGAAAACATCATTGTACATGGTGTTTGTCGTACTTGTGGTTGAGTATTAATAGCTATTTTTAAAAAAATATTAAATTTTAACTAGAAAATAAAATCTTAAGTATATTATAATAATTAACACAATAAACTTCTATAGAAACATAAGAGAACCTTGCAATTTGCATGGTGTATCACCATGTCTGTTTAGAGTCTAGCAAAGCGTTATTAGCATATTCTTTACTATTACAAATAGGGTACTAGTGTACATATTTCGTAGTAGTCTTGTAAAGACAAATAGTGTACACTAGTACCCCATTTGTGTCGAGTTGAATACACTAATATTTGAGTGAACGAAGATAAACTCTTTTGTTTCAAAACCTATATACTATTATAAGCATAAAAATACCCACGATTAATTACTTACCATTATTTGATAAAATCAGGATAAAAAATGACACGTCAAGAACTTTACGACGAAATAAAAAAAACCTCCAAAGATTCTTATATTTTAACCGAGATGAAACGCCTTGGTTTTTGGGACAATGCTAAACCTAAAATGCCAGAAGAACTCATTGAAAAAAAAACAGAGCTACAACATGAACTAAATCAACTCTCTACTAAAATTAAAAATCCAGCATCAGTGATTAAAGAGATTCATAAGCAACGTATGGCAGATGCTTTAGTGCGAAGAGAAGAGACAAAAGCCAAAAGAGAAGCTCAAGCTCAAAAAAAAGCTAAAGAACGAGCAGAAAAAAAAGAAAATAAATTGGGTTTCATAGGGCATTCTTTTATACATGATGATGAAACATCAGCAAAGTTAGAACTGCTAGTAACAAATAATCTTTTTCTTATTAAAGATGCGAAAGATTTAGCCAATAAAATGGGCATTGACCTCAAAGCCTTACGCTTTTTGACCTACACTCAAAAACTTTCACGACAAAGTAATTATGTTCATTTTAAAATGGCAAAAAAAACAGGGGGGTTTAGAGAAATATCAGCACCCAAACCTCAACTTAAACGTTTACAATATTGGATTTTAGAAAATATCTTAAACAAAGTGGCTGTGCATGAAAAAGCCCATGGTTTTGTTACAAATAAAAGCATAATGAGTAATGCCCAACCTCATATTGGAAAAGCAGTGGTGATTAACTGTGACCTTGAAAACTTTTTTCCTACGCTTGACTATGGACGTGTAAAGGGTTTATTTAAAAGCTTGGGTTATTCAGCAGAAGTGGCAACCATTTTAGCCATTTTGACAACCGAAGCCCAACAAAAAGAAGTAACCCTCGATGGTGAAAAACTTTATCTTTATACAGGTAAACGTTATCTTCCACAAGGTTCACCTGCGAGTCCAATGATTACAAATCTTATTTGTCGTAAATTGGACAAGCGAATGAGTGGTATTGCTGATAGTTTAGCTTTTACCTACACGCGTTATGCTGATGACATGACTTTTTCGGCAACGGCGTATCAGAATATTAATAAGATGATGTTTTGGATAAAAAAAGTGACCAAAGAAGAGGGCTTTATTTTACATTCTAAAAAGACAAAAATCATGAAAAAAGGTGCCTGTCATGAGGTCACGGGGATTGTGGTCAATGAAAAACTTTCTGTCAATCGAAAAGAGCTCAAAAAGTTTAGGGCTTTGCTTTATCAAATAGAACAGCATGGACTTGAGGGAAAATCATGGCAAGGAAAAACAGAGAACCTTATGGCTTCTGTTTTAGGTTATGCCAATTTTATTAACATGGTTGACCCTGTAAAAGGGGCTGACTACCTAAAGCGAGTTAAAGCATTACTTCAAAAATATCCTATGCCTTCTTTAGGGCTTAGTGATAAAACATTTCGAATCAAGTCAGCAGAAGGTAAACAGCCTTGGGAATCTAAGCCTGTATTTTTAGTAACAGAAGAGACAAGGGTAGTAAGCAGTAAAGAGCTTGGAGAAGAAGCTTCCAAAACAACTTTGGAAAACCCTTCTTTTTTAAATAATATTTTAGACATGTTTAGAAAGTAGGGGGAGAAATAATGAAAACCGTTAAACAAACATTTTTACATTATCAAAAAGGGACATCAAACAAAGTTTACACTGTCTATTTACTTGAAATTTCTCCTTCAGAATATTTGGTTAATTTTGAGTATGGTCGTTTTGGAGGGAGTTTGAAAGAAGGAACAAAAACAAAAGTTCCTGTCAATTTAGAAAAAGCCCAAAAACTTTATGATTCATTGGTTATTTCAAAGATGAATAAAGCGTATCAGATAAAAGAGGGGTATGACTCTAGGAAAAAAGAAGAGAAAAAAGTGCGAGAAGTAATTTCGCTAGAAGCCTATGAAACTTTACTTCTTAGCAGATTAGAACGTGCTAAAGATGAGGCATTGCATGTTGTTGACAACTATCCCATCTCAAAACTCATCTATAAAGCAGGTATTTTAAAATTAGAAACAGCAAAACCCTTGGTATTAGCACTGTATGAACAAGAAAAAGAGCAGAGTAATGCTTTTTATTATGCTCTAGCTTGGACATTGGGACGTTATGCTGATATAAGTCTGCGTAAACCCATTGAGTCGTTGAGAAATAAACTCAATGATGCTTCACGTTATGTGGTGGAAGAAGCACTCTTTTTACTCAAAGAAGAACAAGAAAAAAAACAAATAGAAGGGTTAAGTTTCTCTTTGCCTTTCTCTACGTCTTTGAAGCAAAAAAATATAGCTAATTTTTTGATTCAAGTTCAGCTTTTAGAAGAGATGATTGATCGTCTATATACACGTTACAAAGAGTTAGATTCTTGGTATGAAGAGGAGCGAAAAGTTGTTAAAAATGAGTTGACCCCATTGCTTCAAAGGGCTGATGAACTTTATTTAAAACTTTATATTCATGCGAGTATAGACAACTTTATGCATAAAACTTTTGTTTTGTCTTTGGTACATTTACCCTTAACCAAGTTTAATTTTTCACTTTTTAGAAGAATCTATAAAATGGCAGAGATACGTGATGATCAAGAAGTTGTAGCCCAACTCATTACTAAGATAGAATCTAAAAAAATGGCATGTTATACAGACCATGATGAGAATTGGAATACCAAGCCGAGTTTAGGGTGTTCAAAACTTTATTTTAAAAAGCGAAGCCTCCGTGATGTTGGGTATAAAGCTAAATTTCAAGGTAAAGCTTATTTAGACTTTGCTAAATATCTGCTGTTGAGCATGAATGCCTACCCTTCAGCTTTTGAAGCTTTTAGTTCAAGCTATTATGATGAAAATTGGAATTGGAAAACAAAAAATTATGATGCGTATTCTACGCATGTCAGCTTTATGTATATACTGTTTGGGGCTGGAAAACGTTATATGATAGAGCCTAGTAAAAAAGTTTGGAGCATTGCGAATAAAAGCATTAAAGATGAGCATCGTCCAGAGATGCATAAAGAACTTTGGGATAAAAACCCTGAAGTGGCTTTAGAAATTTTGACCCAAAGTAAAGTAGAAGTGGTACAAAATTTTGCTTTTAGCATTTTGGAAGAGCATCCAGCTGTGATAGAAAATGCTTCTTTAGAAGCGTTGTTAGCAATGTTGAATGCTAACGCCAATAAAGTTAGAAATTTTTTCTTTGAACTACTCAAAGAACGTTATGCAAAAACCCAAGAAGTAGCCATTGTGGAAAGTGCTTTGTTAAGTTTTGACAATACAATAGCTTCTTTTGCCTTAGATATTTTGAGTGAAAAAAGAGCCATACTTTATGCTGAAGACTTGATGATTAAAGTTGTTTTTAAAAGTTCTAAGTATGCTTTTGAGCGTTTACTTCCTCTCTTGAAAACTTTAGAAAAACCTGGTGATTTAGTTGAAAGTTTAGTAGAAGTATTTATGCAAGAGAGCAGTCCTTTGGAAGTAGTATTAAAATCACGTTTTATAGAAATCTTTGAAGCGTTACATAAAGGATTAAATACTAAACATTTAATACAGATGATGGAAGCCCAGGAGATTTCAGATCAGCATGTGGTGGCTGCTATTTTAATTCGTTCTGATTCTCTTAGAGATTTAGTATTACCTCTGTTCTTCAAAGAAAAAATAGCAAACTATCAACATTCAGAGATGTTAGCGACAACCATTTATCTTTTAGGAAAACTTTCAGAAGCAGAGTTGATGAAAGCCCATGAGATGTTGGTGACATTTTTATATCATGAAGAAGCATCGGTACGGATTGAATCTCAAAAAATTATTGCACAACTAGCCCAAGAGAACCAAAATGCTAAGGTCTTCCTTTATGCTATTGTAGAGAAATCATTTGTAGCGTATGAGGATGGGTTGGTTACAGATATTCAAAAAGTAGTGAAGCATTTGCATTTAGCTTATTTATCTGTGAATGCTGACCAACTTTACCGATTGCTTATTGCCAAAAGTAAAATGGCCGTGGCTGTGGGTTCTTTGATATTGACAAAGTTTGAGGCAGAAGCATTTTCTGTACGACAATGGGCAAGATTGGCTAAAAGTCCCAATAAATCCACAAGGGTTTGGGCATACAATGCTTATACCAATCATCAAGATAAGGTGCAAGAAGCCATGCCTAAGTCGCTTATGATTTTTGATACCCACTGGGAAGACACTCGTGCTTTTGCTTCAAAATATTTTAGTACCTTTCCCATGAATACAGATGACATTGTGGTGGTGGTAGATAGTAATTATGTAGATGTACAGCTTTTTGCTAAAAAGAGAATTGAAGCAGGAGAGTTTGATATAGGAGTGTTGTTAACCAAACTTTCGCAACATCCAGCACTTAATATTCAAAAATTTGTAACCGATTTAATGCTAAGTGAAATGGCTGATGAACAACTTTTAAAACTGGAGCGTTTCTTTAATGTGTTATTGCATTCAGTCAATCAAAATAGGGTGGCTAAAACACGGATAATGCTTTTACTCATGAGACGCTTGGAAAATAAAGCCATAGCAACAATGTATGCAGGTTTAGCTTCTCATCATTCAGCGACCATGGTTTGGGCAGATAAAGAGGTTTATGTAGAAGCAATGCATAAGATTAGAGAATCGTACCCAGAAATAGCATTGCCTCTAAGCATAGAAGAGACAGAAGTAAGAGAGGTGCTGTAATGGAGTTTAACTATAAATTTAAAGGTAATTCAGGAATTAATTCGAACAATACCACAACCGACATGAGTTTTGCCCCTGACCTTAACCGTGAACCTACTTTTTTTGTCTCCAAGTTACGTGATACATTGAACTTTCGTGAAGCCATGTCTTCCTTGCACGATGTGGTGGTTTCAGACATGCGTTTTAAACCTAAAGATACAAGTGACTACAAAGCATGGCTCGAGAGTCAAGAAGAAGTTTGGTTGGCTGAATTGGTAGCTGAAAAAGAGCAACGTCAAGCCAAATATAACAAAATACGTAAAGAGTTGGATGCTTTAAGAGCTACGGAGAACAAATTACTAAAGCCCTATTATGATGCACAGTCCAACTATTTTCAGTATCTGTATAAAAATGATTATGATAAATGGTTTGTACTTGATCCAGTGATTACGGTGCATCCTGATGAGGTATTTTTTGAATGTTTCTCGCAAGATGAATCAAGTTATGGAAAGCTGAGCTGTTCTTACGACACCTTTAAAGAGATAGAAGAGCATTCGTATGGAACAACCAACATTGACTACTCTGACAAGCTTTATGATGAGTTTCAGAAGATTCGTGATTATAAAGAGACGAGTTTTACCATTGACCCCAGTGGTTTTGAAGTAGAAACAGAGCTGTCCGATGAATTTAAAGAAGAGAAGATTGATTTACCTGATTCATGGGTACGAGGTTTTTTACAAATTAGTTCAGCCATGACCATGGATAAAAGTTCGTTTACATTACATCCAATGGACATGTACAATATTTTGTTGATGCTTAAACGAAATAAAGAGAAAAAATCTCCACGTTCATTACGTTTTATTTTACAACCTGACAAACCTGTAGAAGTGCTGTTTGAACCTTGGGGTAAGAAATTGACGTTTAGACGTTCCATTTACCAAGGCAAGAAAGCTGAAGAGATACGTATTTGGGGACGACGAAGACTGTTTATTTTAGAGCGACTGTTACCTGTGGCAAAGCATTTCAAAGTAAGCCTTTTAGGTTCAGGTATGCCAAGTTTTTGGGAAGCAGATTTGGGGTCAATGCACTTTACTTTAGGCTTAAGTGGTTGGTCAGCCAATGATTGGTCAGCTTCAGCAAACTTTGACCTCATGAGTCCACGTGCTGAAGTAGATAGCTTAACTTCCCAAAAAGTTTTTGATGCTTTGAGCCGTGAACATGTACAAAGTGCTACGAGCTTATCAACACGTTTGGGTTTAGACAAACCCATTATTGAATCGGCACTGGGCATTTATGCTCAACAAGGTCATGTGTTGTATGACATGAACAAAGATACTTACCGAGTTCGTGAGCTTTCAGCAGATCCCTTACCAATGGATAAGTTACAGTTTAGCAATGAACGTGAAGAGAAAGCTTCAAACTTTGTCTTGGCAAATTTGGTCACATTAGGTAAAGTGTACACTCAAGTAGAATCAACAAAAATATATGGATCTGTAATGGACAATGCAAAAACTTACAGTACAACCTTGGTGATTGACAATGATATGAAACTTATAGACGCAACCTGTAACTGTTGGTATTTTGGTCAAAATAAATTGCATAAAGGCCCTTGCGAACATATATTAGCAACACGTGTTCAGTGGAGTAGAGGTAAGTCATAAGAGTGTATAATACGCAAAAAAATATAAGGCATTAAGATGACAATATACGGAATTAAAACTTGCTCAACGGTAGGTAAAGCTCGAAAGTTTATGAAAGACAATGGTATAGCATTTGATTTTGTAGATTATAAAGTAGAGTCAGTGGGTGAAGAAAAAATTCGTGAGTGGTTAAAGCAAGTTGATATGAAAGTACTATTTAATACACGTGGAACAAAGTATAGAGATTTAAAACTCAAAGAGCTTAACCTTGATGATGAGGGAAAAATTGAGTGGATGGCTAAAGAGAACTATCTGATTAAACGTCCTGTTATTGAGTATGGTGAGGGCAAAGTACATGTGGCTTATGATGAAGAGGTTTACAAGAAGACTTTTTTATAAGTCTTCTAACAGATTAATGTCTTGGTAAAACAAAGGAGAGTTGAAAGTCAAATTGTTGATTACTGCTGACAGTGATACTGTAACGTTGGGTTCGATAATTTTTTGCAGAAATATTTAAGATATACGTTCCTTTTTTAAGTTGCATCCCTTGCTTCCAAACACCGTAGTTTTCTATGTATATTCTGGCATTCATTGGATTTTTTTTAGTCAAATCTATGGAACTAAAAACCCTAAATTTCGGTGTGTAATGGGGCATAATTTTATCTAAAGGTTGAAGCAAAGGTGATAGCTTAGAGGGAACTTGTGTGAGCTTTGGTAGAGTAAAATAGAAGTCTCCTTTGACAATCTGATCATAAATGGCAGGAAATTGTTTTCCACCTGAAGCATCATAGACTGAAGCACGTGTTTTTTTAAAAACTTCTTGTAAATTGAGAGGTTTTTGCATATTTTCTATAAGGTATTGGGTAAAAAGTCCATTGCCTCCCATACGACCATCACTTGAAACTTGACCAGCTCCTGTGGCATAGGAAACAAAGAGTCCTACAGGTTCTGATTTTGCTAAACCTCCTACTCCATAAGCTTTAGCAAAAGGGTCATTTCTACACGCATCTAAAATAACAATGTTGAGCCTATTACCCATTTTTTGTATGCGATGGGTAATTTTATTAAGTGCTACGGCTTCATATTGACTATCACTTTTTGCTTTTATTTTAGCATCTGTAGGAATAAGATAATTTTGTCCATTAAACTCCATTCCATGTCCTGAAAAGTAGAGCAAACCCACTCCTCCTTGCGATAGCTTTTTATAAAATTTTTCTAATAAAATATCAAAAGTTCGATGTGAAACATTTTCTTGATAGAGAACTTCAAAACCTCGGTTTAATAGAATGGTACGTATTGCTTTGGCATCGTTAATAGTATTATTAAGTTTGGTAAGGGGTCGTTGATAGGCATTGTTTCCTATAACCAAAGCAACTCTTTTTTCAGTTTGCATCTCTTTTAAAAGAATGTTGTTGTTACTAACAGCACTACTGTAAAAGAGTAGTATACTTAATACAATCCATTTTATTTGCATTTTCTCACCTTTATTTCTTAGTATAATTAATTATAGCTAAAAATTATCTTTAGAGTTATCAATAATTAAACACAAGTTTCTTTCGTTATAATCAAAAAAATTTACCCTATAAAGTCGCTATTTGAAATTATTAACCATTGACAAAGCCAAGCATAAAAAAATTTTAAAAATCTCTCTTCCTGCTGCATTTAACTCTTTACTTGACATGTTACAAGTGATTACTGACCTTATTATGGTAGGTACTATTTCTGCGATTGCTGTGGCTTCGGTGGGTCTTGGGCTTCAAGCCTTGATGTTTATTTTTTCTATTTTAACCGTGCTTCAAGTAGGCACAAATGCTTTGATTTCACGTTTTTATGGGGGCAAAAGAATGCATCAAGGAGCATTGGCTTTTGCAACACTTTTACGTTTTGCTTTGTATCTTTCTATACCGATGACACTCTTTTGGTATTTTGGTGCGAATGCTTTTTATGGATGGATGGGTGTGGACATAGAGGTTGTGGCGTTGGGGACAAGTTATGTCTCTATTTTAACGATGATGATACCATTTATACTGCTCAAATATGTTTTTGTCACAGCGTTGAATGCAACAGGTGACACAAGCACACCGATGTATGTAAAGATTGTTTCTATTATTTTAAATGTGTTCTTGAATTATGTGCTTATTTTTGGAAACTTTGGAGTTGAGGCAATGGGTGTGGCTGGTGTTGCATGGGCTACGGTTATGGTCAATATTTTAGAATTTTTTGTCTATTTATGGCTTTATGTAAAGGGCAAAACACCGTTTAAGCCTCTTTTTTACTTTTCCAAAAACTTATTAGATAGAGCGTTAAAAGTAGGACTACCAGCAACTTATGAGCGAACGTTAACCGTCACGTCTTTTATGTTGTTTACAGCAATTATTGCAGACTATAGTACAGAAGCATTGGCTGGATATCAGATAGGACTTCGTATCGAAGGGTTGGCTTTTATGCCAGGGATTGGTTTTACCATTGCAGCCATGGCATTGATGGGGCAGGGGCTTGGGGCTAAAAAACCTGAACAATCTCGTGAGGATGTGCTGTTGGTCTTAAAATATGCAGCCTCTTTAATGTTCTTTCTCTCATTTTTTATGATTTTTACACCACAATTAATTGTTGGGTATTTTACAAATGATATTAAAACCATGGAAGAAGCAAGTTTGTATCTTCAAATAGTAGGGCTTTCACAGATTCCTTTGGCATTTAACTTTGTGCTTTCTGGGGCATTACGTGGAGCAGGAGATAGTAGGCGTACTTTACGTATTAATCTTATCTCTTTATGGGTGGTTAGAATTATTCCTGCTTTTATTTTATCTTGGTATTTTGAGGATATTATATGGGTTTATATTGCGATGATTAGTGATACTTTTGTGAAAGCTTTCTTTTTATGGAGAGCTTTTGACAAAGGAGAATGGGAGAAGATTAAAGTTTAGTATTTAAGCGTTTGGATGATGTTTTGTAAGCCATAGTTTACATTATTAAAATTCAGTTCACCATTTATTTTGACTTGAATCTCTTGAATCTCGTTATTGATCCTATAGACAATTTGACTTTCTACGCTTAGATTCTTTTTGAGCTTGGTATTATTAAAGGTATAATCTTCACTAATTTCTAGGTTTAAATACTTGGGGTATTTTCCCTCATCATCCATACCACGGTAATTAATATTGAGTTTACCATGATGCTGATTTCCTGCTTCTTGACAGTTATCATAACTTTGATTGTGAGTAATTTTTTCCATTGTACCACTGTTTTTAGAGACCTTTAGTCCAGAAATATCACAGTAGTTTGTTTCTTTATTAAAGTCTATGGCTTCTTGTTGATTGTGCTTGGAAACATTGCTTTTAATCATACTTCCTATCTCTTGAGCAATATTTTTGAGGGTATTTGTATTGGCTGCCATGACAGCACCTTCATCTGTTGTGCCAATAGAAATACCTTCGCCTAATGTTGTAGCATAGTTGTGTGAAGTGTCATTGCTACCACATCCTTGTAGTAATAGAAAGATTAAGATACTGCTAAATAAAATAGATGTTTTTCTTACTGTTTGCATGTTAATGTCCTATAGCTTACTTAATTTTATGTATTATACTTAAAATTATATTAAAATATATATTTATTATTAATATTTAAATTGTTTGTTAAAATTATGTTGTTTTGTAGTGTACAGTAAAATGTTTGTTGATTGAATATGAAAAAAATATTAGAATGGGTTCGTAAAAATAGATTAAAAATTGTTTATTATTATGAAATAGGATGAGTTCCTATTTCTTGTAGATATCTTTGAGGTGTTGCATTTTTTTACCCATATTAAGCAGGGTCATGTCGGCGAGTACCAGTGCCATCATAGCTTCGGTCACCACTGAACCACGTATGGCAACACACGGGTCATGGCGACCTTTGAGTTCAAATTTCATCGCTTCATTGGCAGTGTTGATGGTATTTTGCTCTTGAAAAATAGAAGGGGTTGGTTTAAAATGGGTTTTTACCACAATGTCATCACCATTTGAGATACCCCCAAGCATTCCACCTGAATGATTAGACGTAAATCCATCAGGTGTGATTCCATCGTTGTTTTGACTACCTTTAAGTGAAGTAGAAGCAATCCCCTCACCAATTTCCACAGCTTTAGCAGCATTAATTCCCATCATGGCTTCAGCTAAAATGGCATCTAGTTTGTAGTAAAGTGGTTCACCCAAACCAATGGGAACACCTGTGGCAATGGTAAGTACCACACCTCCCACTGAATCATGTTTGTTTTTAGCTGTTAAAATAGCTTCTTTTTGAGCCTCTTCTACTTTAGGGTCTAAGGCATAGAGTAGGGAAGTCTTTGCATGTTCAAAGTCATAAGTATCAGCTTGAATGCCATCTACTTCACAAAGACCTGAAACAATCTCTACATCAAGTGTTTTTAGCATTAACTTAGCAATAGAACCAGCTGCCACACGTGCTGCTGTTTCACGTGCTGAACTTCTTCCTCCACCACGGTAGTCACGCAGTCCATATTTATGAAAATAGCTAAAGTCTGCATGACCTGGACGAAAGAGGTCTTTTACATTATCATAATCACGGCTTTTTTGATTACCGTTAAAAATTATCATCATAATAGGTGTACCTGTACTTAGACCTTCAAAAGTTCCTGAGAGTATTTCTACTTTATCATCTTCTTTTCTAGCTGTTTCTAGTTTTGATTTTCCTGGTTTTCTTCGGTTGAGTTCAGATTGAATAAAATCTTCATCTATTGTTAGTCCTGCTGGAACACCATCGACAATGCAACCTAAAGCTTTTCCATGAGATTCACCAAAGGTGGTCATGGTAAATGCTTTTCCAAAAGTATTGGACATTAGAGTTCTCCTTTAAGTGTTTTGAGTGCGATTTGGGCTGCCTTTTGTTGTGCTTCTTTTTTGGATTTTCCCAGTGCTGAAGCAATGATTCTATTTTGTAATTCAACAGCGATTTCAAACTCTTTTTTATGATCGGGTCCAAAGGAACGTACAAGCTTATAGTTTGGTGTTTCTCCAAAGTCTGCTTGGGTTAGCTCTTGAAGGGTTGTTTTAAAATCTTTTGACAAAGAATTGAGGTCAATGGTTTCATAAGAAGACTCAATAAGTTTAATAGCCACCTTAGCAGAGACTTCTAAGCCAGATTCTAGGTAAATTGCACCAATAACAGCTTCAAAAGCATTGGAAAGTAATGAAGGTTTGGTTCGACCATCATTGTTTTCTTCGGCTGAAGAAAGAAGTAATGCTTCACCAAGATTAATATCAAGTGCCAGTTTTGTAAAACCTTTTTCATTGACCAATGAGGCACGAATTTTTGAAAGTATGCCTTCGTCTTCTTTTGGAAATCTGCTAAAAAGGTATTCTCCTACAATTAAGTCGAGTACAGCATCACCTAAGAACTCTAAGCGTTCATTGTTATAAGGTTTCTTATAGCTTTTATGCGTAAGTGCTTCGGTGATGAGGTCATCTCGTTTAAATTGGTAGTTTAAAGCCTTTTCGAGTGCTTTAAATTGTTTCATTTTTTTCTTCCTTTAAATTAATATTATAATAATGCTTTTTGTCGTTGTGCTTCATCATAGGCCAGTTTATCGCAACGCTCATTTTGTTCATGACCATCATGTCCACGTACCCAAACACCTGTAATAGCATGTGTTTTAGAGACCTCTACATATTCTTCCCAAAGGTCAACATTTTTGACTTTTTTAAACCCTTTTTTTATCCAGCCTGTAAGCCAAGAGTTAATGGCATTAATCACATAAGAACTATCAGAAATCACCGTAATATCACAAGGCTCTTTCATCAATTTCAAACCTTCGATAACCCCACGAAGTTCCATGCGATTATTAGTAGTATGAGCTTCCCCACCATAAAATTCTTTTTCATGTCCATTAAATTCTAAAATTCCACCATAGCCACCAGGACCTGGATTACCAAGACTTGAACCATCAGAGTAGAGAGTAACCTGTTTGCGATTGTTGTTGGACAAGGGTTTCCTTAATTTGAATGCTATCTATGGCATAACATTTTGGACAACGTGTAAAGCCGATGGGAAAATGGTTTTTACATTTTCCACAGCCATAGCTAAAGAGTAAGTCAATGTTGTCTTTGCCACCTATCTTAGCAGCTATAATGGTATCAATCGAAAAAATATTACTTTTTTGGCTTAGTTCCTCTGTCTCTAAAGTACCTTTGGCGAAGTAGATAGCACAGAGTTTTTTATTTCTTGAAATTATATCAAAGTTGAGGTTTAATGAGGGTAAGAACCATAAAATATCAAGAACTGTGTCGATTCGGTTTGGATCTAAGTTTTGCCATGCAGTTTCTAAGTTCAAGCTAAAAAGGGCTTTCATAATTCTACGGTAAGGATATTCTTGTTTTTGAAGCAGTTGGGTTAGTTTTTTTACTTTATCAGCTTTTGGGAGACTTTTTTTTTCTAAGAGTTTAGACAGCTCAATATGGGCTTGAAGTTTTTTGGTATCTTCACCTAAAATTTCTAAAGGGGTGAGTATCTCCAAGGCTTTGTCAAATTCATGAAGGAGTTCATAGACAATTCCTAAATAAAAAAGAGCACGTTTATTTCTAGGGTGTTTGTGTAAAATTTCTAAGTAGATTAGTTTTGAACGTTTTAAAAAACCTCCTTTTAGATAAGTTTCTCCAAGTTGTTCCAATATTTTTTCTTTCTCAAAGAAGTTATGAATGTTATCGATAAGGTAGAGATTAAGATTAATAGATTTTTGGTATTCACCCTGTGTTTTAAAGGCTTCAGCTAATAGGCTTAAGGGTTTAATTAAAGCTTTTTCAAAAGGCATGTCTTCAATATTAAGGAGAGTGTTTTCTTTTTTAAAATTACTAAGAAATTTTTTTAAAGAACTCTTTTTCTTTTTTTCTTTATAGTTTCCAACCACTAAAGAGGAGAGAGCAACAATAAGAATTAAAATAATGATGATTAAAATTGAAAATAATGGGTCATTATATGCTGGTAAAATATTGTCCAAAGTAGCTCTTTTATTTTTTTGTATTTTAACATATTTGCTATAATATGAGTATGATATAATGATAACAAGAAATAATAGAATAGGTAGTGTGTATAGTATGGAAAGATTAATAGTAAAAAACTTTGGACCACTTAAAGATATTGATATTGAGTTAAATAAAATTAATCTTTTTATTGGTAAGAATGGATCGGGAAAGAGTGTTTTGGCGAAGTTGATTACTGTGTTATTAGATTTAACTTTTCAGAATGAAAAAAAAATATTTAAAAATCTGTCTGAATATAATATTAACTATATTGTTGATAAAACTATTATTAGAGTATATAACAATAATGGTCTATATCTTGAAATGAAAAGTCAAACTTTTACTTTTAAACAAGCTTTAATTTATAATGAAATAGATAAGTGTTTTGAACAAGGTTTATATCAAGGTGAAAAACTGACAATAGCTGAAGAAGAATGCAATAAGCTCAACTTAATAGAAAAAGAAAAAGTATTTAATAAAATTAAATCACGATATATTCCAGCAGAGCGAAATTTAATTTCACTTTTTAATAAAGCTATTACTAATTTTTTATTGATTGAAGACTTTCCTTTACCAAAATTTTTACTTCAATTTACAAGTGAATTTGAAAAAGCAGGAAATGAATTAAAAGAGTTAGCATTCTTAGATGTAAAATATGTAAATGGAGATGGCTTAGATAGGCATAAAGTCTATTTCAATGATGAAGACTATTTGTCATTAGAACATAGTTCAAGTGGAATTCAATCTGCATTACCTCTTTATTTGACTGTTAAATATTTTGCTCAAAAGCATAAAAGTATTATTATAGAAGAACCTGAACAAAATCTTTTTCCAAAAGCACAAACTGAAACGATTAAATATATTATAGAGCAAGTATCGAGTGAAAATGAGTTATTTTTGATGACTCATAGCCCTTATGTTTTGAGTACGTTGAATATATTAATGATGGCACATAAAGTTGGAAATTTAAGTACTGAAGTAAAAACAAAAGTAGACGCCTTAATTCCTGAATCTCAATGGTTAAATCGAGATGAATTCTCGGCGTATTATCTTAAAGATGGTGAGGCAAGAGATATTAAGGGTAATACAGGATTAATTAGTGAGAATGAGATAGATGAAGTGAGTGATGAAATTGCTTATGAATTTGATGAACTTTTAGAACTTTATAGTGAATATTCTGATGATAGATAAGTTAGAAATCCTTTTTCCTCATATATTTGATAAAGAATGTTTAATGCAAACTTCTAAGAAAAAAATTGACCTTTATGATGATAAGCAACAAGGAAGATGTTATATTGATGGAAAAGGTCAAACTGAATTTCAAGTTTTTAATTTAAGTGAAAAAAATATTGGATTTTTAGCTGTTGATGCTTGTTTATTATCTTCTTCTGATCCTTCTCGTTCGGATTGCATGGTATTTACAGATGAAGTAGTTTGTTTCATTGAACTAAAAATATGTAAACGAAAAAATGTTAAAGATAATCAAAAAGGGGCAACGGATCAATTAGAATCTTTTATTCAATACTTTAGAGAAAATGATCTAGATAAAGATAAGAAATTAGAAGCCTATGTTTGTGTTAATTGTATACGAACAGGTGAAACAATTAGTCGAGTACCAAGAAGTGCTAAAGATATGAGCCGACAAGAAGTTTTTTTAAAAAAGTATAAAACCAAACTTCTCTATAAGTGTGAAAAAGAGTTTCTATGATAGACAACGCATCAGTAGAACAACTTAAAAATAACATGGACATTGTTGATATTATTTCCAACTATATCGAAGTTAAAAAAGCAGGAGCAAACTTTAAAGCTAATTGTCCTTTTCATGGGGAGAAGACACCGAGTTTTGTTATTAGTCCTGCTAAACAGATTTACCATTGTTTTGGCTGTGGTGTTGGTGGTGATGCCATAAAATTTGTTCAAGAGTATGAAAAGTTAAACTATCCAGAAGCACTGGAAAAGATTGCTTCTATGATGAACTTTTCCTTGGCTTACACACAAGGAACTTCTGATAATAATGATGCGAGAAGAGTTTTAGAACAAGTACAAGCTTGGTATACAAAAAATTTAGATGCCATGCCTGTTTCTTTAAAATATTTACGTAATAGAGGCATAACACAGCAGTCGATTGAAACTTTTGGTATTGGTTATGTGGGGGCTTCGCAAGAGCTTATGCATTTTCTCTCAGCTAATATGCTTACCATTCCTAATGCAGAAGAAGCTGGTGTCGTTGCCCAAAGTGAACGAGGTGGGTTTTATGCTCGTTTGACAGAACGTATTACATTTCCTATTTATTCTACCTCTGGTGCTATTGTTGGTTTTGGGGGACGGACAATTAGCAACCATCCTGCAAAATACATTAATTCACCTCAAACCAAAATGTTTAATAAATCTCGTCTTTTGTATGGGTACTCTAAAGCCAAAGAATCGATTTATAAGAATAAAAAGCTGATTGTTTGTGAGGGTTATTTAGATGTAATCATGTTTCATCAAGCTGGTTTTCATGAGGCAGTGGCTACTTTGGGAACAGCTTTAACCCAAGAGCATTTACCCATTTTACGCAAGGGTGAACCTCATATTATTTTGGCTTATGATGGTGACAAAGCAGGTGTGGCTGCTGCACTTAAAGCTGCTACCATGTTAACAGCATCTGGTTTTGATGGCTCGGTTGTACTGTTTCCAGATGGAAAAGATCCTGCTGATATGATTGCTGTGGGGCAGGTTCAAGAAGTTGCTAACTTGTTACGTCATGGTCAAGCACTGATTCCGTTTGTGATAGAGATGATGGCGAAGTCTTATGATTTAAACAATCCAAGAGAAAAAGAGGTGGCTTTTAAAGCTGTTAAAGTTTATTTAGATACTTTAAGTCCAATTATTCGTGAAGCATATATTGCCCATGCTTCTACGGCTTTGGGTGTAAATGAGGCTCTTTTTGGGGAACAAGTAAAACTTGAAAAGACAAAACCACGTTTTGATTCAAATCAAGATAATATGGGATTATTAAACATTATTAAAACTTTGATGGAACATAGGGAGTTTATTGATGAAGTGATTAATTTTATAGAGCCTTCAATGTTTGGTAAATATGATGCTCTATTTACTGCTGTCATTCAAAACCAAGAAAATGCTAATTTAAGAAACTTATTATTTGATGAGAGTATTAAAATATTGACAAAAGAGCAATTGATACGTGAGTTATCTTCTTTTTTATATGTTTTTTATGAAAAAAAACTCAAAAGAATTCCATTGGATAACTCACTGTCTTTATTAAAAAAGAGTTTTCTACTTCGTAAGCTAAGAGGAGATATAATGCCTCGACTAAAGCGTGGCGAACTTGTTACGTATGGATTTTAAAATAAACAAAGGATTAAAACATGGCAGCAGCAGCGAAACATATTTTAGTAGAAACCCAAGAAGAGTGTCAGGCACTTAAAGATCAAATTACTTCAGGAGAAATTACTTTTGAAGCAGCAGCGAAAGAAAAGTCGCAGTGTCCATCAGGAGCGCAAGGTGGAGATTTAGGGATTTTTGATCAAGGTCAAATGGTTCCAGAATTTGATAAAGTAGTTTTTAATGACGAGTTAAAAGTTGTTCATGGACCAGTACAAACACAGTTTGGATATCATTTAATATTTATCACTAACCGTGACGGATAGATTTATAAACCTTCTAATGTGGTTGTCTATGACAGCCATGTTAGCTTATTTTGCTTATTTCAAAGGATGGATTTTATCTGATTTTGAAAATATTTCTCCCCAAGAAGCCTATGTTTTGCTTCAAAAACCCTCTAATATTTTGCTTGTTGATGTTCGCTCACAAAAAGAGTTTGATAAAGATCATATAGAGAATGCCTTACATTTTAGAATGGATAAACTCCAAGAGATAGAGCTTGGTACTAAAAAAATTTTGCTCTATTCAGAAAGAGGAGAACGCTCTGTTGAGGCTTCAAGAATATTAGCTAAAAAAGGTTTTAAAGTTTTAAATCTTGAAGGTGGGGTTGTTTTTTGGATTCGTGCTGGGTATGAAGTGAAACATAATTAGTTTAATCCAATCATTGACATGAAGCGTCCAGAACAAGCATTTTCTTTTCTGTAAGAAAAATAATATTCAACTTCACAAGCTGTACAGATTTTAGACATTTCAATATGTGTTTCATAAAGTCCTGCTTTTAAGAGTTGAAGCTTATTAATATGAGGTAAATCCAGCATATATTTAGGGTGCTGTTCTTCATAGGCATCTGGAACATCTTTAAAATATTTTGCCACATTCCAGTCAACTTCGTAACAGCATTTTCCAATACTTGGTGCTATTCCAGCTAAAATATCTTTAGGATTAGTGTTGAAAGTCTTTTTCATTTTTTGCACTGTTTTGAAAAGAATTTCTTGTTGTGTGCCTTTCCAACCAGCATGAACAGCTGCGACTACTTTTTGTATTGGGTCAAAAAGTAAGATAGGAACACAATCTGCTGTTAAAATAGTGAGCATAATATTTTTCTTATTACTAATAAGGGCATCACAGTTTTTTATGGCACTGGAGATAGACTTCCATCCCAACTCTTCATGTTTATTTACAATATGTATGTTTGCACTGTGTGTTTGATTGGCAACTATAAACTTTTTTTGAGGAAAATATTGAGAAAAATGATGTCTATTTTTTAGTATCTCTTCTTTTTCTTCATTGGTATGTAGTGCCAAGGAAAAAGAGTAGGGTAATGTCTTGTCTTTTTGTGTCACCAAGTGATGACACAATACTTCTTTAGATAAGTTATGAAAAGTATGGATATTTTTCATTATCTTAGACCTATATAATATGTAAGTATATAGGGCTTGATATTATTTCTCTTTCGCAGCACATAATTTGTCATTGTAAAAGCTTCCAAAAGGAATGAGTGACATAAGGGTTAAAATTGCCATTTCTTTTCCTGAGAATGGTGCTTCATCAGAGGCTGCAAAAAGTTGGTAAAGAAATGCAAAAACAAAAATACCATGAAGCATTCCTACAATTTTAGTAGCCATTGGAATTCCAGCGAAATATTTAAGTGGCATAGCAACAAAAAGTAAAATTAGAAAAGAGATACCTTCTATTTTGTTAATAAGACGAAATTTTTTGAGTTCAGACATGTTTTTTCCTTGTTAGGTGAATTTTTTGGATTATAACAAAAAAGTAA
Organism: uncultured Sulfurovum sp.; assembly: GCA_902727935.1. Lineage (GTDB taxonomy): Bacteria > Campylobacterota > Campylobacteria > Campylobacterales > Sulfurovaceae > UBA1140. Next base: position 13,962 of record CACVAX010000056.1, on the reverse strand, counting down.
TTGGTTGAGCAGGAATTAGATGATTCTAGTGAAAAAGTAGCAAGTTGAGGAAAAAATACACTATTCTTGACAATTTTTACATAAAATAAATCTATCAGAGTTTACTTTAATTATAAAATAATATAATTAATCTGAATGAAATTAACACTAAAAGGATAATATTATGGAAAGAAGAGGTTTTTTAAAACTATCTGGAACAACAGCTGCAGCAATTATAGTAGCACCATCATTAATTACAGAAACATTAAGAGCAGAAGATGGATCACTTTATAAGTCATATGATAAAATTATGTTAAAGGATGCAGATGGTAATCCATTAAAATCTGCAAATTTAGTTAAGGAAGAGAATTATGTATTTAACTTTCCTCATGTAGGAACACCTTCTATTCTTGTACAATTAGATGGACCAACAGATAAAACAGCAAAACTAAAAGCTGATGATGGTACAGAATATGAATTTAAAGGTGGTGTAGGTAAAGATGGTTCAATTGTAGCTTATTCTGCAATTTGTCCTCACCAATTAACACATCCACAGCCTGATACTTCTTTCTTCCAGTATGTGCCTACAGGTACAAAAACACTGGCTTACGATAAAGCTGTAGGGGGTGTATTTGTATGTTCTTCACACCTTTCTGCTTTTACGCCAAAAGATGGTGGTAGAAGAGTAACTGGACCAGCAACAGAAGCTTTAACACAAATTGTTCTTGAAATTGATGCAGATGATGTAATCTGGGCTGTAGGTGCATTAGGACCAGACAAGTTTCATGAGTACTTAAAAGCATTTAAAGGTGAGTTTAAAAAGTATTACGGAGGTAAACGTAAAGCTAAAAAACTTGTTAAAACAGAAGCTAAAGTTACAACATTGAAGAACTTTTCTAAAGATATTCAACAGTTCTAAGCCAAACAATTATGGTAGATATAGTTTATCTACCACAACCCTAGCTTTATCTATAATTACTTCTTCATTTTTTCTAATTTAAACTTCTACTTTATAGGCTCTAAAGCCCAGTATACTTAGAATTACTCCTCACTTTTAAACTATTTTACTTATGATTTTTATAAGTAATAATTATTGTTACTATTTGCAATAATTTATTTAAATAATACAGCAATTTTTATCTTCTGTTAAACTTTTCTGCGTTATCATCGTTGTACCAAAACATTTAAAAGGATACACATATGAGTATGGAAAGAAGAGACTTATTCAAATTAGCAGGTGTTGCAGCAGCAGTAGCAGTAGTACCAGCAGTCGTTACAACAGAAGCAAAAGCAGCAGCAAAGACATCTGGTAAATCAGTTGTTATCATTGGTGGTGGTTGGGGTGGACTTACCATGGCTAAAGAAATTAAAAAGCAAGACAAATCAGTTGAGGTAACGGTTATTGAGAAAAAAGATATCTTTATGTCTTGTCCTGTATCAAACCTTTACCTTGGTGGTTTAGAAAGCATGACTTTGGCTCAATTAACACATGACTTTTATGCACCTGCACAAGCACATGGTTATAACTTTCATCAAGGTGAAGTAACAGCTATTGATAGAAAAGCTAAAACAGTTACTACTACAACAGGTACTGTTTCTTATGATATTCTTGCACTTTCTCCAGGTATTGCTTATGATTATGAAAAACAATTCCCAACATGGGATGCAGCTAAAATTAATGCTGTAGCACACGCTTGTCCAGCAGCTTTAATGCCAGGAAGTGAACACCTTGCACTTAAAAGACAACTTGATAATATGGATGATGGTAACGTGATTATTGTTCCTCCAGCTTCAGGAAAGTTTAGATGTCCTCCAGCACCTTACGAAAGAACTGCAATGGTAGCTAACTACATGAAACAAGAAGGAATCAAAGGTAAAGTTATCGTTCTTGATACAAGACCAGGTAAGTTTGCAAAAGCAAAAGCATTTAAAGAAGCTTGGAAAGATGAGTTTGCAGATATTGTTGATTATAGAGGTGAAAGCACAGTAACAGATGTTGATACAGCTAAAAGTACCATTACTTATAAAGATGCTGAAGGTAAATCACATACAGAAGCTTACCAAGTATGTTCATTAATGCCAATCAATAAATGTTCTCCAATTACAACAATGGCTGGAATCAAAACAAATGGTGCAGGTTTTGCAGCAATGGAAGGATATACATTCCGTTCAGCATCTGACAAAAATGTTTATGTTATTGGTGATGCAGTAGGTCACGCAATTCCACCATCAGGTCAAACAGCTATCTGGGGTGCTAAAAGAGCAGCAGGTCAAGTAGTTGCACAGCTTAATGGTAAGAAAAATGACCCAGTTGCAGGTCTTCCAGAAAAAGCAGCAAACGTATGTTACTCAATGGTAAATGGTGCACCTGAAGAAGCAATTATGGTAACCCATGAGTTCCATGCTGATCCATCTGGAAAACTTAAAGGTAAAGGTGCTGTTCCAAAGCCTAAAGATGGAAATGGTAAATTTAGATCACAAGGTGTTGGTAAAGCACTTCACGAGTGGTATAATGGTTCAATTAGAGAAATGTTCTCTTAGTTCTAATCTTTTTGATTATTTGCACTCATCTTTCTTGGATGAGTGCAGTCACTTCTAACATAAACTTCTTCATTTAAATATTTTAATTATTAATTTTCTTATTATTTTTTATTACTTTAAAGTATAATATAATTATAAATCATGAGAGTGATAGAAATAATTTAGGAGACTGTCTTGGGTATCAATAAAAAGACGCATATAAGAGATAGTGAGCGTAGGAAAAAACGTTTTATTGTGCCAATTATTTATTTTTTCGCTGAGAGTGTATTGTCTTGGTTGATATTATCATTGATTCAAGTAGAATTCTATATATCCAATTGGAGTTTTTGGGCTGTTGTTGTTTTTGTTCTTGGGGTGGGGTATAGTATTGCTAAAATGATTCATGTTTTTGAAAGACAGAAAGATTATCCTAAGCCAATAAATAAAAAGTGATATAAAAAGAAAGAAAAAAAGTAATTTAGTGGTGACCCCTAGGAGATTCGAACTCCTATAACATGGATGAAAACCATGGATCCTAACCATTAGACGAAGGGGCCACTAAATTTTAAAAAAGTTACAAGCTAATAATGGTGACCCCTAGGAGATTCGAACTCCTATAACATGGATGAAAACCATGGATCCTAACCATTAGACGAAGGGGCCATTAACAGCTTGTGGACGAAATTATATCTATATATTCTTAATATAATCTTAAATTATCCAAGAATTAATTTTGATATAATACTTTGAAAAAAGGTAATCCTCTATGTTTAAAAAAATATCCCTTACTTCCATCATGGTTCTTCTATTAACAGCTTGTTCTATTAAGGAAGCAAAAAAGCAAGAAAGTGCGTTTATTGTTATGAAAACACCCACAATAAAGTTTGCTGATATGGGTTTTATTTATGACAGTGGTTCTAAAATTAAAGTCGAAGTTTATGCTACGGGACAACCTTTGGTTGATTTAGAGATTAATACCCAAAATATTTGCTTATCACTTATGAAATGCATGGAGAAAAAAGATTTTAATAAAGAAGTGTTAAGTGAAGCCTACCCTGATACTTTGTTAGAAAATATTTTTCGTGGCAAACCTATTTTTGAAGCAAAAAATTTAGAGAAAAAAGAGGGTGGTTTTGTGCAGAAAATTAGCAAAGCAGAAGTTTATGAGATATCCTACTCGGTGGTAAGTACTCAGAGAGTTTTTCGTGATACAATAAATAAAATTGTAATTAAAGTGAGAGAACAATAATGAAATTTGTAGGAGCACATGTTAGTGCAAGTGGTGGGGTAGATAATGCTCCTTTGAATGCCATGAAGATTGGAGCAAAAGCTTTTGCTTTGTTTACTAAAAATCAACGTCAATGGGTAGCTAAACCTTTAGAAGAAAAGATGATTGTAAGCTTTAAAGCCAATCTTGAAAAGTCTGGAGTTTCACCAAAACATGTACTCCCTCATGACAGTTATTTGATTAATCTTGGTCATCCAGAAGTTGAGAAATTAGAAAAGTCGCGTGACGCATTTATTGATGAGTTGGAGCGTTGTCAACAGCTAGGCTTAGAACTGCTCAATTTTCACCCTGGAAGCCACTTGGTTAAAGTGGGAAAGAAAGACCCTAAATATGCTGATAAAATCATGGAAGCAGAGTTGACGTGTTTGGATGTGATTGCTGACTCTTTAAATATTGCCATTGAAGCAACTAAAGGGATGAAGGTTAAATTGGTTATTGAAAATACAGCTGGTCAAGGAACAAACTTAGGGTACAAATTTGAGCATTTAGCCCATATTATTAACAAAGTAGAAGACAAAAGTAGGGTAGGTGTTTGTTTAGATACTTGCCATACCTTTACAGGGGGTTATGACCTGCGTACACGTGAAGCGTATGAGGCAACCATGGATGAGTTTGAACGCTTGGTTGGGTTTGAGTATTTATCTGCAATGCACATTAATGATTCTAAGCCCAAGCTTGGAAGCCGAGTGGACAGACACCATTCACTGGGTCAAGGAGAGATAGGTTGGGATACCTTTAGGTTTATTATGAACGATGAGCGTATGAATGATATTCCTTTAGTATTAGAAACTATTGATGAAACGATTTGGGATAGGGAAATAGAAGCGTTGTATGACATGGTAGAGTAATTTTTATTCAGAAGTAAACAATCATTTTCAATTTTAAAAGGAGGAAAAATGAAACAAACAATTAAAACAGGAGCAATGCTCTTAGCTCTATGGCTTATGGTCGGATGTGGTGATGGATTACATCAACCCAGTAACGAAGAGGTAAAAGGGGGCGAATTGGTCGTCAACTTTTCAGCAGTAGCCATGAAAAAAAGTTTAGTAGAAAAAGGTGTGGTCGACATTAATACCACCGTGTATGGCTATAAAGCCTATAAAGTACCCTACACCACAACCGATGAAGAGGGTAATGAGGTAAAAGCTTCTGGGCTTTTTGTGATTCCTCCTGTACTGCATGGACAGGTTGTGCCTTTTGGTGGATTATCTATGGTGAGTGATGACCATGGTACTATTTTTGCCAACAAAGAAGCTCCTTCGGTGATAGCTGATGCCAATGGTGCACCTGATGGTTCGGCTATTTTACTAACTTCATTGGGTGGGTTTGCGACACTTCAACCTGATTATATTGGGTTTGGGGATTCTAAAGAACATTATCATCCTTTTGTTTTAAAAGACTCTTTAGCCAATGCGACGGTAGATTTTATTAAGCAGGTTAAAGTCTTTGCAGGAGATAATAACATTACGCTCAATAATCAACTCTTTTTAACAGGTTATTCTGAAGGTGGTTATGCTGCCATGGCAACGTTGAAAAAAATAGAAGAAGAGGCGTTGAGTGACTTAAGCGTCTCGATGGCTGCCCCAATGGCTGGACCGTATGCTTTAAAAGCGATGGCTGATGGGGTATTGAGTCAAGCTAAAATAGGTGTTCCCTCGTTTATTGCCAATGTTGGTTACGCTTATGCTAAGGCTAATAGTCAAGCAGTTAATGCAATCATCAATGAACCTTATGCTTCAAAATTACCAAGCCTTTTTAATGGTGATTTAGACAGAACACAGATTGATCCAGAATTAACTTATGATACCACAGGTTCAACTGGACTCTTTCTTTCTTCTTTTGTAAATGATTACTTTATCAATACTACGAACTGGTTTAGAGAAGCCATGACGAATAATAATTTACATACATGGACACCAGTAAGTGCTGTAAAATTGGTGCATTGTGAAGGGGATGATGTTATTCCTTATGCCATTTCTCAGCTTACAGAGGGAACAATGACAGCCATGGGTGCGAGTTCGGTTTCTCTTATTCCTGTGGAAAAAACATTGGGTTTAGATATTAATATGACCCATGGAGCATGTGCCACACCAGCATATCAAGTGACAACAGGTATATTTGCCCAAGTTAGAAAAGCGACGAAAGGTTATTAGGAAATGATGATGAAAAAAACAGTTTTATTGAGTGTTATGACAAGTTCTTTGCTGATGGCTGCTGGGTATAAAGTACCAGAACAATCCATTAATTCTATGGCATTGGGGGCAGCTTATGTGGCACATACCCAAGGTGCTGATACGGCTTATTTTAACCCAGCGAATATGGCTTTTATGGAAGATGCACAGTTTGCCGAAGTGGGTCTTACTTGGGCTCATTTACCCAGAAATGAGTATGAGGGAGTACAAGCCTATTCTGCAACAGAAATTTATCCAGCGAATAATAAATCTGAAATAGAAAATTTACAACTTCCTTTTATGCACTATGTGGCAAAACCCATCGACAATTTTCGATGGGGTGCGAGTTTAACCGTGCCAGGTGGCTTAACCAAACGTTGGGAGAGTGGACATCAAAAGATTGCTGCTGAAGAGTTTACCTTAAAAGTGATTGAGGTTAATCCTGTGGCTTCTTATAAAGTATCAAACAATTTTGCCGTGGGAGGTGGTTTACGATTAATTTATTCAGAAGGTATTGTAAAAAGTGATGGAACAGGCACAGTTAAACCGATTAAAAGAGAGATGGAAGGTGATACCGTAGAGTTTGGGTATAACCTTGCCATGACTTACAAACCCACTTCTGACATTAATATGGCTGTAACTTATCGCTCCAATATTGATTTGGGAGAAGAGGGTGAAGCTAACCTTTATCTTTTAGGGGTTGGAAATCAATACGATGCTTCGGTAACCGTGCCTCTTCCTGCAGCTTTAAATTTGGCTATAAGTAAAACATGGTTAGATAAATATACGTTAGAACTCGTTTATGAAAAAACCTATTGGTCAGCTTATAAGGAGTTAAATTTTGAGTATGGAACGCCTATCCAATCGGCTTTAGTTACATCTTTTGATGATGCTAAAGCCAGAGATTGGGGAGATACAGATACCTTTAGGCTCGGACTTACAGCCAAAGTAACACCCCGTGTTACTTTGATGGCTGGGTATGCCAAAGATGAAACACCTTTACCTGTAAAACATGCTTCTTATGAGTTACCAGATTCTGATGCTGATATTTATAGTATTGGGGTTCGTATTAAAGCCAATGAAAATCTCTCTTATGGAATAGCTTATTTACATGATGAAAAAGAGTCTTTAACCGTCAGTGCAGCAGAGGCTAATAGTCATGGAATTATTGGTAAGTTTACAGAAGGTGGTGCAGACTTATTAACTGTAGGTGTGGGCTACACCTTTTAAGATGGAGTATTTATTTACAGGTTTTTATGACCTTATCTTAACGCAATCCAAAAGAAGAGGCAATAAAACAGCACTTTTTGTAGGAGATGAAAAAGTATCTTATGCCAAAATTCGTGAACGTGCTGATGTTTTGGCAGCTTATTTATCCAGTAGAGGCATAAAACAAGGGGATAAAGTTGCCTTGTTTATGCGTAACTCTGCAGAGTTTATTTATGCTATTTTTGCTATTTCTAAATTGGGAGCTGTTTCAGTACCCATTAATACGTTTTTAAAAGAGGGTGAGTTGGCGTATATTTTAGAAGATTCAGGTGCTAAAGCACTTTTTTCTTCAGTGATTTATGACCAAGTTGTTTCTAGTAATGAGGTTCAATCTTTGTTAGCGTTTACCATTTGGGAAGGTGGTTATGCAGGTAATAGTTTAGATCATCTCTCTTTTGAAGAAGTTTTTTCTTTTCCTGAAAGTGTGGAAGCTGTATTTGTTAATATTGACGCTTTAGCTACCATCATTTATACTTCTGGCACAACAGGAAAACCTAAGGGAGCGATGTTAAGTGCGAGAAATATTTTTTCCAATGCACATGGAGGTGGCTTACATGTTAATGCCAGTTCGAAAGACCGTATTGTTGTATTTCTTCCAATGTTTCACTCTTTTACCTTTGCCATTGGGGTGATTATGCCTCTTTATCTTGGGGCAAGTGCTGTTATTGTGAAGTCATTAAAACCTTTTTCTAATATTTTTAAGCAGGTACTTATTAAACGGGTTACTATCTTTTTGGGTATTCCTGATGTTTACAATGCTTTGGTTAAAGCAAAACTTCCTTGGTACTTTATGTGGTTTAACAAGGTACGTATTTTTGTTTCAGGGGCAGCAGCTTTACAAGCTAAAACACTTGAAGGGATGCAGCAAAAGTTTAAACGCAGTACGCTTTTAGAAGGCTATGGTTTAAGTGAAGCGTCACCTGCTGTTTCGATTAATCCTATTGAAAAACAAAAACCAAAATCGGTAGGAACAGCTCTTTATGGCTATGAGATAAAAATTGTAGATGAGAATATGCTAGAGTTAGTTAGAGGTGAAGTGGGTGATATTATTGTGAAAGGTGAAAATGTTATGCTTGGCTATCTGAATCGTCCTGAAGTAACTGATGAGACCATTATTAAAGGGTGGTTACTTACAGGGGATATGGGTTATATGGATGAAGAGGATTTTCTCTATATTGTAGACAGAAAAAAAGACCTTGTTATCTCTAAGGGCATTAACATTTATCCTCGTGAACTTGAAGAAGTTATCGATGGCTTTAAAGGTGTGGCTGTTTCGGCTGTTATTGGTATTCCAGATGAGAAAAGTGGTGAAATCCCAATTGCTTATATAGAGTTAGAAGAGGGTGTAGAGCATATTGAGTTGGGTGAATTAAAAAAACATTTAAGAGCTAATTTAGCCAATTTTAAAATACCAAAACAAGTACATATTATAGATTCTTTACCTAAAAATGCCACAGGAAAAGTGTTGAAAAGGGCATTAAAAGAAGAACATCTTTAGTATATTGTACCAAGTGGTCTAAAATAGACTATTTATTCAAGATAGCCTAAGCGTTTAAGCAATATAATGTTTTCTTATTTCTTAAATTAATGGAGTCTTAATGCATCAAAAGCTCGAAAATATTATGGGTCAATTTGGCTCATATATTCATGATAATCCTTTTAAAATTCTTCTTGTTTTAGCTGTTCTTCTCGCTTTTCCTATTTCACATGTACCTCAAATAAAAATGGATACCTCAACAGAAGGTTTTATGCATGAGGATGACCCTGTTCTTTTAACGTATAATAATTTTAGAGAACAGTTTGGTCGTGATGAACGTATTATGATAGCCATTCAAAATGATAATATATTTTCATTGGATTTTTTAAATCAATTAAAAAACCTTCATAAAGAGTTAGAATCGAATGTTCCTTATCTTGATGACATCACCTCTTTGTACAATGTCCGAAATACAAGAGGAGAAGGAGACAAGCTCATCACCGATGACCTACTTGAACCTTTCCCTAGCACCCAAGAAGAAGTAGCTCAAATAAAAGAACGTGCCATGAGTTCGCACTTTTATAAAGATTTATTTATAAGCCAAGATGCTAAAATGACCACCATTGTTATTGAAACAGATGCTTATTCTCATAAAGGACAAAAAGAATTTTCTGTAGAAGATGAATTTTCTGAAGGTTTTGGAGATGAATCGACGCAAAACTCTGTGCTGAACAAAGAATTTTTAAGTGATCAAGAAAACCAAGAATTATTAAAAACCATTAACAGTATTGCTGATAAATATCGTGCTAAAGGTTTAGAGATTTATATTGCAGGTTCTCCAGCTGTGAACAATGCACTTAAAGCACAAATGCGTGCAGACATGCAGAAATTTATGCGTATTACTTTTTTAATTATTTTGGTTTTTCTTTTTGTGGTCTTCAGACGTTTGTCGGCTGTGTTTTACCCTCTCTTGGTCATTCTTTTTTCGTTACTTGCCACCGTAGGAACAATGGCGTGGACAGGAGTTGCTTTTAAATTACCTACACAAATTGTACCATCCTTATTATTGGCTGTTTCAGTGGGTGCAACGGTGCATATTTTATCTATTTTCTTTGACCAGTTTAATAAACATGGCAGTAGAAAACAAGCACTCTCTTATGCTTTAAGGCATTCTGGTTTAGCCATTGCCATGACTTCGGTAACCACAGCCATTGGGGTTGGGTCATTTGCAGGATCAGAAGTTGCTCCCATTTCCGATTTGGGAATTTTTGCTGCTGTAGGGGTCATGGTTTCGCTTATTTTAACTTTGACCTTATTACCAGCACTTTTGAGCATTACTAAATTAAAACCAAAAGCAAAAATTCAAGCAGGTAAAATTGATAAGCTTATGAAAAAATTGGCTGTCATTCCTGTACGACATACCAAAGCTGTACTCGTAGGAAGCTTCTTAATCGTAGCTCTTTCGCTTATGGCAGCAACCCAAGTGAATTTATCGCATAATCCTTTAAAATGGTTTCAACCAGATAACATTAATAGAGTGTCAACCGAAGTTATCGATGAAAAAATGAATGGTTCGGTCACCATTGAGATTGTGATAGATACAGGCAAAGAGAATGGGTGGGTTAATTCTGAAAAACTAGAGAGGCTCAATGCTTTTTCAGATAAATTAGAAGCGTATCAAGATGAGTTTACGCATATTGGTAAAGTGGTTTCTTTGGCAACCATTGTCAAAGAGACCAATAGGGCTTTACATGAAAATAAAGAGGCGTTTTATACCATTCCCAAAGAAGGAAACTTAGTTTCTCAAGAGTTATTGCTTTTTGAAAACTCTGGTTCTGATGACCTTGAAGATGTGGTAGACAGTCAATTTTCAAAAGCAAGGGTCACGGTTAAGTTACCATGGACGGACAGTATTGAAGCTGTAAACGTTTTGAACTATGTAAGAACTGAAGTGAAAAAGAGTTTTCCAGATGAGAGAGTGGAGACGACAGGAATGGTTCCTTTACTTATAAATACTTTTTCAAACTCTATTAACTCTTCAGTATTCAGTTATACCATTGCAGGTATTGCTATTACATTTATGATGATGCTAATTTTAGGTTCAGCGAGATTGGGGCTTTTGAGTATGATTCCAAATTTAACCCCAATTATTATGGGCTTACTTATTATGTATTTGGCAAAGATGCCTCTTGATATGTTTACGCTACTTATTGGGTCTATTGCCATTGGTTTGGCTGTGGATGATACCATACATTTTATGCACAACTTTAAGCGATACTATTTAGAAAGTGGAGACGCAGCTAAAGCCATAGAGCAGACATTTTATACCACAGGAAAAGCCATGGTGATTACAACTCTAGTATTAGCACTTGGATTTTATGCTTATATTGCAGCCTACATGATCTCTGTACAAAACTTTGGTATATTAACAGGGTCAGTCATTGTATTTGCCCTGTTATCTGACTTGCTTTTAGCACCAGCATTGATGATAGTCGCTGCGAAACGTGGTTGGATTAAATAAATTTTTAAAGGATATAAAAAATGAAAGCACAAAAATTATTATTTTTACTGGGTGTTGGTGCAACACTTTTAAGTACAAACCCTATTGTAGCAGACGATGCAGAAGCCAGAACCATTATGGAAAAAGTGGATGCACGAGATGATGGTAAAACTTTAGAGCAAGATATGCTAATGCTACTTATAGATAAAAATGGAGATGAACGAACCCGTGATTTAAAATCGTATACTAAAGATTTTGGAGAAGACAGCCATAGAACCATGTTCTTTAAAAGCCCTTCAGATGTTAAAAATACAGCTTTTTTAACCTATGACTATGATGATTCTGCTAAAGATGATGACCAATGGTTGTATCTACCAGCACTCAAAAAAACAAAAAGAATTCCTTCAGCTGATAAGAGTTCAAGTTTTATGGGGTCAGATTTTTCTTACTTTGACATGACCGACAGAGATTTGGAAAATTACGATTTTAAATTGCTTAAAGAGACAGAAGTTTATGGTCACCCAGCATGGATGATAGAGTCAACACCTAGAAATCAAAAAGTAATTGATGAATCAGATTATGAAAAAAGCATTGCGATTGTTCGAAAAGACAATCATATGGTGATTCGTGCCATTAATTTTTTAACAGATGGAAAGAAGAAATACCTTGATGTTAAAAAAATACATGAAGAGAATGGTATTTGGCTAATAGATGAGATGACCATGACCACTAAAAAAGGAACACGTACTTTACATAAGACTGTTTTGAGTTTTTCAAATGTAACGTTAAATGGTAGTATTGATGACAATGTATTTACAACAAGACGGATAGAAAAAGGTCTATAAAATGCTCGACAATAGTAAGGTCAGTTTTAGCCGAGGATTCATAAGCGTATTACTTTTACTTTCAACACTTAATGCAGAAACCTTAAACGAAGCATTGGAAGGTTTTGATGATGAACCCCAAATTAAAAAAGTAGACCTTGTTAAAGATAACATTATGGATGGCTTTGATGATGAGGTAAGGACGATTTCATTACCTAAAACAGAAGTTGAAGAAAAACATGGAGGATTAACAGGTAGGCTCACCGAACAAACTACTTACGCTTATGGGGCTGATAGTCCTCATGATAACTTCTCTTCACTTAAGAGTTCACTGCTTTTAGATTATGAGTATAAGTTTGACAATGGTTTTAAATTTAAAACCAATGCCAAAGCCTATTATGATGCGATTTATAGTTTACGAGGACGTGAAAAGTATACCAAAGATGAGTTGGATGACTTAGAGAGTGAAGTAGAGCTTTTTGATACTTATATTGAAGGTGCATTAGCCCATAACTTAGATATGAAGTTGGGACGTCAAGTCGTTGTTTGGGGGCGTTCTGATACCATTCGTATTACCGATGTTTTAAATCCTTTGGACAATCGTCTTCCAGGATTGGTAGATATTGAAGATTTGCGTCTACCTGTAGCCATGGCAAAGTTTGATTATTTTATAGATGACTGGCGAATAACACCTATGGCTGTAGTGGAGCAACGCTTCTCTAAAAATCCTCCTGCTGGTTCGGTTTTTAATATGTCATCAACTTCACTACCAAGTAATGAAGATTATGACGATACTCTCCCTGCCTTAAGTATTGGAGCAGAATTTTCTGGATGGGATGCCAACTTTTACGCTGCACAACTTCGTGATGACACAGGCTATTTTGCCAATGGAAAACTACAGCATGACAAAGTAAGCATGTTGGGAACGGCGTTTAATATTTTGAATGGTTCATGGTTACTCAAATCTGAATTAGCACATTTTGATGGATTGAAATACGCAACAACGGGACAAAAAGAGTTTAAAAGAACTGATGGGCTTTTAGGCTTGGAGTATAACGGCATAGCTGACACACTTATCTCTTATGATGCTTCCTTAAGAAAACTACATGGCTATGATAAGCAACTTAAAAATGAGTATTTGGATGTGAATGAAGATACTTATCAACATGCTTTTCGTGTTACTTCTGACTTTAAAAATGCAACCATTCATGCCAATTATCTTATTTCACTTTTCGGAAAAAGTTTAGATGAGGGTGGTTTCCAAAGAGCATGGGTTAAATATGATATTGCTGATGCCATTTATGCGAACTTTGGGCTGATAGATTATATGAGTGGTTCAAACCGATTTGATGCCATTTCAAATAATGATATGATTTTTTTAGATGTGAGTTATAGTTTTTAAGGCTCTGACTGAGATGAGACAAAGAAGAAATGAAATAAGTCATGGTAATACTTTATAGTTCCCTTCTTAAGTCCTCTATCTCTTCAACACTTAAACCCGTTGTTTCAGATATAAAATCTACAGACATATCAGCATTCATTAATTTTTTAGCTATTTTTATTTTTTCTTCCATTTGTCCTTCAATCTTCCCCTCAACCTTGCCTTGCTCATGGGCTGTATCTAATGAGTTGATAAGGTCTCTATAGACTTTTAAGTTTTTATGATATTTATCTTGTTCTACTTTCGGAAGATTGATAAATTCAGCCTTTTCAAAAGCTTTTTCAATCACATCTCCTTTGAGTGCTTGGGGAATCTCTTGGAGTTGGCTAAGGTTTTGAAACACATAGAGCCACCACTCTAAATGGCTATTTAAATCTTTTTTCTCTTTTTTGAGTTTGGGAATTTCCACATAAATCATATTGAGGTTGTCATACATAATCTCTTTGGTTTTAATGTCGCTTATTTTTCCATGATGCAAAAACTCTTTAGAAGT
>CACVAX010000055.1 GCA_902727935.1 uncultured Sulfurovum sp. | reverse complement strand
TGCTGGTACTATTGTCCAAAAAGGAAAGAAACTTGTTTACTATTAGCTTTTGTGAAAACTATGAGTCGTTATTGTTTGACCAACCTTATTTTATCTTTTTGGTTGGTTATCTATTATACGAAGGATATGAAGCAGATGTGGTTTTTTTGATTATTGATGAGGGAAATAAGCATGAAGAGTTAGATGATAACCCTGAAATGATTTATGCAGGGATTACAAGAAGTAAATCTGACATTATGGTGTTTACTAACAAGGACAGCCGATATAATGAATTTTTCTATAAAGAGTTAGAGGCTAAAACAGAAGCCTATATATGATAAAAAAGATGTTTTAAAAAATTTAAAAGGAAATCCATGTCAGCAATAAATATAACTACAAGCAAAAAAAATTTAATCATAGAGATGATAGAAAATAATATAGAAGATGTAGAGTTAGTAAAAATTTTACTCAATCAAAAAGAGGATATTAACCAAATAGATAAACATTTAAATAATTTATTGATACTCTCTATCCAAAAAAGCTATATAAAGCTTAGTACATTTCTATTAGAAAATGGAATAGATGTTAATCATCAAAATGAAGATGAAAAGAATGCTTTGATGATAGCTTTAGAAGAGGGAGATGTAGCACATATTGACCTACTTATAAAATACAACATCAATTTAAATCATCAAGATACTAAAGGTAAAAATAGTTTAGTTTTAGCCATTGAGTTAGGATTTCTAAATATTGCAGAACAACTCATCATAGAATTTGGTATAAATATCAATAGTAAAGATAATGATGGACGAACAGTTTTAATGTGGGCATTTGAAAATGGTTACATGTATATAGCTAAACTTCTTATTGAAACAGGTGTTAATATCGATGCTAGAAATAGGACAGGATGGACAGCTTTAATATGGGCTAGTGTTAATGGACATAAAGATCTTGTTGAACTTTTGATTGAGAGTGGGGCAAATTTAGATATTAAAAATATTGATGGTTGGAATGCTTTAGTTGGAGCAATATTTAAAAATAATTATAATGTAGCAAAGCTTTTACTTGATAAAGGTATAGTCGTTAACAGCGAAGATAAATATTTAATTTCGGCTCTTATTTTTAGTTATGAAAAAGAGTACAGTAAAAATTTTAAATTACTTTTTGATAATGGAATCAATAGTGAAAATATTCAAGATAAAGAGGGAAATAACTTACTTATGATGGCTACTCAATTAGGTCTTACAAGTGTTGTTAAATCATTACTTGAATGTGGAGCTAATGTTAATAGTAAAAATGAAAATAAAGATACTGCTTTAATATTGGCTACTATTCAAAATAACAAAGAGATAGTGAAATTACTACTTAAATATAAAGCAAATTTAAATGCTATAAACGATAATAAATGGAGTGCGTTAATGTATGCTTCGAATGAACATCAGACTAAAGATATTGTAGAGCTTTTGCTGAATGCAGGAGCTGATATTAATCAAACATTTGAGAGAAAAGAATATACAAAGTATAGTGAAAAATATTTTTATCGAACTTCTCTAACTTTAGCTGATGAAAATAAATATAAAAATATCAATGGTATAGAAGAATTTTTAAAAAGTAAAGGAGCAATAGTAATACCTATAACTTTAGCTGATAAAGATAAAACTATAAATAAGTTCGAAGAACTTTTAAAAAGTAAAGAAACTATAGTAACAACTCAAACTTTATCTGATAGGTTAGAAGAACTTAGAAAAAGTACAGGACTATAGTAATATCATGATAGAGCCAAATGAAGTTTTTGATTCGATTAGAAGAGGGTATACCGATTTAAACACTTCTTCAAATGAAGAAATTTTTGATTATTTTCAAACGATTGAAGAAGAATCAATGCAAGGGCATATCAGTAATATTAAAGGTATTTTATTTGAGCATGAGTATGTGCAAAGTTTAGAAGAGATGGGTACTCATGCTTCTATTTTTGAAGCAACAAATCATCCTGTAACTGATATTTCTATTTTTGATGATAATGGCGATGTTATTAATGAATTGCAACTTAAAGCTACTGATAGCATTGGGTACATTAATGAAACTTTGGTTGAAAATCCTGATGTTACTATGGTTGTTACATCAGAAGTTGCAACTAATATGAGTACTGATGTAGTTATTGACTCAGGAATTGAGAATGCTGTTTTAGAGAATTCAGTGCTAGAAGTATTGAGTCCTATTCCTGTGACAACAACAGGTTTTGCTTTTGCAGGAATTGGACTTTTATTTGGGTTGCCTTTTTAGTTTTATTCAAATATTTGAACAAAATTATTGAACTCATCACATAAACTTCTTCGTCCTACTCGTTGCCTGAGCCTCCAAAGGGTCATCGGGCCAATAATGTCTTTTGTACTGTCCTCTCATTTCTTTCTTTACATCTTCATAGGCATTCTTCCAAAAGCTTTCTGATAAAAGAGGACAGGCTACTTTTATCACTACACCTTTAGTGCTATCCTCTCTGAGGTAGGATTCATAGGAAATTAAAATATAGCCACACTTTTGGATAGCCAGAGATATAGTCAAAAAATTAACCAACACTATAAACAGGATTCAAAGTCTTAACAACAGTCTCGTGAACCTTTTTAATCATTACTTCATCTACAAGTCCCACTTTTTCAATAAACCGTTCATTAGCAAAGTTTTTAATCTGAAAACAGTCAATAGCCGATGTTTTTGATAATCCATTAGAAGCCTTCTTTTCAATCTTTAGCATCCAAGGGTAGTGGGTGTAGTTGTTTTTCCAATCAGTTATTGGCACAATAGTTTTAAGAGGAAGCCTACCTATCTCGTTGTGACTCACAACAATGGCAGGTCTAAGTTTGGTGATTTCGCTACCAACCTTGGGAAAGAACTCAACCATCCAAATTTCTCCTTGGTTAATATTCATAGAGGTCTCCATTGTCTTGACCCAACTTTTTGGACAGAGCCATGTACTCTTTGTCTTGAAGTGCTAGAGAGACACCTTTTTGCCATTTGTCTAGCTCTTTTTGTTTTACATAGTTGGCGATGGCTTCATTATAAATCGAAGATAATGAAACCTCTAGTTCATCTTTAAGTGCCATAACTTGTTCTTTTAGCTCTGTTGGAATGTTAAAGGTTACTTTTTCAATAGAGTTACTACTGTATGAATTTACCATATTATTCTCCTTACTAATATGATGTATTATAACATGGTGAAATATTTGTGTCAAGAGAGATTGTGCGTTTTTATATATTGACTTTATTGCTTTTATATGTTTCATTTTTTCTCTTACTTTTCTCTTATTTTAGCATCTTTTCTTGTTGTCGTGGAGTAAGCAAAAAATTACATAAACTTAAAAAAGATAAAAATTTATATTAAAAAGAAGCATTCTATAGTAGCTATAGTAATACTATAACATTTCATATAGATTCTAAAATAAAATTTTAGAATCAGTAAAGATAAACAGAATCTGATATAATCATAAATAAAAGGGAGGTCTAAAATGACAATACAGATAAATGACCCTTGGTTTGAGAGCCTTTATACTAAAGAGTTTGGAGCAAATACTACCAAGTTTGTAGATGAGATAAAGGTTTTGCTTGTTGAGAGATATCAAAAAGAGAAGAGAATCCTAGCTTTGCTTCATCAATACCAAGATGCCAATATCTCTATAGGTAAGATTGCTGAAAATCTGTATATAGATAGAGAAGAGGTTTTGGCTCTTTTAAGAAAGCACAATATAGATTTCGTTGATTATAGTTTGGAAGATGAAAAGAAAAATATAGATGATTTTTTAGAAGAGTTTAAGAAGTAGATGAAGATTATTATTAGTGATACGACAGCTCTTATTATATTGGCAAAGACAAATAATCTCAACCTTTTGACTAATTTTATTGATAAAATCTATATTCCAAAAGCAGTAATGAATGAGATTCAATATAAAAATGATATTGTTAAAGTTTTGATAGAAAATTCTGATTTTATTGAGACAAAAGAGGTTAGCAACAAAGAGATACTGTCTGATATAGAGACAACAAATCTTGATTTAGGAGAGACAGAAGCTATTGCGTTAGCTTTAGAACTTGGTTTGAGATTAATTATAGATGAGAAGACAGGTAGAAAGATAGCCTCTCAAAAAGGTGTTAAAATTATTGGATTACTTGGTGTTTTGGAAGCTAATTTTAGATTGGGATTTGTCTCTTATCGAGAGTTGTTATATATTTTAGAGGATTTGAAAAGAGTTGATTATCGGTTAAACTTTCGATTAGAGAAATTATTTTTGGAGAGCTTAGTAGAGAAAAAATAATAATATTTGAAATAATAGGTAGCTAACAATAAATCTTTTATCTCTACATAAACTTCTTAGTCCTCGTAGTTGCCTGAGCCTCTAAAGGGTCATCGGGCCAATAGTGTTTTTTATACTTCCCTCTCATTTCTTTCTTCACTTCTTCATAAGCATTGTTCCAAAAGCTTTCTAGGTCTTGGGTGACTTGAATGGGGCGTTTTGCTGGAGAGAGTAGGTGAATGAGTACTTTTACTTTTCCATTTAACAGCATGGGTGTATTTTTTGTTCCAAGCATCTCTTGGAGTTTTACAGCTAAGATGGGTTGCGAGGTATTGGAATAATCTATGGCTATGTTTGAACCACTGGCTACTGTTAAGCTTTTTGGAGCTAATTTGTCCAGAGTTTTGGTTTGTTCAAAGCTTAGAAGACCTCGTAAAATGTTATGAAAGTCTAGGGCTTTACAGGCTCTAAGCGTGTTGATGCCTTCTAAGTAGGGTGCTAACCAATCGTCCATGTTTTCTAACAAGTATTCGTGGCTAAAGTCTGGAAACGCTTCTCCATAATGATTGACAAAGTTTACGCGTTCACAAAGAGTTTGAGCTTCTTTTGAAAAATTGAGTGCAGTTAATCCTAACTCTTCTAATTCAGCTATGAGTACTTCGGTTACCTCTTGATTGGAAGCATTATTTATTTGTCGTTCGCGTAAAGTGATAGAGCCTACGCGTTGCACTTCACGGACATCCACGCGTTCTTGCTCTTCATTCCATTCGACGACTTGGGCTGTTGTTATTTGCTCTTGTAGATGTTCTTCAATGTCCGATTGAATGACTTCTATGGCTTTGTAGATACGGGCATTGGTATTGTCTCCTGCCACATCAGCTACTACTAGAAGTCTTGAGTTAAAAAGTTCATCTTCATGGTGTAGGGATGCTCCTTTTCCGTTGGAGAGTAGGTAGCTTTCTCTTTTGTGAGGGCGTTGCAGTGCCAGTCGGTCGGGGTAGGCGAAGGCTAGGAGTATGCCAAGGAGTTGGGTGTTGATGTTTTCATTTTGATTTTTTTCGATGTGTTTGGCACTTTTGAGTAAGGTTCTGCATTGTCCAAGGTTTACGTAATTGGCACTGACCGAGTTTTGTACACGTACATCATGTAAAACTACCACACGTTCTTTTAAATCGGATGAAAAAGAGTTTTTATAGATGTCTTTTTCGGAAATGAGTACGGCTAAAAGAGAGGCTTCGTAAGAGAGGTTCATGGTTTTAGCACGTATCATCATGTGGGCGAGTCTTGGGTGCATGGGGTAGCGACTCATGGCATGACCGTGAGGCGTTATGATGCCTTTTTTGTTCAATGCTCCCAACTGTTGTAAAAGCTTTTTAGCATGGGAAATGGTTGTGGTTGAGGGCATGTCCATCCATGAGAGTTGAGACATGTCATCATTGCCCCAAACGGCAAGTTCTAACAGCACTTGGCTGAGGTCAGCAGAGAGAATTTCAGGAATATCATGCTCTAAAAGAATTTTGGATTCATGCCAAAGATGATAAGCTTTTCCAGCAGAGAGACGACCTGCACGTCCTGCTCTTTGAATGGCTGAGTCTTTTGAAATGAGTTGACTTTCCAGTTTGTTCATACCTGAAAAGGGGTTAAATACAGAGACATTGTGCAGTCCAGAATCGACCACGATTTTAATGCCCTCAATGGTCAACGAAGTTTGGGCAATGTTGGTGGAAAGCACGACTTTTCGTGTGCCTTTTGGAGGGGCTTTGATGGCTCTGTCTTGTTGGTTTTTACTCAGCGTTCCGTAAAGCGTGGAGATGTAGACATCTTTTAGATTGTTACCTTGTAAAAGCTTTTCAATCTTTTTGATTTCACGCACCCCTGAGAGAAAAACCAAGATATTTCCCTCTTCTTCACGTAGCAATTTAATAAGCAATCGGTGTATGGTTGAGGGGAGGTCTTTTTTGGTGGGTTGTGGTGTTGTTTTGTCTAAGTAGATACGTTCAACAGGGTAAGTACGTCCTTCAGAGGTGATGATGGGGGCATTGTCTAAGAGTTTGGAAATGGCTGTGGTGTTTAGGGTGGCTGACATGACCAATAGTTTTAAATCTTCACGTAATACACTTTGGGATTCTAAGCAGAGAGCCAAAGAGAGGTCAGCATGGATGGAGCGTTCATGGAACTCATCAAAAATCACCAAAGCAAACTCTTCTAAAGAGGGGTCTTGTTGGAGTTTACGGGTAAGAATTCCTTCGGTGACAATGAGAATTTGTGTTTTGTTACTCTGTTTGGATTCCATTTTAATTTGGTAACCAACACGTTCACCTACTTTTTCACCCAAAAGTTCAGCCATACGCGTAGCAGAGGCACGAACAGCCAAACGACGAGGTTCGAGCATAATAATCTTTTTACCTTCTAACCAAGGTTCATCTAAAAGAGCTAAGGGTAGGGCTGTGGTTTTTCCTGCTCCAGGAGGGGCTTGGAGTACCAAACGGTTATGGTTAAGAAGTTTCTCTTTTACATCAGGGATGACTTGGGTGATTGGGAGGTTTTGCATGGGAATTATACTTTTCTAAATCTTTTCCCATTCAAAACCACATAAAGAACAGGCAAATAAAGCAAATTAAGCACCGTTCCCCAAAGCAGTCCAAAGCCTAAAGCAATTGCCATAGGTTGGAAAATAACAGCTTGTCCCACAGGAAAAAAGATAAGCGTTGCTAAACCAATAAGCGTGGTAATACTCGTTAAGATAATGGGTCTAAAACGTTTACTAGCTAAGTTATATAGTTCATCAATGGTAGTTGCTTTTTTCAAGTTCATCATCATAATAATTCCATCGTTTATAACAACTCCAGCAAGTCCTAACATACCTATAATAGAAGACAAACTAAGATTGACTCCTAACATAAAATGTCCAACCAAAACACCCATAAAGGCAAAAGGAATAACCGACATCATCATAAAAGTCTCTCTAAATGAGTTAAAGAGGTAAAGTAACGAAAGCATAATCAATATCATGGCTAAGAGTGAGGCAGCCATCATGTCTTGTTGAAGCTCTTGTTGTTTCTCTTTTTCTCCTTTAAACTTCAGTTTGATTCCATCCTCTTGCATCTCATCTAAAAGAGGTTGGATTTTTGCTAAGGCTTCACCTGAGGTAATAATCTTTTCATCCACATTGGCATAGATGTAGAAGTTTTTTTCGCCAAACTCTTTGGTGATTTTTTCAAAAGATTTCAGTGTTTGAAATTCGACTACTTGTTTAAGAAGTACACGACCATTGTCTCCTAAGTCCAGTTCAAAGTTTTTGAGTGCTTCAATGGAGTCTTTATTTACGCTACGTACACGCATTTCAAGTAAATCTGTAGTGTCAAAGGCAATGGCAACTTTACGTTCCAGGTACATGGAAGAAAGAAGTTGTCCTAATTTTTGTTCGTCCAGTCCTAAAGACTCTCCATATTTATTTACTTTGAGTTTAAGTTCATTGATTCCAAATTTTACCCCATCATCTACAGAAACAATTCCTGCTGTATTGGATAGGGTTTCTTTGAGTTTTTTCATGTACTCTATGACTTTGACATTGTCATCAGAAATGAGACCTATTTTAATGTCAGATTTAATAGGTCCTACTTTCTTCTCAACAATGTCAATGTCACTTAGGTTAAAACGTTCTTTGTAGTTTTGTTCTTTTAAAAAGGCACGTAACTCTTTAGAGATAACAGCAGACTTCTGTTCACGTACTCGGTTCGTTTCATCATAATAAAAACTAAGCACTGGGGTAATGAACTCATCCACAAAGTTTTGAGCAACCAGTTTGTTGAGTTCTATTTTTATCTCCCCAACATAAGGGTACTTTTCACTGTTTCCTGCACTGTCTTTTCTCGAACCTGCTGTAGCTCCAACGTGTAAGATTTGAAACTTTTCTTTTTGGGCATAGAGGTCAGCTTCGATGATTTTGAGTATGGCATTTGTCTCTTCGGTTGAGGTGTTGACATTGGCTTTGAGGGCTAAGTTAATGGTGGTAGAGTCAAACTTAGGGAACATCTTAAATTTACTCTCTTTCACAGCCATGTAAGTTACTAAAGGAACAAGTATTAAGAAGAGCAGTAAGAAACTCTTTTTAAAGTCAAGAAGAAAGTGAATAATAGCACTGTAAAGCTTATTCGCTTTGTCCCAAGAGAGAGGCTTACTCTTTTTATTTAAAATGTGTGAAGCATGAATAGGAAGAAAAACAAAAGACTCAATAAGTGAAGCCAAAACCAAAACAGACACCGTAATGGGAATAAGCATCATTACTTGTCCAAGTGTTCCTTGTATCATGAGGGCTGGTATGAAGGCAAAGAGCGTAGTGAGTGAGGCAATGGTAACAGGTTTAAACATCTCTTTTGCCCCAACAAGGGCAGCTTCTTTTGGTTCAAGTCCAGCTTCAATGTGCTGTTGAATGTTTTCACTCACAACAATGGCATCATCCACAATGATTCCTAAAGCGAGTAATACCCCAACAAGCGAGATTAAGTTAATGCTGTAGCCTGACAAGTAGAGATAAAAAGCCCCAATAACAAAGGAGGTAGGAATTCCCAGTGAAATTACAAAGGACATACGTGAGTTAATAAGTACAAATACCAGAAGAGCAATGAGAATAATTCCTAATAGAATGTTAGAAACTACGATGTTAAGTCGGTCTTTAATTCGCTCTGAGTTGTCATCGTAGATGAGGTAGCCCAGTTCAGTTTTGTTTTGCTTTTTTACTTCGGCCACTGTTTTAGTGATTTCTTCGGAGATTTCAAGAGCGTTTCCAGTGCTACTCATGTTGACCAGTAGGCTGATGGCATCGGTATTGTCCACCGAAAAAAGTGTGGCTGCATCTTCATAGCGTTTCTCAACATGGGCAATGTCTCTTAGGTAAATCCATTTACTTTCGATCATAATCTGACTTTCCAACATGGCAGGGGCTGTTTTTTCACCATTGTAAGTAGAGACATAGTAGTGACCACCTTTACTGTCTTCTACTTTTCCAATGGGGTAGATGTAAGAGAGTCCTTGTATGGCTGAGACTACGCTGTTTTCATCAAGGTCTAGGGCTTTGATTTTCTCTGCGTTCAGACTAATGTCATAATAGATGTCTGCATCCCCATAAATGACAACTTCAGAAACATTTTTAATGGTAGTAAGCTTCTCTTCTAAACGTTCTGCTGCCAGTATGAGTTTGGCTTGGTCATTGGTAGGTGAAGTAATGGCAATCTGCATCAGTGCTTTTCGGCTACCCGTTTTGAGGACTTGAACAATAGGGTCGTTCATGTCTTCAGGTAAGTATTGTTTGGTAATGGCAATGGCATCTTTGATTTCATTGGCTGTGTTGTACTTGTCAACACGTTTTTCAAGTTCGAGTATCATGGTAAAAGCAGCAGGAGAAATGACGGTGGACATCTCTTTAATACCATCAATACTTTTTATCTCATCTTCAATTCGCTTAACAGCCATCTTGTCCAAAATATCTATGGAAGCCCCAGTATACCCACCTGAAATAGAAATCATATCCAGTTCAAAAGAAGGAAATATCTCTTTAGGGGTTTTCATATAAGAGTAGATACCTGTCACAAAAATAAGAAAGAAGAGCAGGTAGTTCATACGAGCATTGATTATGAAGAACTTTAGGAAGTTTTGGAACATTTTTTATACCTGTTTTTTGGGGTATTATAGCGAAGATAATTTATTACACTTTTAGTTTCATACTTTTTGAGATGGAACGAGAAAAACTATATATGGAAAATAAGAGTTGCTGAAGTAGTTTAGCTTACTGCTTATAGAGTACATATGCTTCCTTTGCATTTACACCATCAGGAAATTTTATTTGAATATTTTTAAGTTCATTTTCTGCTTCTAATTTTGTATGAAAAGGACCAACTTCAACTTTATATAAATTTGAAATTTGTTTAATCTGAGCAGGAAATTGTGCTTCTACTAAGTCTTTTTGTAGTCTGCTAGCACCAGGGTTTCTTGAAAAAACTCCTATTCTAATAACATATTTTTTATCAATTGTGCTTATTTCTTTTTTAATGTTTTCATGAGGTTGATTGACTGATACAATAGGTTTTTTAGTTATATTTACAATTTTAAGTGCATCATTAATTGGTTTTAAAACTTGTTTTTTTTTCCATATTTCTTTGTTTAGTGAAGCTAATCGCTTTTCTTTAAGATGTAATTGTATTAGGATAGTATTTAATTTATGTTTTGCATCTTTAGTATGCTGTTTAATATCACTTTTGAATTCTTCTATAAGTATATTTTTTTCGTTTTTATATGTTTCTAGTTCTGTTTTAGATAAGCTTATTTCAACTTTTAATAATTTAATGGCTTCATTCGCTTTTGTTTTTGTTTCTTCAAATTTTTTATCAGTTTGTATAAATAATTTCTTTCTTTCTTTCTTTATAGCACTATAATCTCTATCTGCTTCTAACGTTTTTAGTCGACCAGCCATATCTCCAATATATAAAGCACCAAGAATAACAGGCGTTAAAATAGTTATTGTAACAATAGCAGTTTGTATTTTTTTATCTGAATCCATAGTCCCTATCCTTTATATCATAAGGCTTTATTATAACTATTTCTCTCTTGTATTTAGTAGAATTAAAGTAAGTTTAAGCAGTAATTAATATTAACTTGTAACATTTCTGATTCTATCCTCTCTGAGGTGGAATTCATAGGAAACTACAACTAAAATCAACGCATAAATTGTTTACGAATTCCACCTGAGGACAGGATGGAACGAGACTCTCCTATTTACCATAATATGACAATTTGACATATATTTACAGCATTTAAAAAATCTGTTATATACTATGAAAAAATAGTATTTAGATGGGCAGAAGCAGATACAAAATATATGAACTAACTCACCCACATTTTGTAACTTGTACTATTTTGCGTTGGCTACCAATTTTCACAAGAAAAGAGAGTGTAGACATTATTTCAGCCCGTTACAGCTCTAGCTCCACACCCTTATTTAGAATGTTTTTCAGGCTTCTCTCTAGTTGTGGAACAATAATAAAATAAACCACCAAGTAATGATTAGGTAGCTTTGGTTATAATTATTAAAATAGCAAAGGAATAAAATGCCAGAGATTAGTAGGTTTTTGGGTATTAAGATATTTATGTATTTCAATGAACATAATCCACCACATTTTCATGTTCAATACAATGAGTATAAAGCATCAATTAGAATAGAGACCTTTGGTGTAATGGAAGGTAAACTTCCATCAAAAGTTTTGGGACTAGTTGTAGAATGGGCAGAAGACCATCAAGATGAACTTATGCAAAATTGGAATACTATTGAAGAGAGTGGTGAATATTGTAAAATTGAACCTTTAGTTTAAAATAGGAGTTTTATTATGCTTAGTATTGTAAATGCAAATTACAAAGATGACTTTAAAATTGTTATTGAATTTAATGACAATAGAAAAGGTGAAGTAGATTTAAAAGATTTTATATTTAATGGTAAAATAAAACCATTTAAAAAACTTCAAGATGTAGAAAAATTTAAAAAATTTCATGTTGATTATACGTTGATTTGGGATGATAATTTAGATTTAGCACCTGAATATCTTTATTATAAAGCATTTGAGCGAGATGTTAGTTTGAAAAATAAATTTCATAAGTGGGGTTATATTTAACCTTGTAGAGGATAAAGAGTTATTCATCCTTGATTACTAAGCAATGGATTTGCAAAAGTAGAGTTAGGTAGTCTAAAAGTTGTTCAAGACTATTTAAAACCTAAAGATTTAAAAATGGCACTAAAAATTGTAAAAGAACATGAAAAAGAGTTTGAAAGGATTTGGGATGAGTGGTTTAATTAAAGGGAAAAAGGTACATTTTGATGACACTTATTTACATGTAAAACTTGAAGATGACAGAATTATATCGACACCTATTTCGTGGTATAAACCTTTGCAAGAGGCTACAATTTCACAACTTAAAAACTACACACTTATCTGTTTAAATACAGGAATTGAGTGGGAAGAGTTGGACTATCATCTTAATATTGAGAGTATGTTATTTGCTTCTCAGGAGAGAGTAGCGTAACCTTTTATTATTACTGGCGACACCTCTAGTTCCATCCTCTTTGAGGTGGAATTCTTAGAGAGTATCTTACTCCACGACAGAAAATCATTCGTTCTTAAAAAAAGCACGTTTGAGTAAGCCAATCAGAATATGAAATTCTTGTTTTTTAAGAGAAACATTGACCAAGACATTTTTTAACCATTCTAATCC
>CACVAX010000054.1 GCA_902727935.1 uncultured Sulfurovum sp. | reverse complement strand
GTAACTATCGTAGGCTCTCTAAGGATTATGAAAAATTACTTCTCTCTGCTGAAAATATGGTTAGGGTGGCTATGATTAGGATCACTATCAAAAAATGTGTTTAGTTTTTTCTCAGATGGGTTCTAAGATTTCATCCTGTTTGTCATCGACTTCATCACCGTTTTCATCGGAAATTTGGTAGCCATGCCCACTATAATAAAAAACAAATTTATCATTTTCTTTTAAATTTTGAGAGTAATCATTCAAATAATTATCCAATTTCAAAGAGTCTTTGTTAAACAGTACGGTTACTTTAAACCCCCACTGCTCAAAAAGTGATTTCATGTTAGCAATGTCTTGTTCAATACCATCGCTAAAATCATTCTCGGTTCCTGCATAATCACTCACTCCTACTAAAAGAGCCTCTTTTTGTGCCATAGATAGCGTGGTTAATAGCAGAGTTAATGCCAATACTTTTACTGTTTTTCGTATCATCTTTTTTCCTTTATAATTTAATGTGGATACCCACAAGGGGAATCCCTACAAACATACTAACTGTTATTATTTCACCCTACTAACAGGAAATGCTTGACCTGAAGTATTTACATTTGGAAACTGCTCATGACTAAACTCTTTCTGACTAATATTTGGAACTTCATCTTCCACATAATTAGCCAATTCCAAAGTCTTTACAAAACCATCCTTGTTGCTATCTGCTTTTCCATTTAGTCCTTCAACCAATACATAGGTAAAGAGTCCATGCCCTTTATAACCCTCAACAGCCTCTTGATCTGATTTTGATGCTGAAAGAATGGTTGAACCCATAGCACGGCTCAATATCTTAATAGCTGTACTCTCACTCATTCCTCGTGTTAGTACTACTCTTTGCTGTAGCTCTTCTCCTAACTTTCCTGAATTACAAGTATCAAGCACTATAAACTTTTTGGATGCTTGTATATTTGATATAGCTACCTGTAGCTCTTTTTGGCTCAACGCATCGGTTTTTAGTTTTCGAGTAGAGGTACTGCCTACATTTGAGGTAATCAGATAGTAGCTTCCATCATCAATCGTTCCATGACTTCCCACATAAAAGACAAACACATCATTCTCGTTCATACTTTTAAACTTCTCTAACTCTTTCAAGATATTCTCTTTAGAGGTCTCCTCTTGGCTTGTTAGCATGGTGACTTTAACATCAGAAAAAAGCCCACTATTTTTTTGGCTCTCCAAAGCATCTGCAAAAATCTTGGCATCATCTCGTGTATATTTTAAATTAAACTTACTGTTTCGATACTCTTGCACCCCAATAACCAAAGCGTGAATGGTTGGTTTATGAAGGGGTTTAAAAGTAGATTTTATCTTATAGACCGATTCATCACTTCTTGCAGAGTTGGTACTCTCAAAAGCCAAAGCTTTTATCTCGTTTATCCCATGACTCAATTTAATATTATAGGTTTTATCAAATGGTGCAGAACGACCCTGTGCTTTAAAGGCTCGTGTATCCAGAGTCTTAGCCGTACCATTAACCAGTATCCGTATCTCTCCCACTCCACCACTTTTTGGTATGATTCTTACTGTAATATCAATATTGTCTTCATTTGTGGTATCAATACTATTGTTACTACTTTCATTTCCAATATTTAAAATCTTTACCACTGGAGCAGGTTTAATATCTAAAATTTTAGTAAGACCATCCACTGTTTTACCCTGCATAGCCAATTTCACTATGTCTGGTCGGTAAAACTTTTCATAGTAGGCATCTATACTTGTTACGGTTAATGGGTCGGTTAAGATGTTTAAGTATTTTGCTCCATTTTCTGAAGCATCGAAGTAACCATCAGGGGTTATGGTTATCCATTCACCATCATTGAAGCTTATCATAGATACTAACTCTTTTCCTGTTTTTATGTCCCACTTTTTTATTGTTCCATCCAAACTTCCTGAAATAATATTTTTGCCATTTAAACTAAATACCACAGATTCTACTGAATCATTATGACCAATAAATGTTTTTATACATTTCCCACTCTTAATATTCCATAATTTTATTGTGTTATCCTGACTCCCTGAAACTAAGTATTTCCCATTTTGATGAAGAGATAAAGAAGAAATAGTTGATGAATGTCCTTTCAAAATCATTATTTCTTTTCCATTTATTGAATTTAATAATCGTATATCCTTTCCATCTCCAAGGACTATATATTTTCCATTAGGACCAAAGATTAATGAGTTAATATTCGAGCTATTAAGTCTCATTGCTTTTATTTCTTCTTCCCTTTCTATATCCCAAATTGTAAGAATATCATGAAGTTTTTTATTTTGGATAAAAACAATATTTTTATTATTTGGATTAAAGGTGAATATCCCTAAATAATTATTTGACTTAATTATTTTAAATTTTTTATTCTTTATATCCCATAGTTTTATTTTTTTTGATATTTGATACCCTATATATTTTCCATTTGGACTAAAAAGTATATGATTTATTGAACCTAATTCATTATTACTCAAACTTTGTATTTCTTTTTTGCTTTCGATATCTAGTATTTTTATTTTTGTATTTTTATTTTTTTCTCATATGTATCAAATGCAATATATTTCATATCTGGACTCAACGCTACGATGCCATTTCCGTCAAAAGTCTTTAATATTCTTCCATTTTTTCTATCTCGTACATATATTCCTATTTTAGTATTAGTGTTAGTGTTTGCAGAAATAATATATTTTTGAGTAGGGTTTAAAAGTGTCTTTACAGAACTACTATACCACTTAAAAAATTTTATCTCTTTTTTAATGTCTGTGTTATATAGCTTTATGCTCTTACCCTTTGCCAATACTATATAATTTAGACTCACATCATATGCCAACCCTTTGAATATTTTTATCTCTTGCTTACTTTGTATATCTATAATTTTGGTTTTGAACAAAGTACTTGTAATAATCTCTTTTCCATTATTAGAAAAATCAACAAACTCTACAGGATATAAATATCCCTTAAATGTTCTTACTTTTTCCGTTTCAATGTTCCATAATTTTACTGTTTTATCATTACTTCCAGAGAGAATATATTTTCCATTGGGACTAAATTTCAACGATTTCACATAAGATAAATGACCTCTAAATATTTTTACCTCTTTTCCACTTTCAATATTCCATAATTTTATAGTTCCATCCCAATCCCCTGAAACAATGTATTTTCCATCAGGGCTAAAATCTATTGATTGTATCAATCCCTTAGACTTAAAGGCTTTTACTTCTTTATTCTCTTCTAAATTCCATAATCTAATAGTACTATTATAATCAGTAGCAATATATTTACCATTAGGACTAAACACAACTACGTTCCCACCTGAAGTGTTTAATATATCAAATACTTTTTTTTCTTTTCCACTTTTTATATCCCATCTCTTTACAGACTTACCATCTCCAAAAATAATATATTCTCCATTTGGACTAAAAGCTAATGAAGAGTTCCAAGTATAGTTTCTATTAATACTTTTAATCTCTTTCTCATTTTTGATATCCCATAACTTTATCATATTATCATCACTTGACGAAACAATATATTTTTCATTTGGACCTATCTTTATTGAATTTATCTGAAATAAATGCCCCATCTGAACAAACGGCTTCCCCACATCACTACTCTGCTGACTCCTAAATCCTTTCATTCCACTACTAGGTGAAAGCCCATTACCTTGACACCCCATTAACAACACCACACCAAATACCCACAATAACGCTCTCATCTTCACTCCTTGTTTTTATTTATAAAACTTTAACCCCATAGAAACAAGGCTAAAGCCATCGTCTCCTAAAATCCACCAATAGCAAAACTCGTATCACCATTCGTGTAAATGGTAGGGTTTTGTGCATGGTTAAATTTCTCTTTAGCAACTTTTGGTACAAAGTTTTTAACATGATTTATGAGTTCATTAACCGATAATTTTTCATCATTACCAAATATTTTTGAACTGTTCATCGCATCAATAAGAGCATACGTAAATAATCCATGCCCCTTATAACCATCCATTGCCATCTGTTTTGAGCTAGAAGAGCTTAAGAAAGCAATTGCACCATCTTTTTTAGTCGATGTATCTTTGATATAATCATCCACCAATTGCCCACTATGGGAACTATCTATTAAAACCAATAATTTTGAACTAGAAAGCAAATTTAACCCATCAACAATAAATTGTGACGATATGGCTTGATCTTTAAATCTATTCTCTGTATTGTCATAAGAGAAAAAGTAGTAAGAGCCTTTTATATTGCTACCATGACCTCCCATATAGAGAATAAAAACATCTTTGCTCTTTATTTTAGTAGCAACCTTTTTAAATACTGATTGCACATGATTTTGTGTTACTTGACTATCTCTTAAACTATAGGTGTAGACATTTTTAAAAACATTTTTTCCGTTTTTCTTTAAAGTTTTTATAAACTCATTCGCATCACTGTTACAATATTGTAAATTCCAAGCTTTATTTTTATAGTTATCCAGCGAAATTGTTAGAACATGTAAGTTTGGATTCTCATTAACTCGAACTTTGGCATAACTTACCCCTGTTAACATTAGACTCATCAGAACCAACTTCATTATTTTGTACATTTTAATTCTCCTTTTTATAAACATATTTATTCTACCCCTAAAATTTTATTTTTTATCATTTTATAGACGCTTCGCTCTTCCTTACCATGGTAGAAATTTTCTGATAGGGATAGCCTTTCAATTTGGAAATCAACTCAATCAAACTTACATCAACTAAAAAATTTAATCCTTTGGTGATATTGTTATCATGTTCCGTATAGTGTTGCGAATTATCAAAACCACTACCTTTAAACTTAAAATACAATTTATTATCAGCCCGTTTATTGGTAACAGCCATAAAGTTTGAACTCCATACTTTAGAAAGTGCATTACCTGTTGTTCTATTTATTAAAGTACAGTCCATCCCTATCTCATCAATCTGACTACGAATTTCATCTTGGCAGTCTCGTTTGCTTCTATCTCTTGCATTTTCTCCCATGTAATTGCTTACGTACTTAACAGTTGAATCAAATTGAATGACAACACACTTAATCACATATTCAGAAGCTGTATCATTGGGGTTCACTATTTTTATCTTTTTAAGTTCTTTTTGAGGTATCAATTGAAGTTGATTAATCCTCTCATGACTTGAACCTGTTTTGTTCTCAACAGGTAAAACATCCAAAGACAACAAGCTATTTCTATTAGAAGATTGAACAAGCTTATCAAACTCTTCAAGTATGTTTTCATGTTTCGCTATATCATTATCAATAGGTTCATGAGGCTTCAAGTCCTTACAAGCACTGATAAGCAATAGTAAAACACCCATAACGATAACATTACTTATATACATTTTCACTCTAACCCACCAATAGCAAAACTGGTATCGCCATTCATGTAAATGGTAGGTTTTTGTGCATGGTTAAACTTCTCTTTGGCAAGTTTTGGTAAAAGATATTTAACATATTTAGCAATATCTCCAATGGAAAGTCTATCTTGAAAATCATACACTTTTTTATTACTCATGGCATCTAGTACGGTATAGGTAAAAATACCATGCTCTTTATACCCATCTATGGCATTTTGTCCACTGGTTGCCCCTGCAATAATGGCAGATCCCACATTGCCCCCAAATCGGTTGACCGAGGTGTTCACCAACTCCTGCGATGCCATGCTACCACTCTGACAGGTGTCTAGTAAAATAACCGATTTAACGGCTTTAATTTGACTCATGATGGACTTAAATACCTCTTGGTTAATGGCTGTTTTGGTTACATCTGAACCATTCTTAGCATCATAAGGAATAAAGTAATAATCCCCATCTTGGTCATTGGTGATTCCATGCCCTGAAATGTACAAAACAAAGACATCTTCAACCCCTACTTTCCCTGCGATTTCGGCTACTTTACGGTCTATCTGTTCTTGGGTTACTTGTTGATCTTTAAGTGCGTAACTGTAGACATTCTCAAACACAGGTTTTCCAATGCTTTTAAGCTTTTGGCTTAATTTATCGGCATCGTTATTGGGGAATTTTAAGTCAAGTGAATCATCTTTATAGTCATTAATAGAGAGCGTTAACAAATGTAAGTTTGGTTTTCGCTCTACTTTTTTGTTGTTAACAATGGTAATGCTTGGGGTATTGGAAACAATGTTCCCTTCTTTATTGGTGGCATTAAACCCAATAACATGTTCACCACTTGGCACAGCAATGCTTTGCTCTAAAACCGTACAGTTTCCCACGACTTCTTTTTTATTTCTAAAGGCTTTACTTTGGCTCATGTAAGAGATAGCTTTGTTATTAAGATAAAAACTCAAATTCTCTATCCCTCCACCCTCGTCACACACTTTTACCCCCACGGTAGCACTCTCTGCATCCATCGTGCGTGACGTACTCAACATCTCAACTTTGGGTGGTAACCCTGCTTTTAAAATGCTGTCAATATCTATGCCTTTGGCATAATGGCTAAGGTCTTCACCAGCAATCGCTTTGCTAATCAAGTCGGGTCGGTAAAACTGTTTTCTAAATCGGCTGACATCCAAAAACTTTGCTTCTTTGTTGGCTCCTTGGTTAATGTGGTAACCAATGTACTCTTCTGCTCCTTTTGAAGCATTGTAAAAGCCTTCTTTTGTCCATGCTACCCAGTCATTGGTTTTACTCACAAAGAGACTTAGTTGAGGTCGCATTGTTTTTTGGAGTTTAGATAAATCCCAAATTTTTATGGTTTGGTCACTACTCCCACTCACCAATCTGTCTCCATCCAAAGCAATGCTCCAAACTTCTCCTGTGTGTCCTACGAGGTTAGCAATCTCTTGACCTTGGAAATTATAAATTTTTAGAAATCCATTTGAACCACCTGAGATAATGTAGTCTTTATAGAAGCCATAACATCGGTGTCTAACTCCATTGGTTGCATCTCTTACTATGGATTGTATAGGTTTACCATCTTGTTGCAGTTCCAAAATGGCATCACTTCTTCCATAGTTTCCTCCTGCTTTGTGGCTTAGTATGTAGTCTCCTTGAATGGTAGCAATTCTATGGTAGTTTTGATCCGTTGCATTTTGAATGGAGAAGGTTTTTAGGTTTAGGGTTTTTTGAAGCTTACCTGTATGTGTTTTTAGTTGCGTATGATTAAGTGATTCATTCCCCCAAGCAAGACGCTCCCCCTTCAGACCAACGCTCCATACTGTCGCCCCTACACCCTCTATTTTGCCTTTGACCTTGGCACTCTCTCTATCCCAAATGTACATTTCTTTGTTATCTCCCCCAGCAGAAAGGGCTGTTTGCTCATCTAAAAAGGCGACTGCTTTGGTTAAGTTTTTGTGTTGTTGAAAACTGCTTCTTTTTTGGTACTGCTCATTGACAGCGTAGATATTTACCAATTCATAATTGAAATCTGATAAACTTCCTGCCATTAAAAACTCCCCATTTGCTGAATAGGCTAATCCTGCTGGTTTGGTTTTAGAAGCTATGGTTTGTATGGGGTTTAGAGCATGGTTATAAATTTGTATCTCTTTGCTTTCTCCACAAACGGCAATATGGTTTTTTGAAATGGCTAAAGAGTGCAGTTTATAGTTTTTCCTATCACGCTTAATGGCTTTGCTTTGCATATTGTAAAGCACAATTTGATTGTCAAATCCTGCTGTTAGGGCAAAGTATTGCTTACCTTTTTTCATGATTTTCACGGCATAGACCTGTTTGCTATGAAAGCTAAGGGTCTCTTTTAGGCTAAAGTTGCCCACATTCCATATTTTGGCTGTTTTGTCAGCTGACCCCGAGATGAGGTATCTGCCATCGGGGCTAAAGGCTAAATCTCGGACTACATCGGTATGCGATTTTAAAACGTTTAGGAGTTTGCCTGTTGGGTAGTGATAGATTCTAATTGAACCAACTAAATCATCATTAACACCATGCCCCTCTGCTAAAAATCCCCCAACAGCCAAAAACTTCTCATTGGAACTCAATGCCATAGCAAAGATTTTCCCCTCAGCACCTGCTCCAATCTGCCCCAATATCTTTCGTTTCTCTTTGCCTGTACGACTATCCCAAACCCTAATGGTTTTGTCATCAGAGGCTGAAATGATGTCGCCTGATTGGGTGACAATAATATCTTGTATTTTTGCTGTATGCCCTTTGGTGTCGAGCTTTAGAATGGCTTGGGTAGAGGTTTTGGTGGGTTGGCTAGGGTTGCTTGGGCTTGGGTTGGGGGTGCAGCCCAACAACAAAAAGAGTAGCATGGTCAAAAGAAGTGGTAGTGATTTCATCATATCCCCTATGGATTAAATGCTTCTATTGTATCACTTTTACTTGGTCATTCAGTGTTCAATCTAAGTTTTAATAGTATTTAGCTAGGTATTGAGTGCTTGGTAGACAGAAACACAAATTACACCATATCAATAGTTTAGGTTTAAACCTAAATTATTATAAATATTATTTAGTTTAAAACCTAAATTATGGTAAAATAGTAAAAACATTAGAGGATACCCTATGCTTGAACAACTTCATAAAAACTTCATACACTATCTTGACAATCAAAAGGTCTCTTATCGGCGTTATATTTGGGATGAAATTAATCATAATGAAAAGCTTATTGGGATTATTGGGGCTAGGGGTGTGGGAAAAACGACCTACATATTGCAGTATCTAAAGAGCTTAGATATCCCATTGCATCACAAGCTTTACATCTCTGCTGATAGTTTAGAGGTGTTGGAGAGTTCTTTGTTAGAAATTGCCAAAGAGTTTTCTACCTTGGGAGGTAAAGTTTTAGCCATTGATGAGATACATAAATATCGAGATTTTGAGCGTGAGTTAAAACAGATATATGACATGTTGGATTTGAAAGTAATCTTTTCTGGTTCTTCTGCCATTGAACTTGAACATGCCAAAGCAGATTTGAGTCGCAGGGCTTTACTGTACCGAATGAATGGACTCTCTTATCGAGAGTTTTTAGAGATAAAGTTAGGCATTAAGTTAGAACATTACACCTTGGAGCAGATAGTCACAGGTCATTTGGATATTGCGTATGCATTGAAAAAAGAGTTTAAACCCTTGGAATATTGGAAAGAGTATTTAACTTATGGGTTTTACCCTTTCTACTTTCAAGAAGCCAGTAGCTACAGCATTAAATTAAAAGAGACCATTAACACGGTGATTGAAACCGATATTCCTTCTGTTTTTAGCATTAAGTATGAGCGTATTATTAATCTAAAAAAATTGGTAACCCTCATTTGTGCTTCAGAACCATTTCAGTTAAACATTAAAGCGTTAAGTGCCAAAATTGGAACCGATAGAGACACGCTCTATCTCTACATGAACTATCTTCATCGTGGTAAGATATTTAATATTTTACGTTCCAAGACCAAAGGGGACAATATCTTTTTAAAGCCCGATAAAATCTATTTGAACAATCCAAATTTAAATTATGCTTATTGTAAAGACCCTAAAATAGGCACGGTTAGAGAGGTGTTTTTTGCCAATCAATTACAGATGCTACACACACTTTCCATTCCTGTTAAAGGAGATTTCTTAGTAGATGACAACTATCTATTTGAAATTGGGGGAAAGCGTAAAAGTTTTAAGCAGATTAAAGATGTTCCTAACTCATTTGTGGTGGCTGATGATATAGAGACAGGGTTTGGAAACAAGATACCTCTTTGGTTGTTTGGGTTTTTGTATTAGATATCTTGCAAAACTAGGAAACGATGGCTTTAGCCTCCCTATGTTCGGGACTGAAGTCGCCGATTCCAAATGAGTTTTGCAAGAAGTCTAATATTTTATCTTTGGTATTGATATTGGCAAGCACCCCATTAACCCATCTCTAACAATTTTTAATATAGAATGCGTGGTAAAGCTTTTTTTGAAGATTTTTAAAAGAGGTAGTAAAATTAGGAGGAGTGAAGTCCCCGTCTCGAAACAAACGACTTCACTCAACAAGCACAAGGCTCAGTGGCATTTTAACGGTTTTTTGGTTAAAATTTATTGAACCATACATGGTACTGTTCACAATTCTCTTAAATTGCTTAGAGTCTATTTTACAGTCATGCCATAAAAATCTTCCGTAATTTTAGGTGCATTCTCTAAAATTGTGAGCCTCTGCTGGGCTAAGTTTATCCTCCTTCTTTCGATGATAAATATGTCTAAAGAAATCCTAAGTGTATAGCAGAAGAAAAATAGATTGGGTGCAATCGCCACCGTGCGAAACATGCCGAGATAGAAGATGTTGTTAGACGGGACTTTAGAAGAAGATGGCTGTAACTGAAAAGTACAGCTTGGATAAGGGTCTCCGTCCTAAGTCAAGCCATCGGAAAAAGAGAAGTTGCCCCTCCAATTCCTATCAACGACGGACGACGTGATTTCGATGGTTACTCACGCCAAAATTCTTTTGCCTTTTTTAGGCAAAATACCCTCTAAACTTCAGCTCAATCTCTGGTTATCACCTTTTTCATTTTCTTGTGCTAAAATGACTCTTCTACCTCTTTGTATAGAGGATAATTGAAATACAATGGAGTAAATTATGACAAAACTACCTTATGGCTTAAGCGACTTTAGAAGAATAAGAATAGAAGATTATTATTACATAGATAAAACAAAATTTATAGAGCAAATAGAAGAAGAAGCAGATTTTCTATTTTTTCTTAGACCTAGACGTTTTGGTAAATCGCTAACCATTTCAATGTTAGAGTACTATTTTGATGTTTATTACAAAGAAGAGTTTGAAGAAACTTTTAAAGATACTTATATATTTGAGAATCCAACTCCCTTAAAAAATAGTTTTTATGTTCTTAGATTTGATTTTTCTGCTGTGGATATTACTGATTATAAAAGTAGTTTTAGGATGCATCTTAATCTACGAATTGATAGTTTTTGTGATAAGTATCATATTCCCGAAATTGAGGTAGATAACCCTATTTCTAAACTAGAATCTCTTTTTATTTATTGTAATAAGCATAATCTTCCAATTTATATCCTCATAGATGAATATGACAATTTTGTCACAAAACTGCTCATCAGTGATATGGATGCCTATAAAACTTTAGTTACCTCTAAAAATGCCATTTACAAAGAGTTTTTTACCATGCTCAAAGTTGGTACAAGTAGTGCGATTAAAAAGATGTTTTTTACAGGTGTTTCACCTTTGGCTTTGTATGATGTGACAAGTGGGAGTAATATAGGAGTAAACATATCTTTAATTTCAAATTTTAATGATTTAGTAGGTGTAACCAAAAAAGAACTCATAGAAATGATAGATTTTTACAACTTAAGAGAGAAGGAAGAACATATCATTAGTCGGTGTGATGAGTGGTATAATTCGTATAGATTTAATGAAAATGTGAAACATACTATTTATAACAGTGATATGATACTATATTATATGAAGTCTCTTGTCCAATATAATCAAGAGCCAAGAGATTTAATAGATGTAAATGTACGAACAGATTACTCCAAATTAAAATTTTTAGTCTACACCAACCAAAAATTAAATGGTAACTTTGAGATGTTAAATAATCTAATTTTAGGAAAACAAGTAACCACCACCAAAATAAAAGATAATTTTTCTGCCTTTGAACTTGCTAATGAAGACAACTTTAAATCTTTTATCTACTCCTTAGGGTTTGTGACCATTGAACAGTATAGAATTGCTTTAAATTTAAAAATTCCTAACCAAACTCTCAAAAAACTTTTAGCAGAATTCATTCACTACGCTTATAAAGATTTTGAAGATTACTCTATGAAAACAGAACGATTAAATAATAGCCTTTTAGATTTGGCTTATGATAAAGATTTGAGCGCATTTCACTATATTGGTGGAGTCATTAAAAACAGTACTTCCATTAGAGATTATATTGATGGTGAAAACTTTGTAAAAGCCTATCTCTTAGCCTATTTAAACCTCAATAGTTTTTATGAACTCAAAAGTGAAGTAGAATCAAAGAAGGGCTATATTGACATACTTTTAGAACCCATAAAAGAAGAAGTTCCCTTTGGTGTGATAATAGAGTTAAAATACATTAAAAGATCAGAAACAAATTATGAAACAACCCTGAAATCAAGAATATTAGAAGCTAAAAATCAGCTCAATCAATATGACCTAGGTAAGCGATATTTAAAAATAGTATTGGTGTTTCGTGGTTGGGAGTTGGTGCATTGTGAGGAAGTATAATTCTCCCCAAAAACTAGACTAGTAAAACAAGATTTTTTATATCAGGTGCACCACCTGAAAAGTCTCAAGGCTTACCATTCTCTTGTTTAGATTCCACATCAATATCTATACTAAAGAACCTTTCATCCGTTGCATTTAATGTAAAAAATAACATACTGAGTAAAAATATCTTTTTCACTAACTATTTCCTTTTGCCTCTTTATAAAACTTTAGAAGACTTTTGTATTCTTTTCTATTTATCTTATGTCGTTCCAAATTTCTAGAAACCTACTTTTTTCTATTGACTAACTTCTCAATTTGAGATTCTAATCGTTGCTTTTCTCTCAACATTTAGGTAAATCCGATGACTCCCAAGATAACACCTAAGATGTCACTATCTACCAAAAGAGACAGTACCTAAAAAAACAAAAAAGGTAGTTTAGAACAGAAAAAAAGAGACCTAAGCCTCAATTTCAAAG
>CACVAX010000053.1 GCA_902727935.1 uncultured Sulfurovum sp. | reverse complement strand
CGAACATCACTTTGAGCCTAAGATTGGAGAAAACTTTGGGGTGGAAAAGTAACGGGTCAAGAACCCGTATCCGTTTTTTCAAAACGCAATACTAACCTACCGTCTTGTAGACGGTAGTTGTTTAGTTGTACATGGTTTAGGTGGGAGTGATGAGACTTGGGGTAAGTTTCCAAAGTTAATAGAAGCAGATAAGGCTTTTAACACTTACGAAGTTAAATCTTATAGTTATCGTAGTCAAATTCTTAGAAACAAAAATATTGTTGGACTTTTTTCTAAACTTCTTTCATTTATTACCCCTCAACAACGCTTACCCAAAATCCAAGATGTCGCCGACCTCTTAAAAACAGAGATAGAAGAGCGTTATGCCTCTTATGATGAAATCTATCTGGTTACTCACAGTATGGGTGGTTTGGTCGCACGTAAATATCTTTATGACATGCTAAAGTCTAATCTTCCTTTACAAGTTAAAAAGCTCATGCTCTATGCTGTACCAAACAATGGTTCTGACTGGGCAAAACTCTCTGCTCTTTATAAGCATGAGCAGATAGAACAGTTAAACCGTGAGAGTGATTTTATACAGCACTTAAACAAAGAGGTTGAGAACATTGACCTTGAAAAAGAGCTGGATGTGCTTTATGTCATTGGTAAGTATGATGATGTGGTCGATGAAAGCTCTGCAAAGGGTTACTGGGGAAATAGAAAAGTTAAATCTCTGCCCAATACGCATACGGACATTGTTAAACCTAAAGATGCTGATGATTTGTCATTTATTGTCTTAAAAAACTTCTTAAGTAGTCAAGAGTATGATACTCCTTTAAAAAAAGAAGTTGAAAGTAGTACGGTGACCTCTTCGGATTTTGCGAACAGTGTGTATGAAAAGCTAAATTCAGATCGTTTGGTGGTCTGTTACCATCAAGACCATGTGGATGTGGCACATGAACAAGAGTGTGTAAAACAGAGAATGAAAGCGCGTTTTAAAGAACATTTTTATGCTGTTGAAGTTCCCTCTTTTGAGAGTAATGAAGCAAACTATTTTCAAGCTTTAGTAACTTCAACTGGATTACGTTGTCATGTAAAGTCAGCCAATGATTGGAAGAACTTTATGAAAGATAGACTAAGCCAAACAGAGGCTAGGGTCGTTTTTTTCTTTACCAACATTGCCAATGGCAATGAGGAATTAGATGTCAAAATGGCACAGATTATTCGTAACCTAAAAATAGATCATAAAAACTTTTATGCCCTTTGTGTTGGTCGACAAAATTTGGCTTATTTGGTACATGGTAACCGAACCATGTCCCCTCTCAATACAGCTACTGAACTCTTTTTCCCTATGGATGAGGTGAAGCTCTCATCAAACCAAGTGGTACAAACGTTAAGAGCTTTAAAAGAGCATCAAGAGACCATTTGTGAGTGTTTAGACAACTCATGGAGTGAAAGTTGGTCAACATGGAGTTATGAAAAAGGTATTAATGACTTGTTTTGGAGAAGCATACTCATCAATGAAAATGGCAAATATGCTTGGCGAAATGAAGGCTACAAAAACATAGTGCATGAAGTTTTAGGGTGTAAGTGAGATTTGCTATAATAAAATAAAATATAAAGGATAAAAAATGATGATTACTCTAAAAATTGACAATCCTGATGTAGAAGAAGCGTTAGCAGATTTTGTGAAGCAACAAAAAGAAGTAAGCGTTGAAGCTTTAAGAAGTTTTTTGAACTCTTTTCAAAAAAAAGAGAAGTTTAATTATAAGAAAAGAGACCCAAAGAAACATAGTCATACCATTGAATACATTGATGAAGAGAATGAAGATTTATCTGATGTAAAGCCTTATGCACATGTTGAAGATAGTGCTCAATATATTCATGATTTAAGAAGAAAAAGAAACCCATAATGGTGATTATTGATACTTGTATATTAATAGATTATTCAAAAGATAAAATTGAGATTTCAGAGGATGAGTTTGTAAATTGTTATGTAAATTCAATTATACAACTTGAGCTTTTATTTGGTGCCTTAAATAAAAGAGAATTAAAAAAACTTAATAAAATTTTGGCAAAGTGTCAACTGTTAGATGTTGACCAAGAGATTATGAGTTTATCAGTCGAGTTAATGAACCGATATGGACTTTCTCATGGTATGGGTGTTTATGATGCTATCATTGCTGCTACTTGTATGGTTTATGATTTACCTCTGTGGACACATAATAAAAAAGATTTTCAATTTTTAGATATTGATTTCAAAATGTAAAATATAATGATATCTATTCAGATAGAAATTTTGTAGGGTACGTTTCCTAACGTACCAAAAAACAAAACAGACAAACCTTTATATTAAACATACAAAATCGGTACGTTGGGAAACGTACCCTACGGAGCTTTTATGAAAAAACTACTACCTCTTCTCTTCCTACTTTTTACAAACCTTTGCGCAACGACAGTTGCTTTACCTAAATTGGTAGAAGAGGGTGAGAGTTTAAGTAATTTTGAAAAAAACTTTTACTTAGACAGTCGTAGTGCTGTTAATGCTGTAGCCATTAGTGAAGATGGAAAAACCATCGTGTCAGGTTCTTCTGATAATAGCGTCAAAATATGGGATAGTGGCAGAGGTGAGCTGATAAGGAGCCTAGAGGGTCATAAAGATACGGTAATGTCAGTAGCGATAAGCAAGGATGGAAAAACCATCGTGTCAGGTTCTTCTGATAATAGCGTCAAAATATGGGATAGTAACAAAACGACTGCGTTGAAGTCTTTGCTTGGAGGGCAAAGAGGGAATTGGTTGAGTAAAAACCATGAAAACGGTACTTTTACTAGAGGGGATGATGGGACATTGCTTTTAGAGAAAGAAACTTTTAAAGCTGTTCAGCCTAGATGGTATGTTGAGCAAAAAAGTGTAGACGATATTAACCTAAGTGTGGGAAACAGACATTTAAAATTTGATAACAATCAAAAAGCAAAACTTCTTCTCCAACTTAAAAATCTTGACCAAAACATCTCAGTTTTGTCACTTAAAGGTGAAAGCAAACATCTGTTGGTTGTCCCCAAAAGGGTTGGGGTACTTCAAGTTTTTGAAACAAGAGAAGTAGTTTTAGACGTTTTTGCTAAGGTATCGAGAGATGACCCTAAATTTATAAAAAATGAAGAGCTTAAATTGACGTGTACCACCCCTAAAGGGGCAGAGTTTAACCTTAGCATTTTTGTTTCCATAGACTTTTCTACTTTAAAAGTAGAAAGTGCTACTTTGTCCAAAGCTGAAAAAACATTTACAGTTACTGTCAAAAATATTGGTAATAAAATTTTAGAAAAAGCTACGGTAAAACTGGAAGAGCCTTTTAGTACAGGTACGCAAGAGTTAAAGAACTTAGAAGTTAATAAAAGTCGAGACTTTATTTTTTCTATACCAGCTTATAGTAATAGAACACAAAATAAGGACATAGATGAAAAGAGTCCTTTCAAGTTTTCTGTTGCTATTGCCAATGAAGAGGAGATACTTAAAAACCCAGCAGGAACAAAAATAGCTCCTGCTTACGTTTGGCATTTTGACAATGGAGATGTGACCATTTCTTTAGATAAATTGGCTTGGTATGAGTATGCTTTATGGGTAGTAACGGGTTTAGTGCTTTTAGCTCTCATTATCTATTTCCGTCGTTACAGAAATACCTTAGTCCTTCAACTTCAAAGTGACCCAAAAGGCTTACTCAAATTGAACCCAGCAGCTTTGCAAGAAGCCAAAACGAAACTAAGTAAAATAAATGAGTTAGAGAGTGTTTTAAAAACTCTTGAAATAGAACCAGAGAAGTTGAGAGAAACCTTGGCATTTTTTGAAAATAATGAAGAACAAAAGGTAGCTTATCTTGCTGAGTCTCTGAATGCCTCTTATGTCAAAGAGGGAGCATTTTACCGTCTTTCTTTGGGTGAAAGTTTTAGTGTGCATACACTTAACAGCTTTTTGGTGTATGTGGATGATGTTTCAGCAAGCAGCATCGAGAAAAAAGCCTTGGCAACACAAGATAAGATATTTGTTTTAGGAAAATCAGAAGAGCAAAATACTTTAGCCAAAAAAGCCCACAACAAAACAAACTTTATGATAGCACCTACTGTTACGCAGTTAAATCGGCTTTTATTGGGTCAGGATGCTCAGGAAGTATTGGTTGAGATATTAGCAGAGTCACTTTTGGCGAAACATATGTCACCTTATCAGATTAATGGTGATGTTAAAAATGAAGAGAACTTTTTTGGTAGGGTCGAGATACTCCGTGAGATATTGGGTAACAATAAGAACTACCTTATTGTGGGTTCACGTCAACTTGGAAAGTCTTCTCTTTTACGTGCCTTGCAACGACGTTATGAATTAAACCCAATGGTGAACACTTACCTCTTTACCATGAATGACGAAAACTTACTAAGAGAAATGCAAGAGGTTTTACGGCTTGACGACAGTTATGGTTTAGAGAAGATGGTGAGTTATTTGTCAGCACAAGATAAAAAGTCACTTTTTCTCATTGATGAAGCTGATGAGTTTATAAAAGCAGATGCAAAAAATGATTACAAAATAACCAAAGCTTTTAGAAAACTGGCACAAGATGGAAAAGCAACCTTTGTCATTACAGGGTTTTGGACGCTTTACTACTACGTTACGCATCATTACCAAGCACCTTTAAAGAACTTTGGAGAACTTATAAAACTGGGTGGTTTAGAAAATGAAGCTTGTAGCGAACTGATGC
This sequence comes from uncultured Sulfurovum sp., assembly GCA_902727935.1. Taxonomy (GTDB): domain Bacteria; phylum Campylobacterota; class Campylobacteria; order Campylobacterales; family Sulfurovaceae; genus UBA1140. Next base: position 59,484 of record CACVAX010000053.1, on the reverse strand, counting down.
TTGAACCCATGAGACGTATAGGGGTTAGTTATGAAGATGATGAGATAATTTCTAAACTCATAAAGCGTTGTGGAAACCGTGCGAACCTCATAGCCATTACTTGTCATGAGGTTCTAAAAGTCATTGAAGGTGATGTCATAAGCCAAGAGAACATAGAGCATGTTATACGGCACTCTTCATTAGAAGACTACTTAAAAGGTTGGCAGAAGATTAGCTTGAATGAAGAAGAGAACACCTTAGACAGAGCCATACTCTTTCTAACCCTTAAAGAAGAGCAGTTTAGATTGAGCGATGTTTTAAATATGTTGGCAGCTGTAGGATTGGCTTCAGTGGACGAAAACAAAGTAAATGAGAGTTTAGAACGTTTGGTTATAGGGTATTTCTTAAAGAAAGACAGAGGAAATTACCGTTACCAAGTTCCTTTGTTTAAAGAGAAGCTTCTTTATGAAGATGTTGAGGTGTTGTTGAAACGTGAAGTACGAAAGTTAGGAGAGTAGGGTGTTAGATGAAGTAAGTTTAGCATTACTTAAAAAAGAGAAAAACCTTTTAGCTTTTTCAGCAGGGGTTGACTCTTCGGCCCTTTTCTTTTTACTCTTTGAACATGAGGTTAAGTTTGACATTGCTTTGGTAAACTATGGGTTACGAGAGCAAAGTAAAGAGGAAGAGGCGTATGCTTTAGAGTTAGCCAAAGCCTATAATCTTCAAGCCCACACAATTCAAGCTCCAATTTTTGAACAAAACTTTGAAAAAAATGCCCGTGATTTTCGTTATGCTTTTTTTGATAGATTAATGGATGAACAAAGCTATGATAACTTGTTGACAGCACACCAACTCAATGACCAATTAGAGTGGTTTTTTATGCGTCTCACTAAGGGGGCTGGTACGAGTGAACTTCTTGGGATAGAGCGATGTTCTAAACGAAAAGATTATACTTTAGTACGTCCTTTATTGGAACATACTAAGGAGGAATTACTTAATTATTTGAAGCAAAAAAATCATAAGTATTTTGTGGATGAAAGTAACTGTGATGAGAAATATGAACGTAACTTTTTTAGACAAGAATTTTCTAATAAACTCATAGAAAATTATGGACAAGGAATTCGGCGAAGTTTTAAATATCTCAAAGAAGATAAAGAGATTTTAAATGAAGGGTATAGTGAAATTTTTCATGAAAAAGAACTTTATATTCTTTCTTATACAACAGAACATATCCTGAAAAGGGTGCTAGATAAATATCTTAAGAAGTTAGGCTATTTACTTTCTGCCAAACAAAGAGAATTGTTAAAAAAAGAGTATTCTTTGGTTTTGGGGCATTTGTGGGCTGTTGAAATAACCAAAGAATATATTTTCATCGCACCTTACCGAATTTCTTCAATGCCTAAGGAATTTAAAGAAGTTTGTAGAAAGCTTAAAATTCCTTCTAAGATTAGAGCTTATTTGAAAGAAGAGGGGATTAATCCTACAAAGCTTCCAAGGTCATTTTAACATTGACACTCGTGTCATCCATGGTAAAATCTAAATCACCATGAATCTTGACATAATACTTTAAAGAGATACTTGCAATAAAAGTATGAAAAGTTTTTAAATCTTCTCGTTTTATACTGATATTGGTAAGATATTTTTTATCACCAAGATTCTTAATGCTAACTTTTGAGAAGAGCAGTTCAGCCTCTTTTTTAAAAAGTGCTTCTGAAAATATTTTTGCTGTTGTATTGATGCCATACTTTTCAGAGATGCTCTTTAACTCTTGGGTATTTTGCTCATATTTATTGACACTTGAATAGTAGCTACTCATCATAGGGATAACCCAAGCAATAAATAAAATTATTGCAATTAGATATAATATTTTACTGATAAGTGACATATTTTTAAATTTTTCTAACATTCTAAGAACCCTTATATACTTTAGATTTAAATGAAAATTCAGTCATGAAATTTTCCAGTGGTTTTATAATGAATTCACCATCATGATAGAGTTCTGTTAATGCATTCCGTAGAGGTTCAATCCCCCAAACAACACCTTTTATTTCAACGGCTTCATTGGATATTTTAGCCGATTTTAGTTCAGCACTTTTTCCCATGGCAGCAAAAACATCTTGTGCATTGATGGATAGTAATGCATTGTTAGTTTGGGCATAGGATTGGGCTTCAATGCGTTTTAATCTTTCTTGTATTGCATTTTCTTGCATCGTAAAATAAGCACCAGCCATAAGTACAAAAATTAAAGGAATGAATGCCATGATGCTAAGACCATAATTTGTTTTGGCTTTGGGTATGGCAGTACTTTGTGAGGGGTTATTGAGTCGTAGGTCATCTAAACTATTTAAATGCATCTCCTCTGAAGCTAAAGTGTTTGGATGGTCTGTTGTTGAAGCATATTCATGTCGTAATTTCTCTTTATTATGAGAGAGAAAGGATTTCATATAAGAACTTGAAAATTTACGTTGGTCTGAACCCATATTATGAAGTAAAGTATGGATGGTTTTTTGCGTTGGTAGAATACTCATGGATAACTCTTCTCGAAGAACCTTTAAGAGTTTAGGGGAGTCATCTGAAACTAACATTTCGATATGGTCGGCAAATTTAAAAGCAATTTTATAATAGGCTTTCATACTTTTATAGACTCTATCAGCAATTTGTTTTTCAGTTAGACCACGTGTACCTAATGTCCAACTTTGATGGACTTTATCTTTTGTTACAAACATAATATAGAGTTTACGGTCAAAAAGACCAATCATTAAGGTTAATTTTTCATCGAGTTTATGTTTGTACTCTTCATAAAGAATGGCATAGGGAGAAAAGTAGAGACTCACAGGAATATTTCCAATATCTATCTTCTCTTGCATGACATAATTTTCATTAAATATTTTTGCTGATGCTTGATTTGGGTCTTCTTTGTCTTTGACAACTTGATTGGCAGCTAAAGAGAGAGAAATAACTTGATGGGTAGGATACTTGGTTTGTAATGTACGGATGCGTTCAATAAATTTTTCTTTTTCACTTTCATGAAACTGCTCAATGTCTTTTGTAATAAAACCATCATTCGTCTGAATGGCATGATTAAGAAAAAAGAATTCTCGCTCCTTATAATGGGTGATGGTGACATATTGTTGATGGGACATATCTTATTTTCCTTGCTTCTGACTATCTGCTTGGCACAAGGGGTGTGCTTTGGCATATTCATTTAATTTTTTATTTGAACTTAGTTGGGTATAAATTTGGGTTGAAACCATAGAACTATGCCCTAAAAGTTCACTTACATCTGAAATTCTTGCTCCATTATTGAGTAAATGGCTTGCAAAAGAGTGACGCAATTGATGAGGGGTGGCTTTGATACCAGACTTTTTAAAGACCTTAGTAAATAGATAACGGATTTGACTGCTACTCATCTGCTTACCTTTTTTTTCAAATAAAAACATCTTAGGATGTTCCTTTTTTTTATAATTATTAATTTCTGTATAAAGAGATTCTAGTAGAGGTATCTGTCTACTTTTAGACCCTTTTCCTTCTACTTCAATCCATGCCATGTTGATATCAGTAAGTTTCAATGATGAAAGCTCTGAAATTCTTAGCCCTAAACCATAAAGTAAAGAGATGATTAAATGCTCTTTGCTATTTGAAACATCTAAAATTTCTTCTATGAGTAGCTTATCAATTGGCTTGGGTAGCGTCTTGGGTACTTTTATAGGTGAATCACCAATTAACTTAATCTCTAGCTCTTGTTGTTCTTGCATAAATTTAATAAATGAGCGTATCGCACTTAATTTTTTAGAAATGGTTTTTTTAGAATTATTAACATTTTTTAATCTAAAAGGCGTGATGTCTAAAACCAGTTTTTTATCTTCTTCATAATATTCACTCGATGAGAGTAACTCATTTAAAGTATTCTCATAAGTGACAATAGAAGTAGGTGCATAACCTCGAACCTTTTCTAAATAGAATAAAAAGTTATTAAATTTTTCTTTTAAACTAACCATGTTGTAAGTATAACAAACCTTTAATATGTAACAACTTATGTTTTTTTATATTTTTATATAATTATTATAATATAAATATAATATAAAATTTAAAGTTAATTTAATAATATAATTATAACTCTTTAAAATTGCTTTATATCCAAGTATATCTTGCGAAAGGAGGGTTTTTTAAGAAAAAGATAAAAGCGAATATTAAAAGGCTTAACAGACTTAGATGGCATATGTTAACATTTGTTTTAAGAGATATTCTTTAGCTTCATTTTTCTCTAAACCTTTAAGTTGAATGACTTGGTGGTAAATATTTAAGCGTGTAAAAGGTTTTGGAATAACAAATTTATCCCAACTTCCAAGTTGCCAAAAAGAATCAGCTTGATAATTGACAATCATAATGGGTAAGTTTGAGCGTAATGCCAAAGAGACAGCACCATCACTCATACTATAACGAGGGCCTTTTGGACCATCGGGGGTAATCATGACCGAGAAGCCCTCTTTTAAAGCAGTAATGGCAGCCATTAAAGCAGCCATTGCTCCTTTTCTTGATGAACCACGTAGTGCCTTAATATTAAAAAACCCTAAGGTACGAGCAATGAGTTCACCATCATAATGTTGTGCAATAATGGCAGAAGTTTTTTGATTCTTACGTAATTTTTTGTAGACCATAGGAGAAATAAGCAGTTCAGCGTGCCAAGTAACAGCTAAACATTGCTCCTCAATGGCTTCATTTATAAAATGGTATTTTTTTCTATAGCTAAACCATAAAAGTTTCATAACTATAAAAATAAGTATAGGTATAAAGATTACACCTAACTTTCTAAAAAATCTTTTACGCACACACTGTTCCGTTTAAAGCACCTCTTGACACTTTGGTGACTTTAACTTTTAAAATTTTTCCAAGTAATTCTTCACTGCCTTCGACATAAAAAAGCTTACCATCGTCACTTCGTCCTGATACTTTTCCATCGGCTTTGAGTTCATCAAAATAGACCATATGTTCACTGTTCATTTGAGCATTCATAACGTCATCTAAAATTTCTGTATGCCGTGTTTGAAGCTTAGTTAATCTTGCTCCTGCAATTTCATTAGGAATTTGGTTTTCAAAGTTTTGTGCAGCTGTATGAGGTCTTGGTGAGTATTTAAATGAGAAGAGTTGCTCAAAACGTACTTTCTCTAAAACGTCCATGGTATCAGAAAAGTCTTCTTCTGTTTCCCCTGGAAAACCTACAATAATATCTGTTGAAATGGTAGCTTCAGGACAAAGTGTTCTAATTTTTTCGCAACGATTAATAAACCACTCTTTGGTGTACCCTCTACGCATACTTTTTAAAAGTGATGTTGAGCCACTTTGTAAAGGCACATGAATCTGTTTACATATTTTTGGGTTTGAAGCAAACTCTTTTAAAAATGCATCATCCATATGTAAAGGGTGGGGCGAAGTAAACCGAATACGGTCTAAACCTTCAATTTTAGAAATTTTTTGCAGTAGTTCTGTAAAATTACATTGTTCATCTTCAGCTTTAAAGTATTTACCATAGTTGTTAACATTTTGTCCAAGAAGCATGACTTCTTTTGCACCTGTGTTAACAGCTTTGCTAATTTCTCTTACAATTAAATCTGAAGGAATGGAGACTTCATCTCCTCTGGTTGCTGGAACAATACAGAAGGTACAGGATTTATCACAGCCTATTGAGATGTTGACCATGGATTTAAATTGGTTAGTTCGATACTCAGAAAAGTCATAGCTACTGTCATCATTGTCAATGTCAATTTCTACAGCATGTTTTTCTTCAATGACTTGGGTGATTTTAGAGATGTTTCTAGCACCTAAAACAAAGTCAACGGCAGGGGCTCTTTTGATAATCTCTTTACCTAAATGAGAAGCTGTACAGCCTGTTACCCCAATTTTAGCAGTCTCTTTTTTATGCTTTTTAAAAACACCAATTTCAGAGAAAAGTTTAGAAACAGGCTTTTCTCTAACAGAACAAGTATTGATAATGATAAGGTCAGCATCACTTAATTCTTCGGTAAGTTCGTAGGGTTCTTTTGCATTAAGTTCTGCTATCATGTGTTCACTATCTCGAACATTCATCGCACAACCTAAGGTTTCTATATATAGTTTTTTCATGAGTAATTATTTTACGATATGTACCTCATATAGATACTCGTCATCATTTAAGCCAAACTTTACTTCTCTCATGTAGACAGAGTACTCTTTGGTTTCAAAATGTTGAATGAGTGATTTTAATTCTTTATGAGAGTTCTCTTTGTCAAAGTAAAAAATAGATTTTTTTTCTAAATCTTCTTCAATTTTATCAATTTCAATGGCTTTTGGCTTTGTATCTACCGATGCTCTGGCTAACTTTAGTTTCATTTATACCCTATCCTTAAACATAACTTTATGTTATTAGTTTACATAATAATATATGTTGTATTTTATTATTAAATTATACCTCTTTTCCTTAAAGGTAAGTTTAGATATAATTCAAGTCTTCGAACAAAAGGTAAAATCACACCAAATTGTAACGCATTGTTGAGTTCCCATTTTGTTGATTACAACAACTCTGTTTTGAATTATTGAAAAAGGATATTTTATGGAAAAAATTGTAGATATTATAGAAGCCATGGCACATGAGAAAAATATTTCACTTGAATCAGCTGTAGATGCATTTAAAGAAGCACTGGTGAAAACAGCTAAACGATGTACGACCTATACTTCAGCATTTGAAGCAACGGTAGACATGGATGTAAGAGATTATTCCGTGGAACAAGTTGTTACCATTGTTAAAGCTGATGATGAACGATTAGAAACTGAACCTGATGCTGTTATGTCTTTAGAGGAGGCACAAGAAGAGTATGGTGAAGATTTAGAATTAGGAGACCAGTTACGTTCACCATTTGTACTTGAAGATCATGGTCGTACAGCTTCATTTAACCTATTTAAAGAGTTACAGTACCATATTCAAAGACAGGTAGAACAAGATTTATTTACGAAGTATAAAGATAAAGTAAATACTGTAATGATTGGTACAGTAAACAGAGTTGATGATGATGAGAATACTTTTATTGAGATTGGCGAGCTTAAAGGTTTACTTTCTCAACGTAACCGTATTAAAGGTGAAAAGTTTAAACGAGGAGACACGGTAAAAGCACTTTTACGTTTTGTAAGCATTGACCCTGAGATGGGAATGTTTTTAGAGTTGACCCGAACAGCACCAAAATTTTTAGAGAAGCTTATGGCAAAAGAAGTACCTGAAATTGAAGATGAGTCCGTACAGATTATGGCATCGTCAAGAATCCCAGGACAGCGTGCAAAACTTGCTCTTAAAACAGACTTCCCTAACATTGACCCTATTGGTGCTGCTGTTGGTGTTAAAGGTACAAGAATTAATGCTGTAAGTTCAGAGTTAAATGGGGAGAACATTGACTGTGTTGATTATTCACCAATTCCTGAAGTATTTATTACCAGAGCTTTGTCTCCTGCCATTGCACAAAGTGTTAAAGTAACTTCTACAACAGAGAAAAAAGCCATTGTAAACATTACTTCAGATCAAAAAGCTAAAGCCATTGGTAAGTCAGGAATTAACATCCGTTTGGCTTCGATGCTAACAGGATATACGATTGAGCTTAATGAGATAGAAGGGGTGACTGACCGAACAGGTGAAAGTTCTGGAAATATTACACCAGAAACAGAAAAAACAACCAACACTGATGCGTTAGCTGACTTATTTAAATAGGAGTTTAAGAATGAATAATTGGTATGATGAAATAAGAGTAAAAACAGAACCTGTTTTTCAAGAGATAATTAACCATGGCTTTATCAAAGATTTGATGGCTGGAACATTAAGTAAAGATGCTTTTGGTTTCTATGTGAATCAAGATACCCTTTACCTTGCAGAATATACGAAGGTTCTTTCACAAGTAGGAATAAAGTGTTATGAAGCTGAAGAAACCCAGTTTTACCTAGAGTCAGCTACAGGTATTATTGAGGTAGAGAAAGCTTTACACCAAGTGTTTTTAGATAAAAAGTATGTAGATAAAGAAGTAAGTCCTACTTGTGAACTTTATGTATCTTACATGGCTCGTATTGTTAATAATTATTCGGTAGAAGTTGGATTAGCTGCTGTCTTACCTTGTTTCTCTATTTATAAAGAGGTGGGTGACTATATGATAGCTCATCAAAGCAATAAAGATAGTAATCCTTATCAAACTTGGATAGATACTTATGCAGGTGAAGAATTTGCAGCTTCTGTTGCAGAAGCCATTAAGATTACCAATAAATATGCAGCCACAGCGTCGCCTGAAAATCTAAAACTTATGGAGGAAGTATTTTTAAAAACTTCTAAAATGGAATGGATGTTTTGGGACTCTGCGTATAAACAAGAAAAGTGGGCAGTATAATGAGCAATAGATATAAAAGCGTTTTAAGTATTGCAGGGTCAGATTCAGGTGGTTGTGCTGGTATACAGGCTGATATCAAAAGCATTTCTGCCAATGGTGGATACGCAGCCACGGTGATAACAGCGACAACAGCACAAAATACGCAAGGAGTTACGGACATTCATCCTTTACCTATTGAGCATATTAAAGCACAAATGGATGCTGTATTATCTGATATTGAATTTTCTGCTGTAAAAATTGGAATGTTGCATTCACCAGAAGTCATTCAAACAGTTCAAAATACTTTAGCTGATTATAATATAGATAGAATTGTTTTAGACCCAGTTATGGTGGCTACTTCTGGCGACAAGCTTATTGGAGATGATGCAATCACAGCACTTAAAGAATTTTTTCCTCAAACGTATTTAATAACCCCAAATATTCCTGAAGCAGAGTTAATCATAGGGCATGAGATTACGCTTGCTAATTTAGAAGCATCTGCTAAAGAAATAGGCGAAAAGTTTTCTGTTTCGGTACTTTTAAAAGGAGGGCATTTAGAGCTAGAAACGCTTATGACGGATGCTCTTTATGTAAAAGAGAGTGGAAAAGTACTAATTATTAATAACAAAAGTGTTGATACAAAGCATACGCATGGAACAGGTTGTTCACTCTCTTCAGCCATCGCCACAAATTTAGCTTTGGATTTTGAATTGGAAGAGGCTGTGATTAAGGCGTGTACTTACTTAAATGAAGCCATTGATGCAGGAAAAGACAAAGTACTTGGTAAAGGAAATGGTCCTATCCATCATTTTTACAATTTAGAAGGGAAGTGTTAAACACTTTTCCCTTTAAACTCTTTTTTCCATGTGCCATAAGCATAAACAGCTAAGACAATGTAAATGGTAAAAAGAATCACTGTAGCTAAGTAACCTGTGTTCAGGTAAAGCACCACGGCTACAGAATCAATCACAATCCAATAAAGCCAATTTTCCAATACCTTTTGCGTTAATAACCATGTAGTAATGATGGAAAAAACCATGACAAAAGCATCCATGTAAGCCAATTTTGCATCGGTGTAGGTTGTGGAGAGGTAGCCGAGTATAAGACTCATACTTACCCCAATTCCTATCAGTTTTAGATGCTTGGAAAGTGAATAGGTTTGAATCTCTAACATTTTATCTTCAGAAACATTTTTCCAGCTATAGTAACCATAAACAGCCATAACCATGTAGTAAAAATTTAAGAATGAGGAAGAGAGTAATGCACCCTCCCAAAAAATAATGGTATAGATAAACGTAGAAAAGAAACCAAAGACCCAAGCCCATAGTGACTCTTTAGCTGCTAAGATTACGTAGAAAACACCTAGAAGTGCTGCTACGATTTCCCAATTGGACATGGCTTCAAGGGCAGAGAGTATTGAGGATAGGTCAAAGTTCATGAGCATTTCTTAAAAATCACGTGAAACAGTTACACCAAAGGTTCTTGGCATACCTTGTTGAGTGTAAAGTTCTGAAATATATCCATTTCCAGGGTTGTTTCCAAAACTTCCAAAACCTCTGGTTGTGTAATCTTCATCAGCAATATTTCTAGCCCAAAGTATCGCAGTCCAATCATTGTTTGTGTATTCTAAACTAGAATTGATAAGTTTGTAAGCTTTTGCTTTATAAGCTGGTAAACCAGCTGTTTGTCTATCTGAATAATAAGCAGCTCCTCTACCTTCAACATTTGCTTTTAGGCTTAAGGTGTCCGTTAAAAGTAGGTCTCCACCTACATTAAACTGATAAGAAGGGGATTGTGCTGGTGCTCTACCACTTAAACTTACATAGGCTGGATTGATTTCATTAAAGGTATCAAATTCAGATTTTAAAAGACCAACACTTGTAAAAAGATGTAAGGTATCATTAGGATAATAGTTTAATTCCGACTCCAACCCATAATAAGAACCTTTGGCTGCATTAGAGGTGAAATCAATAAAGTCGGTGCTTCCATCGGCACGGAGTTGGGTATTAGAACTTTTTACTTGCTGGTCATCTCTTTTTCCATAGAAAAGATTTAAACGACTTGTCAAAGTGTTTTCCATATGAGATGAATTTACCCCTAAATCAAGGTTCCATAATCCTTCTGTGCTATACTCTTTTTCAGTTGCTGTTAGTGAATTGTCAGCATTTACTCCACCAGGTTTATAGCCCTTAGACAGTGTGGTGTAGATCAATGTGTCTTCATTTGCTTCATAATTCAGTCCAATTTTCCCACCAAGCAATGTTTCACTGGTGTTAATTGCCACAGCATCAGAATCTGTATAGTTAGCTTTCCATTTTTCAACTCTTAAACCTGTAATCAAAGTAAATTTATCTGTAATTTTAGAATCTAATTGTCCATAAGTAGCGATAGTATCTGTTTGATAGTCACTCTGAAACTGTTGAGGTAAATAGTCATAGTTTCGGATAAGTTTTTCATTGTTATCTCGGTAGTAAGCACCCAATGTCCATGCAGTACTTGCATTAAAGATACGTCCATCGTCATCGGAAACTAATCTAACATCCATATTGGTTTGCTCTCTATCACGAAGATATTGGTCAAAGGCAGCATAAGGGTATAAACTTGCAGGAAATTCATTAGGATTAGACCAGTCAACATCAAAAGAGTACTCTGAATCTGAACGACTTTGCCCTAAGTTAGCAACTAAATGCATCTTTGAGTTAATCTGTGAAGTTGATGTTAATGAAAAGGCATTGGTTTCTTGAGCATCTTTCCCAGGTTGGTCAGAATGTGAGGTACGTGAATTATCAAAAGTAAAAGCATCATAACCGTTGTCAACATCACTGTGCATTAAATTTAAATCAATGGTATGTTGGTCAGTTGCCAACCATCGAAGTTGTGCTTTAGTGGCAAACTCATTAATATTATTGGTATCTTCACGATTTAAAAATGAATTTTTCATAAAACCATCAGATTTATTTTTATAAACAGAAATACGTCCCAATAATTTATCTTCAACCAATGATCCACCAACGGCAGCTCCAAAAGCTTTTGTATTGTAGTTCCCCATGGTGGCTTCTATTTTACCTGTAGTCTCTTTTGTTGGTTCATTGGAAGTTACATTAATTACTCCAGCCATACCGTTTGAGCCAAAAGTAGTTCCTTGAGGACCTCTTAGTACCTCTACTTGTTTAACATCAAACATGCTAACACCTAAAGTACTTTGGGAAAAATCAATACCATCGACATTGATACCAATCGAAGGATTGATAGGCGTTATAAATTGACTACGTTCACCAATTCCACGAATTTGTACATACTTGGCTTTTGAAGCCCCAGTTGAAAAGTTTACATTGGGTGTTGACGCCAGTGTATCTACAAATGTTTGTGAAGCTTTATCATAAAGTTTCTCTTCACCAACCACCGTAATGGCATTGGAAGTTTGTGAAAGTTTTGCTTCTCTAAAATCAGCTGAAATAACAATGGGGTCAAGTTCATTATTGTTTTCAGTCGTTTGGGCAAAAGCAGATGAGGTAAGCAGTATGGTTGCTGTAATGGTTGATAAGGTTAAAGAGTTGTTTGTCATATATATTCCCTTGATAGACATCTAGTTTTTTTGAAGGAAGAGAATGGTTGTATGACTTGTGTACTATAAGTCGACATGTTAATCTCTTCCCTACGCTGGAATTATCCAGTTCAAGTTCAACGGGTTTTCTCAGCTATTGTCAAAAGACTTTAGCACCCCGAGAGGATTGATAAGCGTTTTATACAAAAATTAAGATTAGATAGGGGTTAAGTTTCTTTGAAATATTTTTATAAGTTTAAGATAAATATTTATTTCTAATAAAATACGGTCTAATTTGAGAAAGCTAGTTAATGTTAAAATATAACAAATAATATTATATAAAATAAAGGAAAAGTAATGTCTACCAAAACTAAACTCCTACTTGATACGAATTATTATAGTGCTGATGTTTATCAAAAAGAAAATAAATCTCTAAAACCTATTGTTAAAAAATTATTCATAATGGTGATTATTTTTACATTAATGACAGCAGCGTACAGCTATTTTATAAAAAATAATTTGAACAAGATTCATCCATTGTGGGTAAAAGTAAAATCCATAGTTTTATTGGAAGAAGAAAAAACAGTGCTAGTCAAAAGAGAGCTTGTTCAAGTTAAAACAGAAGCAAAAGTCATGACTAATAATGAATTATCTGAAAATTATGTTAAACGCGTACAAGAATCCCTTGGGAACTATTAGCTTTTTATAACTAAAGTATTTAAAAATATTCATGTCTAAGCAAACTCTTATGTTATAAAGTATAAAAGTAGGAAAATTATAACAAATAGGAGTCTTGAATGACAAATGAAACTGTCTTAGATGCACTAAAAAATGTAACATACCCAGGATTTACGAAAGACATCGTAACTTTTGGTTTTGTAAAAGATATTAATATTGAGGGGGATAAGGTATCGTTAACGGTAGATATTACCTCTTCAGCTGATGAAGTAAAAGGAAAGATTGTATCTGAAGCTACAGCTGAATTGAAAAAACTTGGTTTTTTAGCAATTGATGTAAATGTTAAAGCACCAGAAGCGCCAAAGCAGATGTCAAACTCGGTAACGGGTAAGAATATTGCTCCTCATATTAAAAATTTTGTAATGGTATCATCAGGTAAAGGTGGGGTTGGTAAATCAACTACTTCTGTTAACTTGGCAATTGCGATGGCAATGCAAGGTAAAAAAGTTGGTATTTTAGATGCTGATATCTATGGACCAAATATTCCTCGGATGATGGGGGTACATGGTGTAAAACCAGAAATGCAAGGTAACAAAGTTTTACCAATCGAAGCGTATGGTATTGAAATGATGTCTATGGGTTCACTTGCAGAAGAAGGTAAGTCACTTATCTGGAGAGGTTCAATGATTATGAAAGCCATTGAACAATTCTTAAGAGACATCTTATGGTCAGAATTAGATGTACTAGTAATTGATATGCCACCGGGAACAGGTGATGCACAGTTATCATTAGCACAGTCGGTACCTGTTACTGCTGGTATTGTTGTTACAACACCTCAGCAAGTAAGTTTAGATGACTCTAAACGTTCATTAAACATGTTTGAAAAATTCCATATTCCTTTAGCAGGTGTGGTTGAGAATATGTCTGGATTTATCTGTCCTTCATGTGAAACAGAATCAGATATTTTTGGTATGGGTACAGCTCAAGCCATTGCAGATGAGTACAACACGTCATTAATGGCACAGGTTCCAATAGAACCAGCAATTAGAAATGGTGGAGACACAGGTCAGCCTATTACGTTCTTCCAACCAGATTCTGAAACAGCAAAACGTTACCATAAAGCTGGAGCAGACTTATTAACGTTCCTTGATAAAGTAAATGCAGAGGGTGGTGTGGACAATGCAGCAATGCAACCAACAACACCTCCAGGGGTATCTGCTTGTAGTACAGGTTCTACAGCAGCAGCTGCAGCACCTACTAAAGCAGCTCCAAAAACTGAAGCACCTGCTTCTGGTGGATGTTGTGGTGGGGGACACTGCGACTAAAAGTAGAGTGTCGTCTTAGACGATACTTTGAAATATAGATAGCGTAAGCTATTTATATGTTCTAAACTTTAAGGCTTAAGCAGATGGATAAGGAAGAGTTATTAAATTTATATTTGGAAAAATTACGCGTGTTAGCAATGGCATCTTTAGAAGACAAAGAGGTATTGAGTGTTATGGAAGCTTTAAAAAATTCAATGATATTTTTAGAAGGTGAGATGAGTGGTTATTAAGGCTTGACTTCAACTAAAAAGTCTAACAGACCTAAGCAGGTATATTAAACTTCTTTCTTCTTTTTTAAATCTCAATTTTCAACTATTTCAGATAAAATTCGTTACTTACATATGATAAAGGACAATTATGTCAAACGCTGAAAAACTCAAAAATTTTTTAACACAAGAAGTTATTCCCGATTTGGAAGAAGCCATTGATGAAATGTTTTCATTTATAGAAAAAGCAAAAATGGCATCCATCGCAGACAAAGAAGAGCTACAAGATCTTCAAGAGATGCATTCTGAATGCAAAGAGATTGTGGCTGAAATTGAAGCTGGTGAGATGGATGAGGAAGAAGCTGCTGGACTATTGGCTGAGTTTGTTGATATGAAAACGGCTGACGAAGAGTAATATTTTGCAAGAGAGAGGCGCTAAAGCACTTTTTTTAGACCGTGATGGGATTATCAATGTTGACCATGGTTATGTTTATGAAATAGATAAGTTTGAGTTTACCGAGGGGTTATTTGAGCTGTTAAGAATTTTTGTTGCCAAAGGCTATCTTCTTTTTGTGGTGACCAATCAGTCAGGCATTGAAAGAGGATATTACAGCGAAGATGATTTTCAAACATTGACCAAATGGATGTTAGATAGATTAAAAAAAGAGGGCATTGAAGTTACTTCTGTGCAGTTTTGTCCTCATGAACCTCAAAAAAAATGTACTTGTCGTAAACCAAAAAGAGGCATGGTAGATAAAATTCTTTCACAACACCGTATTGACCTAGCAAACTCTTGGCTTATTGGCGACAAACAAAGTGACATTGATTTGGCTCTTAACAGTGATATAGCAAACACTATTGGTATTGGCAAGAGAACGATTGAAAAGGCGACCCATACTTTTAAAACGATTTTAGAGTGTAAACTTTTTTTAGAGGAAAATCAAGCTATAATAAAGTCATGAAATATAATGACATTAACTTTAATAATAAAACGATTCTAATCACTGGTGGAGCTGGGTTTATTGGCTCTAATTTGGCTTTTTACTTTCAAGAAAATTTCCCTACTGCACACATTGTTATTTTTGATATTTTTCGTTCAGAAAAAACTTTTTCAAATGGTAATTTACAAAGTTTTGGACACTATAAAAATCTTATTGGTTTTCAAGGTGATATTATTTGTGGGGATTTAAATTCACCCTCTGACATGAAAAAGTTAGATGCTTATTATTTTAATTATATCTTTCATCAAGCTGCCATTTCTGATACACGGGTCTATGACCAAGAGATTATTATGCAGACCAATGTGAACTCATTTTATGCTATTTTAGAGATGGCAAAGAAATCAAATGCCTCACTGGTTTATGCTTCTTCAGCAGCGACTTATGGGTCAATGCCTTCTCCTCAAACTGTAGGAAAAGAGAACCCTGAAAATCCTTACGGTTTTTCTAAATATGCCATGGACCAAATTGCGTACCGATATATGCGTGAAAATCCTTATATGAATATTGTGGGGTTAAAATACTTTAATGTTTATGGGGCAAGAGAGTTTTTTAAAGACAAAACTTCTTCAACCGTTATTCAGTTTGGGCATCAGATTTTAGCTGGGAAAACCCCAAGGCTGTTTGAAGGAAGTGACCGAATCGTACGTGACTTTGTTTATATAAAAGATGTAATACAAGCCAATATTAAAGCGTGTTTTGCAAAAAAGTCAGGGGTGTATAATGTGGGAACTTCAAAACCAAGAAGCTTTCAAGACATTGCTGATATTTTACAAAAAGAGTTAGGAACAGATTATGGAACAGAGTATTTTCCTAATCCTTTTACAGGTTACCAAATGCACACACAAGCAGACACTTCAACCTCTAAAGAATTTTTAGACTATGAACCTCAATGGGAACTTGAAGAGGGGATTAAAGATTATATTTCAGAGATTATTCGCATGTATGAAGAAGAGGTAAAATGATAGAACTTCGTAACAAAGAGCCTCATATCATGGTGGTTGGTGATTTGATGATTGACCATTATCTATGGGGAAAATGTGAACGAATATCACCCGAAGCCCCTGTGCAAGTGGTTGCCATTGAAAAAGAGACAGCTGTTTTGGGTGGGGCTGGAAATGTGATTCATAATCTTTCTGCTTTAGGTGCTAAGGTTTCGGTTCTCTCCGTAATGGGATATGATGTGAATGCCCAAGAGCTTAAAGGGATGCTCGAAGCCATAGAGGTTGATGTAAAAAATTTAGTTGTAGAAACAGGACGAAACACTTCCAAAAAAAGCAGAATCATCGCTTCACAACAGCAGGTGGTACGGTATGATAAAGAGAGTACGGAGGATATTACTCCAAAATCTGAAACAGAAATAGTAGAAAACTTTAAAAAGAGCATCAGTAGTTGTGACATGGTGATATTGTCAGACTATGGAAAAGGGGTTTTAACCAATAATTTAACCAGAATTTTAATTGACATTGCCAATGAACAGCATAAAAAAGTATTGGTTGACCCTAAAGGGGAAGATTATACCAAATATGCTGGAGCGTATCTGTTAACTCCCAATAAAAAAGAAGCCATAGAAGCTTCTAAAATAGCCATTAAAGACCAAGCCTCTTTATTGGAAGCGATTAAAAAACTCAAAAATGAGTGTAGCCTTTCTGTAGGTTTGATTACTTTGAGCGAAGATGGTATTGCTATTTTTGATGATACGCTTAGAACCCATCCTACCGTGGCACGTGAAGTGTATGATGTCACAGGAGCTGGAGATACGGTTATAGCATCCCTTGGTTTCTCTTTGGCCTGTGGTTATGACATTGACAAGGCTGTTAAATTTGCTAACCTTGCTGCTGGGGTGGTAGTGGGAAAAATTGGTTCAGCCACGGCAACGCTTAATGAGATTATTGAGTATGAATCAAGTCTCAATAAATCAACTTCGGATTCGCATATAAAAAGTTTAGAAGAGATAACCCTTTTAAGTAGTGAACTTAAAAAACGAGGTAAAAAAGTGGTCTTTACCAATGGTTGTTTTGACATTTTACACGTGGGTCATGTGAAGTATTTAGAAGAGGCCAAAAGTTATGGAGATGTGTTAATATTAGGACTTAATTCAGATGAAAGTGTTTCGCGTTTAAAAGGACCAACACGCCCTGTAAACACCGAAGATGATAGAGCGTACATTTTAGCATCACTTGAAGCTGTTGATTATGTGGTAAAATTTTATGATGATACCCCTTATGAACTTATCAAAGCTGTTCAGCCTCACATTTTGGTAAAAGGTGGTGACTATGAGGGCAAAGAGGTAGTGGGGCAAGAGATAGCCGATGAGTTACGATTGGTTAATTTTGTAGAGGGTAAAAGTACCACCAAAACCATAGAACGAATAAAGGATGGTCATGAAAACAACTATTGTTAGAGAGTTTGAACTGCATTTAGAAACCATAAAAGCTGTTATGGGAACGATGGAAGAGGAGTTAGAAAAAGCCTCTGCTTTGGCTGTTGACGTTTTAAAACGGGGCAATAAAATTTTACTTTGTGGTAATGGTGGTTCAGCAGCCGATGCCCAACACATTGCAGCAGAACTTACAGGACGGTACAAAACAGAGCGAAGAGGTTTACCTGGAATTGCGTTAACCACCGATACTTCTGCTTTAACAGCCATTGGAAATGATTATGGTTATGAGCGAATATTTGACCGACAAACCGAAGCTTTAGCCAATAAAGGGGATTTACTCATCGGTATTTCCACATCTGGCAACTCGGCGAATGTTATCTCTGCTTTAAAATTGGCAAAAGAGCTGGGCTGTTCAACCTTGGGGCTTTCTGGTCGTGATGGTGGAAAGATGAATGAGGTGTGTGATATTAATTTGGTTGTACCATCCCATGACACCCCTCGAATACAAGAGATGCATATTTTGTTTGGGCATATTATTTGTCAAATTATTGATGATGAATTGAGTTAATTTTTTCTAAAACATCTTCAGCCTCAATAAGCTTCATGCACTCATGATGTTTTAAGGGGCATGTTCGTTTCATGCAAGGGCTACACGCCATCTCTTTTTTGACGATAACCCCTTGTGGGTTCATCCATTGTGAGGTCTCTTGGTCTTTGGTTGGTCCAAAGATTGCCACGGTTGGCACTTTAAAAGCTGCTGCGACGTGCATCGGTCCACTGTCTCCTGTGATGAAAAGGTCTAAACCTCCTATCTTTTGGCACAACTCTTTGATGGTTGTTTTTCCTGCAATATTTGTGTAGTTCATTACATTGGCGTTGATGAGTTCTTTTTCAATGTCTCCAGCCATATCAGCTTCAGCTGGACCTCCAAAGATGACAATTTCATATTTAGAACTTAACTCTATAGCAACTTTAGCAAACTTTTCAGGATACCAACGCTTGGCAGATCCATAAGAAGCACCAGGATTGATACCCAGCGTAGGCTTTTCATACTTAAACGGCTCAAAATAGATTTTTAAATCTTGGGCTTTGGTAGTGAGTTTAAAAGTTTTGTTTACAAAGTCGTTGTATCGAATGGCTTGGTGAATCACCTCTTTGGTGTAGCGTTTGTAGTAACCTTTGGTTTTAGCATTGGTCAACCAGATAAAAAGTTTGGAAAATAAGGTACGCCGAAAAGTAAGGGAGGCATCAAACTTTCCAAGCTCTTTGGCTTTGTTGTAAATCCATCCAATCCGTGAAGAGGCTTTTTTACTCTCATCTAAAACAATTTGTTCTACATTGGGATGCTCTTCAAAAATTGCTGTGGAGACAAATGCACCAAAGATGGTGATTTGTACATTAGGGTAGGTTTTGATAATGTTCTCAATCGCAGGGGTTGCCATGACACAATCTCCTAACCATGTGGGAACTTCTATGAGTATTTTTTTCATGGATTCTTCAATTTAAAATATTTATTATGGACAAAGAATATTCAATGCATTAATACTCGAAAGTAGTGGCACTTCATGACTATAAAAACCTTTGTCATTTGAGATGATGTAATCACAGCGTTCTTTTCGTGCAATAACAAATTGTATGGTGTCTTCTAGGTCAGTGAATTCTTTATTTTTTTCCATTAAGTAAATGGCTTCATCTATTTCTACATTTCCAAACTCTATGACCTTGATGATGTTATTCATAAGTTTTATTTTTTCTAAAACAATCTCTTTTTGGAGTTGACGTTTTAGAACATAGTAGATGGTTGTTAGTAAATCACATGAGGTAAAGAGTTCATATTTTTCTGTATTGTCAAGAAGATAACTAAAAAGCTTAGCACTCTCTTTTGAGAAAGGTCTTGAACTGTCGGAAATATCTATGAGTATGTTAGCATCTAAAAATACTTTAGTCATATTTATGTGCTTTTATATCTTGGATATTAGGGGTATTGGCATGAATCATACCAATAAGAGTTTTTGCCTCTTGTGCAAGTTTCTTTTTTTGTTGTTCCTTTATGTAGGCATTAATTGCTTCAGCAACGACATGACTCTTTTTCTGTTTCGTTTCTTGAGCATAAGTTACCAGTTGATTGACTATTTCTATGGGTAAAGAATAGAGTTCTTTTTTATAATTTACGGATACTAACATAAAACTTCCTTTATATACTATCTATATTCATAATATATACTTTTATAGCTTGAATGTCAATAGACTATTTTTATCAGATAAAATTTGATTTTCAAATATAAGTTCTTTAAACGCATAAAATGCTTCTGTTTTACGAATTTTTCCCTCTCGATTGTCAACCAATCCGTAACCAGCTGCAATGAGTTGATGCCAAAATATTTTTTCTACTTTTCTTGTTTTTAAGGCGATGTCAAAATACTCTTTCATATATTGGGCATAAACCTCTTCACTCACACACTCTTTTTCAGAAGTAGGTGCATAGGGGGCTGTTCCACTTAAAGGCCAATTGGCTTCTGTAATATAGATAGCATTTTCAGATTTGGAAGAACTTTTGACAAGGGTATCTAAAAACTCTATCTTATTTTTAAAATCAAAGATTCCCATTTGAGTAGAGTAGGGGCTACCACGTCGGTCGACATAAAGGAGTGTAGAGAATTTATCATAATGTATTTTGTATCGGTTAAAGAGCGTACGAATGCTAAAGTGGTATTCAAAATCTATAACAGCCGAACCGATGAGTTTGATGTTTGGAAACTGTTCATCTCGTACTTTTTGAACCGTTTCATAAAATTTTAAATACTCTTCTATTGAGACAAATGACCATTTAATTCTATTGATGGCATTGCCTATTTGAAACTCATGAGCAACATCTTTAAATTTTTCAAAAATTGTAGTAATATCGTTTGTTAATAATTCATGATTTTCTATATGCTCTCGGTCTTGAATAATGGTAATAAGAATCTCTTTGTCTTCTCCAAAACCTTTAGCAAACTCTACATAGTCATTTAGATTATTGATATCCTTTAAAAAGACACGTATCTGTAAAGACTTTACATTTAGCTCATCTACTAGTTTAAATTGCTCTTCTCCTTTGTCTAGGTTGACGCATAAGCCGTAAAAGTTTTGACTACTTGGAACCGATGGCTTTAGCCTCGTCTTATTCGGGGTTAAAGCCTCCGATTCCGAATGTTTCAAAAGAAATTTAATGAAGAGATAGGGAAAGTAGATGAGGTTGGTACTAATTAATTTGAGATAATCAAAAGCATGTCCTTTTCGAAGAGCTTTTTTATCTTCTTTTTTTAAAACATGGGGTTGGTCGGAGTAGCTATCCCATGGGAAGGTTTTAGGCATGTTATTTATCTAATTGTATATATTTTAGAACATCATCGACAGCTATGGAATCAATAGGCTTATGGGCTAATCCAATAATTGCAATATTTGAATTATTATTGTTGAACCACTCTTTTTTAACAAGAGAGGCATCACCAAGTTCATCACTGTAGAGAATGATAGTAGGGATATTTGAGATAAGTGCAATATGTGATGGCCCACAATCATTAGCTATAACAAGTTTTGATTGTTTTATAGTTTTGAAAAGCTTATTAATTTCTAAGTCATAAGAAATAGTAAACTCATTAGGAATTTTTTCTTTAAACTCTGATTCTTTTTTTCCTAAAATAAAATTGATAGTATAGTTAGGATAGAGTATTCTTAATGCTTGACTTAATTTTATATAGTTGTTTATATTCCACATTTTCCAGTCTCCACCAGCACCTGGAATAATTGAGATTTGTTTAATGCTTTGATGTTGTTTATGTTCTAACTTTTTATCTATTAAGTTCAAATAGTTATTTGCTCGATAGATAGTAGAATTATAATCCTTAGTCTTAGTAAAAAATAATTTGCTAAGGTAAGTACTAAATCCTATTTTTTCTTCATGGTTAAGACAAGAGATATATAGATTTATAAAAAAAGATTTTTTACGTAAACTGATAGTAATATCGGCTTTACATGAAAGATAATAAGATAAAGAAGATAGTTTAGATTTTTCGATATAAACTTCTTGAACCAGTCCCAAGTTTAGTAATAGGTTTGTAATTTTATTTTTTGAAAATAAAATTATTTTAGATTGAGGATAATCCTCTTTTAATTGTTTAATTAATGGAATGTGTACAATTTGAGCTCCAAAAAAGTTCCGATTCTGCATAAAGATTATAATGTTTTTCATTTATTTATACTCCTGTATAGTTCTTCATATTTTGTTGTCATGGTCTGATAACTATAGTTATTTATATCTTTAAATGCTTCAGCTGAAAATTTTTGTCGTAGTTTTTGATTATTATAAAGTTGGATAATTTTATCATAAATAGCTTGAGTATTTTTTGGAGGAAATAAAAGTCCATTTTTATTATGTTGGACAATGTCAGGGATTCCTCCTACATTTGAAGCAATGATAGGAACTTTTGCTTGAATGATGTCCAGTAAGATTGAGCCTAGACCTTCATTGAGCGAAGGAAAAACAAAAAGTTGTAATGCAGAGATATAATCCCCCACATTATTAACAAAACCTTCAAATGTAATGTTCTCTAATTCTTTAGATTGTTCTCTAAATTTTCCCTCATCTTTTCCTTTACCTATTAAAATTAGATGAATCTCTGGGTATTCACTTTGGAGTTTTTTCATCGCTTCTATCAGATAGTACTGACCTTTGTCGCTGTTCTCCAGTTCTCCAATATGTCCTATTAGAAATTTATCTTTAAATCGTTCCTTAATGGTGTTAATTTTTTCTTGGTTGAGTTCAAGTTTTGTGTAGGCACTGGGTATTATTTGGGTGGTGATATTTTTATGCAGTTTGAGGGTAGTGTGTTGAATTGCTTTTGATAAGACAACGGTGCAAGTTGCTTTGGTGTAGATGTTTTTATTGAAAAAGTTATCACTAATTGGATTGTTAACCCTTCTTGTGATGAAGTAGGGTATTTTGTAGATGAGGTGTGCAAAATAAGCAACTTGGGCTGCTTTGGTTTCATGTGCATGAATCAGTGTTGCATTTTTAATTTTATGGATATCTAAAACATAGGGTTTAGAACATCTAATAATATTTAAATTTTTTACCCCTTGTAGTCGTTCGGCTAGTTGAGAGGCTTCTCTTGTGACAATGGTCTGCACATAGCCTCTTTGAGACAACGCTTCGATGAGGAGTTGGGTTTGTCTCTCTCCTCCTCTGTAACCTTTGGCAAAGTTTAAGTGTACTAGGTATTGAGATTTTTGCAATTGATGTACCTTTTGGTGTATCTGAAAAATTTACCATTGAAGTTTGATATGGCAATAACAAAACCCCTCCACCCATCTAAAAAACCAGCTTGTAAAAAGTAGGTTTTGAAAAATGCAAAATGTGCTTTCATGACTACTATAAAAAAAGAACAGGTTTTTTGATTTTTTGCTGCTAGGTCGGAGTAGCTCATAACTTTTTGTAAAAATTGATTGAGGTTTTGTACGG
Source organism: uncultured Sulfurovum sp. (assembly GCA_902727935.1). GTDB lineage: Bacteria > Campylobacterota > Campylobacteria > Campylobacterales > Sulfurovaceae > UBA1140. The sequence goes on along the minus strand of CACVAX010000053.1, from coordinate 36,499 downwards.
CATTGTGCTTGAAACTATGTTTTAAATGGGTTGAGATACTCTCTGGTGTTAATACAATGAATTCATGCACCATGTTTTGGTTAAATTGATGGTGGTTTTTATTGTAAATACGTGTTAATCGGTCATTACCCCAACCACTGTGTTTGACCTCTTTGTTAAAAAAGTAGTTGTCTCGTTTGAGTATAAAGACCTCTTTATTGCTTTGGGGGACTAAGGACTTTAACTCTTTTAATAAGTTAGGGAGCATAATCTCATCACTGTCTAAAGATAAAATCCATGTATTAGAAGCATGGCTAGAGGCAAGGTTTTTTGTGGGACCAAAACCTATAAACTCTCCTTTGATAATTTTAACATTTTCATAAGAATTTGCTAGACTCTCGGTGGCATCGGTAGAGTTGTTTAAGTATAAGATTACTTCGTTAAAGTCTACTAAACTGTCAAGCGTCTCGTTGATGGTTGTTTCTGCATTTTTAGCAATGATGACAACAGAGATTTCATTAATCATGAACTGCTTTACCTTTTAATCGTTTTTTGAAATTTTTAAAGTTTTTATTTTTTTGTGAAAAATAGATGGCTTTTTCTTTACAATAATTTTCATCTTCATTCATAAGTGTAGCATACTCTTTGATAATCATCTTCATATCTTCATCTTTTGCCCAAAGTTTAGAAAAATTTTTGAGCCTATCTTCTAGGGTTAATGTTTTAAATTGCATACGATTAATGTCTACAATTTTAAAGATATAGGTGTTGTTTTCTTTTTTAATTAAGATGTTTCCAGGAGAGTAGTCAAGATGGTAAATTTCTGCCTCATGAAGTTCCCATGTAAAGTGTGCAAAGGCTTTGAGTATAGGCTCTTTATCTTCAAAGTTTTCATCCAGTAGAGGTTCACGAATTGTAAAGTCATAGTTGAAATTTTCACTTACAAAATAGCTATCATCAATTAAACCAAATTTTTTAAACTCAATATATCCAATAGCTTGTGGAGCAAAGTTAGCTATTTTTATAGAGTTGTCATAAGATTTTTTTGCCTTAGAATCTCTAAAAAAACTGTAAATAATTTTATTTAATAGATGAGGAACTTTAAACGATTTTATAACCAACTCTTTATTTTCATGTTCAACTATTTTAATTTCATTACGGGCTTTATGGATAGAGTTGGAAGCGTTTTTAAAATGTTCTTTTATAGTTATCAGAAAACCATTTATCTTTTTATCGTGTTTATAGGTTTGAAATATCATCTATTTCCTTCTGGTTGTGAAGCGTAATAAAAATACTTCTCTAATACTTTTAAAGCAATAATATCTTCACGTTTTTGATTTTTAAATTGCGCTATGTACGCATGGGCATTAGCAATAATCTCTTGGGCTTCGTTGAGGTGTTTAGAATAGTATTGAATTTTCTCTTCAAGGTCAGAGTAGTCATCTTTTAAAAGCACATAATGATGGTTAGGAAGTAGCGTACCCTCCATAAACCATGTCTCATATTTAGGTTTTGTCATAAAGGCTAGTGAGTTGGAGGACATCACCCATTTTAAATTGGAAGCCACGTCATTGCCTTCGATGGCTAATATAAATTTATAGTTTAGTTGCTCTTTTAAAGACATTTTGGGTTTTTCCCAAGGAATGTTTTCTTTATCTTGTCTTTTTACTATTTGTCCAACATCACAAAGTGGATGAGTATAAAATTTATTTAAAAAGTATTTTCTATGCTCTTGGTGGGCTTTTCCTCTCCAGACTAGAAGGTCTTTTTTATCTTCAAACTGTATGGCATCATCGAGAAATATAAAGTGTCGCACTTTATCTAAATTGAGTAAAACAGAGTTTTTATTGTCATCACTGATGGGTCTACTTTTTAAGAGCGTTGGTTCTTCAGGTACATGAACAATATCCCCAAAAAGGTAAGTGATTTTAAAGTTTTCATTAAAATAGGTGAGGTATTTATAGAGGTCAAAAAAATAGGTTTTCTTCTTCTCTTTTTTAAACTTTTTGATACTTTTAGCACTCTTTAGTGTAAAGTTATGCTCTATCTTATTGTAATAATTTACTCTTTTTTCTATATACTTAATGTTTTTTTTATGAGTTAATAGTCTCTGTAACTTATTTTGGTAGAAAAAACTTGGTGTTAAAAAAATAAGTATATTACGAAGATAATAGGGTGGTTTTGTATTTTTAGATAAATCAATTCTAAGGTATTGGTTATTAAAAATTTTATTTACGTTCATCTATCAACGCTTATTTATACAATTGCTTATTATAAAGATGGTTCAGCGTAATAACAAACGCCAAAGCATCTTTTTCAAGTTCTACATCGTGTTCTATGCGTTTAAGGTGTTCATTGACATACTCATAGGTTTCTGCTGGTTGGTTGGGTACAACAACAGCCACTTTGTTTTTTACTCTTAGTGCATAGTTTTCATTGAACTGTAAAAGGGTAAGTTCTTGTTTGTTGTCTGAGAAAATAGATTGACCTAAAATAGGATAGTGTAAATCTTTTCCTAAGTAGTCAATGGCTGTGGCAAGTACATCGGGCTGGGAGGAGATTTTTGTGTACTCTTGTGCTTCAATACCTTCACCCATAATCAGTGCAGGAATATGAAACATATTGACAGGGACAACATCATCACCATAAACACGAATATTATGGTCAGCGACTACCACAAAAACCGTATCTTTATAATAAGGGAGTTTTTTTGCATCAGCAAAAAATTTACCAATGGCATAATCGGCATACTGAATAGCATTTTCCACACATTTTTCGCCTTTTTTTACAGGCTCTATGCGTCCTTCGGGTATGTCAAAAGGGCTGTGGTTTGACGAGCTAAACATGATGGCAGCAAAGGGTTTTCCCTCTGCATAAAGTGCTGAAAAGCGTTCATTTCCTTTGTTGGCAAGGTCTTCATCACTCGCACCCCACGTGCCTATGTTGATAGGGTTGACATAATCTTTCTCTTCCACAATTTCATCAAATCCATTACCTAGAAACCATGAACGCATGTTGTCAAACCGAGCTTCACCTCCATAGAGGAACATGCTGTGATAGCCTAAGGGTTTAAGCAATGAGGCAAAGGTGAAAAAACCACTTTGGGATTTACTACGTTTAAGCACTCCTTTACCTGGAACAGCTAAAAAACCTGCTGTAGAACCAGCAATCCCTCGTATGCTTCGTGTTCCATTGGAGTAGGCTTCTGAAAACCATAAGCTCTCTTTTTTAAGTTTAAGAAGTTCAGGGGTTATTTCAGGTGTGATGAATTGGTAGCCTAAACTCTCTTGTAAAAAAATTACTAAATTTTTCTTTTTTTCACTTGGGAAATGGCTCTTTTCGAGTCTTGAAAAAAGAGAGGTGCTGTTGAGGTCATTTCCTTGAATGCCTAAGCGTTCTTCTACTCGTGTGAGGGCTTGGGCAACAGGCATTTTTCCATAGAGTTTCATCACTTTTGAGGCATATTTTTGATTGGCATAGATGGCATAACCGACAGAGTAGAGAGAGTTGTTGGTGACTTCATTTAAAATTCTGTTATTGGAATACATGGCATCTGAAATATTGGCAGGACGATGTCCAAAGGAGGAGCGAATTCCTATGAAAAGTAAAAGTGCTAAAGGTAAAAACCAGAGGAGTCTTGTTTTCATGGAACTTTCTAAAATAGGCATAAAACTATCTTTGGTCTGTTTTAAAAAGAACCAAATAAAAATGCCAATCATTAAAAAGGCAATGAAAAGAGACAACTTATAATCAGCAATAATCATGTTAAATACTTCAATAGGATACTCTAAATACTCCACAAATTTAAAGTTTGGTCGTACATCATATTGGGTAAAGAAAGGAAAGGTGGCATTTTCTATATAGATAATCAACCCTAAAACAACAATAAAATAGAGACGTAAAAAAAGATTGGAGATTTTTGCCAAGCTTTTAGGTGAAAAAGTGAGGATGACCAAAGGAATAACCAATAACATGGAAGCGACAATGGTATCCATCTTTAATCCATAAAGAAAGCTTAAAAAATAGTTTGAATCGGTTGTTGAAAATCTTTCAAAATAGAGTCCAAAGAGTACAATTCTTCCTAGAAGAAAAATAGCGATGATGATGAGGTAATATTTAAGAAGCTTTTTGAGAATTAACATTTAGTTTTTCCTTTTTTACTTTCTAACATCTATTTGTAGAACAATCAGCACTACTTATGTTGAAAGTATTGATATAGTCACAAGATTGACATTCAAATGTTAACATTTTTGGACCAGAGCATCCCGTGCTTCTTTGGTCGATTAACTCCATGCTCTCTTTTTTACATTTAGGACAGATACCGTTTTGTATGGCTTGTAAATTTTCTTTTTTTTCACGCATAAAGTAGATATAGGAAACCACAAGCCCTACGCCCATAATAAGAAGAAAAAAGAGTAAGTAAAAATTCATTGATAAATTCCTTGTATTATTTTTGGGGCAAATCTTTTGATTGAGTAACAGGAGCATCTTTTGTTTTGTTGGCATCATTTTGAATGGAAGCTTCAGTATTTTCAGCTTTAGAAGTTTGGGCTTTTGTCTCTTCTTCTACTGCATCGGTAGCTTTGTCTTTTAGCTCGGTAGCAGAATCTTTAATATCGGTTACGACATTACTGATTTCGGTCTTTATTTTTTTTGCAGCATCGGTCATATCTTGCATCATATCACCCATAGAGAACATACTGTCAGCAGAAGAAGTTGTTAGTGTAGTAGCGATTATAAAGCCGATTAGTGTAAGTTTTGTCATGATAAATCCTTATGTTGTATTTCTTGTTGGTTATTATATACTGAATATAGATAAAAGAAATTAAAAAACTTTCATGAAAGAAGAAACTTTTTAGTTTTTACTTTAATTATAACTCATTATAATCATAATTATTTTAAGCACAAAGGAAAATAGTTTGCAAGAACCGATAGAATATAAAACTAAAAAGCACGACGAGAATGAAGAACGTCATTATGAGAGTGAATTGTTTCATCAAAAAGAAGAAGTGCATAAGCAAGAACTTAAATCATTAAAAAAACAGATATTTATTTCAAATTTGAAAGTATGGATTATTGGACTTATTTTATTGGCTGAAATTGTGCTTATTGGGACTTATTTTAAAAAAATAGGCATCTTTGGAGAAGTTAGCAGTTCCATAAATAAAGTAGCCGTACTTCACTATAATCAAGAAGTAACAGAATCCTACACAACAACCGTGATGGAAAAACTTGATGAAGTACGTGAGGATGAAACTTTTAAATCGGTACTGTTTATTATGGGTTCTCCAGGAGGGAGTCCAACGGCGAGTGAAGAGCTTTCTGAATATTTAAAAGATTTTCAAGAAGAGATGAACATCACCATGTATGTGGAGTCCATTGCTGCTAGTGGGGGGTATTATATTGCTTCAGCTGTGAAACCTCTGATTGCCAATAAAAATGCTATTGTGGGTTCGATAGGAGTGATTATGCCTCATTATAATTTAGGAGAGTTGGCTAAAAAAGTGGGTGTAGAAGAAGATTTTATGGCAGCTGGAAAATTTAAAAAACCCATCTCTATGTTTGCTAAGATTGATGAAGAAAACAGAAAATACATGACCGAAAATTTACTTAAACCGACTTATGATAACTTTGTAGCATCCGTTGCGAATAATCGTGGACTCACAAAAGAAGACATTTTAGCTGTTGCTGAGGGTAAAATATTTATTGCAAATGTGCCAGAAATTCAAGGTGTTTTAGTAGATGAAATTTCCTCATTATACAAAGTTAAAAAGAAAATTCGTGCCTCGTATAAAAATGAAGTTGATTTTGTCAAAGTTAATTTAAATGAAGAAGAGTCATTTTTCCCTTCTGTTAAATTAGACTTGGATTTAGATACAAGTTTGTCCAACTTAAGTATGCAATAGTTTAAGTTTGATTGTATTGATTGAAGGTAGAAAAGCTTTTGTGGACTAAATAGATAATGATGCTTTGCAGAATAATAAGTAAATAATGTAAATAATAAACTTGTTCTTTAGAAGAATTGATATGATATAGGGTTAAAATTTTGTAAAAAAAGTAAGAGAGTAGCATACCAGAAAGGTAGCCTAACTGTTTTGCTGTATCTACTTTTTTGAGACGTTCTTTACTTTTTAAAAAGAGAGTTTCAGCACGTACCAAATAAGAACCAAAAACAAAAGTTATTTGATAGCCTATGTAGATAATAAATGCTGAAGTATAGTTGTAGGAAAAAATTAAAAAATAAATAATGATAAATAAAAGCACAAACTCTACCAATAGAGAAATTTTATAGAACCAATCAATGGTTAATATACGGTTGTAAAGTTGTGCTACTATCAGCATTCCTAAGGCTAAGGCAATACCTCCTAAAGAGTAGATAGAAGGTTCAAGTGGTGCGTATAAAATAAATATAGCCCCTACAGTTAAACCCAAAAAAAGTGAGTTTAAAAATTTGTAAGGGACAAAGTAGGCTAAATTAAGATTTTTCATAGCCAAATTATAACAAAAATGTGACTAATAGCTTAATTTCATACCAGTATAAACAGCACGGGGACTGGCTGTGTAGCCATAGACAGTTTGGTATTCTTCGTCTGTTATGTTGTCTATTTTAGTATAGAAACTCAACTGTTTATCTACCTTATAGTTAGCTGTAAAGTTAGCCACAGTATATTTACCTGTATCTACATGAGTTGCAGGAAAAGAAGAGAAGTCTTTGTCTTCTCGGTTTCCAATATGTTCACCATTGAACCCCAGATGAACACGCTCAATACCATAATAATCAACACCAAATTTTACACTATTATTTGGTCTTCTTAACAAGTTACTATCTGTTTTATCTTTGGCATCAAGCTTAGTGTAATTTAATGACAGTGCTAGAATATCAAAGAGGGTTGTAGCATAAGCGATTTCATAACCTTTGATTTTTGTCGTACCGTCTACATTGATATTTTGAAAAGTTGTGGGATGAAAGCCAATAAGGTTGTCTATTTTATTATCAAAATAAGTAAAGCTCAAATCTTTATATTCGAGTGAAATGTCTAAAGATTTTGTCTCTTCTGGACTTAGTGCTGTATTGCCATAAAAAGGGGTGTATAGTTCAGTTAAGCTAGGAATACGGTAGGCTGTTCCATAATTGATTGAAGCTGTTAAGCCTTCTATTTGTCTACTAATATGTTTTAAGCCAATTTTTGCTGTTGTTTGATTGTTAAATGTGTCATATTTGTCATGTCTTAGTGACTCTGTTAGTATTGTTGTCCCAGCAAAGAAACCTTTGACTTGATTGTTATTTGTAATGAAGAGTGCTTTGTTTTTATTGCTTTGGTCAATGCTATTTTTATGTTCAAATGTTTTATAGTCTCCTCCTATTAAGACAAAACTGTTGTCTAAATAATTAATCTTTGAATTTAAACCATACTCTTTGACTGAACCATCAAAAGCAGAAATAGTTGCTCCGTTCATTGAACGTCGTTCAAAGGTTGAGTGATTCGCATAAATATTTAATTCATTAAAGCTATCAATATGATTAAAATTAACAGAAGAGAACTTATCGTTAGTGGTTGAGGAAAGCTGGTTATTATTAGCGATTTGGGTGGCCGTTAATGGAAAAAATCCACCATCGAATTGGTTTGTTGCATCAATGACAGTATGGCTAATATCAATTTTATTCGTGGCATTGATATTAAATCCAGCTTTTAGATTGGTAGTTTTATTTTGGTATTTATCATCTTCAAAGTCATCAATGTTAGCTTTTTGAGGTATTTGTGCTGTAAAGCCATTGGTATCTATTTGAGTGCTAGAGGCTTTAAGGTAAAAATCTTCTTCTTTATAGGAAACACCTATTTTACTGCTACTAGAATTAAAGCTTCCAAACTCTTGAGAGGCTTGAAGCTTGAAACCTTTTTTTGCATCTTTACTAATGATGTTAATGACCCCAGCAACTGCATCAGCTCCCCAAATACCTGATTGAGCTCCTTTAATGACCTCTATGCGTTCGATGTCATCGATTAGAAGATGTTCAAAAGCAGCCCCTATGGGACTAGTAACATCGTTGTAACGTATACCATCAATAAGAACAATCGTTTGTTTAGGGTCAAAACCTCTTAGACGCAGTGATGAAGTTTGTCCTAGACCTCCATTAGAAGTAAAAGAGACCCCAGGTAAAGTATTTAGTGCTTCGGTAAGGGTAGTATAGTGTCGTTCTTCAATCTCTTGTGCTGTAATCACTTGTATATTTGAAGTGACCTCGGAGAGTTTTTGAGATGTTTTAGTGGCAGAAATGACTTTAATATCTTCTAGTTTTTCTTCTGCTGATAGGTTTGTATTAAGCAATAATGTTGTTAATAGGCTGAGTCTTATTGTTGTGTTCATTTGTATCCTTTGAAATATCTAAATAAATTAAATTTGTTTATAGTAAAAAGTAGGCATACAAGTAGGGTGGTGAGGTTTTATACTCTTGATATTCAAAAGTATGTTTATGGTACTGGTAGTTTGCATCAATGGTGCATAATTTAAACAAGGTAGAATACATGGCAATAACTGCCAATGTAAAATAACGTCGTCCATAACCTCGTAGATGTTTCATGGAAGAATAGTACTTAAATAGGCTTAGACTTATACTTGTTCTTCTAACCTTTAGTTTGCATCGGATATAATAATCTTACTTGTTAGAGGAGATTTTTTGAAGAACAACGTTTTTATGAGGGTTTCTATGCTATTTTTAGTATTTTCAACCTTTACATTTGCTGCAAAAGTACAGTACTCTATGTGGGAAAAAGGACTTGGACTTGAACAATATTTAGAGAAGCATAACATTTCACAAGATGTTTTAAAAAGCTTAGATAAAGATGACGAAAAGCTTATTCATGAAGTTGGATATAGTTATCGTTATTTTGAACTTATCGCGTCCAATGGCGTTTTACTCCAAACCTTGCTTCCTATTGGTGATGAACTACAAGCACACTTATACCGAACGCATACAGGTTATAAAATTGAAATTATTCCCATCTCTTATCAGCAAGATACCCATATTGCGTTGTTAGAAGTAGATAAATCTCCTCATACCGATATTAGTAATAAAATTAAAAATAAACGTTTAGCAGGAGAATTTACACGGGTATTAAAGCATTCAGTTGATTTTAGAGGCATTCAAAAAAAAGATAAAATTGCCATTGTCTACGATCAAAAGATGAGGTTAGGACAACCTTTAAGCATTCCTGATATTAAAGTAGCGATGCTTGAATCTCATGGACACAAGAATTATGTTTTTAAGCATACAGATGGTAAATATTATAATGAAAAAGGAAATGTCCTTGTTCAAAAATACATGCAAAAACCTCTTAAACATGTACGGATTACCTCTCCTTTCACCAACAGACGTTTTCATCCTGTTTTAAAACGATGGAAAGCACATCATGGAACAGATTTTGGTGCTAGAAGAGGGACGCCCATTTTGGCAGCTGCTGATGGAGAAGTTATTTTTTCTGGATGGAAAGGTGGCTACGGTAAAGTGATTAAGATTCAACATAAAGATGGATATGTAACACTTTATGCCCATCAAAGCCGTTTAAAAGTAAATAAAGGCACTTCGGTTAAAGCTGGACAGATTATTGGTTATGTTGGAAGTACAGGGCGTAGTACAGGTCCTCATTTGCACTTTGGTTTGTATAAAAATGGACGTGCCATTGACCCTATGCGTATGGTAAAGTTTTCTACAGAAGGCTTAACAGGTAAAGGTAAAAAAGCATTTTTAAATAGAAAAACAAAATATACTCAAATTATAAATAAAATTTTTGAAGATAATATACCTTCTTATGTTTGGAACAGTGTTGATACCGTATCAGTCGTTCCGTCCATGAAGAAATATTATCAAAATAGGGGTTGGTAGTGAAAAACATTATAGAAGAGTTCGTCTTATATCCTTTAGAAAAGCCAAACTTTGTGAAAACAGCCTTGGTAAAATATAAACAAAATGGTATTGAAAAATCATGGGAGATTGTAGAGTCTCATAACTCTGTGGCTATTTTAATCTATCATAAAGAACGCGATGCTTTTGTCTTAGTAAAGCAATTTCGTCCTCCTGTCTATCATCGAAATGGAGATGGCATGACCATTGAACTTTGTGCAGGGCTTATTGACAAAGAAAAGTCTTTACTCCAAATAGCCCAAGAAGAGATAGAAGAAGAGTGTGGGTTTTGCGTTCCTTTAGAAAGCATAGAGCGTATCACCGAAGTACTATCAGCTGTTGGGACTTCTGGTTCTAAACAGGTTATTTATTATGTTGAAGTGGATGAATCTTTACGTGTTAGTGAAGGTGGTGGAATTGAACATGAACAGATAGAAGTAGTGGAAGTACCTTTAGAAGAAGCTAAAAAGTTTATGTATGATGAGTCTATTGCTAAGACAGTTGGGCTAATGTTTGCTTTTATGTGGTGGTTTGATAGGTTTGAGCGCTAGGTTCAATAAAATTGAACCTACACGTATCTATTGCTTTAACGCTTCAGCAATTAATTCAACTGGATTCTTAAAAATTGTTTCCACTTTAGCATTATGCATGGCTTCACTCAACTGAACTTTACAGGCTGAACATTCAGCCGATACATAATGGGCTTCTGTATTTTTAATCATCGCTGCTTTTGGTTTTCCTGCAGCTTGGGCAAAATGAAATTTTTCTGTTTGCATGGTAACCCCACCAAAACCACAACAACGGTTAGATTCAGACATCTCCACCATGGGGTAGTTGGCTGCTAAGAGATTTCTAGGCTGCTCATAGATACCTTGTACTTTTCTTGCATGACAAGGGTCATGGTAGGTAACAGCTTTGTTAATGTGACCTTTTTCTTTAAGAAGCGTTTGTAGGTCGGTATTATCATCTAGCCATGCTGTTGCCATGTGGATTTTTTCTGTTACTTTTTTGGCTCTTGCTTCCCATTCTGGCATATTATGATTTTTAAAGAAAACTTGCCAATCATGTTTTATCATTGCTGAACAAGTGGCTTCTGGAATTAGCATGGCATCACAGTCATCCATGAAACTTTCAAAGTATTCAATGTTAGCTTTTGTCATACGTTCAACAGAGTCTATAGCTCCTGTAAAGTAGGCAGGTGCTCCACAACAAAGTTGTTTTTTAGGAATAAAAATATCAATATTTAGTTCCTTTAAAATATCAACCAAACTGTCACCAATGTTGACGTAGTTGTAGTTGGCTAAACAACCTATGAAAAGTGCAACACGCATGTTTTTCTCTTCTTGTTTTGGTGCTGGTATCTCTTCTGGATGCGAATTTAAAAAAGAGATTTTTGACATGGAAGGGAGTAGACGCCCCTTTTTAACCATGGGCATTGAAAATCTGGCACGAAGACCTCTACCTTTTTCATCTTCTGCAACGGCACAGGTTTTAAACATAAAGCCAAACTTCATAACAATGTCCATAACCCTACGATGTTCTAGTAGATAAAAAGCAATGCGTTTAAACCATGCAATTCCAAACTTATCGGCAATGTCAGAACGAACTTCTTCAATGACCATATCGGTGGCTAAATCATTAGGACAAACATCAACACAGTTGGTACACAGAAAACAACTTTCAAAGATGTCTTTGGCATTTTTATCTAAGTCTAAATTACCTTGTTGGTATTGGGCAAGTAAATCTATGAATCCTCTAGGCGAGGTAACTTCATCGGCATTGACTTGGTGAATGGTACAAACAGGAATACACTTCCCACATTTAACACAATCATCGGCTGTCTCTTGAAAATTGAAAATTTCTTCTAAGCTTTTACTCATAGTACTTCTTTATTGGTCTCTGTGCTGATCTAACCAAACCATAATGCCTTTTTGAGCGTGTAGTCTGTTTTCAGCTTCTGTAAAAATTTCATCTGCATGTTTTTCAAATATGGCTTCACTTACTTCATACTCTCGGTAGGCAGGTAAGCAATGTAAGAAGATAGCATCTTTTTCTGTTAATGACATTAAAGCTTCGTCTACGATGTAGCCCTCAAAAGCTTTGATACGCTCTTCTTTTTCATCTTCTTGACCCATTGAAATCCACGTGTCTGTGGTAACAACATTCGCATCTTTAACAGCGATTTTAGGGTCATTTCCAAAGCTAATCTTGGCTGTAGATATTTTTGCTAACTCCAGAGCTTCTTCTATAACTTGCTGATTACATTCATAACCTTTAGGGGTGGCTACTCTAAGTTCAAAACCAAGTTTTGTAGCTAGCATGAGCCAAGAGTGTGTCATGTTATTTCCATCACCCACATAAGCAACAATGGGTTTGTCTATACCAAACTCTAGCATAGTAAGGTAATCGGTCATTACTTGTACAGGGTGAAATAAGTCGGTTAGTCCATTAATAACAGGTACTTTGGAATATTTTGCAAATTCTTCTAACTTTGATTGTTCAAAAGTACGAATCATTACCATGTCCACCATACGGCTTATGACACGAGAGGTATCTTTCATAGGTTCACCACGTCCAAGTTGGATGTCATTTGATGACAGGAAGAGACCAACCCCTCCTAATTGATAAATACCTGTTTCAAAACTCACACGTGTTCTGGTTGAGCTTTTTTCAAAAATCATACCAAGGGTTTGTTTTTCCAGATACGGTACAAAATTTTTGGCTTTTGCTTCAGATTTTATGTTTTGTGCTAAGGCTATCATCTCTAAAATTTCACTTTTGGTGAAATCTTTTAGGCTTAAAAAGTGTCTCATGGGGAGTTCCTCTTACTAAATCAAGTAGTAGAATTTAAATTAAGGAAAACATTTTACCATAATAGATTTAAGGTTAAAAATCAAAAAGCTTATTGTAAGTTTGAGAACCTTTCTCTTGTTTTCCTTGAAATGCTACAGCATCAAAGTTGAGTTGATTGTTTTTGATGATGACACAAGAGAGTTCATTTCCATAAATGGCAGAAGTATCAATACAAATTTTGTTTTTGTATTGCCTAATATTTGCTTGGGATAAATGTCCAAAAATATGATAATGTTCATGCCTTTTAGCTTCTTTAGAAAGATAAGGCATCAGTGCATCCAATGACATTTTTGGGTTTTTTGACCGTGAAATACTTTTAATCATTTTTTTTCTAGCTTCTGTGTTGTCTTGTGCAAGATATTTTTCTTCACAAGGTGCATGGGTGAGTGTGACTGAAAAGTTTTCATCATATTTGTATTGATAACAGGCATCTGACCATGCATAGAGGTCTAAAAAGAGTTTTTTTAAATGAGCATTTTTCTCTAAAAGGGCTGCTGTATTGTAGTATTTTGCTTTATTTCTTAAGGTTTTTTCATTAATAATTAGTGTTTTGTCATTGGTGATGTATCGATAGACCATATTTTCATGGTTACCTTCAACAAGATAAAAACGCTTTCTTTGGCGATTTAAATGTTGATAGTTTTTATAAATAAACTCAATGGTTTCAGTTAGTTTTTCATCGCTACCTTTGTCAATGAAGTCACCTAATAAGACAATGGATTTATGTTCATTGTTGGCATCTATTTGAAGAAGACCATGCTCATTCAGTGTAAAACCTTGTTGTTGTAAAAGCATTTTTAATTCGTCAATACAACCATGCACATCACCTACAATAACATATTCATTTTCTGGAGGAAGAAGCATTAAGCTCATAGACCTCCACCACCACCCATAATATTAACATCACGTCGTGCAGCATTTAGCTCAATAATAAAACCTCCTGTGGCATCAATCAGTGACATGATTCCTAAAATAAGGAAAGTAGGATTTCTTGCCCAGTCAAACATGAAAAACATTACAATGAATATCATTGAGACGATAAAACTTAATAAGGTTTCCGATCCTGCCATTTTAGTGGTGGTTGTGGCTGCTTTGGCAATTTCAATAAACAGTGCGATTGAACCGACAATTAAAAAAACTTCTTTAGCATGGAGCGTAAAGTAGTGACCTTTGGCAAAACCATGGATTAAAACGGGAAAGTCTAATAAAGTTTCTATATTTCTCGACCTAAGAATTTCTTGAAGTGGTTCAAGATGAATTTCTCCAAGATGTAAGCCAATATAGGCAATTAAAATCCATGTAAAGGTTGACATTCCTGTAATAAAAAACATGTTATTCCTTAGTTATTATTTTTTTTTATTGATTGAGAGAGATACTCTGCATTCATGACTTTATCTATTGGTTGCTGAACATCTGATGGGTAGAGAACAAACTTTGAGTTGTTAGATTCTGATAAGGTTTTCATCGATTCTATATAGGCATTGGAGGTTAAAAACTGCATTAATTTTTCATCTGAAGTTCCCTTTAATATAGTTTGAAGATTACTAATAACGGTGTGCATTGCTTCAGCTCGTTTTTGAATGAATATTCGTTCTGAATCTGCACGAAGCTCTTGTGCTTGATGTTGACCTTGGGCTTCTTTAATAAGAGCATTACTTTTTCGTTCAGCAATAATTTCTTGACTCATTGCTTCAACAATGTCCTGAGGAGGTTTAATACTTTCAAATTTAACTTGTTTTATTTCAATTCCCCAACGCTCTTTACAATCTTTTTCCATTAAAGCTTTAATTTCAGCTGGAAGTGTTTCTGCTTTCTCTTGAATTTCGGTAAATTTAAATTGAGAAAGTTTAGAAAAGGTACTGGTTACTACTAATGCTTCTAGTTCTTCTTTAAAATTATTAACATTTTTAATGGCTTTCATGGGGTCAAGAACAATGGCTGTGGCAATCATATCTACGTTAAGATTAATATTGTCTTTTGTCATAATATCTTGGTCAGCAGGGTCTACTCTAAATTCTTTGAGGTCAACTTCAGCATCTAACTTATCAACTAATGGATTGAACCTTTGAATACCTTCTTCAAGTAGTCTGTCCGTACCATACCTATCGACAATCCATGCTTTTTCAGAAGGCACAACAACCAGTCCAAAAAGTTTTCCGAGTTTCATAGTAACAACAATGGCTTTAAATGAGGATATTAAGTTCGCATACTTTGAGCCGATTCCCAATTGAAAAGCTGTTAAGCTATTGAAAACTTTAATGCGTAATGGACTTTTAATATCTAAATTATAAATATATAGAAAGACAGCGATACTTAATAGTATAAAAATAATAAGTAGTAGATATAAGAATTCCATGTTGAAATGTCCTTTTTTATTGTGTAAGTTTTCGATGATATTTACTCATAGAAAGTAATAGTAAATATTATATAATGATTATAATTATAACAACATAATTCAAGTAAAGGTTTATGAAAAGTGAAAAAATAGGGTTTAAAAGAAAATTTAGCCAATTTTATGCTAGAATAATTCTCTAATATAATATATATTTAAATTCTATTCACTAAAAGGAATAAATTGTTTAGTAACAAAAAAGATGATGAGACTGACTTTTGTGAGTCTTATAAGTCTGAAATATTAGGTGCAACATCCAGAGAAAAAGAGCGTTCATTCTTTAGCACATTGCTGAAGTTATTAACCATTTTGATACTCTTAGTCATTATTATTGCTGTTTCATTTTATGGATATAACTATTATATCAATACCCAACAGTCCAATGATATCCCTTTACCTCCCGTTTCCATTCAAATATCAGAAGACGATTTGGTAGTACAGCCAGAAGACACTGAAATTGAAGTACCTAGCGTAGAAGAAATACCTCCTTTAATTGAAAGTGAAACAAGTGAGGTCAAAAAAGTTGAAGCTAAAGAAGAAGAGATTAATCAAATAGCCAATGACGTAAAAATTGCCATTGCTCAAAGTGAATCTTTAGAGGAGAATACTAGCAGTGATAAAAAAGTAGAGGAAACACCTATACTTGTAAAAGATACCGTTAATAATTTAGAAGTACCTACTGCATCTCCTGAAGCAAAGTACTTAGAAGAGTTAGCAGATTTATCTAAAGAGATAGACAAAGAGATAAAGCAATAGTTTATCTCTTTAAAATTTGAGCTACTTCTTTGGCGTGATAGCTGATGATAATATCAGCCCCTGCACGTTTAAATGCAATCATTGTTTCCATCATTACTTTTTCATAGTCAATTACTCCAGCTTTAGCAGCCATTTTGAGCATGGAGTATTCACCACTCACATTATAGATGGCTAAAGGAAGTGAAGAATTCTCTTTAATATCTCTTACAATGTCTAAGTAGGCTAATGCTGGTTTAACCATTAAAATATCAGCTCCTTCAGCTTCATCGGCAAGACTTTCTAAGATAGCTTCTTTTCTGTTGGCTGGATTCATTTGGTAAGAACGTCTGTCACCAAAACTAGGACTACTCTCTGCCACATCTCTAAATGGTCCATAATAAGCAGAAGAGAATTTAGTTGAGTAGGACATAATTGGAAGATGGCTAAATCCAACACTATCAAGTCCTGCTCGAATGGCTGTTATCATGCCATCCATCATGCCAGAAGGGGCTATCATGTCAGCACCTGCTTTGGCATGTACTTGAGCTTGTTTGGCTAAATTGTCTAAAGTAATGTCATTGTCAACAGTTTTTAAAACAGGGTCAAGTACGCCACAGTGACCGTGGTCGGTGTATTCACAAAAACAGAGGTCGGTCACCACAAACATATCGGGATGGACTTTTTTTATTTCACGAATGGAAGAAGCAATGATGCCGTGTTCACACATCGCATCTGAACCCACAGAGTCTTTGGTGTTTGGAATTCCAAATAAAATAATGGAGTAGATACCCAATGCTTTGAGTGTGTCGCACTCTTTTAAGACTTCATCAATGCTCATTTGATAAACACCTGGCATGGATTCTACTTCTTTTTTAATGCCCTCACCACTTTTAATGAAAAGAGGATAAATAAAATCATTTACTGTTAAATGAGTCTCTTGTAGTAAATCTCTTAGCACAGGATTGATTCTTTTACGT
This sequence comes from uncultured Sulfurovum sp., assembly GCA_902727935.1. Classification (GTDB taxonomy): domain Bacteria; phylum Campylobacterota; class Campylobacteria; order Campylobacterales; family Sulfurovaceae; genus UBA1140. The sequence goes on along the minus strand of CACVAX010000053.1, from coordinate 19,662 downwards.
CTAAATCGTGTAAACATTTTTTTCCCTTAATTTTAGTTTGATGAATTTTATCATAAACTGATATAATTTTGTCCATGAGACAAATTGATATTTCCCAAGTGGCAAAACTACCCACTAAATATGGTACCTTTAACATTCAGACTTTTAAAGAGTTTGGTAAAGAACATTTAGCAATTTTTACTGATAATCTAACGGATAACCCCATTCTAAGGGTGCATTCAGAGTGTTTAACTGGTGATGCTTTGGGTTCACGAAAATGTGACTGTGGTGAACAGTTGGCTTTTTCACAAACTTTAATTGCCAAAGAGGGTGGTATGATTATCTATCATCGTCAAGAGGGACGAAATATTGGATTACTTGGTAAAGTAAATGCTTATGCTTTGCAAGATAAAGGTTTTGATACCGTAGAAGCCAATCATCAGTTAGGCTTTAGAGCTGATGAACGAACATATGAGATTGTTGAGTATATTTTGGACTATTTTAAAATAAAAAAAATACAGCTTTTAACCAATAACCCCACAAAAATAGAATCGCTTAAAAATGTTGAAATCACTAAAAGAATTCCTATTCAAATTGAGTCAAATCCTTATAATAAAGAGTATTTAGAGGTTAAAAAAAACCAAATGGGACATTTACTTTAGTGAAAAATAGATTAACACGATTTACTGAACTTCTTTTAGAGTGGAATAAAATTCATAATTTAACAGGGGCTAAAACTCCTGCTGAAGTAGAAAGAAATATTGAAGACTCTATCTTTCCTACAACATTCATAAGTGAACCAAGTTCTATATTAGATGTGGGTACAGGAGCTGGTTTTCCAGGTATGATATTAGCAATTGCGTACCCCAACACTAAAACCGTACTCTGTGAACCACGACAAAAACGGGCCTCTTTTTTAAAATATGTGGCGATGGAACTCGAACTTTCTAATGTAGAAGTGGTTAAAAAACGCGTAGAAGATTATCATAGCAATGCTTTTGGACTTATCTCTTCAAGGGCTGTGACCGATACCAAGATGCTTTTGAATTTAACCCAACACCTACAAGATGAAAATACACAGTTTCTTTTTTATAAAGGTGAACAGGTTTTTAATGAGCTAGAGTCGGTGAATACGCAATTAGTTTATGATATAATTGAAAAAAATCAACGAAACTATTTGTATATTAAAGGCAAAAAATAAAGGATTCTTATGTGGTTAAAAATTATTTTTGTGGGTATTGTTTTGGTACTACTTTACCGTTTATTTGGAGGAAAAATTCCTTTTTTAGATAGACCTGAAAAGAAAGAAGAAGAACATGAATTTGGACAGATAGAAGCCACTTCAGAGTGTGCAGCTTGTGGAACGTATATGACCGAAGAAGATGCACTTATCTATCAAAAAAAAGCGTATTGTTCTTCGGAATGTTTAAATAAGGTTAAAAAATAATCAATGCAAATCTTTGGACATGAATACTTAGAGAGTGAAGCGTTTTATGCTGTGGAAACTCTTGAAGAGATTGCTAAAACTCCTGCAAATGCACTGCTTCAGTTAAAACCTCTATCAAATTCCTTAAGCATTGCAAAGCATTGTCAAAAAAATGTATTGTCCTATGTATTAGAAATAGAAAGCATAGAAGAAGCAATGTTAGCCAACTTGTTAGGAGCTACTTATGTGCTTTGTACAAAAGAGTTAGCCAAAGAGCTTATGCCCATTGCTCAAAATTATCTTTTTGATGTGCGTGTTTTGGCTCTTATAAAAGAGGGTGAAATAGAAGAGATGGCAAAGTGTGGGGTGGATGGGGTGGTTCTTGGATAGGGTATAATTTTACAAAACCTTATCCAATCCAAGCAGTAAAACAATGGTCAACAATCCACCTGCAATACCAGCTAAAAGATCATCTCCCATAACACCTAATCCCCCTTTTACTTTTCGGTCGATTACCCCAATGAGTGAGGGTTTCCAAATATCGAAAAGTCTAAAGGCTGCGAAACTTCCTACAATAGCAATTTCATAAGCGTAAGCATAACTGAGTGTTTGGGCTGTTGCTAGAGCAAACATCAAAGCTATCCACATTCCTGCTACTTCATCAATGACGATGCTTTTGTCATCATGGGAGTTGGTGGCTTTTTCATATTTGTTAATTTCAAAAATACCAATGATTGTAATGGCAATGGTTAACATGAAAAGTGTTTGCATGGGGATTACTTCTAAAAGAGCAACGCCTACTAGCAAAGCAGCAAAAGAACCTACAGTTCCTGGTGCTTTAGGTGCTAGGCCTGTGCCAAAAAATGTTATAAAAAGTCGATTTAAAGTCATTGTATTACCTATTGTATTGTTTATGTTAAAGAAGTGGTTTGATAAAGTCCCATCAGCTTAATGTAAAAATCCTCTTCGCTGTGTTCTTCCATTAGTCCATCGTTGGGCATGAGTGCATCGTAAAGTTCTTGTAAATGCTCAAATCTTTCAGGGAAAAGAGTACTTAAAATACTGGCAGATACTTCTCTTCGCATTAGAACCGATGGTGGCATCATTCCAGCATTTATCAGTGTTAAAATAGAAGCTGAATGATAGTGTATATGATGGTGTTGTCCATGTGGACAGGCTTTGAGGCTTACTAAGGTACGGCATTTATTACAGTAGACATATTGCTCAACGGTGGTGACATTGATGTTAATGTCTTTGGTCGCATCAAAAATAGAATTGAGTTTATCATGGTCATAAAAAAGTCCAAGCCCTGCATGGTTTTTACCAATGATGAGATTATGACAACCATAGTTTTTAGCCACTAAAGCATCTAAAATCAATTCATTATAACCAGCGAAAATGTAAGAATTTTCTAAAGGAGCTACCACAACTTTATTGGCTGGTAAAAAGCTTTCAACAAAGGTTAAAAGGGCATCGTATCTTACATCATATCGTAACCCAGTTGCTTCAAATGGTTTTAATAAAAAGATAACGACTAAATCTGATTGGTCAATGGCTTGTCTAATCATTCGCTCATGTGCTCGGTTGAGTGGATTAGCAGCTAAAACTAAAGCAGAAACATTTTTGGCTTCGGTCTCTTTTATTTTTGCTTGTACCATTTTTTTTGAAGCAGAAATGAGTGGATAGTTCACTTGATAGTCACCTGTTACGGCCATGCTTCCAAGTCTTTTCATGGTGCTTTTAACACCAGGATGCGTTTCATCATCTGTTCCATAGATACATTTTAAACGCGCACTAATATCAATGGGAAAAGTTTCATCGACGGTTAGTTCACCCACAACAGTTCTTTGATGAACGAGTTGAACGACATCTCCTTTACTCAAAGATTTTAAACACTCTTCATTTCTTTTACCATAAGGCGTTAAGAGAAAAGGAAAAGGAAAAGAGACCCCTTTGTAGGTTTTTGTTTTACGTACTTCGATGGATTCCTTCTCATTCATTAGTTTGTCTACAGGACTAATAAGTCCTTCTTGAACCAATGCTAAGGTTGATAATGCTTCAGCATCAATATGTAACTGACTATTTCTTTTTGAAGATGCCATATTTTTTCCTTTTCTCCCATAAGCTTTTTCTTGAGATACCTAACTTTTTAGAAAGTTCAGTATCTGGGTAGGAGTACTGAAAGTTATTTACGATAAATTTTACATAATCATCTATGGTCAAAATTTCATTTTGGTCATAGAGTTTGTTGTCGGTATTAATTTCAATTGTTTTATAACTTGTCTCAATTTCAGAGGTCGTTGAGATAATAAAATCACGCCCTTCGAGTATATCAAAAAGTTGTTCGCGTTCAGCCTTTTTGAGGGTTTGTAAATCAGAAATATAGAGCAAGTGTTTCACATTGGCTTTTTCTATTTTTGATTTCCAATCTTTACTTCCAAGAGGAACAAATGAGAGTACTCGGTCTTTTTGTTTGGCATAAGTAAAAGCCAGTTTATCAACAAGCTTGACATAGTTTGTTAGCACCAAAAGAGGAGAAGACATTTTGTCGATATCTTCATCAATATTTATATCTTGCAGTAAATATTCATTGTATTCTCGGTAAAGCGTTTTGTACTTTTTAAGGGTTTGATACTCTTTATAATGCTCAATTTTTCTTTGAAGCTCTTCAATAATAAATGGTTTAACAATGTAGTCATTCGCCCCTAATTTTAAGGGAGCTGCCACGGTATCATTGTTGATATAAGAAACCATTAAAATAATGATTTTTTCTTTATACTTCGTAATCAGTGAATTAAAATTTTGACCAGGAAGATTTGTTGAGAGCAGATAAGCATCACCCGTACTGGTACTCATAGCTTCTTTAACCGAAGAGTAAACCTCAGTGTCATATCCTGCTTGTCCAAGCTTCGCTGAGATACTTTGAGCCAAGTAAAGCTCATTTTCAATTATGGTAATTTTCATTTTTCGTCCAATCGTAATAGTATAAAGTGGCAACAGCTTCAACAGCTACGCCTTCTTTTCGTCCAATCCAACCTAACTTTTCAGCTGTGGTAGCTTTAATATTAACAAGGTTAGGTCTTAGGTTAAGTAAGTTTGCAAGTTTAAATCGCATGTCTTTTTTGTACTTTAAAAGTCTAGGAGTTTGGGCAATTATGGCTAAATCTACATTGCCAATCACATAGCCTAAATCTTTTAACCTTTGTACGGTATCAAGTAAAAGTTCACGAGAATCAGCTCCTTTAAATTCATCTGAAGTATCAGGATAAAACTCACCAATATCACCCAGCCCAGAAGCTCCAAGCAGGGCATCAATAAGGGCATGAATAGCAACATCTCCATCACTATGTGCTTTAAAACCAAAAGGTGAATCTATATCAACACCACAAAGTACCATTTGTTTGCCCTCTTCAAAAGGGTGAATGTCAATCCCAAAACCTGTTAATGCACGTTGTGAAGGTGCTTTTAAACAGTTCATTTTGGAAAGGTCTTCAACCGTGGTGAGCTTATGGGCTTTTACTGAACCTTCTACAAAAATGATTTCCCCACCCATGGAGGCAAGGGCTGAACTGTCATCTGTAAATTCTTGATTTGAAGCCAAAGCTTCTTTAAGGGTTTGGGTATCAGAGAGTTGAGGGGTTTGAATGATTTTTGTGGCTTCACGGTTTATGGGAGAATTCTCAAAATAGAGGGTATCAACCATTTTAAGTGTAGGAACTACACAGCTTCTGTTCTTTTTTGCTGAAATTACACGTTTTATCATAGCCTCATCTAAGCAACATCGTGCAATATCTGAAACCAAAACATAAGGAGTTTTCACTTCTTTAAGTGCATTCTTAAGTGATTGCTGACGACTGTTTCCACCTTCAACAAAATCATGGGTTATAAAGTTTGACATGCTGTTAATATCATCTCTAGATGACACTATAATGGTATTTCTAAAGTCATGAATTTTTTGGAAATCATTAGTAACTTTAAGCCAAAGTGGTTGTTCTTCAATCCATAACCATTGCTTTTTAGGAGGCAAAGAAAAGCGAGAAGCTGAACCTGCACCTAAAAGAATAAGCGTAATATCACTCAATAGTATTTCCTTTTTAAAAGTGTAACCTAATTATACATGGGTAACCTTTGGTAACACTTTAATGGTATACTTTGTAACAGTAAGATTTATCCTCTACTATTTGGAACTAATGTTTGGAAAAAAGTTCTAAAAGTTTTTTGATTTTCTTTTCTGATATTTCTCCATTCTTCAATAATTCAGAAATCATGGCAATTCCATCAACATTAGGTGTGTTGATAATCTCTTCAATATTATCAAGATTAATACCTCCAATCGCAACAATAGGGTAGTCTACATGGGATGACCACTTTCGAAGCTCATCAATACCCACGGTCTCGTAATTAACAAGTTTAGACTGCGTTTTAAAAATTGGTCCTATGGCTAAATAAGAAGGGGATATCTCCAAAGCCATTTCTATCTCTTTAGTAGTGTGAGTGCTTATCCCCAAACGAATACCTGCATCATATATGGCTTTTAAATCGCTCTCTATCAGATCCTCTTGACCTAAATGAATTCCATAAGCTTCATATTGAATAGCCAATTGCCAATGGTCATTGATAAAAAGTCTGCTATTGTATTTTTCAGAAGTTTTAATGGCGTGGATTATTTCATTTTCTAGCTCTTTATTTTTTAAATCTTTAATTCTTAGTTGGGCTGTTGTGATACCTAATAAATAGAGTATTTCTAATTTATAGGCTCGGTCTACTAAGGGGTAGATTCCTAATGGGGTATTACCTGTATTTTTGAACTTCATGATTTGCCTTGTTTTAGGATTAAACAATTTTTACGAAAACTGATGCCAAAAAGGCGTACCAACCGTGGGCGTAGAGGGACTGGCAAATTCACGTCTTTGCATTGCTCCTGCTTCATATCCTAAACGACCTGCTTGGGTTGCGTACTTAAAGGCAGCAGCCATCTTGACAGGGTCTTGTGCTAAGGCAATGGCAGAATTTAGTAAGATTCCATCATAACCTAACTGCATTGCTTCTACAGCATCAGATGGTTTTCCTATTCCTGCGTCAACAATGAGTTTTAGTTCTGGGAACTGTTTTCTTATGGCTTTTAAATTACTTGGATTCATAAGACCTTGACCTGAACCAATAGGCGACCCCCAAGGCATAAGGATTTTACAGCCTACATCAGCCAAACGTTTTGCTACTACCAAGTCATCGGTAGTATAAGGGAAAACTTCAAAACCCTCTTTGATGAGAATTTCAGCTGCTTTTACTGTTTCAAATGGGTCAGGTTGTAAGTTGTATTGGTCACCAATCACTTCTAGCTTTATCCAGTTGGTGTCAAATACTTCTCGTGCCATTTGTGCTGTGGTAATGGCTTCTTTGGCAGAGTGACAACCAGCTGTGTTGGGAAGAACATGAATGTTGAGTTCTTTAATGATGTCCCAAAAATTGTTTCCTCCACCTTCACCAGCTGCTTGTCTACGTAAGGCAACGGTTACAATCTGTGCTTGGGACTCTTTAATAGCATCTTCCATATTGGCAGGACTAGGGTAGAGTGCAGAACCTATGAGCATTCGGCTTGTTAAGGTTTTTCCACCTATTTCCCATGTGTCGTTAGTAGTGTTCATTTATTATCCCCCTTGAACTGGTGCTAAGATGTCTATGGTATCACCATCATTGATGATGGTATTTTCATAACTTTTGATAGAAACAAAGGTTGTATTCACAGCCACGGCAAAACCTTTTGTTTTGTAGTTTAGCACTTCTATTAGCTCTTTGATATTTAGATTTTCATCCAGCTCTTTTATTTCACCATTTACTGAAACTTTTATCATTTGTTTATTCCTTCATTTAATGCTTTTTCGACAATGGCAGGTGCTAATAAATAACCATGTCGATAGAGTCCATTAATACGTGTTAGTTTATTACCTTGTTCTATGTTAGGTAAATTATCTTTAAGGGTTGGTCGACAGTTTGTGAGCATGTTGACAATACGTGCTTCGGCAAAACCAGAGTGCATGGAGTAGACAGCTGAAAGCAGTTCAAGTGAAGAACGTACGGACATTGGGCTTTTGTCTTCGCTTTCTATTTCGGTTGCACCAATAACATAACGGTCATTTGGTCGTGGAACGATGTAGATTTTATAACGTGGGTGTAACATACGTGTGGGACGGCTAATCTTAACTTCAGGGGCTTCTAGCCAAAAAACTTCACCTCTTACACCTCGAAGATTTTTAATTTGTTCATTTGCACCAAGTCCTCTACTGTCAAATACCCAGTCGAACTCTTCAGTTTGATTGTTAAAGGTGATTTCACCTTCAGCAACATTATCGACCTTTGTTTCTTGATGCCATGTTACTGAAGGATGATTTACAAGGTACTCTGTAGAAGTTGCCATAAACTGTTGGGCATTTACTTGCCCTTCATGGGGAATGTAAAAAGCTTTGTTATGTTGTTCTAGGTCGGGTTCAAGTTCAGTAATACCAGCTTTGTCCAACAACTGAATATCTGAAGCCTCTTCTACTTTACTTTTAAGGGTTGCAATGAAATGGTCAAGTTCAGAGTAGTCTTGTGGGTGAGCAGTAATAATACTTCCTGCTAATTGATAAGCGTCTTCAATACCTATGGACTTTAAAAGAGGTAACCAAAGTTCAATGGAGCGTTTACCGTAGTCAAATATGGCTGATTCAGCTGTTTCAAGCTCTGCAAATACGGCGAGCATCCCGGCTGCTGTCATACCTGCTGCTTTGTCACCGTCTGCTTTGTCTTCGTCAAGAAGTGTGAGTGTGTGTCCTTGTGCCAAGAGATTTAGTGCTAAAACTCTTCCTACTAAACCTGCGCCTGCAATTGCTATGTTCATATTTTTCCCATTTCCTTTTTTAAATTAGATATCTTGTAAAACTAGGAAACGATGACTTTAGTCTCGTTCTGTTCGGGTGTAAACACGCCGACTCCAAAGAGTTTTGCAAGAACTTTATTAAACGTATTACCAGAACAGTTCTGAACTCTCTGGATTCATTTTGAGTCTTTCGATAAATTCTTTAGAGTAAGAAATTCCTTTTTCTTTGAATTGATTTGCTACTTCTGGAACATATATCTCATCGGCTGCTTTTGAAAAAAGTTCTACCCATCGTGTAAAATCTTCTTTTTCTAAACCAACAATGGTAAAGTGAGGTCCATAAGGATCAGAGTTGTAGAGAGGGTCATCTAAAAAGACTTTTGCCCAAAAATCTACCAAAATATCAATGTGCTTTGTCCATTCATAGTTTGTTATGTCTGTTCCAAGTTCAAGTATAAAGTAGTGACCTATTTTGTCGTCGTCCATGGCTCCATGGTAAAACAGTGTCACCAATGTTTCAAGATTTTCCCGAGTAATTGTTTTTTGAAGTTCCAATCTTAACCTTTTGTTATAATCTTTTTAATGGAAAATTATAGCAAGATATTATTATTGATTCCTAAGTTGGGTAAAGTCTTGACTTTACCCTCTCTAAACAGCTTAAGATTTTTCTATTTTTTCTGCTTCCACATAAACTTCGCTACCCATCTCTTGGAATTTCATCGACATTTCGCCCATTCCAACTTGTTTCGCCGTTTCAACATCTGTACCTAAAGTATCAGCATATTCTCTAACATCAGCTGAAATCTTCATTGAACAAAATTTTGGTCCACACATTGAACAGAAGTGAGCAACTTTAGCAGCTTCCATTGGCATTGTTTCATCGTGGTAATCTCTAGCTCTTTCAGGATCTAAACCAATGTTAAACTGATCAACCCATCTAAACTCAAATCTTGCCAATGACATTGCGTCATCTCTTGCTCTTGCACCTGGGTGACCTTTGGCAACGTCAGCAGCATGAGCAGCAATTTTATAGGTAATAAGACCTTCTTTTACATCTTCTCTGTTTGGAAGACCAAGGTGTTCTTTTGGGGTAACGTAACAAAGCATTGCACATCCGTACCAACCAATCATCGCAGCACCAATACCTGATGTGAAGTGGTCATAACCTGGAGCAATGTCTGTAGTTAGGGGCCCAAGTGTGTAGAATGGTGCTTCGTGACACTCTTCTAGTTGTTTCTCCATGTTCTCTTTAATCATGTGCATTGGTACGTGACCTGGACCTTCGATGATGGTTTGAACATCATGTTTCCATGCAATTTTAGTTAATCTTCCTAGCTCTTCAAGTTCACCAAACTGTGCCTCATCATTGGCATCAGCCCCTGAACCTGGACGTAGACCATCACCTAGAGAGAAAGTAACATCGTAAGTTTTCATGATTTCACAAATGTCTTCAAAGTGTGTGTTTAAGAAGTTTTCTTGGTGATGATGAATCATCCACTTTGCCATAATAGCACCACCTCTTGAAACAATACCTGTTACCCGTTTAGCTGTCATTGGTACGTGGTGTAAAAGTAGTCCAGCGTGAATGGTAAAGTAATCTACCCCTTGTTCTGCTTGCTCAATCAATGTGTCACGGAATACTTCCCATGTAAGGTCTTCAGCAATACCATTTACTTTTTCAAGAGCTTGGTAAATCGGCACGGTTCCAATTGGTACTGGAGAGTTACGTAAAATCCAGTCACGTGTGGTGTGAATGTTTTTACCTGTAGAAAGATCCATAACTGTGTCTCCACCCCAACGTGTTGACCATACCATTTTTTCTACTTCTTCGGCAATACTTGAAGTTGTGGCAGAGTTACCAATGTTTGCATTTACTTTTACTAAAAAGTTTCTACCAATAATCATTGGTTCTACTTCTGGGTGGTTAATGTTACAAGGGATAACAGCACGTCCTTCAGCTACCTCTTTACGTACAAATTCTGGTGTGATTTGCTGTGGAAGGTTTGCACCAAAATTTTCACCTTTGAGTCGCTCTTCACGCTCTTTATCTTGGAGGTATCTTTCGCTCATTGCAGCATCTTGATTCTCACGTAAAGCAATAAATTCCATTTCAGGGGTAATAATTCCTTGACGTGCATACCACATTTGAGAAACATTTTTACCCTCTTTTGCACGTAAAGGTGTTCTTACAAGTCCTGTTGCTCCAGCCGTTACAAAGTCGAGCTGTTCATCGGTTTTGTACCCATTATCAACAGGTGCCATAATACGACCTTCATACTCTTCAACGTCACCACGTCCAGTAATCCACTCTTTTCTAATGCCTGGAATTCCTTCCTCAACGTTAATTTCAACAGTTGGGTCTGTGTAGGGTCCTGAAGTATCATATACTCTTAGTTTTGATTCGTCTCCAAGTAAAATCTCTCTTACTGGTACACGAATGTCTTTGTGAATCTCACCTTCTAAGTAAACTTTGGTAGAAGCTGGAAACGGTTCACGTGTTAGTTCGTCGTTTGAGGTTGAAAATTTATCTTTAAATGCTTTGGTCATGGTGGTTATTCCTTTATTGTTTTGTATAAGGGAAAGGAGGGAAAGTGTTTAATAAAATTAAATATTTAGACCATTAGCCTAAAAAATAATGCTTATAAAATGAGTTCTCTTCCTTACGCCAATGTTAATTGGTTCAAGTTCAACGGACTAGCCATTTAGGCTATCTCAGCTATTTTTAGAATAGCACCCCGAGAGATGAATAGTCAATTTATATCTTAGCGAACATTTATTTTTACTGAAAAGTATTAAAAATAATGATAGCTATTTATAAATCGACATTTTTTTGGTATGAATTGACTTTGACTACTCCGTCAACTCTTCAAGAATTCCTTGAATCATACTTTGCGTTTTTTTAACTTCTGCCAATGCTTCTGTGTCTGAAACAGCTAAGTCAGTTGCCCAGTTAGAGATAGATGGGAACTCTATATTAACTGCATCGTCACCTTCTTTCTTGTAGATAGCCAGTGAAAATGGTGCATATGAACCAGCATCTGGATGTTCTTTTGAAAGAGGGAAGATTACGTTAAATCTAATAATTGAGTACGTGTCATAAAAGTCATAATCTTCTGTTGCTATGTCATAAGACTTTGGAATTAAGAAACCTACTGAACCGATTTCACTTTCAAACTCTTCTTTGAGTCCATCTTTCATATCTACATAAGTTTCACCATCTTCAAGTTCAAACTCAGTTGTAAATGTTGTTAAAACATTTTTTGGTGCAGCAGCCGTATTAGCTTTTTCTAAGTACTTACCTTTTGGTAAAGCAGCATGGAGTGCTTTGTCAAGCATTTTGGCATACGCTATAAGGTCTGCATTTGTTTCAGGAATACCTGAAGCTCTTGCCATACCTTTTAGAGACAGAGTAGAAACATTAATGGTATTTTTCTTGTCATCAGAGTAGATTGACATAGATAATGGTGTGATACGCCCAATACCAGGGTATTCTTTAAGTAGTTTTGTAACCAGTTCATTGTTAGAGAAAATAGCTAAATTATAAGACTTATGGTGTGTTTTCTTATATCTTTTCTCAAAAATAGAGTTCATGTTGTTGTTAACATCAACGGTCATACCTGACTTGTTAAAAGCCTCTTCGATTGTTTTTGCTGTGATTTTACCGTCTGTATTGTCTACTGCAAAGATTTGATTGTTGGCAGAACTTGCGAAAGATTGTACTGTAGCCAATAATAATGCTACTAAGATAAATGAAGTTTTTTTCATAGTGATTCCTTAATTAATATAGGGCATTTTACTGAAATAAGCTTATTTATTATGGGGATTATATTACTTTTAATAAGTTCTGACTTATCTGGGTTAACACGAAGAGCTTGAAAGTCCTATTCATTATTTTTAAGTATAGGTATAAATTAAGAATTTTAATAACTTAAATATGTAAATAAAAGTGATTAAAAATTAATCATATTTTCTCTTTTTTTATCTAAAAAAAATGATTATAATTCATTCATACAAAAATACAAAGGAGTAAATTTATGAAATTTACAAAGTTATCACTAATTGCAGCAGTAGCTGTAAGTGCAATCACAACAACAGCAATGGCAGAATTAGAAGTTTCAGCAAATGTATCAGTAACCAATAATTATGTTTGGAGAGGTATGACTCAATCAAATAACGCTGCAGCTGTTCAAGGTGGTCTTGATTTAGGTATGGGAGGTTTCTATTTAGGAACATGGCTTTCAAATGTAGATTTTTCTGGTGGTGCAGGTGCAGGTGATACTGAAGTTGATGGTTATGTTGGTTATGCTGGTGAAATTGAAGGTTTTGGTTATGATTTAGGGTACATTAAATATGGTTACCTTGATGTACCAATGGGAAATTTTGATGAAGCATATCTAGGACTTAGTTATGATTTTGGTGTGGCGAGTGTAGGTGCAACTTACTCTATGGGTATGGATGATTTTAGAGGAACAACCACAGAAGTTCCAGATTATATTGCTGTAGAAGCTTCTATTCCTGTAATGCAAGATTATAGTCTTGATTTAGGATATGGAGATTATGATACATTTGGAACAAATTATTCTGCAGGGGTATCTAAGTCTTTTGATAAAGTAGACTTTTCATTAACTTACAGTGTATTTGAACATGAAACAACTTCTTCATCTGATGAAAATAATCTTATTGTATCTGCTGGAACATCATTCTAAGCCAACTCAACATATTTTCATCTTTTTCTTAATTCCCATCTTAAGATGGGAATGGTTTCTTTAGCTACTAATAGCTGGAACTTCTAAGGTGATACTGCCTTTTTTAAATTGTATGTCAATACAGTTTTTATTCGCCATTTTTTTTAACTCTTTATCTGCTTCACTTTTTCTTGTATCGCTTTTAAGTTCTAAGACAATAATAGAATATTTCTTTTCTTTAATCATCACTTGCTCTCCGAGCTTAATTTTCATGTTAATATCCAGATGTTTAGAGGAGTCAAATTGTGAAAAAAGTGTACGTAATAAGAGCGAAAAGTTATTTTGATGCATTTGAAACTCTGGAATATCATAGTCGGTTAAAAGACGAATCTTTCCTTCATAGTTCATATTAAAAAGTTCCATATTTGCTTGAAGAAGCATGTTAACATCGGTTGAACTAAAACCATCTAAGACCATCTCTTTTTCGACTTTATCAATGGCTTTATTGTAAAGATGTATGCCAATATAGTTATCATTTTCATAGAGTATATTAATACCATAAAATTGAAAAGAGTTAAAGTTAAGGTTGAGTATGGATTTTTTAAAACCAAAAGTTTGAGGTGCATGTGTGAGGGCTAAATCAAAAATTTCTTTAGGACGACATGAACCCATGAGTACTTCGGCTGAATTGTTGAGATACTTTATTTTACCTGTATTAGAAAATAAGATAAAAGGGTTAGAGTCATTCTCAATGAAAAATTGGAAATTAATTGATGTCATATTCTTGAATCTTCTTTCGTAATGTATTTCGGTTAAGTCCTAAAACCCCAGCCAGTTTAAGTTGTGATTTGTACTTTTTAAGACCTGCTTGGATGAGAGGTTCTTCATAAAGTGCTAAATGTTCTCTGTAGGCATTATTGCCTTCCATTTCTTTAAAGAGATAGTTATAGAGTAGGGCTTGAATATCTTCTTTTTTGAAGGTTTGTAAAGTGAGTTCTTTATAGATAGAAGCTTTTAAAGATTTAATATTTTGACTTAAATCAAGCTTGGTACTGTCAAGCTGGATATCAGCTTCAATCATGAGGTCTTTTTTGATTTCTTTTTGAAAATAGGCAATGATTTTGTTCAAATCTTCTCTCTCTCGAAGATTTGGCATTTCATACATAAAAGCAAAAGTTTTACTAAGCTTTTGTTTCTCTTTAAGCGAGTCTGAAATGGCAATGATGCGTTTGTTTTCAAAGTTGAGATTCTCTATGTTTTTAACTTTGTGAAAGTTATAGATAATCAGTTCATGATTGGCATCAAGTGCTGTGTAAAGCTCTGATTCATTTTGAGCATCAACATAAACACTGTTTGGAAATATATTTTTGACCAAAGAGAGCTTTCCTGTGTGGGCTTCACCAATGAGCAAGGAAGAGACAGAAAGTGATCTTGTCAGTCCTAAACCCTTAGTAATCTTATCGATATTAGTAGAATTGCTTAAAAATTGAACATTTTTCATGTTTTATTATAGTCAACTACGACTTATGCTATTATGAAAACTTTAATTAAACTTTATAATTACAAAATAATAGATCTAAAAAGTTCTATTGGTATCATGAATTTTTTAAGAGCTTTTCTCTTAGTTTTTCAAGAGGAAGCAATGTTTTATCTGTAAATTGAGAACGATTAAAGGTACGTTGCCTTTTTGCCAGTTGGGCTGTGTGGATGACAATTCTTTGTTCCATTTCTTCTTTGTTATAGTGTCCATCCATGTAGCTTAGTACTTCTTTAATTCCAATTGATTTCATGCAGTTTGGCTGTCGTGTATAGGTTTTTTCTAAGTAAAACACTTCGTCTATAAGACCAGCATGTAGCATGTTCTTCGTACGCTTTTTAATACGTTCTCTTAGAACTTCTCTCTCTACGTCTATTTCATAAATGTCTAACTTATCTTTTATGATTGGTCGTGGAGGATTGTTTTTAAAGTACATTGTTGGTGTTAGAGAGGTTTCAAAATAAAGATTTAACATTTTTTCAATCCGATAACGATCTTTAGTGTTAATACTAGACAGGTGTTGTGGATCTAAGTTATTTAAAAAAGCATGAGCCATTTCTACATTTTTTAGAAGTTTATTTGATTTTTCTTTTGCATTTTGAGAAATAGGAGGAAGTTGGGAGATACCATTAAGCAAAGAACTTAGGTAAAAGCTTGTGCCACCTACAATAATAAGATTTTTATTTTCTTGAATCGATTCTTTTTTAGCTTTTTTATAGAGTTCAATAAAGGTAGTGACATCAAAAGGTTCATTGGGTAAGTATTCATCAATACCAAAATGCTGAATATTAGCACGTTCCTCAATAGTGGGTTTAGCTGAAGCAATGTCAATCTTTTTATACAGTGCTAAAGAGTCTAAAGATAAAATATTTGCATTGCTTTGATGGGCAAGTTCAATAGAGAGGGCTGTTTTTCCTGAAGCTGTCGAACCAATGAGTGCTATTTGTTTAAAGGTTGTCATTTGAAATAATAACATATTAGGGTAAAATAACTTTTTTAAAATGGAGGAAGAAAAATGTTATTTGACAAAGACAATCGATTTAATCTTGCTAATCTTATTACTTTTGGAAATATTGCAGCTGGGTTGATTGCCATACACTTTATAGTTCATGGGGACTTTTTTACAGCCATTATTTTGGCGTGGATTGCTGGTGCATTGGACATTGCCGATGGCAAAGTAGCTCGAAAATATAATCTTTCAACTGAATTTGGCATACAAGTTGACTCTTATGCTGATTTTATTTCTTTTGTGGTCATGCCTTCTTTTTTACTCTATTATGCCATTACAGCAGAGGCTTCAGGTTTAACACAGCTTCTTTTAGGCTTACTTTTTATTGTTTATATCGTGGCAGGACTTAGGCGACTGATTGAGTTTAATATGAAGTCAGAAGAGGGGGTAGTCACTAAATTTTTTGAAGGTGTGCCTACGCCATTGGGAGCTATTTTACTGTGGGTTCTTTATTTACTTTTTTCTTATGATATTATTACAAATGCTTATGTAATTGGTGTTTTTGTGGCTGTGATTGCTTGGGCATTGAACTCTAAATTAAAAATTCCTCACCCATAATATGTTGGCTAATTTAAAAACAAAACTCGCCAATCTTTCAGAGATGGTGATGTTCAAACACTCAATCTTTTCTTTGCCATTTATTTTTATTGCCATGACCATCGCAGCTGATGGTTGGTTTGGTTGGAAGCTTTTTTTCTTAGGGATTATTGCAGCCATTACAGCCAGAAACTTTGCCATGGGGGTTAACCGATACTTAGACCGAGACATTGATATTTTAAACCCTAGAACAAAAGAGAGACCTTCTGTTGATGGACGTATATCGAATGCTACCATGCTTGGTTTTATTGTGCTTAATGGAGTCGGCTTTGTATTGGTAGCATACTTTATCAATATCTTAGCATTTCAACTCTCTTTTCCTATTTTATTGATATTGGGTGCTTATACTATTTTTAAACGCTTTTCTTCTTTGGCACATATTGTCTTAGGTATTTCACTTGGATTAGCACCCATTGCTGGAGTGGTTGCTGTTTCTGCTGAAATTACAACTTGGTCACTTTATCTCTCTTTAGGGGTAGTTTTTTGGGTAGCTGGATTTGACTTACTTTATTCCTTACAAGATATTGAGTTTGATAAAGAGCATGGATTACACTCTATTCCTTCTAAATATGGGGCTAAAAACACCATGCACATTGCGAAAGCTTTTCATACCTTAACCATTGTTTTTTGGATTATGTTTATTGTTTCTGCTGAATTGACATTTTTTTCACAATTAGCCGTTATACTTTCGGCAATCATGTTGGCTTATGAGCATTACTTGGTAAATAAAGACTTTAGAAAAATTGACAGAGCCTTTTTTACGGTTAATGGCTACTTAGGTATAATGTTTTTAGTTTTAATTATTTTGGAGGTACTATAGATGAATATTGAACAGTTACAATTTGTTTTTTCTCTTTTTTCGTTGATAGGGGTTATTGGAATTTTATTTTATATCCTACTTAAAAAATCAAAAATAGAAGAGCATAATGATAAGATTGAAGAGCTTGAACGAGAAGTTGCAAGTCTTAAAGATTATATTTACGCCTATGAGCAACGTTTAGATAAAGAGTTAGAGCCAGAGAGTGCCAAAGAAAAAATTATTGCACTCTATGAACAAGGTGTGGATATTATTCAAATTGAAAATATGCTAAATGTCCCAAAAGCCAAAATTGAAATGGTAGTTAAGTTTCACAATCTAAATAAAGCTGACAACTGGAGAGAATCTGTCTGAAATCACTTGTAATCAACAGATTTTCTTGCTATAATTTCGACCTCACAATATATGTGCACTCATAGCTCAGCTGGATAGAGCATCGGTTTGCGGTACCGAAGGTCACAGGTTCGAATCCTGTTGGGTGTACCACCTTTAAACCCCATAAAACAATCATTTAAGAGACTTTTTTAAGAAAATATTTGTCACTAAAATATCTAAAGTGTAACCTATGTGTAACCACTTAATCAACTTCTATTTCAAAACCTCATAAGCCTTATTAATCTTTTGTAAAATCACAGTATATTCCTCTTTTTTAGAAAAAGTTAAATCCGGATGATAAATTTTAGCTAAATTCCTATAAGCCTTTTTAATCTCTTGTTTAGTAGAATTTTCACTAATCCCTAAAACCTCATAATGATTTGAAGAATCCCATCTTGAATAAGTTTTTGGCTCTTCTTTTGGTTGCTGCGGCTTCTCTTTCTTTTTGTATCTATATTCTCTTTTATTCTGCTCTCTAATATCAGCTTCATCATATCTAGCTTGTTCTTCTGCCCTAGCTTTCTCTTGTTCCCTTTTAAACTCTTCTTTGTAATATTCTTTTTCAGCTTTTTTTTCTGATCGCTGTGTTTGTTTGATTTGTAGAAATTGAAAAATATATGAAAGTTTCTGATAGCCCCAAATAAAAGGACTAATAATAAGGTAAAAAAGTTCAATAATTTTATCCACTAAAAAAAGGGTTCTTTCCCTAAATATTAAATATGTAATTTCTACTATCTCAATATGTGGAATAGCCAATCCTAAACCTGCATATAAATCTACAGAGGTAATAATATGACTTCTTCCCATAACACTATAAATAAGTGATACCCCTACAATAAAAAGCAATAATCTTATTACATAGGCTTTAAACCATCTTGAAATAAAATACAAAGCAAAAAACCATAATGACCCACCCAATAAAATTTCTATGGGTAATGGATTTAATTCATCTGATAAAACTGTTATAAAATTAGTTACCCTAGCCATAACATTATTGATAAGTTCAAGCACTAATCAACCCCAACATTTATATTAATATATTCTATCTCTGTTCTTTGAGTTTGAGCCTCTTTTTTAACTGCTTTGTACTTAGTGTAAGATTTAAGTAAAAAGTCCTTGTAATAAGGTTTTACTTTGATTTTAAGAGGTAGTTTGTTTCCATAGATTAATAATACTTCATTATCTTTCATGGTTCTAATATCTGCATTGGATAATATGGGTTCTTTTACATGATGAACCTGTCCTGTTTCATCTAGCATATTGACATATTTGTTCCCTATCATTTGAGTTAACATATTAGTAATTTGTAAATCTGCCCCTGCAAAAAACAATTTACCTGTAATCCCACCATTAATAATAGTATGCGCTTCACTTTTTCCATATCTTTGTTCCAATTGGCTAAAGTCTTGAATAACTATTGAAATTGAAACTTTGTATTTTCTAATGGTGGTGATCGTAGATGAAAAATTAGGAATCTGCATATTTCCAAACTCATCAAGTAAACAATAAATAGGTAAATCTTTTTTAGATGGTAACTTTTCCATCATTGCATTAAAAAACTGTTTGTAAAAAAGATTTAGTAAAAAATTATACTGCTCTTGTTTTTGGGCTGGAATTCTAATATAAAGTATTGATTTTTCTTCTCTAAAGTTTTTAAAATTGATATTATGTGAAGTGGTTAGCTCTGCTAGATTGTCGTTTATACCAATAGCATTTAAAGCAATATTGGCTGTAGAAATAAAAGATTGAATGGTTCTCATATTTCCACTTACAAACCCTTTCCATTCATTAAAAGTTTTTTCATCAGAGTAGAGATAAATAAGCTCATCAAGATTTGAACCATTTTCTCCAAAGTTATTTATGAGATGTTTTAAATTAGCAAGATTTATATATTTATGGTCTTTAGTGGCTACTAAAACTTTTATTAAAATAGTTAAAAAAGTCTTTGCACCATCTAACCACATTTTATCTTCTGTTTTAGTTTGTCCGGGATTCGCTGACTTTATTAATATTTCTGCTATTTCATCGATCTCTATACTTGAAAGTGCATAATAGAGAGGATTGTAACCAATAGAAGTTTTTAAATCTTCGGGGTCTAAAACATAAATTTTAAATCCTCTTTTTTTAAGATAACCACTTGTTTGAGAATAAAGTTCTCCACTTAAATCGGTTACTATCATTGAGGTTTTTTGTTGAGCTAATTTTAGAATATTTGGGATAATGTAACCTGTGGTTTTTCCTCCACCAGTTCTTGCAATAATCCCCATATGATTAAAAGAGTCTTTTTCAGAAAGCTTTTTATTTTGACCATCAAGAACAAGCCCTTTATTCATTGAAGTTAAAAATCTATTTTCTTCAAAACTTCCCATCATTCCACTTGT
>CACVAX010000052.1 GCA_902727935.1 uncultured Sulfurovum sp. | reverse complement strand
TCGTGTGACTTCCATACCTATACTCCATACTTTCCTCACTTTTCTTTATATTATAGCTCTTTTATAGTGAGATAAATCTGTCCGTCTTCAAGACGGAGGTTTTAACCTTTTAGGAGACTAATAAAAGGGATTTAAAATGGATATGAAAGTAAATACAGCATTATTAACAGAGGCAATTAATAGTGGCTGTAAAACAGCTGCAGAGTTAGCACTCTACATCAAAAGATACAGTAACATGCAAGTAATGCATATTACCCATGGTTAATCTATCAGAAGAATTTGGACCATATCTCCAACTTCTTTGGATTCATCTTCTTCAGATGTAACTAACAACGCCGTTGAGCCTAACATATTTGTTAATATGGCAGAAGAACCAGCTTTCTTACCTTTAAAGTCCACAAAATACTTTCCATATTCTAAAGCGTAATTACATGCTGTAAACTCTGCTTTCTTTTGTCGTTTATTAAACTTCTTACGTAAAGTAGCTTCCACAAGAGCCAAAGAAGATTTACTTTTTTGTAGCTTTTCAATAAGAGGCACCATATAAAGTAAAGCTGTTACGGTTGAAGAGTAAGCAAAGCCTGGTAAAGCCACAATGAATTTATCATCCTTTTTAGCTACCATAATATGCTGACCTGGTTTAACACGAACCCCTTTAAAAAGTACTTCACATCCAAGTTCAACAATCACATCTTTCACAAAATCAAAATCACCAACAGAAACGCCTCCTGTTGTTACCACAATATCACTTTGTGCTAGAGCAGATTTTACAGCATTTAAAATACTCTCTTTATCATCTAGTATACATCCAAGCTGTAAAGCTTCTCCATCATATTTTTTTACCAAAGCTTCTAAAATATAATTATTAGAGCTACGTATTTGTGCATCAGAGGTTTGGGCTTCACCCAACTCTAATAACTCTGAACCCGTAGATAAAATGGCTACTCTAGGTTTTTCATACACCAAAGCTGAAACCACATTTAAACTTGCCATTACCCCAATTTCAGCAAAATTTATCTTTGTCCCTTCAGGTATAAGATTTTGATTCTTTTCATAATTTTCCCCAATGGCTCTTACTGAAAAGCCAAAAGCCACTTCTTCATTAATCACAATCTCATCATCTTCAACGCTTACATTTTCGATAGGAATCAATGTATCAGCCCCAATGGGCATAAGTGAACCTGTAAAAGTTTTAATACAACAACCACCAATAAGTTCTTCTCCCAAATCAGAACCAGCAGGATTAATACTTGAAATTTTTAAACGACCTAAGGCTAAATCTTCATGCTTCACAGCATAACCATCCATAGCAGAAGTTGGAAACTCTGGTGAATTATGGTCAGCAATAATATCTTCAGCCAATACATAGCCCAAAGTATCTGTTAAATATTTTTTTTCTTTTTTATAATTGTCAATCTTGATATTCTTAATAATTTCAATTGATTCATCGAAGTGCATAAATGCCATTCTATTTTCCCTTACTATATATAAACTAATTATTTAGACAAAAGTCCAGACCCATTCATGGGGGTACTTCTGTCAGCTGCATAAATGCGTTTTCCCTCTTTTACATCATATTTCCAAATGGGTGCATTGGCTTTAAAGTCCTCTACAAACTCATCAATAAGCTCTAAAGCCACCCGTCTTTTAGGTGAAAATACAGCCGAAATATACGAAGAAGTATGCACAGGTACATCCCCAATGGCATGTGCCATCTTCACCTTTGCTCCTCGTTGAGCAGCTTTTTCTTCCCAATCACTAAACCATTTTTGCAAAACAGGCTCATAAATATCAAAACTCAACGCCTCAATCTCATCTTCAGCACGAATAGTTCCTATAAAAGGGATATACGCTCCATAATTAGAATCAGCTTCTTCCTCTAGCCACTTCGTAAAAATACGCTCTACTTCTAATGACCCTTGATACAACTCCAAACTATCCACCACATACAGGAGGTAAGATTGAAACCCTATCGCCATCTTTTAATGTCATACCAAGATTTGCCGTCATCTCATCATTAACAGCCACAGCACACTTTTCTAGCCAAGGAGCTACCGACTCAATGTTTTGTAATTGGGTTGCCACATCAGCCAAAGTTTGAGCCTCTAGCTCAATAACTTCTTGTGCCATTGGACCTAAAAATTCTACTTTTATCATACGAGTATTCTCCCTTACCTCTTAGTTTAAAAACTTTTTATTTACTATAAAAATAGAGTAAAAAGCGAAGTTAGGTGATTATAAAAGTTGTTTGATATAATCATGCTTAAATTACTATTCTAGGGAAATAACTGTGATATTTGGCTCAATTAGCTACCTCAATCTTTTACCTTTTCAAGTTTTTATGAAACGCTATATCCAACATTCTGGTATGAAAATGGGCATGGCTTACCGAAAAAATGTTCCGAGTCAAATCAACAAAGCCCTTAAAAAGCGTGAAATTGATGCAGGATTTATCTCCAGTATTACATCAACTTCTTATAATTGTACCAATCTAGGTATTATTGGCAATAAAGCTGTTTATTCTGTTTTGTTACGAGAGGGTAAAAATAAACCAGACAAAGAGTCAGAAAGTTCCAATGCTTTGGCCAAAGTTTTAAATCTTCAAGGAGAAGTACTTATTGGCGATAAAGCCTTAAAATATTATTTAGAAGGAGGTCAAGGCATTGATCTCGCAACAGCGTGGTATCAAGAAACAGGGCTTCCTTTTGTTTTTGGAAGACTCTGTTTTACGTCGCATGAAAAATTCATACAAAAAGTCGCAAAAAATTTTATAAAAAAACCAATTAAAATACCCCAATACATTTTAAAATGGGAAGCCCAAAAAAGAGATATTACACCTGCTCAACTTACATGGTATTTAAAACACATTGAGTATAATATGAACCATAAATCTAAAAAGTCTCTAAAGCTATTTTTAAAAAAAAGTAAAAACATATAAGGTTTACCATGAAAATTGCCATTGTAAAACTCTCTGCCATGGGAGATATTATCCATGCTATGATCGCAGTTCAATTTATCAAACAAGCCAAACCAGAGATTCAAATAGACTGGATTGTGGAACAAGGTTTTGCACAAGTGTTAGCACATAATCCTCATATTGACAATATCTTAGCCTTAAATCTAAAAGCCATCAAAAAAAACAAAATGGCACTTTTTACTGAAGTAAAAAAAATAAACACCTACGCTAAAAATAATTATGACCTAGTCATTGATGCCCAAGGACTTTTAAAATCTGCCATTACTTCTAAATTATTAGGAAAAAAAGTTATTGGTTTTTCTAAAGCGTCTATTCGTGAAGGTGTCTCCTCTTATTTTTATGATGAAAAAATAGCAATAGCCTATGAAAAAAATGCCATAGAACGAAATATCAAAGTTCTCTGTGAACCTTTAGCTATATCTGTGAGTAAAGAACAAATCTTAAATAAAGAAGCCTTTCTTTATTTTAAAACTTCCCAAAACCTTCTCATGGAAATAGATACAATAAAAAATTATCTCTTATTAGTCGTGGGGGCTTCTGTTAAAAATAAGATTTATCCTAAAGAAAAATTTCTAAAAGTAGTACAAAACATAAATGAAAAAGTATTTGTTATTTGGGCAAATGACTATGAAAAAGAAGTAGCAGAATATCTTGCAAGAAAAGCTAATAATGTCATTGCTTGTCCAAAACTAAACTTAGATGAACTCAAACATGTTATTGCTAAGTCAAAACTTGTGATTGGAGGAGATACAGGACCTACTCATATGGCATGGGCATTAAATGTTCCCTCCATCACCCTCTTTGGAAATACTCCTGAATATCGTAATACTTATATTACCCCTATTAATCAAGTCCTAAAATCAAAGACTAAAGTGAATCCTTTAAAGTTGGATAAAAATGACTTCTCTATTCAAGAAATAGATCCCAATAGCATTATAGAATTAGCAAAGGAACTTTTAAATGCTTGATTACTTTTATCTTGGACTCTATAAAACCTTTGGCTTTATTTTGACTGTCTTACCTAGAAAAATCACCATTAAACTAATGCGTTCACTTGCTTGGTTTGCCTATATGGTAAGTAAAAAGCATCGTTTAATTATCCATACCAACCTTGATTTAGCTTTTGAGAAACAACTCTCTGAAAAAGAGAAAAAACGTATTGGTATTGAAGCTTTTGTAAATCTCATAGATACAACTTTTGGTATTATTTATCGTGATAAAATGAATAAAAAAGAGGTCATTAAAAATGTTAGTTTTAAAAATGAAGAGATTATTAAAGCCTATCAAAAAGAGAATCAACAGTTTATTTTAGTCACAGGTCACTACGGAAACTGGGAACTTCTTTCACAATCCATCGCCATCTATTTTGACTTAACTTTAGTCGGTGTAGGAAGAGAACTCGATTCTAAAGTTATGGACGACCTGCTTATCAGAAATCGTGAACGCTTTAATGTAGAAATGGTCTATAAAAAAGGAGCAATGAAGGGGTGTATTCGTGCTATTGGTCAAAAAAAGATAGTGGGTATTCTTACAGACCAACAT
Organism: uncultured Sulfurovum sp.; assembly: GCA_902727935.1. GTDB lineage: Bacteria > Campylobacterota > Campylobacteria > Campylobacterales > Sulfurovaceae > UBA1140. The sequence goes on along the minus strand of CACVAX010000052.1, from coordinate 61,045 downwards.
CTCACTCAATCACAATCCATTGATGTGAATTTTTTTAATCATAAAGTGACCCATACTCCTTTAGCTTCTATTTTGTCTCGAAAATTTGGTATTGATCTTGTTCCAGCCTATATCTCAACAGATGACTACCAAAACTATACCGTAACCATCCATCCTCCTATTAAAAGTTTAAAAACAGACAATCAAGAAGATGACTTAAAGACCATGACCGAGTCTCAAGCCAAAATTTTAGAAGAGGTTATTCGAACACAACCAGCACAATGGTTTTGGCAACACAAACGTTGGAAAGAATTTTATAAAGAACTCTATAATAAATAGAAAAAGTCAACAACAAAGAACGCACTTTTAGTCCCTTTGTTCTCTATTTTTAAATAAAACTCATTTACCTCTCATCTTTTTACATTATAATACTCATTAGTAAAAATAATGAGGGAAAACAATGAACATCGAACTACTTAGTGAAATCGTGGACTACGGAGTATTAGGGCTTTTAGCATTTATGAGTTTTTTAACACTCTTTTTTTGGATTGAACGACTTCTCTTTTACCGAAAAATAAATGTAAAACAGTACAAAACTGTAGAAGCATTAGAAATAGATGTCACTAATAACCTCTCTATTATTTCTAGTTTTGGGGCAAATGCTCCTTATATTGGATTATTAGGAACCGTTCTTGGAATTATCATCACCTTTTATAGCATGGGACAAACAGCCCAAATGGATGTGCAAAACATCATGACATCTCTTGCCCTTGCACTCAAAGCAACAGCCATGGGTCTACTCGTAGCCATTCCTGCCATTTTCTTCTACAACCATTTAAACAGAAAAGTCGAAGTGCTTATTAACAAGTGGATTATTCACCAAAAGGAGAACTAATGCGACGTTCTGCAAAGTTTGACAACATCAATGTTGTACCATTCATTGACATTATGTTGGTACTTTTGGTCATTGTTTTAACCACAGCTTCATTTATACAAACAGGTTTAATTAAATTGGATTTACCCACAGGTTCTAGTAAAATAGAAGAGCAACCTAAAAAAGAACTCAAAATTTCCATCAAAGAGAATGGTGATATCTTTTTTGACAAAGAACAAGTCAGCCAAGATGAAGTGGAAAAACGGCTTTTAAGCCATGATAAAAAGCATCCTATTCATCTCTATTCAGATAAAAATGCTAAGTTTGATAATTTTGTATTTATCTTAGATATTTTGAAGGAAAATGAATATGAAAACTTAGGGATTATTACTAAAAAATGATTGAATCACGCCATATTTATGCTTTTTTTATCAGTAGTCTAAGTTTTGTACTTTTTTATGTTGCTTTTCTCTCATTGAGCAACATAGAAAAAGTACGAAAACCAAAAGCTCAAAAAGTAATCAAAGTAGCTATTATCACGCCTCCACCAAAAATTATTCCCCCTAAAATAGTACCTCCTCTACCTCCTGTAGTTGTACCCAAACCACAAGCACCCAAAAAAATTGTTAAGCCCACCCCTGTTGTAAAACCTAAACCTGTGATCAAAAAAATTGTCAAGCCTAAACCCAAAAAAGTTATTAAGAAAAAAGTAGTCAAAAAGAAACCTATCGTAAAAAAGAAGGTTATTAAAAAGAAAGTTGTCAAGAAAAAAGTTATTAAAAAACCAATTGTCAAAAAACCAATTATAAAAAAAGAAGTGGTCAAAAAACAAGTGGTTAAAAAAGTTATACCACAAGCTGTTATCGCTCCAGCGCCTGTATATAACGAACCAGTCTATCGAGAACCAATACCCATCGCACGACCAGTAGTCCAAGCTCCAAAACAAGTTCCACCTCCACCTTCTCCAGTGGCACCAGTAAAAGATGATAGACATAAAAAAGCCTTTTTACAAAATGTTCGTTCTCAAATTATGGCTAATAAAAAGTACCCAAAAATTGCTAAAAGAAGACATATTGAAGGTTCAGTTAAAGTACGATTTGATATTACAAGAAGTGGACAAGTGAGTAATATTCGTTTTATTAATGGAAAATCTATTTTTCAAAAAAGTATTAAAAAGACCTTACAAAATACTTTTCCAATGGCTATTCCACAGAATGTGAGGTCTGAACTTCCTATTTTAAATGTTTCAGTAGTCTTACATTTTAATATTCGCTAAATATTCAAATCAAAACTATATGTTTTATAAATCTTTCCATTAATCTGAAGGGCTAACTTATGCTCTCCAGCATATAATTTTCGCGTTGTCATATTGGCTTTAAATAAATGTTTTTTACTGATACTTAGCAATTTTTCTTTTTGAACGGTTAGCTTTTTAAGCTTATGTACTTTAGGCTTAAGCTTTCCAGCTTTGGTTCTAAAATAGAGTAGATAGTCAACCATTAAAGCTTCCTCCTTTTGAGCTTCTATTTCAAAAGAAAAAAACAACGCCTCCCCTACCTTAACAATCGACTTAACTATTTGAAAGTTTTGAACTTCAATGGCAGGATTTTTAGTATACCCCAACAGTTGTAATGCTTCAGCATTTCCCTCCTTAACCAAGCTTCGTAAAGCATGAGAAAATATAAAATGCATCTCTTTCTCATTTTGTTTATTCGTATTCTTCCAACGCGTTAAAGTCTCAATCACCAAAGAAGCGTCTATTTTAGAAATATCATTAAGATGATTGGCGACCGAACGGGTCACATAACGTGTCTTATCCATATAAAGATTATCAAGTAAACTGATTGCCTTAGTATATTCTGTATTTAATTTTTTAGCCCAAGGCAATTTAGGTCGAGAACCTTCAGAAGCTAAACGCCGTTGATGATAATTATTAGAAAGCGAACAAACTTTTAACATTTCAAAAGTTCTTTCTGGAAAATAATTAATAAAATCACGAATTGAAAACTCCACAGAAAATCGTTTTGTCATCTCTTTTAATGCTTCTAATGAAAAATCTAAATGTTTAGGATTACAACCAAAAGTTACTACAAAGTCACTGTAAGGAGCATAAATAAATTCTCCAAAATCATCATCTGTTTTATTAGGGTCAAGTTGAGGAGGGAGTGCTTTAAGTAAAATGCCTATTGCTTCTACATAATCCGAAGGTAAGTATCTTGCTAACCTATCCCTTATATGGGCTATACGTTCTTTGAGTTCGAGTTTAGGAAACTTAGTAATAACTTCATATTCAAATTTTTCTTGATTAAAAGGAGGATAAACCTCTTTTATTTCAGAGGCTATTTGATGAACCTTTTGGGGATTAAAAAGTTCATCTTTAAGGGAAAATTTTTCTGCCATTTTATTATGTTAGTTAGCCTATTTTTCTAAAAGCTCTTTTGCTTGTTTAGCCCACGCTTCACGCGTAACTTTTTTAGGAAAACCTAATGTTATGCTAACCCACTCTTCTTGTTTAGGTGTCCACGCTGTAATCTGTTCAAAATAGTAAATACCTAAGGCATTTAACTTTTTTTCCAATACAGGACCAATCCCTTTTATCTCCGAAAGTTTATCTGGGGTTTCTTCTTTAGGTTCACTCAAAAAAGAAGGTTTATCGTCATCTGATAATGTAGGAACAGCTTCTTTTTTCTCTATCTCTAAGGCTTCAACTGTAGGTTTTTCTTCTTTAATAACCACTGACTCACTATGCATTCCACCTCTTACAATCCAACCAAATACAAATCCAATTAGACCTGCTCCTACTAAATATAATACTATTTCTGCTAATAGATAACCCATTATTCAACTCCTTGCGTTTTTATGTTTTTATTTTCTTTATTAATCTCTTCTGGTTTTTCAGCTTCTACAGCTATTGGTGCTTTTATCACAGCAATGGGAGTAGGCACTTTAGAGACTTCTTTAGGAACAACAGGCACTGGTACTTTAGAAACTTTTTGAATCGCAATAGGCGTTGGCACATTAGAAGTTTTTTGACTAACAACAGAGCTTGATACTTTTGAAATTTCTTGATGAACCATGGGTACAAGTGGAACCTTCACGCTGCTAGGTTTATGCTCTTTTGCTACATCTCTCACAACTTTAACTGGCTCTGCTATTGTTGTCACTTCTTTAATGGGCAAAACAGCTGTTTTATTTATCTCTCCTTCAAGATTTTCAACCACAACAACAGGGTCAATAGTTTTTTTAACAACAGGATGCAGCACTTTGACAACTTTCTTAACTGGTTTTTGAACAATCAGTTGGTTGTTCACACTCGCAACACCTTCTAGCTCTTCCACCAAAGAAGCAATGCCTATTTTTTCTTTTTCAGAGACTACTGTACCTCTTAAAATCACTGTTCTAGTTAAAGCTATACCCTCACCTTCTATTTCGGCATTAATTCCCACGATGCCTTTATCACTAAGTTTTGCTTCTGTTTTTGAGAGTAAATCATTTTTAATTTTACTAGAAACCTCTGAAAAACTAAGCCATGCTAATACTAATATTAGTAGTAAGCCAAGTAGTATTTGTAATACTTTTTTCATCTTTATCCTTGCTCTAAAGTTATATTATTCAACTTTAAATTGATAAGAAAATTTTATATTTGATTGGCTTAATTTACACTTAATATAATAAAAAGTTATTATAAAAGTAAGATAAAATTATATTTTTATATAGAATAAAAAAATATTTACCTATTTTGCATAAAAATAAGTTCACCTAATTTTTCACCAACATCCTTCGCCACAACATCACATTTCACTTTAAAAAGATGAAAAATTCTTTTATCTTTGACCCCTTCCAAACACTCATAATTTCCCATTCCTTTAGCAATGATGACATCCATAGTATTATAAAGTCTCATAAATGCTTCACTCGCATGATCATAATCCAATCCTGGTGTTGGCACACCTGAATCCACCACAATAGCTACTGCCTCCATCTCCAGTGCTTTAGCTTCCACAAGCGTCACATCATTAATAATTGGTCGTCCTCTGACTGCATAATAACGTTGTATATTAGGATAAGTTTTTGCCATAGCCGTTAAAAGTAGTTTATCAAAAACATGTTCCCCCACATTGTCACCAATAATCATAATTTTTTTTGCTCCTTGAACTAATGTTAAAAACTTAAGTTCATCATCAATGGCAAAATCTGTTTCAAACACCTTTTCAAATTCGCTCTTTAAATCAAAATGATTCGGTGTTGCAAAATCAATCACATTACCTGCAACAGCAGCTTTAATGGCACCTGAAACAGATGTTACCTTTTTTTCTACCGAAGGTAAAAGCTTTAGTGCTTCCTGCGTAGAAAGTGCTTTGAGTGCTTTATAAACATCTTCATTCTCCGTAAAAGAGGCTAATTTTGGATATAAGTCTGAAGCTGCTACAGGAGGAGAAATTTCCCCATAAGCACCGATGGAGGTAGCAGCCAATGTCATCATCTTTTTGGAAGTTTGTTCATCTAAGTTAAGGTTTTTAGCAACACGTAATGATTGATTTAATAAACAGGAGAGGCATTCAGATTTCAAATTCATATTAATCTCTTTTTAAACCATTATACCTAACTTACTCCTGCATTAAATAGGCATAATTATTTAAAATAAGCTTACTTTTATAAATTAATATATACACTATAATATAAATATAAGTTACATATAAGTTATAAATTGTTATTATTTATTTACAAAACAAAGTGGTATTAATATATTATGCAAACAACTCAAACTTCCTCCATAAATGATGAAAATTATATTATTGAATTATTTAAAACGGTGCTTCCTTACAAATGGTCTATTTTATTCATAACCATCTTAACTTTTGCTCTGGCAAACCTCTATCTTTATTTTATTTCACCAACCTATCAATCCAATGCCATTATCAAAGTGAAAGTAAACCAACAACTTAAAACAACCGATTTGTTACGAGACAGTATCAATAGTACAAGTACCGTAGGTATCAAACAAGAGATGCTTAGTCTACAAACTTTTAGAATCAGTAATCAGGCTTTAAAAGAGGTCGATTTTGCCATACAGTACTTTCAAGAAATAAATTATAAAACCGTTGAACTTTATAATAGTTCTCCAATAGAACTGACACTTTCTAAAGAGGTTCATTTTCATATCTTAGGAGATAAAATAACCGTTACACCCAAAAGTACTGGCTTTACACTAAGTACAGAAAAACTAGGAGAGTCCATAGTTTATCCTTTTAATACAGAGATTGACACACCTTACTTTTCGGGTATGCTTGATAAAAAAAAGCATTTCTCTAACCCTATCCAAGTACGCTTAAATGGTAATCATCGCTCTATTTATGAAAGAATTATCACTAAAAAACTTTCTGTTACACAAATTGACCCTGATGCAAATCTTGTTAAAATCTCTTTTCAAGACACCATACCTACACGTGCCAATGCCTATGTTGATACTTTAGTCAAAATCTACATGACCCAAAGTATTCAAAAAAAAGAGACAACTAACAATAAAGTATTATCTTTTTTAGATTTACAACTCGAAAGTATCAAAAAGAAATTAGAAAAATCTGAAAATGAACTGGAACAATACAAAGCAGTCAACCGTGTTAAACCAACTGTCCAAGTTAAAGACTCCTTTGAAAAATTAAGTGCCATAGACTTAGATTTATCTGAACTCGCATTAAAAGAAAAATTGGCTAAAAACCTCATTACTTTTGTTAAAAATAACCGAAACCTAGATGCCATTGGTCCAACACTTTTAGAGTTTAATGACCAAACAACCATTCGGTTTATCGATACCCTTGAAGAACTGCAACTCCAAGAAGACGAACTGACCGTCGATTTTACAGACCAGTATCCTAAACTCATCAATGTACGTAAAAGAATGCAGAGAATTAAACGGAAAATTCTTTTAAATATTAAGAATTTAAAATCTACCCTTGTCACTAAACGAATAAACCTCGAAACACAAAAAACAAAATATGAAAAAATTTTAAAAGAACTTCCCCAAAAAGAAAAAAAACTGGTCTCTTTTCAACGAGATTATGAAGTAAATTCAAAAATGTATACCTATCTACTTGAAAAAAAATCTGAAAATGAATTAATTAAAGTGGCTTCTGTTTCGGATTATGAAGTGATTGATCAAGCCTATACCTCAACAAAACCCATCAAACCTAAACGTCTGATTGTACTAATTATTGCCATATTACTTGGTTTTTTCTTAGGACTATTTTTAGCACTTCTACGTGCCTTGTTGGTTGATAAAGTTGCCACACATACAGAGATTAAGCTTATCTCTAAACTTCCCATTTATGGCATTATTCCTCTTTATAAAAATGCTGTTTTTTCGACCACTCAACTTAAAGAGGCCTATCATAAGTTAGCCACCAATCTACAATTCTCTAAACAAAAAGATACGGGTAGCATCATTTTATTATCTTCCAAAACCAAAGGAGAAGGTAAAACCACAACCGTTGTTCATCTCGCTGGTATTTTACAAAACTTACACCATAAAACCATTGTCATAGATTTAAATCTACGCACCCCATCCTTACATGGACATTTTGGTATAGAACAACAATATTCAGGTATGAGTACCTATTTAAGCCAAAGAGATAATATGGGAAACATCATCTTCTCTACGAACTATAATAATTTAGACATTATCCCAGCAGGTCCAGTTCCTCCAAATCCGTCAGAGCTTCTCTTGTCAAATCGCTTACAAGAACTCCTGGAAACCTTGCAACATAAATATGACTACATTATTATCGATACAGCAGCTTATGACATTGCTTTGGAAACACTCTATTTAATGAAATTTACGACGATGAACCTTGTTGTTATCAAAGAGAAAGTTTCAAAAAAATCGAGTATCCTAGAACTCGAAAAAATTATTCAAGAAAAAAATCTCAACAATATGGGTCTTGTTCTCAAATCAGTTATCAAAGAAAAGAAGCAAAAAGAAAATGATTTATTAATGCAGCATAGCACCTCTAGTATCCAAGAAGTTCCTAAGCAAATAGCCATTAAATCAAATTAATAATTAACATAAAATAACACATAGGCTATAATTATTAAAAAGGAGTTTTTTTGAAAACAGTCACCCTATTTATAAACTCATTAACCTCAGGTGGTGCAGAACGTGTTCTGGCTGTCATTGCTACAGAATTGGTAGCACAAGGCATAGAGGTCAATTTACTCTGCATCGAAGAAGATAAAGTCTATGAATTACCTAAAGAAGTTAAAATTACCTACCTATCCACATTAACAAAACATGATAGCAGTTTGAAAAAGTTTCTCTACCTCCCTTTTTTAGCCCTAAAACTAAAAAAATATGTCAAAAAAAATAATACTCCCCTAATACAAAGCCATATCTACCGAGCAAATTTTACCAATATTTTAGCCAAAATTTTCGGAGCAAAACACCAAGTGCAAGTGGTTGAAGTCACTAGCATCAATAATTTAAAAGAGGGCTCGTTTTCAAAGAAAATAAATTTTATGCTTATAAAACTGCTTTATAAAAATACCGATGAAGTTATCTTTATTGCTGAAAAAATGAAAGAAGAGTTTTTAAAAATCCTTCCAAATCTTAAAAAATTTAGAATCATTAACAACCCTCATAATATTGATAACATTCATAAACTCTCAAACGACAATAATCTACAAGGTTTTATATTTGAGGATGAGAAAAAATATCTTGTTACCGTTGGACGACTCTCTCCTGAAAAAAGAGTTCATACCATTATTGATGCTTTAAAACATTTAAATGATAACATTGAACTTCTTATCATTGGTGATGGAATAGAAGAAAACAAGCTTAAAGAACATGCCAAAAGTCAAGGCTTGAACACTCGTGTTCATTTTAGGGGTAGACAAAACAATCCATTTAATTACATCAAAAAATCTGACCTTTTTATTTTAGCTTCAGAGGGAGAAGGTTTTCCCAATGTGATTATTGAAGCGATGGCATGTGGAACACCTGTCATCTCTACTGATTGTATTTCAGGGCCTAGAGAGATACTAGCACCCAATACCGATATTAATTTCCAACTCCAAAAAGATAGCATAAAAGAACAGATAGAAATTGCTAAAAATGGTATTCTCTATCCTATCGATGATAGCAATAGCCTTATTAAAGCCATCAACCTGCTACTTAAAGATAAACAGCAACAAGATATCTATCAAAAAAATGGTTTGATAAAAAGCGAAACCTATGCTGTCAAAAATATTATTACTAAATACAAGGAAGCATTATGTGTGGTATCGTAGGATTTATTTCAAACAATCAAGATAAAAAAAGCTTAGAAAAGATGGTACAAATTCAAGCACACCGAGGACCTGATGACAATGGAATATTTATCGATGAGAAAACAGGCGTTCACCTTGGACACAATAGACTTTCCATCCAAGATACCTCCTCTCATGCACATCAACCTTTTGTCTCCTCTTGCCAGAACTATACCATTATCTTTAATGGTGAAGTCTATAATTTTCAAAGTATCAAAAAAGAGTTAGAGACCTTAGGGCATACTTTTCGCTCCAACTCCGATACCGAAGTCATTCTCTATGCCTATAAAGAGTGGGGCATCGAATCGGTGCATAAGTTCATTGGTATGTTTGCCTTTGTTATTTACGATGAAATAGCACAAAAACTCTTTTTATTACGTGATAGGGCTGGAGTAAAACCTCTCTACTACTACCATAAAGCAGAAACTTTTCTTTTCTCTTCTGAAATCAAATCTTTTCATGAACATCCCAATTTTTCTAAGAAAATCAACAAAGAGATTTTACCTTTTTACTTCCAATTTGCGTATATTCCTGCACCCTATACCATTTATGAAAATTGTTTTAAACTCAAACCAGCACATTATATTGAATATGACTTAAACACAAAAAATTACACCATTCATAAATATTGGGACATTCATGACTTCTATTTAATGAATAAATTTGAAAAAAGTGAGAAAAAAATTCTGCAAGAGCTAGAAGCTTTATTATTAGAGAGTTGTCAGCTTCGACTGGTCTCAGATGTTCCCGTGGGAGTCTTTTTAAGTGGAGGGTATGATAGCTCTGCCGTCACCTCTGTTTTACAAAAAAATCAAAAAAACAAACTCAACACCTTTACCATAGGCTTTGAAGAAAAAGAGTTTAATGAAGCCAATGATGCCCAACAAATAGCCCAACTTCTAGGCACAAATCATACCGAACAATATTGTACCCAAGAGGAGATGTTGGCATTGATTGATGATTTATCATTCTACTATGATGAACCCTTTGCCGATGATTCAGCTTTGCCCACCATGTTGGTTTCACAACTTGCAAAGCAAAAAGTAACCGTGGCACTCTCAGCTGATGGAGGAGATGAGATTTTCTTTGGTTACAGTAAATATTTTGCCCTCAAAGAGATGATGGAGCTTAAATCTTCTAAAATTAAATATAAGCTTTTAAAATTAGTCATTAATTTATTAAATGAACAAAGCATTACGATACTAAACAACCTTTTACCAAAGTCTAAAAAACAAGCCAATATCGTTACTAAATTCAATAAATTTAAAAGCATGATAAACTCCCCAACAGAAGAAGAGATGTTCATCAATGCCTCTTCTAAAGTAGAAGGAGATTTTTTAAATAAAATTTTACAAGAGGGTCAATTTCAAAACTTTCAAAAAACAGCCTTTCGTGATTTTAAGAAATTGGAGAATTTAGATAAACTTGACCAAATGATGGCAATGGACTACAAAACCTTTATGGTCGATGATGTTCTGTGTAAAGTAGACAGAGCCTCTATGTCTGTTTCTTTAGAGGGTCGTGAACCCCTTTTAGACCACCGATTGGCTGAATACATGGCAAGAGTCCCTGTGGAACTCAAATACAAACAAAACAAAGGAAAATACTTACTGCGTGAAATCCTAAAAAAACACATTCCAACCAGCCTCAGCGACAAACCAAAAGCTGGATTTACTGTTCCTCTTAAATCATGGTTATTAGGAGAGTTGAAACAAACAGCTCTGGATGCCTTAGAGAGTACACTTTTAAAAGAAGATGCGCTTTTTAAAGAGAAAGAACTTCAAAAAATCATTGATGACTTAAAGAAAAATAAAATTAAAAATCCCACTTTTATTTGGATGGTCATGATGTATGTTCAGTGGCGAAAAAGATGGTAATAGACCGAGAATAAAAAAGCAAAGAGAGAAAAGCTCTCTCTTTGTTGAAGATTTTAATGTGTGATTAGGGCTAAATTATCATAGTCTCCACCAGAAGTAGTAAACAAGGTAATGCCAAGTAACTCATTATCAGGTTCAAGAAGTCTAAGTTTTTCTTCAATATTGATTTTGTAATGTACAAACATATTGCTACCACCTCCTACACCTGAAGTTCCTACATAGTAATCACTTGGTCCAGGATGGACTTGAAGGTAATTATTGACCATAAATGCTTCACGATGTCCTGCCAATACATTACCATAAGGTCCACGAATAATCTGTTGTCCACTAGGAAGGGTATGATTTAACCAAGAAGCAAACTCAACTCTACGTTCACCAAACTTCGTGTTTAATTTAACACCAAAGGCAAACACATGTGATGATTCACCAATTTTCATATCTACTTGTAAAAACTTTAAATTTGCATCAGGATTGCCAAAATTAAAATAGTATCCTGAATGGTTTAATCCCCCTCTATAATCTCTATAGGTACGAAGAGAACGTTGTCCATTAACAGCCAATTGTCTTTGGGTATGCCCAACGGCTAAGTCGGTAGCACCCACATTTAAAAGTGTCATATCTTTTCCAGTAACACGTACCCATCTTGGATCAATCACATTGTCTTCAAAATCATCATATAATACCCTAACAGGCTCTTTTTCTCTTACCGTAAAAGCAACTGTTTTTTGATGAACATTATCAAAATAAGCTCTTGCCTCATAAGCTCCTGCCTCAATCCCATTAAATGATAGTTGACCATCAATTAAACTGTTGGTACTCCTCCACTCAATAGCACTCTGTTGTTGATGATTCGCCCCTACAGGAAAAATACCAATCCAATCACTCGCTTCACCTTCCATATTCTCAAAGTTAACATGTAAGAGTTCAAAAGGGTCATAAATGTTTTTTTCTAATGTTATATCAAGCACTTTTACTTCTGCTGCTTCCACTCTAAAGGCATAACTGGCTTCAGTATTAAATGAATTATTAAAGAAAACTCTTACCTCATAAGCACCAACAGCTAAGGGTTCAAAAGTCTTCATTCCGAAGATGTCCCCTCTAATCCACTCCCACTGTAGCATATTTTGCCAATCATTATTACTTTCTGCAGGATAAATTCCCATCCAATCGTCATTGCCTCCTGACATATTTTCAAAAAGTGCGACAATCTGTTCATTCGTTAAATAAATCTCTTTAGTCGTTTCAACACCTGAAGCAATTGCATCGTCATTAACCACTATCGTTTTTTCAATTACAAAATCTGCACCTTCAAATATTCGAATGTCATATGTTCCCTTAGCCAGTGCCTCAAAAGTTACGTTTCCAGTCTCTGTGGCATTGGTCAATTTCCAGCTAATAATATTTGCAAAGTCATTGCTACTTTCAGTAGGATAAATTGCCATCCATTCGTTATTTTGACCTTTCAAATTTTTAAAAGAGACCAAAATATCTTCATCTATCATATAAATCTCTTTATCAGTAGAAATGGCAGGAACTTTATCAACCACTATCTCTTTAGAGATTACAAAGTTTGCTCCTTCAAATACTCTAATACTATAGTTACCCATAGCAAGTGTATCAAAAACAACATTTCCAGCTTCCGTGGCATTTGTCAATTTCCAAGCAATAATATTAGCAAAGTCATTGCTACTTTCAGCAGGATAAATTGCCATCCATTCATTATCTTGACCTTTTAAATTTGAAAAAGAAACCGTAATTTCTTCATCTATATTATAAATCTCTTTATCAGTATCAACTCCAGCTGAATGTAACAAAGTTACAAAGAACAGAGAAACATATATCAATTTTTTTATCATTAGATTTTCCTTTTATCTATATTATTATTTAACATAATATAATACTATATCACGTTTTTACTTAAACAACTGCTTTTTATTCTTAGTGTGAAGAGAGTTTAATCTCATCTAAATCACCCCCTGAAGCCATAAATGCAGAAATACTTATTACTTTATTATTGGGTTCAAGTAGGCGTAAATATTTTTCAACATCTAGCCTTACATGTAACTTCTTTGTTGATACGCGTTGGGTATCAACATAAAGAGGAAAATTAAGAAACTGATTCACTTTAAAAGGCTTTGTTTCTTCGTGATTAAAAAATGGATCCCATATCATTTTACGTGATCCATTAGTAGTTTCCAAGATTACCCCAATATAGAAGTGAGGTTGCCATCGAATACCTCCAGCATCCAATTCTAAAACTTTTTGTGTACTGTTTGGTGTTGGAAATACCAACCGATATTCTGAAGTATTTGTAAAGTTGTCAATCCATGTTGGTGTTAAATTAACCATTCCTTTATGAAGATAAGGAGCGTTAGGTCCTGATATATGCACCCAATTTTCAGAAATATTTTCATCAGCCGATTCATATAGGGTTGAATTTACAACTTGTTGGGTAACCGTAAATGATTTAACAACTTCTGCACCCAAACTATTATTATAAAATGCTCTCACTTCATAATTACCAGGGGCTAAACCCCCAGGATTATTTTCAGTATCAGGAAAAGTATCAACACCTCCTAAACTTATCTGTCCATTAATATTACCTTTGGTCTGTTTAAAATCAATCACATTCTCAAAATTAAAACTTGCTCCTGCTGGATAAATACCTATCCAATCACTCTCATTCCCTTGCATATTGGTATAATCGATATAAATAAGCTCATTTTGTGCATAGACTTCTTTATTTAAAGCTAAACTTACTTCAGTTGTTCCAGCCTCCACACTAAAACTGGCATTGGCTTCAATATTAAAAGAGTTATGAAAAAATACCCTTACTTCATAATCTCCTACAGGTAAAGAGCCAAAAGTTCTTTGACCTGAAATATCAGCCTCTACCCATTTCCAATCAATTTGATTGCCCCAATCACTGCTACTTCCAGCAGGATAAATTGCCATCCAGTCATGCGTATCACCTGACATATTATTAAAGGTTGCAATAATTGGTTCTTCTGTCAAATAAACCTCTTTACTGGTTGCTACTGTAGTAACTGCTCCATTTGCATCAACCCTAATTTGTTTACTCCTTTCCATATTAAAAGAGTTATTATAAAATACCCTTACATCATAGCTACCTTCAGGTAAAGGTCTAAAAGTTACCGTTCCTTCAACTTTGTCGCCAGTCCAATTCCACTGTACTTGATTTGCCCACTCGTTAGTACTACCAGTAGGATAAATTCCAATCCAATCATGTCCTTCAGCCAACATTTCTGAAAAGCTTACAACGATTTGCTGATTGTTAGAATAGATATCTTTATCGGTTTTTAGTACAGCTGCATTGAGAATACTGACGAAAAATAGACTTAAATAAATTATTTTTTTTAGCATTACTTTATCCTAATAATTTTTAATGTTCAACTATATTAAATTATATTAGATAAATTCTAAATAAATACTTAAAATATTAAATATTATTTATTTTAAAAAAATATTTTTATATTTATTTAATATATTGTCTTTGGAATACTTTTGAATTGTTGCTTCTCGAATCTTATTTTTATCAAACTTTGTACGCTGTGCTTCTTCAATTTTTTTGGCCAGTAGCTCACATTTATTAAAAGGAACAAAAAAACCATTTACCCCTTCTTCTATAATTTCTTGAATACCTCCTAATGAGGCAAATGCTACTATTGGTAGACCTAATGTATTTGCTTCAAGTAATACATTGGGAAAACCTTCTCTTTGCGAGGTGAGCAATAATAAATCAGCTCTTTTCATATAGGTGTAAGGATTGGATTGTTGACCCAAAAACCTAACACGATTTTGAAGATTTAAACGAATGCTTAATGCTTTTAAAGCGATCTCTTTTTCACCTGAACCGACAATGGTTAAATGATAATTAAGAGGTAAATGGCTTAAAGTTTCCAACATCAAATCGATGCGTTTTTGTTCACGTAAACGCGAAACACTCAAAAGGTTTATTTTGCTCTCGTCAAAAGTATAAAAGGGGTCTTCTATCGACAATGTATCTATTTTTTTGACATCAATAGGATTGTTAATTAAGACAATTTTATCGGTTTGAAAATAGTTTTTTAATAAATCTTCTTTCATGTCCAGTGATTGGGCAACAATAACATCATAATTTTTATAAGTATGTCGATATAAAAAATCAAATAATTTAGGATACTTAGAGACTTGATTCTCTAGGCTCACAATGTTTGTTTCTCTACTAATCCACTTTGTTTTGGGTAATAAAAATTTCATAATCGGTAAAAAGGGTGCTAAAGCAATATTGAGATGACCTATTCCTGTAAAAACAACATGGGGATGAATATGCTTAACTGTTTTTAAACATTTAACTAAACCTTTAGAGACAGAAGACTTATTTAGCTTATGAACTGTTATGTGAGGTGAAAGTTCTTTAAGCAATGCTCCTTCATACTGAAAAATAACTAAATGTACCTCAAAACCTTGATCAACACAATCATTTAAAATGGTTAACATCATTCTCTCTGCACCACCTGTATCTAAATTGTAAATTAGACCAACTAAAGACTTTTGTTCTATGTTATCCATTAGGTATATCTCCCTCTCTTTATAATTTATAAAACTCTGCTTTTGCACCACTGGTATAGACAGTCTCATCTAATAATTGACAATGTTCTTTTAAGACAGAACAAGAAGCATTCCCATAAATAATATAAACATCATTCTCAAAATTACTTTTCTGTTGCATAATATTGCTCATTACTTTTTGCATAACAACCTCATCAAAGGGATTAAAAAAATAAATCAAAGAGATATCATTTGGTAATTTATAATTTGTTGCATCTTCATAAATAGAATCAACATGACTTAAACCCAAAGCTTTTATGTTTTGTATGGCTCGTTCATGTAACTCTTTTGCAAATTCAACCCCAATAGTCCTTTGAAAGCCTAATTCTCTAGCATGTATAATTGCTGCTCCTTTACCACTACCAAAATCTACAAAAAGACGTTTATTTAAAGGTTTATCAATTAACTTTTCCAAATCCCCTAACAACTGTTGTAAAAAATCCGTAGAAGTTGAAACCAAGGCTGTACCATGCTCTTGATGTTCACCTTTACGTGTTAAATCATAAATATTTTGTGTTGAAAAATCTACACCTTTTGTTTTATAAAAAATTCGTTGTCCAATTTTACGTAGGGTTGAAAAAAGACCATTATCTCTTAATGATTTCAAAAAAATACTGGTTTTATAATAAAGTTTATTTTCATGTGACATGTCTGCATTGGTATGTGTTGCGCGCATAGAACCTCTTTTAATCTAAATTTTGATAAATTATGACATAATCTATCTTCTTTGTATATTATTTTATATTTATTTATGTTAAAATATCAGCTTAAACTATCTTTAGAGGGGAAAATCTGAAAATTTTAAAAAATGAAGAGTTACATAACTTAAAATCTAACTTTATATCGCTGACACTTTTACAAGCGATGAACTATATTCTACCTCTTCTAACTTTACCTTATTTGGTCAAGACATTAGGTATTGACTATTTTGGGCTTCTTGCTTTTGCTACGGCTACCATTGCTTACTTTGCAATCCTTACTGACTATGGATTTAACTTAACAGCCACAAAAGAAATTTCAATGAACCGTGAAGAAAAAGCCAAAGTTGTAGAAATTTTTTCTTCTGTCATGTCCATTAAGTTTTTTCTACTTATCCTAAGCTTTCTGCTCTTATCTCTACTCATTTTATCATTTGAGCTTTTTTCTAAACATTTCGAGATTTACTTGTTAAGCTTTGGATCGGTTATTGGACAATTTTTATTTCCTGTATGGTTCTTTCAAGGAATGGAAAAAATGCGTTATATAACTTATTTAAACCTCATCTCAAAATCAATTTTTACCCTTGCCATTTTTGTTTTTGTAGAAGAGAAAGAAGATGTCTACCTTGTACCACTTTTCTTTTCTCTTGGGGCAATTATTGCAGGTATTTTATCACTTTATATTATTTATAAAGAGTTTAATGTTTATTTTAAATTTCAAAAAACATCTACCTTAAAAATGTATTTAATAGAGGGTTGGCATGTTTTTCTTTCACGTTTCTATGTCTCCTTGTATACCACAACCAACCTATTACTCTTAGGTCTTTTTACGAATAATCTCATTGTTGGGTATTATGCCATTGCTGAAAAAATTGTTCTTGCCATTGCTGGTATATTTGAACCATTGAACCAAACTCTCTATCCCTATTTAGCAAGAAAATATAAAGATGATTTTAATCTTTTTGTTTTATTATTAAAACGTATTGCTTTACTTTTTATTGTATCTGCTTCAATCTTTTTACTTTTATCTGAATATTTTATTGAACACTTAGTCTATCTTATACATGGCTCTTATGAACCAACCATTATTTTACTCTTAAGTATTTTTTTATTACGTGTCCTCTCTTACCCTTATGGAGGCTTATTATCAAACACCTTAATCATTATGAAAGAGACGCGTAACTACATGAAAGTGATGAATTATACCGTGCTATTAAACTTTTTAACTGTTCCCTTAGCAAGTTATTTTTTTAATGCCATGGGATTAATTATCGCGTTCTTGTGCGTCACTTTTATTCACGTATTTTTATTATGGTACTACGTTCAAGAAGCCATTCATAACCAAAGGAGACCCTAGATGACCCACTTTTTAATTTCTATTGATAAGACAGATAAAAACTTTAAAATCATTGAACATTCAGATGACATACAAATAATTGATAATCACAACATACTGATGCTCTTTGATGGAAATAATAGTTCTAATATACTAGAAGCATATACCTTAGAAGGCATTAATTTTATCAAAAAAATACAAGGCTCTTTTTCTCTATTTTTATATGATAAAATTAAGAATCAATTCTTTATAGCAAAAGACAAAGTAGGCATAAAACCTCTCTATTATGCTGATACTCATGAAACAATTATTGTAGGTACACATCTTAAAAGATTTTCTAAAAATACAAAGTTTAGTCCTGAAATTAATCCGAGTACTTTAGGAGAATATCTACAATTTGGATTTATATTACAACCCAATACTATTTTTAAAAATGCTTATAAAGTTTGTGCAGGTGAATACCTCACTTTTAATCTAAAGGACTACACTTATACCAAACATAAGTACTGGGAACTTGAATCATGTTATCAAGAGGAAAAATGTCTTCATAACGAAACTGAAGTTTTACAACAAACTGATGAACTACTCAATAGTATCATAGAAAAAGAGACTAAAAACGCGCACTATGGTCTTTCTCTCTCAGGGGGATATGACAGTTCTACTCTTACAGCCATTGCACAAAAACAATCTGCTACAAAAGTAGATACCTTTACCATTGGCTTTTTTGATGAAAATATTAATGAAGCACATGATGCCAAAGAGATAGCCACAAGTTTAGGTACAAATCATCATGAACATTATTTTACAGAAGATGATGCGATGAAGGTCATTTCTAAAATGCATGAAATATTCGATGAGCCTTTTGCTGATTATGCTGCTGCTCCTACCATTATTACGAGTGAACTGCTTAAACAACAAGGTATTCAACAGCTTATCGTTGGTGATGGAGGCGATGAGGTTTTTGCCACAGCTGAAAATGTACATGGCTTTGAACGCCTACAAAACACTCCTAAAATCCTAAAAGTCATTATGGCAAAAACCTTAAACAGTATTAAATTGCAACATGTACCCTATTTAAAAAATTACAAAAATCTCCCCATTAAACAAAACAAACTTTATCATTTATTGATGGCTCAAAATATACCTCAAATGATTTATGGTCGAAATACACTTTTTTTAGAAAGTGAATTAAACTTACATGTAAGAGGCTATAAACCTCTAATTGTAAATAGCTTTGATAACATTAACTTTAATAATCCTGCTGAAACCGTGGATGAAGTCATAGGTGCTTACTTTAAAACAACCATGGTCGATGGCGAACTGGTAAAAAGTTATTCGACCATGAATCATGCAAATATTAAACTGTCAACACCCTTTTTAGATGAAAGCCTTTTGAATCATATGGCAAAAATTCCTTCGAGTTTAAAAATTAAAAATGGCATCAAAAAGTATCTTCTCAAAGAGATTGCCCATCAATACATTCCTAAAAAGCTCCTAGACCGTCCTAAGTCTGGTTTTGCTATTCCTTTTGCCTCATGGATGCAAAATAATCTAAAAGAAATTTTATATTTACAAATTAATAAAAAAAGGTTAGATAAAGATAATATCTTTTATACTACTTCCATACTCAACATTCGTGATCAATTTTATGCTGGTAATGAAGCCTATAAATATAAACTATGGAGAATCTTTATCTTCCAACTTTGGTATGAAAATTTTACCAATACACAAATAACAAAGGATAAGCCATCGAAGTCTGTATAACCCCCACTAATGACAAAAAATATTTAGCCCCCACCATTCCTTATAAGGAATGGTCTAACAATAAACTCACAGCACTCAACGAACTGATTAACCGACAACTCACCAAAAGAGATACGCCCACAGTCATTGTTTTTGAGATTGCCCATTTTTCATTGCCCATAGAAGAAGAAAATAAAACATGGGCAAAACGTAATATGACCTTTGCCAATCAACTTGCTCAAACCATTATCCAAGAGCATCATCATACTTTTAAAATCATTCCTACCATTTTACTCAATAACTTAGATGAAGATGCCATGCTAAGTGCTGAAGAGTTTATTGATGAGATGGTTGAAGGACAAAAATACATTCGTGCTGAATCCATTCGCTTGGTCTCTGAACGAAACCTCAAAAACAGAGCCTTTAAAGCCCTTAAAAAGAACAAAACTCTGGCTGACAGCTTTATTAATATTGATGGAAAAGCCTATTTAAAAAATGATGATTATGAACATGATTTGGCTGCAGGTTTTGTCAATGATGATGGTAAAATTATTCCCCGTTGTGGGCTAATACTTACCAGCTTTTTAGACATGGTAGCAAAGTTTGCCAATGATAGACTGCATCAAAAATCTGATGCTGATGTGCTTTTTATCTCATTTTCCGAACAGTTTCATGAATATCAACGGGTACGGTTAGGCGTGGACATCTATAGCCAAACCCATAAAAATGCCACCATTCACCCCATTGTATTACATTGGTCCTATGAAATTGACCAAGCACTCACCTCTTATAGAGAGTGCAATACCCAAGCTTGGCAAGAAGTTGAGCTTTAAACCATTATACTTACAACTCAATATTTGGTTTCTTTTTAAAAAAAGAGACCAAATAATATAACTTCAGAAACATCATAAAAAAAGCCAAAGAGACACTTAACCAAACCATCCCCATCACCCCAAAATAATAGACCAGTAGAGGAGAAAAAAGAACATTGATTCCTGCTGCTAAAAAAAGTATTTGATTTAAAATTTTTGTCTTTTTAATGGTTACCAACATATTGGTAAATTGTGTACCATAGAGATAAACTACTAACGAAAATGAAAAAACTTGTAATATTTCAATGTTTAAAGAAGCCACCTCCTCCCCTGTAATCAGATCTAAAATAGAGGCTGAAAAATACCATACCAAAAAAGAGATGGGAAGCATGATTAAAAAGATGACAGCACCCAACTGTTTATTTCGTAAAATAAAATTTGCATTGGAAGTTTTATAAACACCAATCAAATAGGGGTAAACCGTGCGTGTTAATGGTTCTAAAAGAGAGCCTAGTGCATGGATAATTTTGATACTCACTGCATAATATCCCACCACCAAAGGGGTTGCAAAAAAGCCTAAAATAATAATATTTGCCGTGGTATAAAACTCAACGGCAAATTTAGAAGTAAAAATGTACCAGCCATCTTTTAAATAAAAAACCAATCTATCCCATGCTTGGAATGAAAAAGTAATATTAAAATCTTTTAGGGCAACATAAAGGGCAAAAATTCCCATAATAAGCATGGAGACACTGTTTAAAAGCATCAATAAATAGAGGTCAGATTCACTCTTCACAAAGATAAAAACTGAAACAAAAAAGAGTAACTTAGAGAGACCATTTAAATACATAATGTATCGCATTCGCTCCATGCCTTGAAAAAGCCATACAGGAAACATGACATACCCAAAAAGTACCCCAAAAGAGAGAAAAATAAAGGCTTTATAGTTAAAAAGTCTGTCGATAAAAAAGATTGATAGTGTGATAATAATTAAATAGGCAAAAGAAATCAGTAGTTTAATACTAAGTACCGATGAGAAAATTTCATTTAGTTTCTCTTGCTTGTCTCGATTTAAAGAGATATGATAGGTCGCAGAGAGTTCAAAACCATAATCACTCATCTTCACCCCATACATGATAATGGCTAAAATAAAACTATAAATACCAAAGCTTTCAATTCCAAGTATACGAATTAAATAAGGTATTAAAAGCAGAGGTAAGAGATAATTCACAATTTGTAAAGTCACCAAAGAGGCAAAATTATCGCCAAGGCGTTGAAGGGTGGTGAGTTCTTTGGTTTTTTTCATCGTAAGTTTAGTGATAAATAAGTTATTTAATCACTAAAAACCCCTCAAAATTCATGTACTTCTGCACACTTAATATGTCAACAAACCCTGCTCTTTTTAACATGTCAATATTTCCCTCAGTAGAAAATGGCTCAAGCACCCCTTTTAAACTTCTGGATTTAGCAATAATCTCTTTGGGTTTATAGCCTTGGTCTAGTTTATACTCCATGTATAAATTGGAGATAATATCTTGAAAACGGGCATCGTTCGCACGTACTTTTTCATACAGAATAAATGCTCCACCCCAATTTAAAGAGTCATAAATTTTATTAATTAACTCTTGTCGCAGTTTTGGATGAATAAATTGGATTGTATAATATGAGACAATCAAATCAGATTTTTCAAATGTTAGGGTTGTCATATCATCACAAATAAAGGATAAATTAGGATTTTTATAGAGTTCATTGGCTTTTTGAACCATGTCATTTTCTATCTCTATACCGATGAATTTTGCCTCTCTAAACTCATGATATTTGGCTAAATTATAGGTAAGTGTTCCAGCTGAAGAGCCTAACTCATAACAAACTGAATCATTTTTGACAAAATAATCACTCAATTTAAGAATCAAATCATGCCCCTCTTTATACAAAGGAACTGATTTTCTTACATGTTCTTCAAAGTTTTCGACCATAGAACCATTAAATTTCCAATTGGCATTTTTAGCATCTATATTATCACCTGACTCATTCATAAAAAACTCCTTTATTACTCTATTAAATAGTATAAAGACAGTATAGCCATATATTAATAAAAAAAAACATATTTTTAACTGTTAATTTATTTTTTGCCCTAACCATTGTGGGTAAGAGAATCTATTATCATAGTTGTACATTAGGGTTAAATAATCAGCTTGATAATCCCAATGGTGTGAACCTATTCCCCATTCATTATTTTCTGTCGTATTCAATGAATAAAAGTAGCCTCTCTCTTTTAAAACCCTCTTAGTTTCTTTTAAATAAAAATCCAAATACTCCTTGGACATAAACGATAAGGAAGAAGCATTAATGACCAAGTCGACACTTTTATCTTTAATATGCTCTAACACAAAAGGAGGAATAATAATAAAGTCATAATCCTTAATAATTTTATCCATATTATCAAGATGGGGATAAATATCTTCAAGTAACGCAATTTTTTTATGAGGAAAGTTATATTTTAAATAATAAGCTGTTAGAAATAGCGTCTCTGGTAAATCTAACAATATCTGTGTTGTGTTTGGAATGTAGTAACTCATAATGCGTGTACTTCCTCCAAACCCTACACCAATGTCTAAAACAACATTTCTTTGCTCGTTTGAAAAAGGAACATGCTCTATAATATCATTGGCAACCACCAGATTTTGTAACAGTTGTTCACTTAACTTTTTGCCTCGATAATTAATACTAAGATAATTTCCTGCTTGACTCTCGGAAATAGAAGCCAAACGGACTTTGTCTATTTTGTTTGCAAAACGATGATATTCTAAAACCAAATCAATGGCATCCAAATAACTTTTGACATAACCATTCTCTTTGCTAATGTATGAATATTGATTATTAAAAATTTTACTATAAATCTTAGCATCACCTCTAAAGTTTTCTAAATTTTCTTTAATAATCTGATGATGCTCATCAAAAAAGAGTTCTCTAAACTCAGTTGAGATTCGACTCCACTCTTGGGTGATATCTTTGTTATGCTTATCATGGTTGTAGGCTAGTAAAAATGAGTTGGCTATTTTTTCATAATATTCATCTGCTATTTTCACCGTTTCGGTCTCAACCATGGGCGACTTAGGATAAAGCAGATCACTTTTTCCTTCTTTGTAAAGGGTTTTATAATCCACCTCATCAAAGCCATCAATAGTAATACTTTTTTTAAAAAGCTTATTATGTGTTACTAATGCTAGAAACTCTCTAAACATAAACAGCGTTCTACCCAGTGTATTGTAAAAAAGTACAAATTCATAAGGGCAACGGTGAGCGTTTACTTTGTGTAACAAAAACTGTGATTGTTTTTGATAAATTAATTGATTAAAAAATTCAATTATTACGCGTCTAAGAAAGACCAAACGTAATCTAATCCATTTTAAATAAATCATCTATATCTCCTTTTAATGTTTATAATATGGTTAGTTTCAGCCAATATTTAAATGAAAAAATATTATAGGCGAGTAAAAACAGATACGTACCCTGTTTAAAATGTTTTGGCAAGTAAGCAATAGAAATAATAATCAATGGCATAATCACAGCAACATAACGTGCTGCAAACATGCCTAATATTGAAGAAAAAAAGAAAAATGTCATAAAAGTTATGGCATAAGCAACCACAACACGATTTTGACTCTCTTTAAACTCGGCAAAGGTGGCAATAATCAAAGCAATAATAAACCATGCAATGGAGTACGATAAAGAACTTGCTTCAATCACTTCACCATAATTTGCCCGTCTATCTCCTGCAAACATCAATATAATATTGCTACCATACTTCATAAACAAGGCAATAAAAAGTGCCGTTCCTATGGCAATGAGATAGTACTTTTTATCTTCAACTTTTTTATTCAGATTATCAAGTAGATAATAAACAGCATAAAAAACAAGAATAGCTGCGTGAATCAATGGAGCCATAACAAGTAAAAGCATAAGAAGGAAGCTTATTTTTTTTTGTTTTTCAAATAAATCATAGGCAATCAAAAGCAAAGTAAATGCAAAAGCGATGCGTATTTGTTCCATAAAGAGATGCACCATCATTGGATTAAATAGAAAAATCATGGCAATATAAAATTCTACTCTTTTAAAAAGAAAAGAAGCGTAAACAAAGGTAACAAAAAATGAAATTCCATAAATAACTTGACGATAATCTTCAAAAAGATACCCAATCGCAAGAATCATTTCTTTCCATAAGGGTTCAGATAATAACCAAGAGAGACCCCAAAACTCTGCTTCATCGCCCCCATTTTTTAAATAAATGATACGATTAAGATAATTGGGTATGTCTTGAAACTCTGAACCATATATTTCAACCCAAGGGATTACATAAACAAAAAAAGTTGCATAAATTAATGCTAATAGCGTATTTAAATAATTATTCTGTACCAAATGCATTCCTATATTTTTTATTGTTATAAAATAATAGCAAAATTATGTTATGATTTAAAGAAAAAGGCTTAATTATGAAGGCAATTTTTCTCATACTACTTCTACTTTCCTCTAAGCTCTTAGCAAAAGAGAAACATCTTATTTTAGCAGAAGGAAATGGATGGTTTCCCCATATGGCTGAAAACCTTATTGAAAATCATCCTAGCATTTCACAGCTTCCATTTTCAGGTTTTGTGGTTGTTGGAAACTCCTTTACAGATCTTGTTATGCAAAAAAAGAAAAAAGTAAGCTATCAAAAAGTTTGGAATGAACTCAAAGGTCTAAAAGGTCTCTATAAAGATCAAACCCATAACTTTTTACAAATCAACATTCATTTTCCTGCAGATTTTTGGGATGATAAAGCCTGGGAACAAGTTCGTCAAAATTTTTCTGTTGTAGCAAGGGTAAGTAAAGATTTAGGATTTAAAGGCATTGTTTTTGATGATGAACCCTATACCCCCTCTGCTAAGAAAATGGTTAACTATAAATTTCCAAGCATACAAGAGATAGAGACAAAACCAAAACTTTACAGTAGTGAAGAAAAGCTAGGTGCTGAACCCACATGGGTTGATAAACATGCCTATCGCAATAAAAAATACACTTTTCCCCAACATATGCAACAAGTTACCCTACGTTTTAAACATATTATGTCTTCCATGACAAAAGTCTATCCAAAAATGACAACATTGGTTTATTTAGGTCCATCTTTATCACATAGCAATTCTAATAAAAACTATCCCATCGTCATTGATATGGGACTCCCAAGAGAGAATGAATACCATGGTGCTATTTTTACAGGACTAAAACAAGGTCTTGCTAAAGAAGCCTCTTTACATGACATGGGAGAAAGTTACAAGTATCGTAAAAATGAACATTTTGGCTATGCCTACCAATGGCGAAAAAATGACATTGCCAAAGACATCTACAACGATAACCTCAATCCTAATTTGCACTGGACACTTCCTAAAAGTGAACGTCTAACGTGGTCTAGCGAAGTAGAAGTTGGATTTATGGTCTTTAATAAAGGTCAAAAAAGCTCCTATCCTCAATTTACAACCTTAAACCATTCAAGCGTTGAAGAGACTGAAAAAACACTCTATAAAGCCCTCAAATACAGTGATGAGTATGTTATCTACTATTGTGAAGAACAAGATTGGCTTTTACCCAATAAGAAATTTCCTCTTCCTAATGTGTGGATGCAGATGATGAAAAGAGTTTATGCTAAACTAAATCATTATGCTTTTGATAAGCGTTGAGATAAAAAAACAGGTTTTTGACTCTGATCTTGTTGCTGTTGGGTTAATAAGTCTAAGTACTTATTGATAACCAATTTTTCATCAAACTCTCTTTTCATTTTTTCTCTACTTTTTCGTCCCATTTCAACTCTCTCTTTATGCGTCAAAGCTAAAAACATCTCTACTTTTAACTTTAAATCGTCAGAGGATCTTGGCTCACAGATAAATCCATTCACCCCATGGTCAACCACATCTCTACAGCCTACATTATCCGTCGTTATAATAGGTTTTCCACAGCTTCCACTCTCCAATAAGGTTTTAGGTGTGCCTTCTCGATAATAAGATGGTAATACCACACAATCAGCAGACTGAATTACTTCATCAACCTTATCACTTACGCCTAAATAATTAATCACTCCTTCTTCTACCCAATGATTCATTTCGTTTCTTGTTATTGCACCTGGGTTTTCTACATCTAAAAAGCCTAAAAGACAAAATTCAACATTAGGATATATTTTTTTTATTTCTCTTGCAGCTTCCACATATTCTGCAATGCCTTTTTCCCAAATCATTCTGGCAATTAATAAAAATCTAATTTTTTCACTCTCTTCTTTATATTGAGGTCTAAATCTATTGGTATCAACACCTGAACCAGGTAAAATATCGCATTTTTGAGCTGAAACAATACCTTTATTGGTAAAAAAGTTAAAATCATCTCTGTTTTGAAAAAAAACTCTATCAGCCTTAGATTGAGATACTTTATATAAAATTTTAGCTATTTTTGTAATCAATCCATCTTTAATAAACAAGGTACCTAATCCAGCAATATTATTAATCATTTTAATATTAAGTATATTTGCAACAAAGGAACCGTAAATATTTGGCTTAATGGTATATTGACACAATACATCGGGAGAGATACGTTTGAAGAGCTTATAAAACGCATAAGTCGTCTTAATATCTTCAATAGGGTTAATACCCTGTGCATTCATTTTAATATCATGAAACTCAAAACCTGCATCAATAATCTTTTGACTGTATTTATCATAAGGAGCAATTGCAATCACCTCATAACCTGCATCACGCATTGCATTCATAAGCGATAAACGAAAGTTATACAAGTTCCAAGATAAATTTGAAACTATTGCTATCTTTTTTTTCATAGTGTGACCTTATAACATATTAATATATAACAAATATTAATATATTATACCACAATAATATTTAACACACTTAAAAATTAAATATATATGAATAAATATTTTAATTATATTAACTAAAAAAAAATTAATTTTAAAAACAAGCAACAAAAAATAAGAGAAAAGAAAGAAAAAAAAGAAAATTGTTCCGATATTTTAAATCGGAACAATAGAGAGAAACTAGACTTTATACCCCAAAATTAGAAGCTTGAACCATACTTGAAATGTATTCAATCAATGGGTTTACCATAAAGATAGAACCTACCGTTACCAATACAGCAAAACCAAGAATCGTTAACAGTGGTTTTGAAACATTGTAATAGGTTGTTTTTTGAGTGACTGCCTCCGTAGGTTCTTTTAAGAACATGAAAACAATAAGTTTTAAATAGTAATAAGCAGCAATTGCTGAATTAAGTCCCATTACAATAGCTAACCATAAATACCCAGCATCTACCGTTGCTGACATAAGATAAATTTTACCCCAAAATACAGAGAATGGTGGAACACCAGCCAAAGATAGCATAAAGAGTGCCATTACCACAGCACCCATTGGCATAATTTTAATCATTCCTGAGAACTTCTCATAAGGATGATCAAATCGTTGATGATGCACTCTATCTTTATGTCTGCTAACCCATAACATTGCAAATGCTCCTAAGTTAGTAAACATAAAAAGTGCATAGTATAAAAATACCCCTGTATTGGCTTTGTCAGTTGCAAGTGCAATGGCAACCATTACAAAACCAGCATGAGAGATTGACGAATACGCCAACATACGTTTAACATCTTGCTGTACAAGAGCCATTAAGTTCGCAAGTGTCATCGTAATAACAGCAAGGAAAATAATCATGTTTTGTACCCATAAAATTTGAAGGTCAATGAACATTTCAAAAATTCTCATCGAAACCACAAATGCTGCTACTTTAGGAACAACTGACATGTATCCAGCTAAAGGTGCAGAAGCTCCTTCATAAACATCTGGTGCCCATGTATGGAATGGAAAGAGTGAAAGTTTAAAGGCAAATGCCGTCAACAATAACCCTGCTCCACCAAGCAATAGAATGGTAATACTAGGTTCATTTAATCTATCAGCAATGGCTGTGGCTATTTGACCCAATTCTAATGAACCAGATACTCCATAAAGTACAGCAGAACCCATGGTAAAGAAGGCAGCAGCCAATGCACCCATAGTAAAGTACTTCACAGCAGCTTCAAATGAATTGGCTCTGTTGTGCAGTGCAATTAATGTATAAAGCGAAAGTGATGCTGTTTCAAGACCCACAAAAATTAAAATCAAATTATCTGAACTCACCATGAACTGAAAACCAGCTATCATAAACATAAAGAGTGCAAAAAACTCTGGATATGAATATTCATGGAATCTTTTTGAAGTTAAAGCCAATGGTATAAATAAAATTGAGGCAACTAAAATAAGCACCTGCGAAATAATTGACACACCATCGATGAGCATAACATCAAAGAAACCTTTTTCACTCGCACCATAACTCAATCCCAATGTTGCACCAAGATCAATCAATAAAACAAGTACCGTTAACATTACATAAAGAGACTTATGAAGGTTGTCTTTTGCTAAGTCAATCAGTAAAATAATTAAACCACCACCAATGGCTATAAGCATTGGTACAAGTGTCACAAGATTCAATGACTCTAAGGAAATATTTACAGGTTCTAACATTAGTTTGCCTCCTTTTTAGAAAGTATAATTGCTTCTTTAGTAGCAGGAGAGATTGCTCTTTTTTCCATATCAACTAAAATTTTCTGTGCAGAGTTGTCAATTGGTCCAAGTACTGGTTTAGGATAGACTCCCAACCAAACTGTAATTAATACCAATGGAATAAGTGCCGAAAGTTCTCTTTTATCTAAATCTTTTAATCCTAAATTCTTCTCATGTCTTACAGGGCCAAAGAAAGACTTTTTAAAGAGTGCTAACATATAGACTGAACCAATAATAATGGTTGTTCCAGCTAAAATAGTTCCAATAGCAGATACTTTATAGAAACCTAAAAGTACCAAGAACTCACCAACAAATCCAATGGTTAAAGGAAGTCCAACCGATGCCATTAACATTACCCCAAAAATAGTGGCATAAATTGGCATAACAGCTGCTAGACCACCAAACTCACTCATTAACTTTGTACCTGTTCGTTCATAAATTACACCCACAAGCATAAACAAAGCTCCTGAAACAATACCATGAGACAACATTAAAAATACTGATCCAGCAAGACCTTCAGCGTTCATAGCGAACACACCCAACATAATCACCCCCATGTGTGATACTGAAGAGTAGGCAATAACTTGTTTCATGTCTTTTTGCGCAAAGGCAATCATGGCTGTATAGATAACCATAATTAATGACAAGGTCATAATAAATGGTGTAAAGGTTACTGATGCATCTGGTAAAATTGGTAATGAAAACCTAACAAAACCATAGGTACCCATTTTCAGAAGCACAGCTGCAAGAATTACCGAACCAATCGTTGGTGCTTGTCCGTGAGCATGTGGTAACCAAGTATGAAATGGAAACATTGGCACTTTAATGGCAAAACCAGCAAAGAAAGCCAAGAACAACCAAAATTGTCGTTCTTCAGTTAGAGGTAAAGTGTACCAATCTAAAAGAGAGAATGTCCAAACACCATTTGCTTCGTGGTAAAAATATGCCATCGCTAAAAGACCAACTAGCATCACTAATGAACCAGCAAAAGTATAAAGGAAAAACTTAACAGCAGCATAAACTCTTGTTGGCCCACCCCATGCCCCAATAATATAAAGCATTGGTACTAATGAAAGTTCCCAGAACAAGTAAAAAATAATAGCATCTAAGCTTAAGAACACACCAACCATGGTCATCTCTAAGAAAAGAAGAGAGATTATCATGTTCTTCATATTTTTTGTATCTGGTCTAAGTAAAATAATTCCAAGAAGGGTAATGAGGGCTGCCATAATGACAATAAAGAGTGAAATACCATCCACACCCACATTATACGAAATACCAAAATCAGCAATAAGGGTAACTTTTTCTGTAAACTGCATACCAGCATTTGTTACATCAAACTTTATCCATAACCATAAAGCTAAAAGCAACTCAATTGTTGCTACAGCAATACCATAAGCTTTTGCTGAATTTTTATCAACAACAAAGCCTAAAAACCCTGCTAATGCAGGGAAAAATATCAATATACTTAATATAGCGTCCATCTATTCTCCCTTACCTATTACAGCACTAAGAAACTCAACAATACCTTCAGTGGTAATTGATGAGAGTGCAGCAACAAGAACTAAAATTAAAGCACCAAGACCCATCCAATTAAGATACGATGATAAATTACCATTTTGCATTTTTCTTGAAGTGTCACCAATTTTTAAACAAGCTCTTCCTATCTTATCGACTGAACCATCAACCATCATTTTATCAATTTCCCAAAACTTAGCAGAAGCTATGGTATACGGTTTTACAATAAACTCATCATAAAACTTTGGTACATAATATTGATTGGCTAATAGCTTGTAAATAAATGAATTTTCAAACTTTTCATCTCTTTTCCAAGCTTTTTCACCTTTCCCAGCATATTTTTTCCAAGCAATAAAAATAGCAATTAAAGCAATTGTGATTACTAATGTTGCTAAGTATGGTGCTAAATGATGTGTATGGTCACTCATATCATATTGAACACTGGAGTTTAAAGTATAGATAAAATCTTTATAATAACCCATAAACCAACCAAATGAGATAGCAAGTAACGCTAATGGTGCCATTGCTATCAATACATATTTATACATATCGTGTGGATGGAAACCTAAAGGCTCATAACGTTTTTCACCATGGAAAGAGAAGAATACTTGTCTAAAAGAGTAGAATGCCGTCATACCAGCAGTAATGACTAACATGCCCCAAATAATAAATGTACCTTCGTTAAACGCTGTTTCAATAATCGCATCTTTAGAATAGAAACCAGCCATAATAGGAAGACCAGCTAGTGCAAATGATGCAATTCCCATATAGATATATGAACCTCTCATTGCTGTTTTCAGTCCACCCATTTTAAAGATATCAAGTTCATCATCCATTGCATGCATAACATTACCAGCACCTAAGAATAATAAAGCTTTAAAGAATGCATGGGCTGCAAGATGGAAAAGTGCAATCCAATACGCACCAAGACCAGCAGCTGCAAACATGTACCCTAATTGTGATAAGGTTGAAAGTGCAACAATACGTTTTATGTCTCTAGCAATCAATGCCATCGTAGCAGCGTAGAAAGCAACAAATGTACCCAATGCTGCAATAAACATGGAAACACCAGCTACAGCTTCAAGAGAATAAAGAGGGTTCGCTCTAATCACTAAGAATACCCCAGCTGTTACCATGGTAGCAGCATGAATCAAGGCTGAAACAGGTGTTGGTCCTTCCATTGCATCAGTAAGCCATGTATGTAAAGGGAATTGAGCCGATTTACCCATAGCTCCAATAAATAAAGCAATGGCAATAGCAACTAAAATGCCATCTGCAAGATTTGGCATTGCCTCAAATACGACATCGTATTGTAATGAACCAATGTTCCAGTAAATTAAGAAAATACCAACCAACATTCCAAGGTCAGCAACACGGTTCATAATGAACGCTTCGTTTGCTGCCCAAGAAGGAGAGATAGAAGGATTTTCTTCAAATGGCTTGTCTGCTTTATGATACCAAAAACCAACCAGTAACCATGAACAAACACCCACACCTTCCCAACCGATGAATAAACCAACAAAGTTATCCGACATAACCAAAATCATCATTGCAAAAACAAATGCTGAAAGGTAAGAGAAAAATCGGTTATAAGATTTATCATGATCCATATAACCTGTTGCGTAGATGTGAACAATGGTTGAAACCAATGAAACAACCACCATCATGGTTACTGATATTTGGTCAACTAAAAAACCAAAAGGAATACTTAGATCTCCAGCTGAAATCCAGTCCATCATCTGTACATGTACAGGTCCAACTGTAGCTACATGATAAGCCAAGGTAACTGAAGCTAAAAATGTTACAAAAATTAATAACGATGCCACGATTCCAGTTAAGTGTGTTCTTGGTGCATTACCAAAAAGTAGTCCTGCAAACAAAGAACCAACAAAAGGAGCAAAGAGTGCAATATATACTAAACTATCCATACTATTTTCCATCTCGACTATCCTTTCATTGATGAGATAACATCAAGATCTAATGAACCATACTTTTTATAAAGTAGAATTAAAAGTCCTAAACCAACAGCAACTTCTGAAGCTGCAACAGCAATCACAAAAAAGGCAAACATTTGTCCAGATAAGTCACCATAATAATTACCAATGGCTGCAAAAGCGATGTTTACAGCATTTAACATAACTTCCGTAGCAAAGAAAAGCATCAAAAGATTTTTTCTTCTTAGCACTCCCATAAATCCAATACTAAACAGTAAACCTGAAAGTATAAGATAATGATTTACACCAATCTCTAACATTATGCATCTCCTTTTTGAAGCTCTACGCTTGATTCTATTTTCATCTCTTCATCAGCTGCTTCTGACTCGGTTAAAGAGTAATCCATTTTCTTACCAGCTAACATAATTCCAGCAATCATTGCAACGAGTAACATCAATGCTGCTACTTCAAATGGTACAAGGTACTTCGTAAAAAGAACCATACCAACATGTTGAGCATTCTGAATTGGATTACCAAACTCATCAACAGCGTAAGGATAGAGTGCTTGAATATTATCACCAATGATTGGTGCAGAGAACATAATGACAAACACAAGTGCCATGAGTCCACCTAATAAAAATACCAGTGTTGGATTTTGATGCTTCTCTTTAATATTTTTAGTAGCATCAAAAAACATCATCGCAAAGGCATAAAGTGCCATAACAGCCCCTACATAGACAACCAATTGCACAACACCTAAGAAATCTGCTCCTAAAAGAAAGAAGAACCCAGAAATCATTACCATTCCAGCTGCTAAAGCTGTCATGGCATAAAGAACATTTTTACTCATTACCGTTATCAAAAACAAAATAGTTGTTGAAATTGCAAAGACGTAAAAGGCTATAAATTCATACATTTTTTTCTCCCTTTAGTACGCTAATGGCGTTGATTTAATGTTTTCATCTGCATTAGGACTAATAGCACCAAATCCAGCATATTCTTGTTGCTGGTTCAATTGATCAATTGGGGTTAACATGTCTTCAAATAGTGAAAACCCTGCTCTTTGTTCCGAGGCATTTTCAAAACGTCCACCATGAACAATGGCTAACTCAGGACAAACTTCGGCACAATAACCACAAAAAATACAACGACCAAAGTTAATGGTATACTCAGAGACCTCTTTTCTTTGATTTTCATCGTATTTTGTTTCCATTGAAATACAATCTGAAATACAGATTTTCTCACAAAGTCCACAGCCAATACAACGATAGTTCCCAGATTCCATCAATCTTAACATATCATGTATGGCTCTGTAACGTGGAGAAATTGGTAACTTCTCAAATGGATATTGTGTGGTATGTGACTTACCTCTAAAGAGTGCATTTATCATTTCTCTAAGTGTTACACCAAGACCTTGAAAAAGTTCTGGTTGAAATGTTCTTTTAACAACTTGTTTAAATTTACACCAACCTCCTGTCGGGGCATGGTCTAAATCTAGTTTTACATAATTTTGTGTTCCAACATTTCTGTCTTTAAATTGTTCTAAACTCATCTTTTTTCCCTTATATCATTATCACTAAACCAGTGATAACAATGTTAATAACTGCTAATGGCATTAGTACTTTCCAACATAACCACATTAATTGGTCAGGTCTTATGTGTGGCCAAGATGCTCTTACCCATAACATAAAGAAGAATGAAAAGGCAATCTTACCAATCATCATAATCCAAGCTGGAATAAACCAGAAATCATTGTATCCACCAAGAAAAACAACCGATGCAATAACACCAATGGTAATCATGTTTGCATACTCACCAATAAAGAACAGTCCCCATCGCATACCAGAATACTCTGTTACGTAACCAGAAATAATCTCTGCTTCATGCTCAAGAAGGTCAAATGGGGTTCTATTAGTCTCTGCAAAACCTGCAATCATGAAAAGAATAAATGCAACGGGTTGATAAACAACCATCCATACACCATCTGTCTGATAATTGTTAAAATCAACAAATGACAAAGAACCAACCAACATAATAGGTGCTAAAATAGAAAGCCCCGTTACCACTTCATAAGAAAGAAACTGAATCGCTGTTCTCGCACTTCCAATAACACCCCATTTATTTGCTTGTGCCATACCAGCAAGCAGTGGGCCATAAAGACCAGATGCCATCATTCCTAATACAAATAAAATTCCAACATTAATATCAGAAGCTATTGAAGGTACAAAAATACCTCCTAATAAAGGAATCCATTCAGGAATGGTAAAATCTGGAAATACAGGTACAGCTGCTAAAGCAATAAATGCTGTTGCTGCTGTGATTACAGGTGCAATTGAAAATATAAATTTATTAGCATGTTGAGGAATAATATCTTCTTTGGTAAAAAGCTTAATTCCATCGGCTGCTAATTGTAATAATCCAAAAGGACCAACGTGTTGTGGTCCAAGTCTTCGTTGCATAAATGCAAGGATTTTTCTCTCTATGTAAGTACCAAATCCTGCAATTGCTGCAATAACTGCCAAAATAATAACTGCTTTAACGATAACACCAGCAGCCGTCACTTCAGGTAACATTGTTGCATCCATATTTACACCTTCCTAATTGTAACTTTTTGGTATCTTGAAGCACCAAAAAGCTCATAAACATTTTCTGCTGATTTAAAATCAGAAAGTGCAACAACGTCACCTTCCATTTTGTTATCAACAATTACATCAACTGTAATTTTTCCATCTTTGAATAAGATCTCTGCTTTTGAACCTAAAGTTTCAGCACGCTCAGGACTTGCGTAAAGACCAAAAGCTTCAAAAATTTGATGTGCTTTATCAGAGAAGTCATTAAATTGTCTTGGAGGATTACATCTGTAAACAATGTCACCATCAAGTGCATCATTTTCATCAAACTTTTCAGTCGTAGGAAGTTCAACATCTGCAAAAGTAAGATTCAATAAATAACCACGGTTATCTTGTCCAGAGTTATCAAATGTGTTTAACATATCGTCAAACTCCATTGCTTGGTAACCCTTATCAGTTGGTAAATGTGGTGTCCACTCAATAGTCTCTCTTGGTGCATCCATAATTTCAGCCATGATGTCATTTAAAACATATCCACCATATGCCATCGCAACATTGGTAGGAACAACTCTTTTATTTAACGTTGTAAATGTTCCTTCTTGTTGATTAAGTGCTGGCATGTCTAAGTCACCTGTTCCAAGAGCAGATAGTTTAAAGTCACCATTTTCATTATAACCAACTGTAGAACCAGTAGCTTCATCATCAAGATCACAAATAAGTGCAACCCCTAAAGCATTTGATTTTGGTGGGTTCATAAGCACTTGAAAACCAGCTGCTTCTTCTAAAAGTACAATTAGTTTAG
Source organism: uncultured Sulfurovum sp. (assembly GCA_902727935.1). Lineage (GTDB taxonomy): Bacteria > Campylobacterota > Campylobacteria > Campylobacterales > Sulfurovaceae > UBA1140. The sequence continues at coordinate 25,363 of CACVAX010000052.1, read as the reverse complement.
CAAGGTTTTCAGCTTTTGCATGACCATAATAATCTTCACCAACCATAAGAACAAAACGCTCTTTTTTCTTCATCATCTTGTCAAAACCTTTGTTAAAGGCTTCAGCATCTGCACCTAGAAGTGTTAATAGGTCATCTCTGTTTAATCCAGCAACATAATCTTTAACATCAGAAGGTAATTTATCTGCATCAGCAAATAAATCAAGAAGTAAATAAAGTGTTGCTTCTTCTAAACCAGCTTTATGTGTAAATGTTTCAACTGTTTTACCAAAAGTAGGAATAAGTTTGTCACCTACAGGATGGAAGTACATTCCTGCACCCTTGTTCATTTTTTGGATATTGTTGAATGCATATTTCATTCCAGGGCTATCATTTCTTAATGCACCACCAACAGAAACAACAAAGTCACATTTTAATGCTGTGTCAGTTGTACCATTATAAAGTGACGCACCAGAAGCATCTGAATAAAGTTTTAAAAATTTTTGGAAAGGTCTCACTTCTGGGTTATAAAGCTTAACACCCGTTTTTTCTTTTAAAGTCTGAAGCATTAAAGCTTCTTCATTTGTAATTAGTGAATTAAATCTAATAGTCCCAGCATTTTTCACAGCTTCAACAGCTGCTTTAAATGCTTCTTGGTCTTTAGATACACCCTCATTTTCAAAGTCATATCCAAATCTTGCAGCACCATCAAGAGAAACGAAGTTCCACTCATTGGTAACACGGAATATTTTTTCACTTCTATCTTCGATGGCAGCTGGTTTTGTTTCGTAGTAAATTGCAAAACCATCAGAAGAGTGAGCAGAGACAGCTGGAATTCGTTTTAAATCCCAAGCATTTGAAGAGTAAACAAAGTCTCTACTTACCAACGCACCAACAGGACAAACAGAAATACACTCACCACAATCAGAACAATCTGTCGAGTCGGTACCGTTACTTGGAGCAATAACCGACTTTTGAAGCTTGTTCCACATGGCATAAGCATCTTTTGGCATGTTCTCTTTCCAAGACTTATCCAATGCTTCACCACCACGTTTGGCTGTTGTAATCGCAGAGTCACCAATCATATCTTTACAGATAGTCGTACAACGTTCACATACGATACATAAACCTGGATCATAGTGTAAAACTGATGACCAGTTTGTAGTCTCTCTTTTGGTATCTGGAATACTGTAAGATTGAGAATCTACTTGCAATTCAAGTGTATAGTTTTGAAGCTCACACTCACCACTCTGATCACAAACACCACATTGTAGTGGATGGTTTACATCGTAAACTTCCATCATTGCTCTACGCTCTGCTAAGATATCTGGTGTATCAACTGTAATCTGCATTCCCTCTTTAACTTTTGAGTTACATGCATATACTTGTTTACCATCAGCTTCTACTAAACAGATACGACAAGCAAGTGTTGGTGAACACCTTGTCAGATAGCATATTGCAGGAATAAATACTTCATTAGCTCTTGCAGCATTCAGAATATACTCACCCTCTTTAGCCTTATACTCAACACCATCAATTGTGATGTCAATCATGTTGTCTACTATTTGTACTTCACTCATTGTTGTTTCCTATCTTTTAACTAAGTCCCAAGTTAACAACACCTCCTAATCATGGTGTGGTTAATTTGAGACTTACTTTTTTAATTCTTCACTCTGTTCAAGTCAATATACTAAATTTAGAAAGAGGATATCAAAGATGCACTTAATCCTCAATCAAAAGCTAAGTGACTCTATGCATTTAATTATAGATGTGTATCAATTTTAAACACGCTTCGAACCCTTGGCTTATCAACGCTTTAGAGTATTTATGACTGTTACTTCTATACTCATAAGAGTTTTTAATGCTACACTATAGCTATGTTAAACTATTACTCTACTTTCTTTTATTAATTAAAATGTATCAATTTTAAACACATAACTCTTATATCTATGGCTAAAAAAGCTACTACTGTTACCCCTATACTCATAAGGCTAGATAATCTATAATATAATTATACCTATCAATTAAATGTTAAAGCTACTAATGCTATATTTCATAAATTTTTAAATTAACATCATAAGGACAAAAAACATGGCTTCTGAAAAAGTAGTAGACATTGCAATTATAGGTGCAGGACCTGGAGGAATGGCAACTGCCATTGAGGCAAAATTAGCTGGTATTAATAACATTTTAGTAGTAGATAAAGCATCAACACACAACGACATGATTCACAAGTTTTACAAAAAAGGTAAAAGAGTTGATAAAGACTGGATGGGTCGTAAAGCTGAATTTGAAGGAAATGTAAGTTTTGATGAGTGTTCAAAAGAAGAGTATATTAAACAAATGGATGACTTACTTGCAAGTCATGGTGTTTTAGACAAATTTATCTATGACACAGAAATTTGGAATGTGGTTAAAGCTGAAGATGGACTTTTTGACGTTAAGTTAAGTGAAGACAATGTTGTTAAGGCTAAAAATGTTGTTGTATCTGTAGGTCGAATGGGTAAACCAAACAAACCAGGTTACAAATTCCCTAAAGCGATTAGACCAAGATTAAACTTTAACCTTTCAAAAGTTTGCAATGGTGAAAGAGTAATGATTGTTGGTGGTGGAGATACTGCTGGTGAATACGCATATGGTCTTGTTGAGCTTGAAGGTATGGAAGATTGTACCGTTACGCTTAACTACAGAAAACCAACCATTACAAGAATGAATCCACTTAACACAGAAATGACAACCAAGCACCTTGATGATGGCACACTTATCAATAAAATGGGTGTTGATGTTGAAAGCGTTGAGCCTGTAGGAGACGAAGGTGAAGAGAGAGTACAAGTAAACTTTACTGATGGTACATCTGAAGTATATGAAAGAATTGTATTTGCTCTTGGTGGAACATCTCCAAAAGACTTCCTTGTAAACTCAAAAATTGAAACAGGTAAGTGGGATGAACCATTAATGGATGAGAAAACACTTGAAACAAACATTCCAGGTCTTTACACTATTGGTGATGTTGTAACAGATCAAGGTTCAATTGCACTGGCATTTAACCATGCTTCATTTGTAATGAATGACATCGTAGCTAAAAGATAAGTTCAACCTTCTACACCTATATTATCCTCTTTTTTGAGGATAATATCCCCCACTTTTTATTAAATCTTCTTCTTTTCTCTATGGCTCTCTATCCATATGGATGAAAAATATAAAAAATGATAAAATATCAAACTTAAATTCACTGAAATTAGGATAATACTCTTGAAAATAATTCTTTTTTTAATCTTCACATTAAATATCTTCTATGCTGCTGAAGTTAATTCGACACTGTATGAGGGAGATAGAACGGCTCTTAGTATTTATTATGCTCAAATGAAGCAAGAGATAGAACAAACCATAATAATGGATGAAGCACAAAATGAACGTCTTCAAAATGAAAAAATTTTACTTTCAAAATTACAAGAGTTAATTCAATATCAAGCAAAACCATTTATTTTAGAAAATACTTTTAATGGGAAAAAAGAAATTTCGATTGAAGACTTTTTAAAACTTTTTAACAATATAGCTAAGATATCAACAAAAAAAGAGACTACTAAAGAGAACCAATTGATGGTTCAAGATAAACTGGCTTTTTTAAAAAACCGTATCGAAAATATTCTTGAATCTAAAAAAGAAAATCTAAAACTCTATCAACTTCAATTTGCCTATTATAAACTGCTACAACGTAAAAATAAAGCATTATTAGAAAAAGCTTCGATTAGCATTGAATCAGGTACTAATTTACTTTATACACATCTATATAAGGTTAAGTTTAATTCAAATAGTTACCTTTTAGAACTCGAAACTTTAGATGAAGCATTAAAAGAAATGGATACCAAGTTTATTGCCCTTAACTTAGCCAAAGAGCGAGAAGCCCTCTCTTCGGAAACAATTTCAACACAATTAAAACTTAAATTAGAAAATAATATTAAACATAAAAATAAATATCTTAAAAAATCTTTTGACACCCTCTTGCTCTTAGCCTTTTATGAATATCAAGAAAAAAATATTGATTTATTTTTAGAGAAAAAAAAGCTTATGAAGAATACATTAAATAAACTTTTAAAAAAAGATAATGGACTCTATAAAGCGAAATATCTTTTAATCAAAGAGTTAGCCAACCAGCAACTTAACGCAACAGACTATTTTATGCTAACTATAAAAGAAACATTTCAAACACTTTATAGCACTCTAAATACTTATCTCAATGAACCTCTTTTTGTTTATGATGAAAAACCCATATTAGCCATTAATATTTTTAAAGCCTTAATCATTTTTTTAGTTGGCTTTGTCATTGCTAAAATTTACCATCGACAATTCATAAAACTCCATAACCGTCGTAAAGATATCAGTACCGTGCTTATTAAAGTCATTGCAAACCTTGGCTTTAGCATTATATTTTTAATCTCACTCTTTATGGCTATCACTAGCATGGGTTTAAGTCTTGCCAACTTGGCTGTTATTGCAGGTGCTTTATCTATTGGTGTTGGTTTTGCACTTAGAAGTGTGGTTGCGAACTACATTGCAGGAATCCTAATTATGAGTGAGAAAAACATTAAAATTGGACATTTTATTCGTGTTGATGATTTACGTGCAGGAAAAGTACTCGATATTGGATTACGTGCTACGGTTATTCGTACCATTGATAACACCCATATTATTATTCCCAACAGTGATTTAACAGACAAAAGTGTTTTAAATTTAGCATTTGAAGATAAAATTAGACGTATCTATGTACCTTTTAAAATTCCCTATGGAAGTGATATTAAAATGGTGCGTTCCTTAATTATTGATGCTGTCATGAGCAGTGATATTAAACTATTACGTGATGTTTATGGTAAAAAACCTAATGTTTGGATGCGTAATTTAGGAGAGAGTTTTATAGAGCTTGACCTCTTTGTATGGGTAGAAGGATATCGTCCCTCTAGCAAATCAAATTTACTCATTTTGATTCATGAAACTTTACTTAAAAATAATATCCAAATGCCTTATCCTCAACTTGATTTACACTTGAAAAAAACAAAAAGTAGTGCCATTTTAGATAAAAATATTTTAGGTTCAGCCATTCGTAAATTATAGAATTTTACTTTACTTTCATTGGTTCAAAACGATACTTTTTAGTCACATCCACAATAAACAAATCTTTTAAAAAATTACGTCCAATAAGTACAGGGTACTCATAAGGTTCTCGATTATTTAAATTTACTTCAATCAGTCGTGAAACATTAGCAAGTACAACATACATTTGAACAACATAACGATTTTGTGGTTTTGCTCCATGTCGTTTGATTTCTACAATTTTCAAAATTTTTTTCTCAATTGTCTTGCTTTTATTTCCATCCACACAATCAAACCTTACCCATTTTATTCCATTACGCTCAAATGACTTAATGTCTCGTGCATCAATAGAGGTCGTTTTTGCACCTGTATCAATACGTGCTTTAAATACCATATTCACAGGTAAAAGACGCACTCTCTCAACTGCCCCAATAATCTCTTTGGCTTCGATAAAAGAGCTTGTTAAAAGTAAAAATATAAGTGTACTAAAAAACCATTTTATTATAAATATCATTATAGGACTCCATCTAGTATGGTATAACTATAACATATAAATGAGTTTACTATTATTGAAAATAATTATCTTTGAATAGATAAATAGAAAGAAAACAAAGTAGTAGACTACTTTGTTTTAGAGGAGAAAGAAGCTTAAGCTTCTTTATTTTCTTCTTCTAGAGCTTTATCAGCAGCAATTTTAGCAGCTTTTTCGGCAGCAGCTTTTGCTTTTGCTTCTGCTTTTTCAGCAGCTATACGTTCTTCTTCAAGACGTTTTTCTTCTGCAATTCTTGCAGCTTCAGCAGCAGCTTCTTTTCGCTCTTGTTTTTGCTCTTCAGAAAGTTTTTTAACCACAAGTGTCCAATCAACTTCATTAAACTTAATAGAATTCATAAGTTCATGACCTGTCTCTTTAATGAAGTCAGCTGAAGTTTGAATGTGTGAATAGTCACCTATTTCAAACATAAAGATTCCCACTTCACCAACATTTAGACCAGTTTCAAGTAGTTCACCCATTCTGTCATAAAAATCATCGTGTAAATGTCTTAAATCATATCTTTGCATTATCTATCTACCTCACCAAATACAATGTTTGTTGTACCAATAATGGTTACAACATCTGCAATATAAACACCCACTAGCATCTGCTGAAGAAGACCTGTATGGAAAAATGAAGGTGCTCTACATTTAAGTCGATAAGCATAAGGTTCACCTTCAGATTTAATGTAGAACCCAAGTTCACCTTTTGGTGATTCAGTTGGAACATACACTTCACCTTTCGGAGGTCTCATACCTTGAGTTACAAGAACAAAGTGTTGCATTAATGCGTAGTTTTGTGTCATAATTTCTTCTTTAGGTGCTGAAATATATTGAGGAGCATGTGCCATGAGCTGTGGTGCAGTTCCTTCATACATTGGCATAAGCTGTCTAATAATTCTAATCGACTGTGTCATCTCTTCCATGTAAAGCCGATAACGTCCATAAGAATCATTAACATCAGAAACAGGAATATCAAAGTCCAATTCAGAATAAAGTTCATATGGCTCTTCTTTTCGGATATCATAAGCAATTCCTGAACCTCTAAGCATTGGTCCTGTACATCCCCATGAAAGTGCATCTTCAGCTGAAAGTACACCCACATTTTCAAGACGCATTTTCCAAATTCTATTCTGTTGTAAAAGGGCATTATAAGTATGTTCTAACTCATGCTCTAAATTGGCACAAAATTTTTCCATGTTTTCTAACCAATCAGACGGAATGTCTAATGGCACACCACCAATTCTTACAGCCGAGTGTGTTAATCTAGCACCACAATAATCTTCCATTAAATCCATTGCAAATTCACGTTCACGGAAGGCGTAAAGGAAAACAGACATCGCTCCAACATCCAAGGCATGGGTTGCAATAAAGAAAAGATGAGAAATAATTCTATTAAGCTCTAGTAACATGGTTCTAATAACCTGAGCTCTTCTTGGTGCTTCAATGCCAAGTAATCTTTCAACCGATAAAGCATAAGCATAATTATTTGAAGTTGAGGCAATGTAGTCCAGTCTATCTGTGGTTGGTAAAAACTCATTGTAAGTCATGTTTTCAGCCATTTTTTCAATACCACGATGAAGGTAACCAATATCTGGATACGCTTTAACGACTTGCTCACCATCTAGCTCTAAAACAAGTCTTAACTGACCATGTGCTGAAGGGTGTTGAGGACCGAAGTTAACCACCATTGTGTTGTCATCACGTTCAAAATTTAGGTTCTCAAAAAATGGGGAAAGTTTATTTGGTTGTTGCATATCTATTCTACCTACTTTCTTTCTTTTAATTGCTTTGTGTCACCCTTAGTATAATCAACTAAGAATGTTTTAGAATACTCAATGGCCGTTTCAGTCTCATTTTCAGGAGTTACTTCAGCACCAAATGGAACTTCATACCCTATTCTTGAGAAACGTTTAGAGTCATATCTCTCAACTTTTGCTTCATCTCTATTTTCTGGACCAATTGCTTCACGTGCATCTTTTCCAAAAATTTTATCAACTTCATACCATGATGCAAACTCATCACCATGTAATGGATAAGTCTTAAGAAGAGGATTCCCTTCCCAATCGTCAGGCATAAGAATTCTTTTCATAAATGGATGATTATTAGAAACAATACCAAACATATCAAACATTTCACGCTCTGCAAAGTTAGCAGAGTTAAAAAGAGGTACAGCTGACTCAACAGCTAAGCCCTGCTCTATTCTCATAACCAAACGTAATCGCTTAACCTCTTTAAGATTTAACATCTGATAAAAAACTTCAAAGTTTCCATCTTTTGCCAAATAATCCACAGCCGACATTTCAGAAAGCATAGCATAACCACACTCTTCCTTAAGTGCCTCTAACGCTTTAAAATTATCTTCATGATTAATCTCGACAACCATACAGTTCAACTCGATACGTGATGATTTCACTTCAACTTTTGCTTCTAAAGCTTTCAATTGTGCTGCATAAACAGCATCGGTTTCTACTTTTTCTCTAGGTGTGCTTGGAACAACATGAAATCTATCGGTATAGTACGCCTTTTTTTGTACGTTTCCTTTGGGTACATATTTTCTCATACTATATTAACCTCAAATTTTGTTTTGTGTTTTTGTTCATGTTTGCAGATTCTTTTCTGATTTTCTTTTGAAGCATCATCAAAGCATACTGAAGTGTCTCAGGACGAGGGGCACAACCAGGTAAATAAATGTCAACAGGAATAATTCTGTCAACACCTTGAACCGTTGAGTAAGTGTTAAACATCCCCCCTGTATTGGCACATGAACCCATAGAGATTACCCATTTAGGTTCTGTCATTTGGTCATACAATCTTCTGGCAAATTCAGCATGTTTTTTAGACAATGTTCCAGCCAAAATCATCACATCTGATTGTCGTGGACTGGCTCTAAAAATAGTACCAAATCTATCGAAGTCATAACGGCTACCACCTGTTGCCATCATCTCAATCGCACAACATGCGAGTCCATACGTTAAAGGCCAAAGTGAATTACTTCGTCCCCAGTTTACTAAATGATCAACCGTAGTTAAAGCTACGGGTAGTCCTCCAGAAGAGGCATAATTTACTTGATGCTGTGCCATTCAAGTGCTCCTTTTTTCCATGCGTAAATAAATCCAATTGTTAAAAGTAAAAGAAACAAAATCATCTCTGCAAATCCAAACCAACCAAGAAGTTTAAAGTCAATTGCCCATGGAAACATAAAGATAATTTCTACATCAAACAAAATAAACAAAAGTGCAATCAAATAAAACTGCGTTGAAATGGTATTGGGTTGTTTCGTAACCTCTGGTCCACATTCATAAATCGTCAGCTTCAACTTCTCCGTGTCGAGCCTTGCCATTCTTCTACTTACAAATCGTGCTGCTAAAAGTGTTGCATTAAATGCCACTATAGTCACAATAAACAAGAAGAAGATACCTAAATATGGATTACTGTTAATCACATGAGTCATTAAAACTCCTTTGTACAAGATGTTATTGTCTATAACAATTTCCCCTAAATTGGGAAGACTGGAAGATTATTGTGTTTATATTATCGTAAAAATGTTAATTATATTTAGTATGCTGTTAGCAGTCCATGTAATAGAAATGCTATGTAACTTAGAGTTACAACCTCTTGAATACTTTTATTATTTAACAACGATAGCTAGTAATAATTATCGTTGAATTGGTTTACCCAGTATCTCTTCTAAGACTAAAAATATCTCATCCATAGAAAGTACTTTTGTATCTTTATGTTCTTTTAACCATTGTCCATTTAAATCCACAATCTCATCTTCAATACTAAAAAATGACCTATCGTCTAATTCAGCTTTCAAAGGACTCTCATCAAAAAAATCACTCAAAAAATACTCCTCTAATTTCTCTCTTGCAATTTGATTAATTTCATTTTCTTTTTTCAAAAAGAAGCCAAGATGCTCCATAGAATTAATTGCTTTTAATCCATAAGCAACTCTAGAATTTATCTCACTGTCCCACTCTGAATTGTGTACAAACTTAGAAAAGCCTCCTGTATTGACTTGTGAAAAGTAATAATCAACATAATAACTTGCTAAAGCATCTTGATGTATCTCTTCAGCCTTGATACCTTGTGCCAACAAATAAGCTATTATCTTTGAATTACTGTAGACAACTGCATAGAGTTCATCACTTTGATTTGCCGTATCAGAAATGAGTATCTGTTCCATTTTCATTTATTATCCTAATATTTATGTGACTTAAAATAGTTAAATAAATATTATGGGATGTTGAATTATTCATAAAAATGCATCAGCTTAAAAGACTTAACACAAAATTAACACTACTCTGACATAATTCCTTTGTCGTCGAAATAAGTCCTCATGTTTCTGGTGTGTCTCCACTGGAAACTGTCTTTTATTCTACTGCCGTCGATAAATTCAGATCCATTACTTTTTTACGAACATTAGCCATAAATTGATCACCTGGGTCAGATTTTTCAGTTCTATAACCTTTATCCATTTCTAACCACAAATCACTACCTTCCATTTCACGGTACTCATGATGCCCTATTAAATGCGTAATACTTTTATGCTTATTTTTTAAATAACGTACCAACTTAATATTCGCCTCCAACTGTGCCTTGGTTAAATCTTCTTTTTTATTAGACTTACCACCAATATTTTCAATCCCAATGCTCGAATAGTTCAAACCAATCACATGACGTGCCATCCAATTTTCAGGCATAAGTCTATAAATAGTACCATCACGCTTCACCATAAAATGGGCCGAAACATTTAAAGCAGATGCTTTTACAATGTCTTTTCTATCCGAAAAAAGCTTTTGGGGTTTTAAACGCTCAAAACTTTTTGTAAAACTCATGTCAGCTGTCCAATGAAGCACAATAATCCGTGGTTCTATCTCAATGTTTTCTACTTCATAACCATAATGGTCTTTTATATAAGCTTTCGTCATGTCAATACGTTCTTGACCAAAATTAATAGGCTTATCTATAATTTTAATTGCTTCAGCTCCATTAGCCAAAGCAAAAATGCCCAACGCACTTAATGTCAATAATATTTTTTTCATCGTTCTAATTCCTTTAATATAAAATAAGCAACTCTACTTGCCACTTCACCCAATCTTGGTTCTAACCAGTCGGTCTGCTCTTTACAGGTTATTTCACCCAACTCTAAAACCAAAAATCCTTTACTCGTATTTACTTTAGAAAAACCATAATAGTCACTTAAGTTTTTCGTAAAATTATCACCATGCCATTTAAAAGGGAAAAAAGCCCCATACTCTTGTCGCCAATTCTTAGCCAAAAGCCTTGAACCCTCTGAACCATCATGTCCAATAGATGCTCCTGTTAAACAAGCTTTCTCTGAACCATCAAAATGAATGGCAATAGCAATCTCTGCATTGGCTGCAGGAATTCTTGCTCCAACACGTTCAACCATTATGCCTCTGTTTTTTAAAATGTCTTCAACCCTTATCGCAACACGTTCATTCCACTCCGATTCTACCAATCCATTATGAATAGAACCAATATTTCCTGTTAGTCTACCAACATGTCCAGCTTGTATAAGCACGGTCGTATTCAATATACGCCCATTCCAAATTGCCATAATCAATAACAAAAACATTCCCCATGCAAGTAACATTAAAACTTTTCGTTCGCTCAAATCTAGCCTTATGGATACAGTAAATACTGCTTACGTAAGGCTTTAAATTCATCTAAACCTTTTTGCCAACTCTGCTTAATCTGCTTTGCACTCTTCCCTGCTAAAACTTGTTGACGCAGTTTATTTGATCCAGCCAACTTATCTATAAATCTGTTGTTTAAAAAAAACTTCTTTTTATAAGGATAATATTTATAAGCATCTAGTAAATAAGCCAAATTAATCCCCCCATTAGGCTCTATAAACTCACCCCTCAAATCTACCCCATAACAGATTTTATTTTGATGCTTTGGAGACTTAGCTCCTTCACGAGAAATAGGCGTAAAAGAGAAATTTTTCTTAGTGTAATAAGGAGAACCATAAAGCTGAAACTGTTGGGTTGTTCCACGTCCAGCAGAAAAGGTTGTTCCTTCAAAAAATGCCAATGAAGGATAAAGGTAAATTGACAAATCATTCGGTAAATTGGGAGAGGGTTTAATGCCCAAAGAGTAAGGGGTTGTATGCGTATAATTTTCCAATTTGACCACTTTTAGATTGGCTTGAACTCCCCTTTGTAACCAACCTTCCCCATTTATCATGAGTGCATACTCACCAATGGTCATGCCATAAAGTATCGGTATAGGATGCATTCCCACAAATGAGGTGTACTGCATGTTCAACACTTCCCCATCTATGCGTCCACCATTAGGGTTTGGTCGGTCAAGCACAATCAATTCAATGTTATTTTCTGCTCCTGCTTCCATAATGTAATGCAAGGTAGAAAGATACGTGTAAAAACGCACCCCAACATCTTGAATGTCAAACAGTAAAACATCAATATTTTTTAAATCATTCCTGCTAGGCTTCTTATTTTTTCCATAAAGTGAAACAATGGGCAATCCTGTAGCCCTGTCAACACCATTTTTAATATACGCACCAGCATCAGCTGTTCCTCTAAAACCATGTTCAGGTGCAAAGATTTTTTTGACATTTATGTTTTGTCGTACAAGGGCATCTACCAAATGTTCTCCATAGACCACCGAAGATTGATTAACCACTAAAGCAACATTTTTACCCTGAAGTAAAGGCAAATATTCAGATGTTTTTTCTGCCCCAACAATCACATTGGCAAAGAGAAAAAGAGGGAACAGAAGCAGTAGTACTATTTTTTTTATCATATTTAAACTTTATTTTTGAATTAAAGTACCCGAAGGTACTTTTGCAGAAGAGATAATAGACCTTTGACTTCTATACTTCCAATATTTAGACTCCGTAAACACTTTAATCAGTATTTGTTGAGTAATTGTAGAAGTTTAGCTTTTTGAAAGGGGAAATGCAATATCAACGGTACTATTTAACAAAACTATCCACTAAGACAATATCTCCACTTTCTTTAAACAATTCTAAAGATTTGGGAACTCCATACAAAACAATATTATGACGATTAACAAACATGCTTCAACCTTTTATCGTTTTTAGATTATTATAATATTAAAACGATAGTTAGATATTAATGAAAGTTTAATAAGTAAAGAAGTCATAAGTAGTAAATATGCACTTTAATGCATATTTTATGGTTATCCTATTCTGTTTTTCTTTGTATAACAGTTAAATATGAAGTATAGTTCATAATTGGTCTGATAGCAATCACTCCCTATATTTTCATTAAGCCCAATTTCACGCTTAAGTTAGTATTAAAATCATGGCGTGAGTTCACTCTTTATTTTCTTTTCTCCTAATTAATCATGGCGTAAGGTGATGGGTGTGTATGAATCTTTTTTCATATTGATTGTTGGGTTTCCATCCACAACCTTGACAGGTATAATCATGTTTTAGTTTAATTTGGTTTGATATTTGTGTCCATTAAAAAAAAACAATCCTTTTAAATCATGTATCCCTTTTATCTAAACAAACAACGTCTATTTCTAAACTATCACAAACTTCCAATAAAAAGGCAAAAGAGAATGTGCCTCTATTGATTTTACTTCTTAAAGAATTGTCATTATAATCATAACCTTTCTCTTGCATCTTTTCAGATAATTTAACATAACTAATCTTTCTATTTTTCAAAGCTAATTTTATAATTTTTTTTGCTTTATCTTCCATGATTTCACTTTATATTTAAATAGCTAGATTATAACATAACCTAGGACAAACTTGACAAAACGCTGCACATATGATACAATATTCATTACAATAAAATATAATTTTCTAGAAAAGAAGGAATAAAACAATGGATAAAGATATATTAGAAACAAGCATAGAGGCATTGTCTTTTGATGAGTTAATTAATGGTAACTGGTGGTTTTTTTATTATGATTTAGAAAGTGACAATAGTTATGCTGTAAAATATATTTCTAACAATAATTATTTACTTTTTGATATTGATGAAACAGTAAAAAAAACAATCATAGCAACCAATAAAGATAATTTAATAAAAGAAATTCTTTCTTATTTTAAAAATCAGAATATTCAATTATGTGATTTGTTTCAAGAAGAATAGGAATTAATTATGTATAAAATTTTTTCAACATTTACAGGTGCTGGTGGTTTGGATATTGGGTTTCATGGTGACTTTCAATTTTTAGGTAAAAACTATCCAAAACTCAACTTCACCACAAATAAAGCCCTAGAGATAAACGCTCATGCTTGTGAAACTTTAAAAAACGATAACAAATATTTCAAAAACACAACCGTTTTAAATGAAGACATTACCAAAGTTAATCCAAATGATTTTAAGCATGAAAATTATGATGTATTATTGGGTGGTTTTCCTTGTGTCACTTTCTCCATAGTAGGCAAACAAATTGGCTTACAAGATGATATAAACGGTAAACTTTATGAAAATTTTGTAAATTTTGTAGAAGTCTTAAGACCCAAAGTATTTTTAGCAGAAAATGTCAAAGGTATTTTATCAGCGAACAAAGGTGAAGCGATTAAAATCATTACTAAAAGATTTGAAGATACAGGCTATACTTTACAAGTACATTTAGTCAATTTCGCCGATTATGGTGTACCACAACTTCGTCAAAGGGTATTATTTATTGGGGTAAGAGATGACATAAAAGAAACATTCATATTACCAAAACACACACATAAAAATAAACACATTACAAGCCAAGAAGCTTTTGAAAACCTCAATAAAAAATGTGTTAATCATAATTTCATCAAACAATTGCCCACTACAACTGCGAAACTTCAAGCCATTCCTGAGGGAGGAAACTTCAAAGATTTACCTCCTGAATTAGCAGTCAAAGGACGAATGTCAAATATCTATAGAAAACTAGACCGAAATAAACCTGCCTACACAGTCTTAGCAAGTGGAGGAGGAGGAACATGGACTTATCACTATGAAGAACCACGAGCATTAAGCAACAGAGAAAGAGCAAGACTACAAGCCTTCCCCGATGACCTTATTTTTAAAGGAAGTAACACAGAAGTAAGAAGACAAATAGGAAACGCCGTCCCTGCTGTGGGTGTTTATCCTTTTGCTAGGGAGATTGAGAGAGTCTTGGATTTCATGATTAACATATTAAAAAAATTTAATGGAAAAATTGTATTTATTAAAAAAATTGATAAAAAATTAACATTAAATTATAGAAAACCAATTAAATTTAATTGGTATGGATATCCTGACTTATCTAATTACTCAATTATAAATATTAAATGCCTAACTCTTACAGGAAATTATGATAAAGATACGATGAAAATAAAAAAAATTATAAAAAGAAAATATTCAAATCGGATAAAACAAAATGAATATTTATGGGTCTATAATCTCAATTCTAAATCTATGGATTATGTACCTAAAGATTTATATTTAGCAATTAATAATATACATAAAATAGCAAAGTTTAGAATATTAAAAACCATAAAATAATTATCTTACTTTAGGATGAGAAATTATTCTATTAGTAAATGGTTTTTGTAAAAACTTATTATATTTTTCTAACATATATTTATAATATTTACTTTCATCCTGCACAAGCTCATAAATATCTTCTTTTGTTGGTATTTGTGTTGGTATTGCTATTAAAAATTCATCATCTAATAGTTTTTTGGGTTTCAGTCTTAGTTCCAATCTTTTTTTGGCTTTATAAATTTTTGCATTTCCATATTTTGAATCTATGACACCATTTAAAAAGATAGATTGTTTTATTTGAGCGTTTTCATCTCTTTGGCTAATTGTATTTGTGTTAATATCTTCACTATTTACCTCAAAAGCACAAATATAACTCTCTTTAGAACTTCCTCTCAAAAAGAAAAAATAATAAATTTTCTCTATATTCTTTTGAGCTTTTACATTGATAAGTTTCTCTTTCCAAATGGATGTCCAACCATTAATAATTTCTTGATATTGTTTTTGTTTAAACTGTTCATCTAAGCTAATTCCTGTTCCTATAAACTTTTGAGCCAAAGAAGTTTCACCACTATCCCCATTACCTAGATTATCGTTTTTATCTACCTTACAAGAAAGCATTTTAACATCTGCACCCCATTCATTGGGTTTTAAAATATCTATAGGATAGCTTCCTGCTCCAACGGCTTCTACTTGTAGGGCTTGAACAAACCATTGTTCTAAATGTTCTTTGGGAATTTGGATTGGTAAATTTTCTTTAGTTTCATACACTTCTGGTTGAGCAAAGAGAGAAGTATTCATAAAGTATTGAATAACTTTAAGTGAATGTTCTGAAAAGAAATACTCTAATTCTTCCTTTGCAAGAGGTCTTAATATATTCATTGATAGCCTTTGGATTAAATATAATAACAAATCAATTAACACCCAAATTTAAACTTTATCTAACATAAAAAGGTATACCATAACAGCGATAAAGCTTTTTTTGAAGATTTTTAAAAGAGGCTGTAAATAAAGGATGAGTGAAGTCCCCAAGTCCGTTCAAAAACTAATGACTTCACTCAACAAGCACAAGGCTCAACAGAATTTTAACTATTTCTTCGTTAAATCTTATTGAACCTACACATTTTATTGTTACGCATTCTCTAAAATTGCTCAGAGTCTTGTTTACAAATTTGCCATAAAAATCTTCCGTGATGTTAAGTATCGTTTTTTTAACATTGTGTGCTTCTGTTGGGCTAAGTTTTCCATGTTGAAAATATGCCCTAAAGAAATCCGTAAGGTATAGCAGAAGACAATAGATTGGTAGTAACCGTAGAAGCTAAAAACTTCACGAAACATGCCGAGATAGAGGCATGTTGGTTAGTGGGAGTCTTAGAAGAAAATAGCTGTAATTGAAAAATATAGGCAGGATAAGGGTCTCCGTCCTGCTGAAGTTATTGAGAAAAAAGCGTTACTCCTTTTTTCTCTAACGACGTGCGACGCGACGTGCAATGGATTTAACATCAGCAAACAAACTATTTTTCCCAATCTTTTTTGGGCGAAATAGCACTCAGAACTCGGCTTAATACTTTGGGTTTATTTTTAGTCTATCCATAGTATAGGTAAAACTATGATATAGCTTTTTAAAAGAAGTATATTAATTAAAAGGGACAAGCTACTTTAAATTTACCCTATCATCACTTCTCAAATTAAAAAAGCTGGGAATGTGTGCCTAGACGCATTAAAATAATTTAATCAATATCACTTTCAACATATATAATTAGCATATCTCCACCTAAATGAAATTCCCTACAGTCTTTATAGTTACCACTCAATGAATGGTCTTTAGACTCTGGAGGTAATTTATTCTCTTCTCTTAAAGCGTTAATATAATAAACAAATTTTTCAAATTGACTGTTACTAAGTCTTGTATCTCTAAAATCTTTTAAGAACTTTCTATGTCGTCTGATTTTCATTTTTGAGTTAACTCATCAAAAGAAAAATCTTCAACATTAATACCCTTACGTGACTCTTCTATGACTCTTCTATGACTTGTTGCGTCTCTTCATTTGGCATCTTAATTTCAAAGGGTATTCCCCTTTGAAGCTTAATCTGTTGATAAAACATATTGATAGCCTGTGTAGCACTAAGACCCAGATTTTTTAAAATATGCTCAACATCAACTTTTAATTCAGACTCAATTCGAGCATTAATAACTGCATTTTTCATATATATCCTTTATGTATGACAAGTGTAACACAATATGAATTAAATATACTCGTTAAATCTTAATACAAAAACCCAAACAACCAAAGAGGAATCTTATTACCAAATCCACGTTCAATTTCATCAGCAGCAACAAATGAATTGTTCATCTCTTTGATTTGTTTGAAGCTTTTATTTTTACCACCTACTTCAAACCAGTATGTTTCATCTACTAAAAAGTCTCCATTTTTAGGAGCAATTATTTCATGGTCTTTACTTACTTGATTCATAAAAAATGTCTCCCTTACCGTTCCAATCTCAGCACTTGAAGTAAAGAGTAAATTACTATTGTCCAAATATATTTTTTCAGGTTTTTCAATACTCCCTAAACCTCTTGAACTTTTCATTAACATCTTTATGAGTCCAGCATCTTCAAGGTATTTTAAATAGTTTTTTAAAGTACGTTCATCCCCCACACCAATAATTCCTTTAAGTTTTTTCATATCTGGAATAAATGGTACAGAAGCTGAGATGACTTTCAGTAAAGATTTGAGCTTTTTAATACTAAGACCTGTTAAGGATGGATAAACTGAAAGTAAGTCACTCTCTATGGTTGTATGTATGTTTTGTTCTAATGCCAAATAAAACTGCTCTTGATTGTTATATTCAAAATAATAAGGGTAGTACCCAACTTTTAAATATTCATTAAATAGAGGTAATATCTTCTCTTTTTTAGTAGCAAGTTTATCTATGATTTCTTGACTAAATGGCTGATGTTCTAAAAGTAAACTTTGTAGTTTAATTGACGGTAATTCTAACTCTAAACGAATTTCTAAAAACTCACGGAAGCTCATACCTTTCATACTGTAAACCAAAGCTCTTCTACTTAAATCATAAGAACCTTTGTGTATCTCTAATGCTGAACTACCCGAAACCAAAAGTTTTAATTCTCTAAAAGTATCGTTAATACTTTTTAACTCTTGCGACCAATTAAAATACTTATGAATCTCATCAATACAAAGTAACTCTCCACCCATTTTTACAAACTCATCAGCTATCTCATAAAGTGAAACATCCCCTAACAAAAAATGGTCAGCTTGAATATAGAGTGCTTTTGTGGTGTAAAGGTCGGAGTATTGTTGTTGCATATATTCTATAATCGCTGTTGTTTTACCAATTCCTCTTTGTCCAGAAATAATTGAAAAGCGATTTGATAAATCATGCGTTTTTAAAAAATAACGTACGTACACTTGCTTGTAGTTTAAGACATAATTTTGACTGAGTTGAAAAAAATTCTCTAACATGGAAAAACTCCTAATAGGATTGTATTACTAGTATAACACAATCCTATTAGGATTCTAATACTAACAGTCTACACCGTACTGTTAGTATCACTATACCTCTTCTTCAATTTTCCAGCCATGCTAAGGTAAGAGTTCAATGCACCAATGTAGGCTCTAGCACTTGCTAACATGGTATCAATATGCACACCATGCCCAATAATGGCTGGTTCTTCTTCTGAAAAAGAGACTTTAACCGTTACAGAAGCTAAGGCATCTTTCCCTTCGGTTACCGACTTTACTTTGTAGCTTTTGAGTGTTCCTTCAAAACCAGAAATTCGGTCAATGGTTTTAAAAATAGCATCAATTGTTCCTTCACCTATTCCAGCTTCCATAAGCTCTTCATTCTCTTTTCGTATCTTGACAGCTGCCGAGGGAACACCATTGGAACAATCCATTAACTGTAAAGAAATCAACTCATAGACTTGTACGCCTTTGGTCATTTCATTGGTGACCAACGCTCTTAAATCATCATCATAGATATCTTTTTTTCTATCTGCTAAAATTTTAAAACGCTCAAAAGAAGCATTAAGTGCCTCTTTTTCTAAGGTAAATCCTAATTTGGCTAACTTGTCTTTGAAGGCAGCCCGTCCTGAATGTTTACCCAATACTAAAGTATTATTTTTCACCAAACCAATACTCTCAGGACTCATAATCTCATAAGTCTCACGATTTTTCAACATACCATCTTGATGAATCCCACTCTCATGAGCAAAGGCATTTTTACCGACAATGGCTTTGTTTGGTTGAGGTTCGATGCCTGTTATATTTGCAATTAAACGGCTACTTGGATAAATCTCTTTGGTGTTGATGTTTGTTTTGTATTTGGAAAAAACATCGCCACGTACTTTGAGTGCCATCACTATCTCTTCTAATGCAGCATTTCCAGCACGTTCTCCAAGCCCGTTAATGGTACATTCAACTTGTCGTGCTCCATTAATCACTGCTTCAAAGGAGTTGGCAACCCCTAAACCTAAATCATTGTGATTGTGTACCGAGATAATGGCTCTATCTTTGGTGTATTGGGACATTATCTTCACCATCTCCCCTATCTCAAAAGGCAATCTAAAGCCTACTGTATCGGGTAAGTTAATGGTGGAAGCACCAGCCTCAATAACAGCATCTGTAATCTCTTTCATAAAACCGATGTCACTTCGCCCTGCATCTTCACATGAAAACTCAACATCCTCCACAAATTCACGGGCATACGAAACGGCTCTAACGGCACGTTTTATCACCTCATCAGGGGTCATTTTAAGTTTATGTTCCATGTGGATTTTTGAAGTAGCAATAAAGGTATGAATTCGCTTCATATTGGCTCTAGCTATCGCCTCACCTGCTGCTTTTACATCTGCATCTGTTGCTCTTGCTAAAGAACAGACGGTTGATTTTGTCACACGTTGTGCAATCTTTTCAATGGCATCAAAATCACCAGGACTCGCTGCTGCAAACCCTGCTTCTATAATGTCTACTCCTAGTTTCTCCAACTGAATCGCAATCTGAATCTTCTCTTCTGTATTCATAGAAGCCCCAGGGCTTTGCTCTCCGTCTCTAAGTGTTGTATCAAATATTTTAATAATTTCTTTACTCATGCTATCACCTCTCTAAATTGTATAATTTTACCCAATAGTGACTAAAACAATTGAGGCTAAAACTATTAGTTAAAAATAAGGATGAGAACTAAAGCAATTATTAAAGTCAGTGCAATCGTACTTAAATACTCAATGAACTCTTCAAGCACTGAAACTTTTGTTGCTTGATAGGTTTGAATAAAATGAACGACTGTACGCGTCAGTTTAAACCATTCTCCACGAATATGATACTTTTTAAACTTTTCATGTAAAGCTGATTCCAGTTGAAAAGCTGTTTCTCTATTTGCAACTTTAATCACTCTTAAAATAGTAAGCTCTTCATGATTGGCTGTTTGAAATGTACGCAGTCGACTAAGAGGTTTGTTAGCAACGCCTATCTTAACCACAGATTGACGTTTATTAGAAATAAAATAGAGGTAAGTCATCATACTCTTTAAGGTAATTTAATTTATTAAGTAAAAAAATTATAACTAATAATCACTTTTAACACACTATTTATTGAGCTAGTATTCACTTAATAATGGCTATTTACTCTAAACTAAGGGAATCGACCATTTTCGGTAGTACGCAATGACACGAATAAGCACCCCAATCAGAAAAACAGTTGTGGTTGTGTAGATATTAACCCAAAAAAATTCATCTAAAAGATACATCAACATACCTACCAAAAGTGCCACTGTTCCATAAAACCCCGTTTTAAATACAAAAGGCACTTCATTAATAATAATATCCCTGGTAATTCCTCCACCAACGGCTGTCATAAATGCCAAAGCTAACACCCCTGTTAAATTCACCCCTGACTCTAAAGCAATAATCGCTCCTGTAACACTAAAGGAGACCAAGCCAATGGAATCACTAATGATAAAAAAAGCTCTATTCTCAATGCTTTCACGTTTATGAAACTTAAATAAGATAAGCAATACCATCAAAGAGATAACAATAATTCCTGGCATACTATGTGTAAATGTATAAGGTGTTCGGTCAACAATAATATCACGAATGATACCCCCACCAAAAGCTGTTAAGAATACTGAAATAAGTACCCCCAAGAAATCTAGTTTGGCTCGTACCCCCACAAAAAAACCACTAATGGCAAAAGCAATTATCCCTATATATTCGGCAACTTCAAACATGTTGACTAATTAATTCGTGTTCCCAACGAAATATTTGGTTTAACTTCATTGGATAAAGGAGTTTGATTCGTAGGTGAATTAACAATATTTGGTTCATATCTAACAGCTTCTTCAAACTCCACTGGAGTTTCTAAAACATCCTCTGAATCTAGCGTTTCATCGACATAAACTTCAGCATCAGGAAGATTAGAGACATCTTCAATCTGTAATTCAGATTCAACATCAAGTGTCGGTATGGATATGGGTTCAGATACAGCTATTTCACCCTCTTCAATATAACTCGCACCCTCTGGTTTTTTGTTTTCATTTTCCTCTTTGGCTTCGATTGAAGAAGAAATATTTTCATCTTTTTTTTCTTTTACCTTATCTTCCAAAGGAGGATGATTAATAGGCACGTTCTTAACAACAATTTCTTCAGATTTATTATTTACTGTCTCTTTATGTTCTTCAATCATATTGGTACTATAAATATAAAGTCCGATTAAAAGCAACGCCAGTACAATTAAAATCTTCAAAAATATGGTGGATTTAGGCTTCTTTTCCTCTTTCCCTGTTTCTGTTTCCCTGTTTGTTATTTTTATTTTATTTTCTTCCATTTTAAGAGGAGCTTCTTCTTTGATCAGGGGCTGAACTGTTCCACTCTGGGTACTAAGGTCTAAATAGATTGAAAGATTCGGATTATTAATAAACTCCATAATAGTATAAACCGTATTGTTCTCTTCAAAATAACCATACACCTTAGGAGCATCAAAAGCTTGATGTGTTTTTAAAACTTCTATCTCTGAAATAATATCTTCTTTTGTCTGCTCAAAAACCTGTTTAGATTTTGCCATAACTTGCACACTATTATCTCCTGCACGAGAAGCATACGCCAAAAGAAAAAGCTCTTTAAGTACAAAATTCTGTCCAGCCATGTGTAAGTCTTTAACCCAATAAAGAATCTCAAAGTCATCCTCACCCAATACCTGCACTACCTCATAATGCCCACCAAGTTTATGTCCTACAGCTAAATGATTTTTTCCCATTTCTTTTTCCCTAAAATTTGTTCTATTTTTTTATTACAGATTATAGCATATAAGCTATTTCTATTATTAACGTTCTGAAAATCTATATAAATAAGTACCCAATAAAACTATACCCATAAGTAATCAAAACCTTAGATGTGACTACTACATATTGGACTAACTTAAACGATAAATGAAGATAAGATAATTGTTTTTTGGGGCTTTAAAGAGGTTATTGAATTCTATTAGATTAAAGTTTGGGACGAGGTCGCCCAATATGTTACCCTTGGTTACCTATTTTTAGGGGTTTATAAAATAACACTTTAAAAAATGACTACTATTATGACTACTATAGGTCTATGCTACCCTACTTTTTAACTGATTTTTGATAAAAATTGATGATTTCTTGTAAGTGTTTGTAGAGTGCTATTATAGCATAATAATTAAATTGCACCTTTTGCGTATTCGGTTCAATTCCTACTTAATAGATGAAAAGAGAATAATTAAAAAAAATATTTTGAAAAAAGGAGTTATTGAAGTAATTTTAAATGTGGACTGGGTAGCCCACATGGTTTAAGATTATATTTCCACCTTAGCAAAATAACCAACACGCTTATAAATATAATCATCTTCCAGTAACTTTTTATATAAGTTCCTAAGCCTCAAAGTATTGTTTTTATTATCACCAATAATCTTTAAAACATTATCCCTTGTTTCTAGTTGGTCATTCCGTTTAACGGTTCTTTGTTTCCAAAGTAAATCTATAAGCTCTAAGTCACCAGTGGAATAGTTTTTTAAGTCCATTCGTTTAACGGACTCGTTTAACGGTTCAGTTTCTTTTTTCTTCGTTATAACGGACTCGTTTAACGGTTGGGTATTTTGTAGGTTATTTTCTTGCTCTTCGTTTAACGGTTGAACTGTAACATTGTTTAGACTATCTCTTTCTTTTTGTCTATCATAACAAAACGCTTCAAATTGTAAATATTTTTCTTCGCTTTTTATCCTCTTAGATAAACCAAAACTTGATACACAAAAGAAAGCAATGTTATTATCAACAAGCTTTATTAAATCGTCTACGTTAAAAAATATGTCTTGTTTCCAGTTAGAAATTGAATGTGTTTTAAGCTCGGTATCACTTAGCCACTCTACATCGCCTTTAAATTCTGCGTTGCGTTTGCTGTTCTCTCCGAAATACATGGAAGATTTAGCCATAGCTTGTTCTTCTGTCGTTATGGGGTCGTTATGGTGGTATATTTTTCCGTTGTGCTTATATTGGTTATGAGGGTCAAATTCTGAATCATTAGCAAACGGATTAACAACATGCCCAGCCTTTGTGTTCTCCATCAAACTTTCATTATTTGCTATCTTCAAAGGTATCTCACGTTTACGCGTTAATGCTTTAGCTCTCTTAGCTATAACGATATTATAAGTCTCTTTCTCAATCTCCACATCAATCACATTCTTCTCTTCTAGCTTTTGCTTTTGGGCTTTAGTACTCAAAGAAAGTTTATTAATCTTTTCAGCATTCATTAATTCCATTCGGTTGGTGAGTTCGTCTATCACTTCGGCTGTTAACTCTTTTCTTTTTGCTCGGTACTGATTAAAAAATGAAGCCATTGCGAAATAATTTAATAAGATTGAAAATCCAAGAAATACCCAAAAGAACATTTTCCTATAACCAGCCACATCTTTTTTCGCTTGTGCTTCCATACTGTTATAAGTAGCTATGGGAATAGTTCCACCAGCACTAGAAACTTTTGTGGGTTCTGATTGTGTGAATTTATCTTTACATTCTCCGTTCTTAGTTCTGTATGTTGGTAATCTCCATGCTTTATCACATGAGCTATCATGACTACTTTTAGCTGTTCTCCATTCTCTTAATTGAGTCTGATATACATTTGCTTCATTAACCCCACTCTTTGCCTTTGCGTCTTCTAGTTTGTATTGTTCAGAATTTTTAACAATCCCATTAACTAGCATTCGCTCAATACTATCAGCACTTTGCATCGCTCCCCATGTATCAAGTGCAATAAACAGAACAGTTATAGCCATACCAACCATCAGCCCAATAGTAGGAATAGTGGCTAATTTATTCACCAGCTTTTCCAGCCTTGACCCTAAATAATCAGAAATTAATCCTGCTCTATGATGTTCAATATACACCAGTAACACACCTAAAAAAGTTAATGTTCCATAAATCACTATACTA
This sequence comes from uncultured Sulfurovum sp., assembly GCA_902727935.1. Lineage (GTDB taxonomy): Bacteria > Campylobacterota > Campylobacteria > Campylobacterales > Sulfurovaceae > UBA1140. Next base: position 825 of record CACVAX010000052.1, on the reverse strand, counting down.
CTCTCGACAATGGTTTGAAGAAACAAATAGAAGCCGTAAAGCGTAATTCCCAAAGATACAAAGATAGGAAAATAAGAACCCACGCCCCTTTGTACTTCAATGGCTGTTAAATCGTTCTCTTGGTTAATTTGCTCCATGGTGTTGTAGTCGGTAAGTAAAGGGTTATTAGTTGCCATTACTTCACCTCGCTTACAGTGCTGTTACACTCACTATGTTCTGCTAACTCTTCTCTAGTCAATCTCAAAGATAATTCTAATTGAGTTTGAACAAATGGTGGATTATTTTCTTTTACTGTCTCGGTCAAATGGTGGTAGTTTAATAGTGCTACTTCACATGAAAAAGGTTCAACGATGTAAACCCCTTGTTTAGCATGTGATGAGGTTGTAAGTAGTGCAATAATTGCACATGTTGCACGGTAATTCAAGTTTAAACTCTAAAGAAGAAAACTCTGTAAATTAAAAAGCCTATGAGGACTCCAAGCAAAGAGTTTTCTAGCTTGTTTTATATTGGAAAAATTGTTAAGATTGATAAAATTAATAGCTAAATTTCTAATCATAGTTTGAACAAATGGGATTTAACCTGTTCGAGTACGACAAGCATCTTCTTCAAAGCTAACATCTTTAACATAATGAAGTGAATTCTCAATTTTCCAATGGCTTCTGATAATATGTAAAAAAGTTTTGGCATCAACATCTAAAAATGGCTTCTGATAATATGTAAAAAAGTTTTGGCATCAACATCTAAACTTGAAATATAGCGATGTGTTTCTTTGGTATATTTTCCATAAGAGAGTGTTGTAGAGGTAACTTTAATAATTCGTTTAAC
>CACVAX010000051.1 GCA_902727935.1 uncultured Sulfurovum sp. | reverse complement strand
GGATTAGAATGGTTAAAAAATGTCTTGGTCAATGTTTCTCTTAAAAAACAAGAATTTCATATTCTGATTGGCTTACTCAAACGTGCTTTTCTTAAGAACGAATGATTTTCTGTCGTGGAGTAAGCAAATATTATTAAAATTAGAAATAATACCATTCACCCATCAAAAAATAATTTTATAGAAACACCAACCAAAGAACATATCGTTACATGGTTCAAAATGCTCCAAGCCATCTTAGAAAAGATAGATAAATGACAAATCAAACCAGTAGAGTTTTAGAACTGTTAAAACGCTTTAATAATGGTCAAAAAGTCTGCATAGAAACATTACAAAACGATGACCTATGGCTTAATAAAAGTGAAAAAACAATCCGACGAGATTTAGATGTAATCAAAGAATACTTTCCAGAAAGTTTTGAACTTATTCGTGCGAGTAAAGGTGAAAAAGGATGTTATAAAGCCATTACAACAGAAGTTTTCAATAACTTTCTAAACAAAGAAACACTTGCATTAATGGTGCAAACTTTTGATATTTCACAAAAGAATAATGTATTAGACAGTCTCAATATTAATGATGTTGACAAAAGAATCATTGAAACTAAAATCAAAAAGTCTAAAGAATGCTATTCCTTTATTAGCAAACCCTATGAAAGTACAAAAAGTGATATTCTACTTATAAAAGATATTGAAAAAGCCATTAATCAAAAACGCTATTTAAACCTTGTGTATGAGGTTAATCAGCACTGTCAAATATTTACAGTTAAGCCTTATAAAATAGTCTTTATGAATGAAAATTTTTATTTAGCCTGTGAAAATACAAGTGACGCATTTTTATTTACAAACTTTAGACTTAGCAATATTAAAGAAGTTGAACTCCACTCTAAAACTTTTCACCTAAATTATGACATTTTAGAGTTTATCAAACAGATACAAACCCCATTTTCAAAATACACACCAAATTTTAGAATGCACCTGATTGAGATAATCCTAGAAGTTTCTACTGAAAAAGCAAAATTTTTCAAAGCTAAAAAGTACCTACCTTCTCAACAAATACTAGAAGAAAAAGAAGATGGTACACTCATCATTTCCTATACTGTAACCCAAGAGATAGAACTTGAAGAGCTTATCAAAAAATGGATACCTTTTCTAAAAGTCCTTTCTCCTTTATCTTTAAAAGAGAAAATAGAGAATGATTTGAGAAACTATTTGAACCCATAATCAAAGGCTTAACCCAAACCCCAAAAACCACCCCACCCTAAAAACACCCCACATACTTAAAATGTCACCTTGTGAAAAGAAGATGCTTAAAAACTCTATTCAGAAAAGGAGGAGTTTTGCTATAATCTTTTAAAAAAGGAGTGGTGATTTTGGAAGAGAAAGAGATACATTTGGTCAAACGCGTTTCTAAAGAGTTGGGGTTAACTTATAAAGAATTGGGTGAAGAAATTGGTTATACAGAAGGCAATTTAAAAAAAGCTGTACATGATAATAGAACAACTGAACAATTAAAAAAAGCAATTGAACTCTATTTAAAAACTTTAGAATTAGAAAAAACAATTAACGAAACAGAAGAGATGAAAAAACAAGTAAGAACTTTTATGAAATTTATATCAGAATAAAAGAGTAAATATTATACTTTTTATAAAAAATAAAGTATAAATATTCTATACTTCCAAATATAACCCAAGCAAAGGCAAAAAATGGAAGCAGAAAAACCCCTAGAAGATTTACTTGTGATTCACCCTCATACTTTGCAGAAGTTTATGCGTCAAGGTAAAGAGTTTGCGAACCTTTTAGCCTTGTATACTTTCTACTCTTACCAAGCCAAACTACAAAAGACCAATCAACCTTTATCCACCGATGAGTTCACCAGAAAAGGGATGAATTGGGCAATTGACCGAGTTAAAAAGACCAAAAAGCTTTTAAAAGAGTTGGGATTTGTCGTTGTGGTTCAAAAAGGGTATTACTCGTACATTCAATTGCCTTTTATCTACACCAAGAAGAGAGTGGGCGAACTTCTTGGGAAGATGGTGACCAATTTAACAACGCCAAAAACATTAAAAAAAGAAAATTTAAAAGCAAAAAAAGAAAAAACACCAACGCCTAACAATGAACCAATACTCTTAAAAAACTGGCTTGAATACTGCGATAAAAACAGCATTCGCTACAGTAAAAACAATGTCAACTCTTGGCATGAAAAACTCAAAAACAGAAGCACCTTAGAACAAAAAGAAGCTCTCTATTTAGCGATGAGTAAAAAGTGGAAAAACTTCTATATTACGCCTGTTAAAGAGTCAAAATATCATCAGTTTTTGGGTCAAAGTTTAATGTTAGAAAAAGGTTGTGATACCTTGATAGACATTGATTGTAAAGAGAAACAATTTTATTATAAATTTAAAAACAGAAGCATCTCTTCAAGCGTTGAACCTGAAAAGCTCTTTGCTAAACACGGCTATGAGAATAGCTCTAAAAAAGCCCCCATAGTAGAAGAGGTTAAAGATAGGATTTTTGGCTTGTTTGAGAGGTTTTAGTAAACAAAGCACGTTCATTACAAATACCATGAGCAATTGGGTAAATTTTTAAAATTTTCATGTAAAGATTAATGAAAAGCATTTAGAAGGTGAATTTACCTAAAAAATTAACAAAAATTCTTTTAAAGAAAATGCTACAATACATCCAAAAATAAAAGAGCCATAAAATGAACATTGTACTACTCGACAAAAAAACACTGGGTGATGACTTAGACTTAAGTGCATTAGCCACTTTAGGTAATCTCGTAAACTACGAAACAACTTCTGCTGAACAAACCCTTGAACGCGTTAAAAATAGTGAAATTATTATTAGCAATAAAGTTGTGATTAACAAAGAAATAATGCAACAGAGTCCTAAGCTTAAACTCATCTGCATTGCTGCTACAGGCATGAATAATGTGGATTTAAATGCTGCAAAAGAGTTGGGTATTACCGTTAAAAATGTGAGTGGCTATTCCACCTCTTCAGTGCTTCAACATACTTTTTCGATGATGTTTTATCTACTTGAAAAATTAGAATACTATAACCAACAAGTAAAAAGCAAAACTTGGAGCAAGTCGGGACTTTTTACCGATGTTTCTCAACCTTTTTCAGAACTTTCCACAAAAACTTGGGGAATCATTGGTTTAGGAACAATTGGAAAAGAAGTTGCCAAAATGGCTAACAATTTTGGAGCTAAAGTTTATTATCACTCTACTTCAGGACAAAATCTTAAGAATGAATATCAGCATTATGCACTGAATGATTTACTAAAAAACTGTGATATCGTCTCGATTCATTGCCCACTCAATGAGCAGACCATGAACCTCATTAATAAATCAAACTTATCACACTTAAAAGACAATGCTATTTTACTCAACCTTGGTCGTGGGGGCATTGTAAATGAAGCAGACTTAGCAATAGAACTCAACAAACGCGCTCTTTATGCTGGTTTGGATGTGCTGGCAAAAGAACCTATTGAAGAAAAAAACCCTTTATTAAATATCAATAATCCCCAAAAATTGCTTATCACCCCCCATTTAGCTTGGGCAAGTTTTGAATCAAGAACACGGCTCTTAGACGGCATAATTAAAAATATCGAAAGCTATTTGGAAGAGATTCAGTTATAAAAAACGTAATAAAACACATATAATTTTTATCTTAACAGTAAAAATTATATATTATTTGATAGTGCTAAATTATTAAAATAAACTTAACTTTTTTATATAAAAATAGTATTTATTTTAATTTTATATGATATACTTTTCTTAACAGGATATATCTATAACATAGAAAACTCCTTATAAATAATAATTTCATATTTATATTCTGTTGAGGTGTTCAAGCCATAGTAGCAAATATTTTTTTCATTCCCTCCCTCCCTTTTATTGATTAAAAGCTTGAACATCTCTCCCTTAACCAAAATCAAAATCAAAGCAGATATCAGCTATTTTACCTAAAACCTCTTTGGGAGAATTTATGCTAGATATATTAATCATCGGTTCAGGTGGTGCAGGACTTTCTGCTGCCCTATCGACCAAACAAAATGGTGCAACACTTTTAGTCGTCGGTAAAGGCTACCCAACAGCTTCACAAACAAGCATGGCACAAGGAGGCATGAACGCTGCTCTTGGCAATGTAACACCCGACTCCACAAAAGCCCACATGGAAGATACCCTTACGTCTGCTCACGCCCTTTGTAACCCAAACATGGTCAAAGCTCTTTGTGAAGATGCCCCAGAAAGCATTGCATGGTTAGAGACTTTGGGTGTTCCTTTTGACCGAACCAAAGCGTCTAAAGTAGCCCAAAGACAAATGGGAGGAGCTTCAAGTAAACGTGCCTGTTATGCCCAAGACTACACAGGACTAAAAATCCTCCATACCCTTTATGACAACTGTTTAAAAGAAGGCATTGAGATGAGAGAAGAATATTTTCTGCTTAATCTCATAGTAGAAGCTAAAACCATATTGGGTGCAATATTTTTAGACATTGTTACAGGAGAAGTCAAAGAGATACGTGCTAAGTCTACCATTATTGCCACAGGTGGTTACGCAGGTCTTTACAAAAACTTTACCACCAATTCCGAAGGAGCAACAGGTGATGGACTGGCTTCGGTGCTTCGTGCTGGAGGAAGCCTAAGCGACATGGAGTTTGTACAGTTTCACCCCACAGCACTTAGAGGTTCATCTACCCTTATAAGCGAGAGTGCCAGAGGTGAAGGGGGTTATTTGGTCAACAGCAAAGAAGAGCGTTTTGTAGATGAGCTACTCCCTAGAGATGTGGTAGCCAGAGCCATAGCCGAACAGATAAGCAAGGGTGAAGAGGTATTTTTAGACCTTCGACACTTAGGCGAAGCAAAACTGCTTAAACTCATGCCCCAAGAGGTGCAACTCTGTAAACTGCATGAAAATGTCGACCCAGCCAAAGAGCTTGTCCCCATTAAACCTGTGGCTCATTACAGTATGGGGGGAATTGATGTCAATGAAAACTTAGAGGTCACAGGTCTAAAAAACTGTTACGCCGTGGGTGAATGCTCAAACGCTAAAGTACATGGTGCAAATAGATTAGGAGGAAACTCTCTGTTAGAAATCGTCAGTTTAGGAAGAAAAGCAGGAATCAATGCCTCTAAACCAAAGGATCCTACCCCCAAGACACAAAATAGAAGCCAATTAGAAAGTAACCAAGAATATATAGAAGGTCTATTTGAAGAGTATCCCTTTGAGCGAAATTTTTACCAAGAGTTTGACCACTTAGGCAAAGCATTTTACGAAAAAGCAGGAATTGTCCGAGACAATACCCAACTCAACAACCTGCTCAATGAGTTACGCGTTTTAAAAGCCGACCTAGACAACATGGGAATTGCTGACAAAAACAAAGAAAACAACACCAACCTAGTAGAGTTCCTCCAGTTTCAAAATATGTTAGAGATAGGGGAAGTGGTTTTAGACGCAGCACTGGTTCGAGACGAAAGCCGTGGTGCACACTTTAAAACAGCGTTTCCCCAAAAAGACGACAAACTCTACAAAGCCCATTCGCTCTACTGGATAGAAGAGCATGTTTTACAAAATAAATTGCTAAAGGTAACAGACTAATGCAAATACAAATTAAACGTGGTGAAGAACTAGAAACCTTTGAAATTACCAAAACAAATGCTACCCTACTTCATGCCTTATATGAGATTAAAAACAACATTGACAACACGCTAACCTTCTCTTCAAACTGCCGTTCAGGCGTTTGTGGAACGTGTGCCGTGCGTGTTAATGGAAGAGAAGAACTTGCCTGTGCCTACAAAGTACAAGAAAATGACCTTGTCGAGCCTCTCAATTATCATGAAGTACAACGCGACTTAAAAGTTAACAAAGAGAAAGCAAGAGAAACCCTCAAAGCCTCAACGGCATGGTTAAAAGCTTCACAAGAAGTAGCCATAAGCCAAAAAAATGTCCATGCAACTGAAAAACAGACCGATTGCATACTCTGCGATGCCTGTTACTCTGCCTGTCCTGTTTTGGCTGTTAATCCAGACTTTATGGGGCCTTTTGCCCTAACCCGTGTTTACCGTTATACCTCTGATGCCAGAGAATCCGATATTGCTACTACCATTGCCAATGTTCAGTCAAACGGCATTTGGGACTGTACCCTTTGTGGAGAGTGTACGGCTGTTTGCCCACAAGGCATTGACCCTAAAATGGACATCAATATGTTAAGAGGAACAGCTGCACAGTTGGGTTATATGGACCCTAATTATCAAACCATGAGTTTTGGTGGAGATTTTGGTGGGTTTTAAATGCTTACCCCTAAAAAATATTTGTCCTTAAAATAGAAGTTGTTTAATAAACATTTACTTTTGCTAGATACAATTACTCATAAATAACCCTAAGGAATAAAAAATGAATAGAAGAAATGTATTAAAAGTAGCAGGTCTTTCCATGGCAACAGCTGTGGTCGGTCTCCAAGCCAAAGAAGAAGTTGCTGTAAAAGAAGCACCCATTGCTAAAACACAAGCTGATAAAATCGTTAATCGTATGGAAATGAAAGTTGAAAACCCTAAAAAACCAACTGATTTTGAACTTAAACATTTACCAAAAATTACCATTAAAGAGAAAGATGCTAAAGGCTATACCATGGTTGAGATTACTGTTGGACAAAATGATATTATTCATCCAAGTACCATGGATCATTGGATAGACTATATTGAACTTTATGCTGACGATAAATTAATAGGTAAAAATATTCTTGAAGCCGAAGTTTCAAGAGGAGCTACAGCCTTTTCTGTCAAACTTGATGGGGTAAAAACCCTTAAATCTACAGCAGGATGTAACCTGCATGGTGTCTGGATAGATTCAATTAATGTCTAATCCTTCTACAATAAACAAGACTTTTAATAAGTCTTGTTTACCTCATTAAAACATCTCAATCTTTACGCATTAAAAACCATCCAATCATACTACTTAAGAGTATTAATAACAATAGGCTTAACTCGCTGAAGATAGGAATACTATTTTCTGAATAAGTTTCACAATCCTCATCAGATGAGACACCAGCAACATCGGACATAACAATGGAGATATTCGCGACAGCTCTCTTTGTTCCATCGCTGTTTGAAACACTGTATTGAATGGATGTTGGACTGCCTATAAACCCAGCATCAGGTTTAAAAGTCACAATACCATTTTCATCTACCGACCATTCACCCTCACCATCGACGATCATTCTTTTACCATCAGGACTTAATCTTGCTGTTCCATTAAAATCTTTTGGAATAACAAGAAGAACTGAACCCTCATCAATATCTCCTGAATCATTTGCAAGTAAGTCCATGGTAACAGTTTCACCCACTCGTGCTGTTCTATTGTCATCTTGGAGTTTGATTTCTAAAATATCTGGAATACCGTTATTGTTTTCATCAGGTAAATTATCACCACTAATCAATGTTCCAATAGGGTCAATCTGACCATCATTATTGTTGTCTGTTCCTCCAATCTCAATCACATCTAAAAGAGTATCATTATCACTGTCTACATCTCTGTAGTTATCTACAGTATCGGTATCGGTATCGGGTGTTAAGGCTACTGTTCCACCATTGTCAGCATCAACAACATCAGCAATACCATCTCTGTCTGTATCGGTTTGGTTGTCTATGATTCCATCTGTATTGGCATCCAAATAGGTATCTGTCCCACCTTCTACAAGGTCTGAAAGTCCATCATTATCAGCATCCACATCTTGAAAATCTGCTTGCCCATCCTTATCGGTATCTATAAGCGTTATCTTAGCCCCCGAGGTTGGATTATTATCATCTGCATCTACGACATCCATAAGACCATCTTTATCAACATCGGTGGTACTGTCAACTCTACCATCACCATTTGCATCCACCACTTTAGGGTTAGGGTGACTCTCTTCAATATCTAAAATACCATCACCATCAGCATCTAAGTCCAATCTATCAGGAAGCCCATCAGCATCACTGTCTCCACCATTAAGCGAAGTGTTGTTTTCAAGTGTATCTAAAATACCATCATTGTCATCATCCAAGTCTTCATTATTGGCAATACCATCACCATCGCTATCAGGGTCACTAAACGGCATGGTAACTGTTGCTTCTTCTGACTCAAAACCAGCTTCATCGGTTGAGGTATAGTTAAACGAGATGGTGACATTGGCATCATTAGGGTCTACTTCTAACAAGGTGTTATTAAAATCTTTAATCACTTGTCCCTCAACGACTTTTATGCCATCATAATAGAGTATTCCCTTATCAGGTAAAGTACTTATTGTAATGGTTGTAGGCGTTGTACCATCTTCATTGTCGCTGATGTTTAAATCAGGAACATTAACCTTTATGTTGCTATCAGGGTTAACCGTGGTTACGGCTGTTACATTTTTTACAATGGGTTGCTGGTTTAGACCAAAATTGACTTCGGTAACATTTTTAGAACCTACGGAAACCAAAAGTGTACCATTGGTATCAGTATTGGAATGCCTCCATTCATTTGGTAAAGTAGCTCTGCTTGAATTCGCTTCGGTACTCAATACAATGGCGTAACTTGTATCAGGTGCAATACCTGTTGCTTCATTAAAGAGGTAACTACCATTAGTATCTAACGGCACAGAGGCGATAACAGTTCCATTACTATCTACTAAGTTTGCATAAAGTGGTAAATTCTCTACCGAAGTTAATGCTTCTCCATCCACATCTCTGTCACCATTTCCATCCATAAATACTTGACCTGAAATGGTCAATCCACCAAACGGCATGATTACCGTAGCCAGTTGAGATTCAAAACCTGTAATATCTGTAGTCGTATAAACAAAAGTAACATTAATATCTCCATTATTTGGGTCAAGGGTAAAGGCACTTACATTGATGTCTTTAATAGGTTTATTGAGTTCTACCAATTTACCATCATAATAAAGTGTTCCATTACTTGGTAGTTCTGTAATGGTTACGGTAGTTGGTTCGCCATCTTCTTTGTCGCTAATCTCTAAAGGAGGTACGCTTACTTGCGTTGTTCCTCCTGGGTTAAATTGAAGCTCTTTGGTTTTATTGTTGGCTACTGGTTGTTCATTGACTCCAAAGTTAACCTCTGGTACATCGACTTCCAATACATTTACTAAAATTTTTCCATCAGCCTTATCATCAAGTCCTTCATCTGTTCCTACATGTTCCCCATCAGCCCAGTTCCAATTTGGTACAAGTGTTGAGCTGGTGGCATTGGCTTCAATACTCAGAACTACTAGATAATTTGTATTAGGAATAATCCCATCTAATCCAGTGAATTTATAAGAACCATCCATTTCAATCGCTGTCGTTGCCATAACGGTATTATTATCATCTAACAAGGTAGCATAAAGAGTAGTTGATGCTATTTGTGCAATCTTTGTTCCATTAACGGTGTTATCATTGTTTCCATCGTTAAAGATATTTCCTCGAATCTCTAAGCCATCAAACTGCATACTCACGGTAGCAGGTTCTGACTCATCGCCTACAGCATCGGTGGTGGTGTAGGTAAAGGCTAAGGTTAAATCTCCATTGTTTGGGTCAACGGTTAACAAAGTATTGTTAAAGTTATTAATAGGCTCACCTACAACAACCTCTACACCATCATAGTAAAGTGTACCATTACTTGGTAAAATGGTAATGGTTACTGTACTAGGCGTGGTATCTTCATTATCAGATACAAGCAAATTGGGAACAGTAACTTGTATATTGCCTCCTAAGTTTAACTGTAGTGCTTCTGTTGCATCATTCGCCACAGGCTTTTTATTAATCCCAAAGTTAACTTCAACCACATCAGAGGTTAAAAGAGGAACAACAATCATTCCATCATTAGACCCATCGGTTCCAGCATCCGTTCCAATATGTTCACCATCTTGGTTTGACCAATTGGTAGGAAGTGAAGCTGTTGTGTTATTTTCAGTTGTACTTAGAATAACTTTATAGTCACTATTGGCTTTAAGCCCATCAGTATCTCCAAACGCATAACTACCATCAGCCGTTACCTCTTTAGAAGCAACAACGGTATTGTTATCATCAATCAAGGTTACATAGAGTTGTACCCCACTTGGAGCAGGAATACCTGTTCCATTGATTGTGCCATCGTTATCACCATCATTAAAGATATTTCCTGAAATCTTAAGTCCTATAAATGGCATTGTTACCATTGCAGGTTCTGAAATTACACCCACTCTATCGGTTGTGGTGTATTTAAAGATGCTGCTAATGTCTCCATCATGAGGGTCAAGGCTAAACTTACTGACATTCACATCGCTAATATTTACATCAAGTACCACAGGCACACCATTGTAGTAAAGTGTTCCATTACTTGGTAGTTCTGTAATGGTTACCGTGCTTGGTTCACCATCTTCTTTGTCACTAATCTCTAAAGGAGGTACGGTGACTTGTGTTGTTCCCCCTGGGTTAAACTGAACTTCTTCGGTTTTATTGTTAGCTACTGGTTGTTCATTAATTCCAAAGTTGACCTCTGGTACATCATTAGTTAAAACAGGAACTTCTATTGACCCATCATTAGAATCATCTGTTCCCATCATTCTTCCAATATGCTCACCCTCTTCATTTGACCAATCCTTAGGTAACGAAGCACTTAGACTATTTTCTGATGTGCTGAGTATTACAGTATAGGTACTATTTGCAATAATCCCATCTGTACCTGAGAACAAGTAGCTCCCATCTCTATTAACTGGATGTGAAGCCACAAGGGTTTGGTTAATATCTACTAAAGTAACATAGAGTGGGGTATCATTTGGTGAAAAAATAGGCGTTCCATTGATGCTGCCATCATTGTTTCCATCATTAAAAATATTTCCTGAAATTTTTAGTCCTATAAACGACATGCTCACCGTTGCAGTTTCTGATTCATCACCTACAGCATCGGTTGTGGTATACGTAAAGGCTAAAGTTACATCTCCATTGTTTGGGTCAACCGTCAATAGACTATTATTAAAGTCATTAATAGGCTCACCTACAACAACTTCCACACCATCATAATAGAGTGTTCCATTGCTTGGTAAAATGCTAATGGTTACCGTACTAGGAGTACTATCTTCATTATCAGATAGTAGCAAGTTTGGTACAGTTATTTGATTCTCTCCCCCTAAGTTAGGTTGTGCAACTTCGCTCACATCCCCAGCCACAGGCTTTTTATTAATTCCAAAGTTCACCTCTATTATGTCAGAGGTTAAAAGAGGAACAACAATCATTCCATCATTTGTTCCATCCGTTCCAATATCCGTTCCAATATGTTCACCATCTTGGTTTGACCAATTGCTAGGAAGTGAAGCTGTTGTGTTATTTTCAGTCGTACTTAGAATAACTTTATAGTCACTATTGGCTTTAAGACCATCAGTATCTCCAAACGCATAACTACCATCAGCCCTTACCTCTTTAGAAGCAACAATGGTATTGTTATTATCAATCAAGGTTACATAGAGTTGTACCCCACTTGGAGCAGGAATACCTGTTCCATTAATTGTGCCATCGTTATCGCCATCATTAAAGATATTACCTGAAATTTTAAGTCCTACAAATGGCATTGTTACCGTTGCAGGTTCTGAAATTACACTCACTCTATCGGTTGTGGTGTATTTAAAGGTGGTGCTAATGTCTCCATCATTAGGGTCAAGAGTAAACTTACTTACATTCACATCGCTAATATTGGCATCAAGTACCACAGGCACACCATTATAATAGAGCGTTCCATTCGTTGGTAGTTCTGTAATGGTTACGGTAGTTGGTTCGCCATCTTCTTTGTCGCTAATCTCTAAAGGAGGTACGCTTACTTGTGTTGTTCCTCCTGGGTTAAACTGAAGCTCTTTGGTTTTATTGTTAGCTATTGGTTGTTCATTGATTCCAAAGTTGACCTCTGGTACATCGACTTCCAATACATTTACTAAAATTTTTCCATCAGCCTTATCATCAAGTCCTTCATCTGTACCTACATGTTCCCCATCAGCCCAATTCCAGTTTGGTACGAGTGTTGAGGTGGTGGCATTAGGTTGGGTACTTAATACCACACTATAGTCATGGTTAGGAACAATGCCATCTAAGCCTGTAAACTTATAACTTCCATCAACTTGTATCACGGTGGTTGCTAGAACACTATTATTTAACTCTAATAAAGTGGCATAAAGTGCTGTTGAGTCTATTTGTGCAATCTTTGTTCCATTAACGGTATTATCATTGTTTCCATCGTTAAAGATATTTCCTCGAATCTCTAAGCCATCAAACTGCATACTCACGGTAGCAGGTTCTGATTCATCGCCTACAGCATCGGTGGTGGTGTAGGTAAACGATAATGTTACATCTCCATTATTGGGGTCAATGGTTAATAGGCTGTTATTAAAGTCGGTAAATATTTCTCCTGCTGTTACAGGTGTGCCATTGTAATAGAGTGTTCCATTGAGTGGTAGGTTGACAATCGTTACTGTTTTAGGGGTGTTGTCTTCATTGTCACTGATGTTTAAATCAGGTACATTCACGTTAACATTATTACCAGGGTTAACTTGTAAAGGTTCATTATAATCCCCAGCCACAGGCTTCTTATTAATCCCAAAGTTAACTTCAACCACATCAGAGCTTAAAAGAGGAACAACAATCATTCCATCATTAGACCCATCGGTTCCAGCATCCGTTCCAATATGTTCACCATCTTGGTTTGACCAATTGCTAGGAAGTGAAGCTGTTGTGTTATTTTCAGTCGTACTTAGAATAACTTTATAGTCACTATTGGCTTTAAGACCATCAGTATCTCCAAACGCATAACTACCATCAGCCCTTACCTCTTTAGAAGCAACAATGGTATTGTTATTATCAATCAAGGTTACATAGAGTTGTACCCCACTTGGAGCAGGAATACCTGTTCCATTAATTGTGCCATCGTTATCGCCATCATTAAAGATATT